>NZ_JBAJNO010000009.1:2392500-2992500 GCF_036880985.1 Limibacter armeniacum
ACCAGTGAGCTGTTACGCACTCTTTAAATGAATGGCTGCTTCCAAGCCAACATCCTGGCTGTCTCCGCGACTGCACTTCCTTTGTTCAACTTAACACAGATTTGGGGACCTTAGCCGGCGGTCTGGGTTCTTTCCCTCTCGGACTGGGACCTTAGCACCCCAGCCCTCACTGCAGGGCTTAATCTTGCGGCATTCGGAGTTCGTCTGGATTCGGTAGGCGGTGAAGCCCCCTAGTCCAATCGGTAGCTCTACCTCCGCAAGAAAACACCCCACGCTGCCCCTAAAGGCATTTCGGGGAGTACGAGCTATTTCCGAGTTTGATTGGCCTTTCACCCCTACCCACAGCTCATCCAAAGACTTTTCAACGTCAACTGGTTCGGGCCTCCAACGGGTGTTACCCCGTCTTCACCCTGGCCATGGGTAGATCACACGGTTTCGCGTCTGCCCCCACCAACTATGGCGCCCTATTCAGACTCGCTTTCGCTGCGGCTCCGTCCCTTGAAGAACTTAACCTTGCTGGTGAGGTGCAACTCGTAGGCTCATTATGCAAAAGGCACGCCGTCACCCAACTGATGGGCTCCGACCGCTTGTAGGCGTACAGTTTCAGGATCTGTTTCACCCCGTTATTCACGGTGCTTTTCACCTTTCCCTCACGGTACTTGTTCGCTATCGGTCTTCCAGGAGTATTTAGCCTTGGCAGATGGTGCTGCCTGCTTCAGAGGGAGTTTCACCGGCTCCCCCCTACTCAGGGTACTTGCCTGATCAACACATTACCTGTACGGGACTCTCACCCTCTGCGGCGGCGCTTTCCAGCGCCTTCCAGTTCCGTGTCTTCACATTATGCAAGCCCTACAACCCCGACAGTGCCGTAACACCGACGGTTTGGGCTTCTCCGCGTTCGCTCGCCACTACTTGCGGAATCACTCTTGTTTTCTCTTCCTGCGGGTACTTAGATGTTTCAGTTCCCCGCGTTGGCTCTAAAACCATGCCTTCAGCATGGTGGGTTGTCCCATTCGGATACCTTCGGATCAAGGGTCATGTGCACCTCCCCGAAGTTTTTCGCAGCTTGTCGCGTCCTTCATAGCCTCTGGAAGCCCAGGCATCCACTGTACGCCCTTTATTACTTTTTCTTGCTTTTCTTCTTGCCGCCTGCCGTCAATACCGTAAACAGCATCAACTGCGGCAGGCAGGCCTCGTTGCTTTTTAATTTGGCAGTATGTCAAAGAACCTTTCCCTTGTAGAACGTATCCCCTTTAAATCAAGGGGATACACAAGGAGTGAGTGGGCACGGCTGGACTCGAACCAGCGACCTCTACATTATCAGTGTAGCGCTCTAACCACCTGAGCTACGCGCCCTCACTTTTGTGAGATTAGATTTGGACAGTGTTCACGCCGTACAACCAACGGCACAGGCGCCTTCCCCTACAACTACAGGGACGGTCTCCAGAAAGGAGGTGTTCCAGCCGCACCTTCCGGTACGGCTACCTTGTTACGACTTAGCCCCAGTCGCTGGTTTTGCCCTTGAGAGCTCCTGTTACGGCCACCCTCTTCAGGCCCACCCAACTCCCATGGCTTGACGGGCGGTGTGTACAAGGTCCGGGAACGTATTCACCGCGTCATTGCTGATACGCGATTACTAGCGATTCCAGCTTCACGCAGCCGAGTTGCAGGCTGCGATCCGAACTGAGATAGGGTTTTTGGGATTCGCTTCATGTCGCCATGTCGCTGCCCTCTGTCCCTACCATTGTAGCACGTGTGTAGCCCTGGGCGTAAGGGCCATGATGACCTGACGTCGTCCCCGCCTTCCTCTCTGCTTGCGCAGGCAGTTCCTCCAGAGTCCCCGGCTTTACCCGATGGTAACTGAAGGTAGGGGTTGCGCTCGTTGCGGGACTTAACCCAACACCTCACGGCACGAGCTGACGACGGCCATGCAGCACCTTCCCATCCGTCCGAAGAAAGATCTATCTCTAGACCTGTCGAATGGGATTCGAGCCCAGGTAAGGTTCCTCGCGTATCATCGAATTAAACCACATGCTCCACCGCTTGTGCGGACCCCCGTCAATTCCTTTGAGTTTCACTGTTGCCAGCGTACTCCCCAGGTGGAAGACTTATCACTTTCGCTTGGGCACCCACCCCGAAGGGCAGACACCTAGTCTTCATCGTTTACGGCGCGGACTACCAGGGTATCTAATCCTGTTCGCTCCCCGCGCTTTCGTACCTGAGCGTCAGTTACCGGCCAGTAGGCTGCCTTCGCTTTCGGTGTTCCTCCCCATATCTGTGCATTTCACCGCTACATGGGGAATTCCGCCTACCTCTCCGGTACTCAAGTCTGCCAGTATCAATGGCACTTTCACAGTTGAGCTGTGAACTTTCACCACTGACTTAACAGACCGCCTGCGTACCCTTTAAACCCAATAATTCCGGACAACGCTTGCACCCTCCGTATTACCGCGGCTGCTGGCACGGAGTTAGCCGGTGCTTATTCATAGGGTACCGTCAGAGCAGGGCGCACCCCACTTGTTCTTCCCCTATAAAAGAGCTTTACGACCCGAGGGCCTTCTTCGCTCACGCGGCATGGCTGGGTCAGGCTTGCGCCCATTGCCCAATATTCCCTACTGCTGCCTCCCGTAGGAGTCTGGTCCGTGTCTCAGTACCAGTGTGGGGGATCATCCTCTCAGAACCCCTACTGATCGTGGCCTTGGTGGGCCGTTACCCCGCCAACTAGCTAATCAGACGCATGCCCATCCGCTGCCGGATCGCTCCTTTAACTGTTCACCCATGCAGGTAAACAGTGCTACGGGGCATTAATCCGGATTTCTCCGGGCTATTCCCCTGCAGCGGGCAGGTTGCATACGCGTTACGCACCCGTGCGCCGGTCTCAGGCTCCCCGAAGGAAACCCTACCCCGCGACTTGCATGTATTAGGCCTGCCGCTAGCGTTCATCCTGAGCCAGGATCAAACTCTCCATTGTAAGAGATTGTTGACTTGGGCTGCCCCTTGAAAGGAACAGCTCCAATTGTCGTCGTGTTTTCTGACCTGTCTCCTGCTTTTCAATTGTTGGAATTGACGCTTGTGCTTGTCTTGTCGTACTTGTTTTGCGTGATCGAAATAAAACCCTAAAGCTTTATCTCTTACCACTGTCCTAAATCCTCTCAAAGAACTTTTCAAAATCCAACTTCTTGGACTTTTCCGTGGACCCTTCCGGAACCTTTTCGCTTGAAGCGGCTGCAAAGGTAAGAAAACCTTCACCAAAACTCCAAGACTTTTCTTTATTTTTTATTTCCGAACCGTTAGCTCGAAAACCTTCCCGAAAGAAGCGGATGCAAAGGTAAAACCTTTTCCCCGTTATTTGCAAGCAACATTGTGAATTAATTTTCACTTATCCATTGTCGCTGTCAGGAAGCATTATTGCCGCTCCCGTTGGAGTGGCTGGCCGCTGCGGGTGTTTCCCGTTTTGCGGAGTGCAAAGGTAGAAAAACATTCCGTTAACACAAGATTAATAATAGGATTTTAAATAGGAGTGATCAGTGTTACCTGATTATCAAGCAGAAAAAAGTGGGCCGGTTGGAAAAAATTCCAAATAGACAGGATTAGACTCACCACCAAATGTCGACCTTCCGCTGTTAACTCCCTTAAAGAGCCCCTACATTATCGGGGTGCGGCCTGCTCTATAAATGGTTAGATCGCCTTATTTTAATTATGTTGAATTTTCCAATTTATCCGGCCCAATACAAATAAAAGGATTCCATATGTAAATCGGAAACATTCTGCTAAAAACTAACATGGTACTTACACGAGGATATTCTTAATAAATTAAGTAAAATTGCCTTCCATTATAATAGAATTAAGAACAAATAGGAGAGAGTTATGCTGCAGGTATTATTAAAGGAAGTCAACAGCTTCTTGAGTTCATTAGCTGGGTACATTGTCATATTGGTATTTCTGATTGTATCAGGATTATTCTCTTGGGTATTTCCCAACACAAGTATTCCTGCAGGAGGCTTTGCTAACTTACAACCGCTATTCTCATTGGCTCCTTACATTTTTATGTTTCTCATTCCTGCCATTACGATGAGAAGTATATCAGAAGAGAAACGTACAGGCACTTTAGAGTTGTTACTGACTAGGCCACTTTCAGACCTTCAAATTATAACAGGCAAGTACTTAGCTTGTTTAGTACTGGTTATCGTATCACTCATTCCTACATTTATCTACTACTATTCCGTATACCAACTAGGCACACCACAAGGCAATATTGATACAGCAGCTGTAATTGGCTCTTATATTGGCTTATTTTTCTTAGGAGCAACATTTACAGCTATCGGAATACTAGCATCATCTTTAACAGACAACCAGATTGTAGCCTTTATCATCTCACTCTTTTTCTGTTTCCTATTATACGATGGATTTACATTACTTGCTTCTGTGAATGTTTGGGCTGATTACTCTTATATACTATCTAAATGGGGAATTGACTATCACTACCGTTCTGTAAGCAAAGGACTAATAGATTCACGAAACGTACTTTACTTCCTTAGTATCATTACCATCATGCTCTCTCTCGCCAAACTTGCTTTAAACAGTAGAAAATGGGAGTAGCACTAATTTGTAGAATAAACTAAACACCTTATATATGTCATTTGATTTTAAAGCTGCGGCCGTACAAGTGCAAGAGGCCATTCACAATCTAGATGCAGGCACGACACCTGCCGAGTTGTATGACCCGCTTTATTATATTCTTTCTATAGGAGGAAAACGGACTAGACCAGTCTTAACACTTTTAGGCTGTTACCTTTTTGATGATGATTATCTAAAAGCTATGCAACCAGCTCTTGGTGTCGAAATGTTCCATAATTTCACGCTGATGCATGACGACATTATGGATAAGGCACCTTTAAGACGAGGAAAAGCTACTGTCCATGAAAAGTGGAATGACAATACAGCCATTCTTTCAGGAGATGTTATGCTAGTAAAAGCATACGATCAGTTTCTTCAACTTCCTACAGATAAGCTATCAACCGTACTAGCTTTGTTTAACAAATGCGCTGCTGAAGTATGTGAAGGACAACAATATGACATGAACTTTGAGACACTTAATGATGTCAAAGAAGATGCATATGTGGAAATGATCAGACTAAAAACAGCTGTATTGCTTGGATTCAGTCTCAGACTGGGCGCAATAATAGGCGGTGCTGATGCCCACCAAGCTAGTTTATTGAAAGAGTTTGGTGAAAATATTGGTACTGGTTTCCAAATCAAGGATGATATCTTAGATGTATATGCTGATCAAGCCAAATTTGGTAAGCAAGTAGGAGGGGACATCATTGCCAACAAAAAAACCTATATGCTAATCAAGGCTATGGAGTTGGCTTCTGGTGAGACAGAGAAAGAGCTAACCCATTGGCTCTCTATTGATAGTTTTGATAAAACTGAAAAAGTAAAAGCTGTTACAAGCATCTATGATGCTCTTGGCATCAAAGCCATTGCTGAACAAAAAATGGATGAGTATTTCCAAAAAGGATTTGACTGTCTAGACAAACTCAACATTCCTGAGGAGAAGAAGCAGTATTTAAGAGGCTTTGCTGAGGAACTCTATAAAAGAGATAAATAACAATAAACGGGTTTGACTACTTGAAATAGTCAAACCCGTTTGCTTAATACAAGCCCAAAACAATTTGTTTTTTATTTAGTGCTATATTCAAAAGCGCTAATCTACTTACCTCTCCCTCTTGATAGGTGAATGGCAAAGAGTATAAATACTCTGTTTCAGACTTCTCCTGAAGATTCTCCTTGATACTACCACCTTGCTCCAAGGCATACCTGTAAGCTTCATAAAGCTGAAACTCAACCGTAGTCGAATCGGCTGGTGTTTCACAAATGACTTGACTCCTCAACACAAACTGCTTTAGTGAATCAGGCAATGTTGGTAGCACCCCTAATGAACATATGCTTTCTTGCTTATCCAACGAAGCTTTATAGAATGCACCAATTTGTGTACCTCTCTTATAAGCCTCTTGAGAAATTTCTGTATCTGAAATCCTTCTGATCTTTCTGCTTTGCAACTCCTTGTTTACAGCTTTGGTGTCTATATCAGTTTTCACCTCAAGTCGGCATGCAGCCAAACCTGATATCATCACAAGGAGAAAGAATACCTTTAGCGTCTTCATTATAAAATACTTTACATTTGTGCGGAACAAACCTCGTAACCTATCTACTTTTTCGGGCTACGAATCAAACCTGTCTGCTTCTAGCTTGTTAGCTATAGATGACAGCGTAATTTATTTTAAGCCTAACAGACGGCACAAATATATACAGTATATATCACAATGGAACTATTCTACAGAGAACAAGGAAGTGGACAGCCGCTTATCATACTTCATGGCTTATTTGGCTCATCAGACAATTGGCTTTCAATTGCCAAAACCCTTTCTGAAGATTACCATGTCTACATCGTAGACCAACGTAACCATGGTCAATCTCCTAACACCCCTGAATTCGACTACGAAACCTTCGTAGAAGACCTTAAAAATTTCATTCAGGAAAAAGGAATTGAAAACCCTATCATCATTGGACATTCAATGGGAGGTAAGGTAGCGATGCAGTTTGCTGCCAAATATCCTGAAATGCTCAGTAAGCTTGTTGTGGTTGACATTTCACCTAGACAATACCCAATCCACCACCAAACCATTTTGGAAGGGCTGAACGCTATTGACATTGATAACTTGAAGGGTAGAGGAGATGCTGACAAAGCTTTGGCAACTTACGTTCCTGAAATGGGAGTAAGAATGTTCTTGCTCAAAAACCTTTATCGTAAACCTGAAGGTGGGTTTGGATGGAGAATCAACTTGCCTGTTATTACAGAAAAGATCGGTAACGTTGGACAAAGACTTACTACTAATGGTGTCATTGATGTTCCAAGCTTATTTGTCGGAGGCAAAAATTCCAACTACATACAAGCATCTGACAAGGAGGAAATCAATACACTTTTCCGTAATGTCGATATTAAAATGGTTGACGGCGCAGGTCACTGGATACATGCAGAACAACCTGAAAAGTTTCTCTCAGCTGTTAGAGAATTTATTGGATAATAAAAAAGTCCATTGCACTTACTCTGCAATGGACTTTTTGTTTTAGCTATTTGCACTTTTTGCCTTTTCAGGGTTTTGCTCAATAGCATCCGTTATTTTTGCTACAATATCATTCAGGTTATCGTCCATATCAAACTCCATTGGTGGTTTGATACGAACCTGCAACGTAGTTCCTTTTTTCTTAAAGAAGAGTCCTTTCTTATCAAAAGCCCTTCTAAAACCATCTATCACAACCGGAATTACAACTGGGTTATATGTTTTGATAATATTGGCAGTACCCTTTCTTACCGGCGCATATGGACTTGTAGTTCCTTGCGGAAAGGTCACTACCCATCCTTGGTCCAAAGCTTTTTTAATTTTGGCAGGTGCAGATACATCAGCTCCACGGCTTACATTTTGACCTGAAGCCCTCCATGAACGCTTCACCGTCACGGCTCCTGTCAGTGAAAATATCTTAGGCAAGATACCACTTTGTTTCATGGTCTCTTCTGCCGCCACATAGAACATGTTTGCTCTTGGACTCAAAATATAAATAGGTAAGTTCACATCGTTCAGCCCCCATTTGGCGCTACAAAAGATATGATATAGTGCCATCACATCTGAATAGTAGGTCTGATGGTTTGAGATAAACAAGACATTATTACTTGGTAGCCCTTTCAGGTGCTCCATCCCACTTACCTTCAGCTTATTATAAATATTCATTCTCGCATAAGTGGCACTTGCCAATACGCTGATAAGCATTCGCTTCAGAAAAATGACATTCCCAAAGCTATCAATTCCAATCAGTTTAAACTTCTTTTTCTTTTTTGGAATCAAGCTGTCTCCGTTGGTATTTATAATCGTGCTGTCTTCTGTTGGCTTATTACCAGACTTCGCTTTTCCCATCTTCAGTACCATATTTTTACTCCCATTAGTGATCAAAAGCACATTTTCTTTACAATAATAGGTTTAGTACGCCATATCCGGAAAATGTGTTTAGTTCATCATTGGTTGTGTCATATTTAAAATTTGACCTAAAAAAACTGCAAATGATGTTTTTGGTATTGTATAACAAATATAATCATTCATTAATAATGAAATACCCTTGTTAATTTATAATTCAATTTAACAATTTTTAGAAAGAAAAAACGGCTTTGTAGTCATGATTTTCACAAAGCCGTCTATTATAGTCATCTTGACAAAGTCCTAAACCTAGAAATCTTCATCCAAAGAAAATTTAGGATTATCATCCTTGCCAATACTGTTCATCACACCAGACTTCTGATACTCCGAAACACGCTTTTCAAAGAAGTTGGTCTTACCCTGAAGCGAGATCAGTTCCATGAAGTCAAAAGGATTCTCTGCGTTATACACCTTTTCACACTGCAATGAAACCAGAAGTCTATCAGCTACAAACTCGATATATTGACACATCAGGTCTGCATTCATTCCAATCAGCTTTACAGGAATTGCATCTCTGACAAACTCTTGCTCGATATTCACCGCATCACGAATAATTTCTGTCACAGTCTCTTTTGGCAGCTTGTTCACCACATGGTTATTATATAAGTGGCAAGCAAAGTCGCAGTGTAATCCTTCATCTCTTGAAATCAACTCATTAGAGAAACTCAACCCTGGCATCAGACCTCTTTTCTTTAACCAGAAAATAGAGCAAAAACTGCCTGAAAAGAAAATACCCTCAACAGCTGCAAAAGCAATCAGTCGCTCTACAAATGAACCATTATCAATCCACCTCAATGCCCAATCAGCCTTTTTCTTTACACATTCAAGATTATCAATGGCTTTAAATAAAAAGTCTTTCTGCTTATTGTCTTTTACATAAGTATCGATCAACAAGGAGTACGTTTCTGAGTGGATATTTTCAATGGCAACCTGAAAGCCATAGAAGAACTTAGCCTCTGTATATTGAACTTCTGAAAGAAAGTTTTCGGCTAGATTCTCGTTTACGATGCCATCACTGGCAGCAAAGAACGCTAAAACATGAGAAACAAAGTGACGCTCTCCGTCATTTAGCTTTTCCCAATCTGTCAGGTCCTGACTCAGGTCAATCTCTTCGGCTGTCCAAAAACTGGCTTCCGCTTTCTTGTAAAACTCCCAGATATCTGCGTGTTGAATCGGGAACAAGACAAAGCGATCGTTATTCTCTTTCAGAATTGGTTCTTCTATTCTTTCGCTCATAGTATACAGTATTTAAGTATTGAATATTCAGGCTTTGGGTAACCTGAGGTGTAGCTTACCTATACAACCAAAGTTAAGTCGAATGTTCTTGAGTTCATAGCTTAAATTTCACGACCTTTCGTCCCTGCTCATTAGCACCTTTAGCGCCTAAACATCTTATTTGCTAACCGACTTGTTGTCAGCCAATCCCCTAAGTACCTGACTTGTTTTTTGTCAATCGGATAGAATGTGTTATCTTAGCATGTTTTTGTTGCAAATGGGGTTTCTATAGCCTCTAAACACAGCATTGTTAAGGGTTGTCTTTAAAGTATTTAGACTTTTTAAGGCCAACCTCTTTATTATTTCTGTGATAATGTTGCGTTTATAAAACTATAGATTTAAATTTGCAGCCATTTCGTGAAAAAAAAATTAACTCGAGATAAAAATGTACGCAATAGTAGAAATAGCTGGGCAACAATTTAAAGTTGAAGAGAATAAATATATCTACACCCAGAAGCTGGATGCTGAAGAGGGTTCATCAGTAGAATTTGACAGTGTATTGCTTCTGGACAATGATTCAACTGTAGAAGTTGGTGCCCCAAAAGTAGATGGCGCTAAAGTGACTGGCAAAGTATTGGGTCACGTTAAAGGCGAAAAAGTAATCGTTTTCAAAAAGAAAAGAAGAAAAGGTTACAAAGTTAGAAACGGTCACAGACAGCAGTTCACTAAAGTTCTGATCGAAGGTATCACTAAGTAAGAATCTTAAAACTCTAGAATACAATGGCACATAAGAAAGGCGTTGGTAGTTCGCGAAACGGAAGAGAGTCCGAAAGTAAACGTCTCGGCGTGAAAATTTTCGGAGGTCAGGCAATCGTAGCTGGCAACATTATCGTAAGACAAAGAGGTACTCAGCACCACCCAGGTAAAAACGTGGGTATGGGTAAAGACCACACACTGTTTGCTTTGGTAGACGGTAAAGTTGAGTTCAAAAAAGGACTGAACAAAAGATCTTACGTATCAGTAGTTCCAGCTGAATAGTCACAGACTATTGTCAGATCTATATCTGAAAGCTCAAACCTGTATTATAAGGTTTGAGCTTTTTGTTTTTCTAGTACTTCTCCATTATCTTTTTGCACCAGAGAAAAACACCTCTCTAGCTTTACTTTAAAAATTGCTACTGAATATTCAGAATTGATAACCTTTTAAGGTTTTCATTCTCAGTATTTTTTAAGACTTTTGCATTTGTTGTGCCTTATGATTTTTCCAATCCCATTTTGGATATTTCAAAGCATACTAAATAGGTATCAACCCTTTACAAAAAGGGTCAATTGACCTGATTGCGCTACATCTTGACAAATCATCAGAATGGCTTAGGGAAGAGGTAAACTCACGAGGGAAATAATTGGTTGATAAAGACCCGCCTTTTATCTATTTTCGACCCCTGCTTTATAAAAAGGCAGATGCTAGCCTGTAGCGCCTTTAATTGAGTTCAATAAACAAACACGATTATAAATAGATGGCAAAAGACTGTCATACAGTGTGGCAAAATTGCCTTGAGGTAATTCGCAAAGAAATTTCTGCACAGAGTTTTCAAACATGGTTTCAGCCTATCAAGGCTGTCAAGTTGGAAAATAATGTACTTACTATAGCCGTTCCTAGTCCTTTTTTCTATGAATGGTTAGAGGAGTATTATGTGCATTTATTAAAGAAAGCTATTGATACTGAACTGGGACCTTCTGGTAAACTTGAGTATTCAATTGTCATGAAGACCCGTCCGGCCAATACACCTTTCACTTTACAAAACCGACAAACACCAAATCCTGGGCATGCTAACCCTATGTATCAGCAACAGCCCCAGCATGGTAATTTTGGTCAACAGCAAGGCAACAATTACGAACAAAATACTTCTTACCCTCAGCAGTCTCAATCTTCTACACAAGGTTATGGACAACAGTCTGGAGGTATGTCAACGATGCCTGAAAAAAGGCAACAGCAGCCTTATACAGGTGCCCATGTCCAACAAAAATCAGGAAATAGCTCAAAGCCGCAGCAGCAACCAAACAGGAATAAAACTCATGTTCCTGTACAAAGCAGTATGCAACATACTTACGATATTCCAACTGTCAATGATCCTGAGTACAGGGAGTCAAACCTGAACCCTAATTATACATTTGGCACTTACATCGAAGGAGATTGTAACAGGCTAGCAAGATCAGCGGGGATCGCCATTGCAAAGAAACCTGGTATTACATCCTTTAACCCACTGGTGGTATATGGTGGTGTAGGACTTGGCAAGACGCACTTGGCACAAGCTGTAGGTAATGAGATCAAGCAGAATGATCATAGAAAATTCGTACTGTACGTTTCTTCAGAGCAATTTACTACTCAGTTTATTGAAGCTCTAAAAAACAACAATGTCAACCAGTTTACAGAGTACTACCTTAAGGTAGATGTCTTGATTGTTGATGACATTCAGTTCCTTGCCAGAAAAGAGAAAACACAGGAAACATTCTTCCATATATTCAACCGTCTTCACCAAAGCGGCAGACAAATCATTATGACCTCTGACCGTCCACCAAGGGTGCTTGAAGGGCTGACAGATAGACTGCTTTCACGTTTTAAATGGGGATTGACTGCTGACATTCAAAAGCCAGATTTTGAAACAAGAGTAGCAATTGTACAACAAAAGCTGACTTCAGAAGGTATCAATGTTCCTGAAGATGTCGTAGAATACCTAGCCTATAATATTGACTCCAATATTAGAGAATTGGAAGGCGTACTAGTTTCTTTGGTTGCCAATGCTTCGCTAATGAGCAGGGAGATTGACCTTGACATGGCTAAAAGCGCTCTTCTCAATATTGTCCGCAATACGGAGAAGGAAATCACCGTTGAATTTATTCAGCAAGTGGTAGCCGAGTACTTCAGTATTTCTGTTGAAGAACTGAAGTCTAAAACCCGTAAAAAGGACATTGCCAATGCGAGACAAATTGCCATGTACTTCTCAAAAGAGTACACGAAAGAGCCTCTCAAAGCCATTGGTGACCATTTCGGAGGGCGTGATCACAGTACTGTAGTACATGCTAGCAAGACAGTATCACAGAAATCGGATTCTGACGCACTCTACAACAGAATTTTGGAAGAACTGTTGGATCAAATGAATATCAAAAAATAGTTCTGAATACCATTATTCACTTTTGCCTGTAAACAAGGCATGGAAAGTGCTGTTCTTGTACAGGGGACAGCACTTTCTGTTTATGCAGTAACCAAAACCAATATTTAATTAACAAGCCTAATAGGCTTCAACAAGAGATCATCTTATTAACTACTTATTTTTTATGAGAAGGTATTTTGCTTTACTACTATTGATACTTACTCCATGGGCACTTTCTGCCCAAATTCTCAATATTGAAAAGGAACGAACTGAGGATAGTGACTCCACAAAATGGATGGGAAACCTTGGAGCCAATTTCACTCTACAAAACCAGCAAGTTCAGTCCATGATATTCAGCCTGAACAGTAACCTCACATATTATGGGACAACACATGCCTATATCATGATTGGGGAGTTGGAAATGCTGAAAGGTAATGGTTCTTTACTGGAGAGTCAGGGGTATGGACACATCCGTACAAACCTTTTTCACAAGAAGCGGCTATCCTATGAACTCTTCGGGCAAATTCAATATGACCAAGTAAGAGGAATGCAGCAACGCTACCTTGGAGGAGGCGGAGTTCGCTATGCCTTACACAGTAAAGAAAAAGTAAAAATTGCTATTGGTACAGGTGCCATGTTTGAACATGAAGGGTGGGAGTGGACCATCACTGAAAATGAAGTGGATGAAACACTAGGATGGAATGAAGGAGATGTCATCTCACGTATTACAGACAGATTGAAGAACAATACTTACTGTTCTGTTACCTATGATATTTCAGATGAGACGTCCATTAACTGCATCGTTTATTACCAAGCTATGTTTGAAACGCTAGATGAGCCAAGAATCAGCTCTGAGTTCAACTTTCAAGTAGGATTAAGTGAGCATATGAAATTTAATTTAATGGCTTCCCTATGGCATGATGCTGCTCCAGTAGTTCCAATCAAACAGACTAACTATACCATTGAAAACGGGGTTGTTTTCTCTTTCTAAAAGATGTGAGGAGATATAGGTAAAGCTATATATTCATCAGAAATAAATAATAGCTTTACCTATCCAATGAATAAATGAGCATAATATGTGGTTGAGACAAAAGGAAGATCAACACCTGTTAGCAGCTACATTGGCTGTTATTGGGTTATTATACATAGCAATCAGACTAGCCTTTTCATTTCAAGAGAAACAACGATCCGCAGACCCTTGGGAATTGATTCCTGAGAGTAGTGTTATTGTCGCTGAATCTGATAATCTTAATGGGTTTTGTTCTTCTTTGGATACACTTAGTGTTTGGCAAAGCCTTTCTCAAATACCACTAGCTGCAAGTATTCAAGACGAAATCATACAACTTTGTTCTGTATTTCCACACCAAGTTGCTGAAGGAAAAGCTTATTTAACAGTCAGTACAGAAGGTGTAAAACCATATGCTTTCTCTGTTATTCTTCCCATAAACCAATCTGAAACGACTACATATGCAGATACACTTGCTGCTCACTTTCAAGTAAAGCTCAAGCAAACACCTACAAAAAGGGAGTACCGTAAACATACAATTTGGGAGGTTCCTATGTCAAAAGGGCGAAAGTTAGTATTTGCTCGTGTAAAAGATCACCTGATAGGTAGTTGGGATGGTGTAATGGTGGAATCTGCTATTCGCCAAGAAGCCAAACTTTACCCTGATGCACATAGACTTAAAAAATACACCTATCAACAGGATGGCTATCACCTCTATATTGACTTTCATAAGATTAATGGCTTATTCCACAAAGTCTTTCAGCCTGAACTCAATAGCTCATTAAGCTGGTTAAAAGATATTTATAAAGGTACTGGAGTATCACTATTACAGGCACCTAATGGGCTTTTGTTAGCCAGTCAGAAGCATAAACAAAATGAAGAAGACACCTATCTTTCTTTCCTTACAAATGGGCAACATCCTACACCCAACAAGCTTTTACAGTGGATTCCGAATGGGGCTGCTTATTATTTCCGGTTTGGTATAACGGATGGCGAAAGGTTTGGAGAACAGGCATTTGAACAGTTAGAATCAATATCACCAGAGGCTAGGGCTACACGTGAGCGTATTAATGCATTAGGCTTTGACTTGGATGATTTTTATGAAAACATTCTGGAAGAAATTGGACAAGTCGTTACTTATAAAGAGCAAAGTGGGGAAGCTGGGTTATTACTCCTTTGTAAAGTTGAAAACATACAAAAAGCTACTGATACATTTCAAGAGCTATTTGAGGAGCAGAAAAATGAATCCGCTTACCAAAAGGACTACAGAAGTCATACGATTTTCAGTTTGGAAATGACGGAAGTTCCTGCTGCCTTATTTGGTAAGCTTTTCAAAGGGTACCCTAAGTTTTATTATACTTTTCACCATAACCTATTGGTGGGAGCCAACAGTTTGGAAACAATTCAAGAGTGGATCAGGTCTCAAGAACTTCAACAGGTGTGGACGCAACAAGATCATTTTTCATCCATTGTGAGTGATCAATACGGAGAAAGTACCTTTAGTCTAGCTATTCAAACTAAAACTGCGTGGAAAAATTTCTTATCAACTTTAACACCTGAATGGCAGAAAAAGCTGAACCTGCAAAGAAGAAAACTACTCGACTTTGAATTCCTATCCCTGACGATTAATGACAGTACAACAGCATTTAAAGTCACTCATAATACATATAAACAGATCCCACTCAAGCAAAAAGACACTCCTGCTAAAGTTTTTTCGAAGACCTTCCACAGGCTATTAAATGAATTGATCCTATTGGATCATCAATATATTCTTTTTCAAGATCAACATAACAAGCTGATCTGTGCTGATACGAAAGGAAATCAATTGTGGGCATTTAACTTGGATGCTCCTATAGCAGAAGGCATACACAAGCTTCATTACTTTGGCAAAAAGGAAGACCTAATCACCTTTGCTGCGGGCAATAAAATATATGCTATCACTGTGTCGGGAAAGATGCATCGAGGGTTTCCCCTATCATTGCCTCCCTATATTCAGTTTGAGCAGTTTATGGCTTTTAAACACCCTAAAAAGAATGAGCAATACTGCCTTGCTGCTGTAGATGGTTATGGGCAAATGTATATTACACATACCGACGGTAAGTTTCTTTCAGGATGGGCACCCCAAAAATTACTGGAGCCATTGGTTACTCCTCCTCATTACAAAGAAGCCAACGGCAAAGGTTATCTTTTTACTTTGTCTGATAAAGGAAAAGTTTCTGCTTTTGATATAAATGGTAAGCCTATTAAAGGCTTTCCTATGCAATTTGGCATTCCTGTCAGTACAAATGGGTCACTCCAAAAAAATGACAACCAATTATCCTTTGGTTTTATCAGCGATGAAGGTGCTTTTGCTACAGTTGATCAAGATGGAAAAGTCACTGAGCGTCTAGAGCTTCATGAAGAATTTCCAAATGGTTATTTCCAAATGGTTGTTGATGAGATTGAGCAAAAAAAGTGGTTATTGACAGTTCAAAATGGAAAGGTTCTTAAAGTACTAAACCAAAGAGGCCAATTAATATTCAAAGTACCTCACCTTTTCAACCATGACCCAATTATACAATACTTCGATTTTGGAGTAGATGCAGAAGTCTTATCTTTTACATTACCAGAAACACAACTCACATACTTGTTTTACATAAATGGTGAACCTGTTTTAGATAAGCCATTACCAAGTAACCAAAATATTAGAATGGAATATGTTTCATCAGAAAAAGCCTTCAAAGTTTACACTGTACACAAGCAAAAACTGGAAGCCTATCTCATTCCTAATGATTAAAAAAGAAAACGGCACTACTTTAAATAGTGCCGTTCTTATTCTTTCCTGATATAGTAGATTTATTCAACCTCGAACCCTGCCAGTTCAAGATGTTCCCAATATCTAGGATATGATTTCTTTACCACATCAGGTTCTTCAATAACAACAGGATGCACAAGAGCCAGTGGTGCAAATGCCATTGCCATACGGTGATCTTCGTAAGTATCTACCGTAACTCCTTCAGGAAATTTCAACTGTCCTACAGGTACAATAATTTCGTCATCACCAATCACTTCAATGGTAGTACCTAATTTCTTCACCTCATTATAAAGTGCCTGAATTCGGTCTGTCTCCTTTATTCTCAAACTCTTTAACCCTGTTAAACGAGCCTTCACACCTAAAGCAGCGCAAAGTGCGACGATTGTCTGTGCTAAATCAGGACAATGTGTAAAGTCGTAATCAAAGTCTTCAGAAATAGTCCCTTTTGTCAACAGTACACCTTCTGCATCAAAAGTAGAGTTTACCCCCAGCTTCTCCATAATCTCAACTATGGCACTATCTCCTTGCAACGACTCCTCACGTAGGTTCAAGAGTTTGATCTTGGCATCTTTCGCCAAAGCGGCTATACTGTACCAATAACTAGCTCCAGACCAATCGGACTCTACCGTAAAAGTTCCAGCTTGATAAGCTTGATGAGCGACAGTAATGGTATCCCCATCCCATTTCCAATCAACGCCAAATGACGTCATCAGTTGCAATGTCATCTCAATGTATGGACGAGAAGCCACTTCTCCCAGAAGCTTCAGTTCAAGCCCTTCTGGCAATACCGGAGCAATCATTAACAAAGCAGAAATATACTGGCTACTTACATCTCCTTTTACTGAGATCTGGTTGGTTTTCTGCTTAAACCCCTTGATACGTAATGGAGGATATCCTTCTTTCCCCAAGTACTCAACGTCTCCTCCCAATTCTTTTAAGGCTTCTGCCAAAATAGCAATCGGGCGCTCTTGCATACGTTCGGTTCCTGTCATGATTGTATCACGACCTGTAGCAACACTCCATGCAGTCAAAAAGCGCATAGTTGTACCAGCATCCAATACATCCAAGGTTTGTTCCTCTGAAGCCAGCAAGCGAATCATGGTTTGTGTATCCCTTGCTTCTGCAAGGTTTTTCAATTCAATTCCTCCTTCGGCTAATGCCTGAATAATCAATGCACGGTTACTTTCACTCTTCGACGAAGTCAATGGAATTGTTACATCAATTTTTGCTGTCGGGTGGGTTACTTTTACTCGACTCATTCTTTCTGTTTAGTTTAAGTGGTAAAAGCCGAAAACTGACTTTCAGCTTTATTTTGTAGGTTCAATTATTTCCATTTCAAAAAGTGTGGCAATATGATTTTGCAGTCTTACTCTTACTTCTTCTATCGGCACCTGTCTCCCTAACTCTTGCTCCAAAGAGGTAACTGCTTTATCTGAAATACCACAAGGCACTATATTTCCAAAATAAGAAAGGTCTGTGTTAACATTAAATGCCAATCCGTGCATGGTTACCCATCTGCTCGTTTTCACCCCCATTGCACATATCTTTCTAGGGTTGGTCTTCCCTTCCTCAAAGTCTATCCAAACACCTGTCAAGCCTTCAATTCTACCAGCTTGAATATTATAGTCCGCTAATGTCAGGATAACAGCTTCTTCCAGATAACGCATGTACTTGTGGATATCTGTAAAGAAATGGTCCAAATCCAAAATCGGGTAAACTACAATTTGCCCCGGACCATGATACGTAATATCACCACCTCTGTTGATTTTGAAAAACTCAACATGATTCTCCTTCAACCCACTTTCATTCAGCAACAAATGGTTTTCTTTACCACTTTTCCCTAATGTATATACATGCGGATGCTCACAAAATAACAAATAGTTCTTAGTCGTAACCTCAGCTTCCCCTCTATCACTTCTGCGCCTGTTCTCCAGTTTCTGCTGTACTGTTTCTTCAAACAATTCAGTCTGATAATCCCAAGCTTCTTTATAGCTGACTGTACCAAGGTTCCTTACTTCTGTCTTTTTATTTATTTCCATCGCTACTCTATATCTGTCAGGCTGAAGCCTTTCTTATTTAAAACAAAAAAACCTCTTTCGTTACTGAAAGAGGAAACCTTATTGGGGATTTAATGTTTGCAATTAGTAGTTATCATTTAGCACTCAAACTTTTAATTGCATTGATAAATGCTCGCTCAATATCCCAATCAGCTGCCAGTTTCAGCATTGCTGTTGCTTCTATCTCACTAACATATCCTTTTTGATCGTTTGCCTCCCATACTTTACTCAAATAGTCCAAACGCACATCTTTATCCAACTCCATCATTTTATCCAGTAAATAAGCCCTAGCTCTCTCAAAAGCATTGCAGTAATCTTCTTCGATAAACTGGTTTGCCCAATCCAACTCAGTGTGAGCATCCAGTTTTATAGCTGTTTCATTCAGAATTTGTTGTTCTGATTCATCCAAGCCATGCTTATGAAAGATAACAGATTTCAGAAGCAAATATGCTTTCTTTTCTTCCGTGGTCATATATGAGTAGTTATGAAGGTTATTCGATAAAAAAAAGTGATACTGTTAGGTTTCCGTTTTCAAGCTACTTCCTCAATTGCTCTTCTTACAGTATTTGAAGTTTATATTCCTACAATATCTATAATAAGAGCGTAATCGCAGTATGGCAAATATATAACTTTTAGAATAGATATTATCAGCATTTTATCATTTCAGTACCTCGGGGTATAACACAGGTCTTGAAGGGCTTGCATCTGATACCAAGTTAAGAATTTGAAGGTTGAGCAAGTACAACCCATCTTTTACCTTATCGGGGACATATATCAGTTCTGTGATTGTAGCATCCTCTCTTGGACTCTCTGGTAAACACCAAAAAGCCTTATGCATCTTTAGTTGACCTCCATCCACTTCTTTATCTACCGACGGCAAATCTACTAGAAGATGTTTCACTCCTTTTTCTGCTAAAAACACGCCTATCTGATGAGAAAGATATGGAGGGTTTGTTCCTGAATATTGTTTTTGCTGTTTATCAGCAGTATTTGGTAATGACCTTATTACTACTGCCTCCACTTCAATATTTTGCCATGCTGCCATAAAAGCCTCAAAGGTCAATACCATATCCTCACCTACAGTTTCTGGTTCTATTGTCAGAAGTTGGGCTACAAAATGTCCTTTTGTTAATGCTTTATTTATGGTTAGATCACCCCCTGCCACATGTGTAAGACATTCTGTGTGCGTACCATTTCCGTGAGGTGTAATCGTCAATTGTTTGTACTCACAGCTTCCGCCATCTGCTATACTTCCTACAAATGACCCCATCCGGATTGTCTCAATTCTTACAGGAGCTGCATAATAGCAATTGGGATTTTGGCTTCCTTCCTGAATTGGAATAGAAATATCTATTGGGCAATCTAATTGAAAAGAATGTGTTGTTTGGTTCAGTTCTACAGATACAATCATTATATCCTAAATTCAAAAAAATTAGCCTACCAAGCCCTATATCATATTAGGTCCTGATAGGCTTAAATATTTTATTAAACGCCTACTTTAGGGTTTACTTTCTCCTTGAAGTACTCAAGCGTGATTTTTAATCCTTCTGAGCGTTGCACTTTTGGCTCCCAACCCAATACTTCTTTTGCTCTGCTGATATCTGGTCTTCTCTGTTTTGGATCATCCTTAGGAAGTGGCTGATAGACTACTTTGCTATTTGTTTCAATAAGCTCTACAATTTCTTCAGCAAATTCTTTGATTGTAATTTCTTGAGGGTTACCAATATTGACAGGGTCATGGTAATCACTCATCGTAAGCTTGAATATACCATCAACCAAGTCATCTACATAGCAGAAGGAACGTGTCTGACTTCCATCTCCAAATACAGTAATATCCTCTCCTCTAAGTGCCTGACTCATAAACGCTGGTAAAGCTCTACCATCATCCAAACGCATTCTAGGGCCATAAGTATTGAAGATCCTTACAATACCAGTATTTACACCATGGAATGTATGATATGCCATAGTAATTGCTTCCTGAAAACGTTTCGCCTCATCATATACCCCTCTAGGACCGATCGGGTTTACATTTCCCCAATAAGACTCTGGTTGTGGATGTACGTTTGGATCTCCATAGATTTCCGAAGTAGAGGCAATTACAAAACGAGCATTTTTTACTCTAGCCAACCCTAAAAGATTATATGGACCCAATGAACCAACCTTCAATGTTTGAATAGGCATCTGCAAGTAGTCTATTGGGCTAGCAGGAGATGCAAAATGTAATATGTAGTCTAGGTCACCAGGAACATGAACAAACTTAGTTACATCATGGTGGTAAAATTCAAAATTCTTATTAGGGAACAGGTGTTCTATATTATCAGCACTTCCTGTCAGGAAGTTGTCCATTCCGATCACATGGAAACCCTCTTTCAGGAAACGATCACATAGGTGAGAACCCAAAAACCCAGCAGCTCCCGTAATTAGCACTCTTTTCATCAATCTATAAATTTATAATTGGTATGGAAATGTCTAGCTTATCAGTAAATCATGCAATATTGCTGTTGCCATGATTGAAAAAAAATCTCTGAAGGTAATCCTTCAGAGATTTTCCCTGTACCTACAAATTAGAACTGCGTCTGTACTTGTTTATTAGGCACTTCATTTCTACCTATACTGTTATAGAAGAACCCTGATGCTTTCATGTCTTCCAAATGATAAAGGTTACGACCGTCAAAGATCACTTTCTCCTTCATCAACTCTCCCATATATTCAAAATCCGGTGTACGGAATATGCTCCATTCAGTAATAATAGCCAAGCAATCTGCATCTTTCAGAGCGTCATAACGATGGTCCACAAAGTCTACCTGATCACCAAAGATTTTTTGCATATTCTCTGTTGCTTCAGGGTCATAAGCTCTCACTTTTGCACCTGCTTTCAATAACTCCTCAATGATATAAATTGCTGGAGCTTCACGAATATCATCTGTATTCGGTTTGAATGCCAAGCCCCAAATAGCCACTGTTTTTCCACTCAGGTTCTCACCATAGTGTCTCTTGATTTTATTTGCCAACACAAACTTTTGTTGATCATTGACATCCATCACAGAGTGTAGCAATCTGAAGTCATAATCATTTTCCCTTGCTGTTTTTGCCAATGCCTGAACATCTTTAGGGAAACAAGACCCTCCATACCCAACACCTGGGAACAAGAATCTCTTACCGATACGGCTATCGCTACCCATACCAATACGAACCATATCTACATTTGCGCCCAATTTCTCACAAAGGTTCGCAATCTCATTCATGAATGTAATACGTGTAGCTAGATAAGAGTTAGCTGCATACTTTGTCATTTCTGCACTACGCTCATCCATAAAGTATACAGGGTTACCCTGACGTACGAATGGCTCATATAGCCTGTGCATTACTTTCTTTGCCCGCTCAGAAGAAGTACCAATCACTACACGATCAGGCTTCATAAAGTCATCTACAGCTACACCTTCACGCAAAAATTCCGGATTTGACACAACATCAAAATCTACTTTTGCATGCTTAGCAATTGCAGCAGTTACTTTCTCCGCAGTACCTACTGGTACTGTACTTTTATCTACAATTACCTTATAGTCCCTGATAATATGCCCCAGTTCTTCAGCTACACCTAAAACATACGATAGGTCTGCAGAACCATCTTCACCTGGAGGTGTTGGCAATGCAAGGAAAATGATTTCAGATTCACGAACCGCTTCTTCAAGATTAGTTGTGAATGTCAAACGGCCTTCTTTTGTGTTTCTGTGAAAAAGAAGCTCCAAACCTGGTTCATAAATTGTCAGACGTCCGTTTGTAAGCTTATCTACTTTTTCCTCATTATTGTCAACACAAATTACATGATTACCAGTCTCGGCAAAACATGTTCCGGATACCAAGCCAACGTATCCTGTTCCTACAACAGCAATTTTCATATTTGTCTTTTTTTGAGATAAAAGGCCTTTTGGTTTATTAAATACAATAAATTATAGTTGGGCTTTCACCATGTAAAACTCATTTCAATTTACAAACGGCGAAAGAGATTTAAAACGCATCTATTTCAGTTTTTTAATAATATAACTCAATATCACCTAGTCCTTTCCGCAGTACTTCAAAATCTCCAGAGGTACAATCTACTACAGTGGAAGCCATATTATGCCCTGCTCCACCATCAATTACCAAGTCTACATCATTACCAAAATCTTCAGCGATCAGCTCAGGATCTGTTGGGTATTCCAATATTTCGTCTGAAGTCTTCAATGAAGATGTAATAATTGGATTGCCTAGCAACCTTACCAACTCTCTTGGAATATTATGATCTGGCACCCTGATACCAACCTGCTTCTTTTTTACCCCTACAATCTTTGGTACTTTGCTGCTGGCTTCCATAATAAAGGTAAAAGGCCCTGGCAAAGCTTTTTTCAATACACGGAATACTGGTGTATCCATTCCTCTCACATAATTTGTAATGTCAGAAAGGTCATAACATATAAAGGACAAGTTCATTTTCTTAGGGTTGATCCCCTTCCATTGACATAGCCTTTTTACAGCATTTTGATTGTATAGATCGCAACCTATGCCATAAACAGTGTCAGTAGGATAAATAACAAGCCCTCCTGCCCGTAATACATCCACTACTTCTTCTAGTTTCCTTTCCTGAGGATTATCGGGATTGATTCGTAAAAATTCTGCCATATTTTTGAGTTTATTTTTAGGGTAATTCACATTGTCTATTCTTTGTTACAAAATGATTTATCCTAAAAAGGCAACATGGAGGTATTTTCAATGCATGTGCCGAATTTAAAAACTTCTGAAAAAAATTCAATTATAATCTACAAGAATTCAATGAAATGTCACATGAAAAATTTGATTAAAATACCTGTAAAAACTACGTATCTTGAGATGCATACCCGTCCACAACATATTGTAACCGCTACACCTGAAAATGTAAATATAGAAGAATGGAATTATCCTACAGCATCTGAGTATTTGGAAATTTACAGAAAAGTAGGGTCTCCTTGGGGGTGGACTGGAAGACTTTTACTGTCTGAAACAGAGCTAAACGCTGAACTCAAAAGTGCACACAATAAAATTTTCAGAATTTTTCATCAAAACCATTTCGCTGGGTTTATTGAATTTTCGCAATGGGACACGAGTGAACCAGAAATACTGTACTTCGGTTTACTTCAAGCTTTCACAGGAAAAGGAATAGGTGGATTTTTCCTGAAATGGGGAATTATGAAAGCATGGAATAATCCAATAACAAAACTGTGGCTTCATACTTGTGAATATGACCACCCCAATGCACTGAACGTTTACCAAAAGGTTGGATTTGAAATAAAAGAGGTTCAAACTTCCTATGAATACTATGATGATGCTTTTTTGGAAGAATGGAAGAAGCAGCACTCATAAAAAAGGTGTTTCTGCCTTAAAGCATGAAACACCTTTAGTTAGTTATAAACACTATATCTTTACCTATTCATCATCTTCTTCACCCGGAAGTGAAAACATACTGCTGAATAAATCCTTAAAATGAACACCTGATACAAGCATCTTCTTACTCAGCATAGAGTACTCAGCCAAGCCATGTAAAACAAATTCCATCATGAAAAGCTGCTCTGCTTCTGTAGCCTTGCTATACTTCTTCTTGATGATACCTGAAAGCCCTCTGATTCCTTTAAGGGTATCGCTGTAGACTTTGTTGCTTGCATCATTAAGCAAGTCTACTCCTTCACCTTCTTCAAACCAGTCAAGCAACTCTTTATAGACATTTTGCTCTTTCTTTTTCTCCTTTTCGGGGTCTGGGAAGAATTTCAAAAACATTGTCCGTATAGACTTTCCAATCAGATTTTGTGCAACAATACCAGCACCTTCCTGTTCACCTTCATATACTAACTCTACCTTTCCCGTAATTGCTGGCAACACTCCCCAAAAGTCCGAAACCCTGACATGTGTGTGAGTTTCTCCATTAATTAATGCCCGCCTTTCAGCCGCGCTAAGCAAGTTTTCATAAGCAGAAATTGTCAATCGAGCTGACACCCCACTTTTTTCATCTACATATTCGCTTTCCCTTGCCTCAAAGGCTATTTGTTCAATCAAATCTCTTGCGATTTCATTGACCTCCACCATTTCAGCCTGCTCAGGTTTCACATCCGCTTCCTGCTGCGTAATTTTCTTACCAATCTCAATACTTTCAGGATAATGCGTAATAATCTGGCTTGCAATACGGTCTTTCAAAGGCGTTACAATACTTCCCCGATTAGTGTAATCTTCTGGGTTTGCCGTAAACACAAATTGTATATCCAAAGGGAGTCTTAGCTTAAAACCCCTGATTTGGATATCACCTTCTTCCAAAATATTGAAAAGTGCCACCTGTATTCTTGCCTGTAAGTCCGGTAATTCATTGATAACAAAAAGGCAACGATTTGATCGAGGAATCAAACCGAAATGTATTACGCGCTCATCAGCATAAGACAACTTCAGGTTTGCGGCTTTGATAGGGTCTACATCACCAATAAGGTCGGCGACCGAAACATCTGGAGTTGCCAACTTCTCCGCATAACGCTCGCTTCGGTACATCCAAGCAATTGGAGTATCATCGCCCTTTTCTTCCACCATATCTCTACCATATCGAGAAAGTGGTCGTAGTGGATCATCGTTCAGCTCAGAACCTGAAATATAAGGGATATACTCATCCAACAGATTGATCATCATACGAGCCAAGCGGGTTTTAGCCTGTCCCCTTAAACCCAACAAGTTGATGTCATGCGAAGATAGAATTGCTCTTTGTAGCTCAGGTATAACGGTTTCCTCATAACCATGTATTCCATCAAAAACACCTCTACCTTCTCGCAAGGCAATGATCAGGTTCTGCCTGAGCTCCTGCTTAATGGTCTTTGGTTGATAACCTGCGGCTTTAAGCTCACCAAGTGTTTTTATCTTGAGCAATTGATCTGTAGGAATTTCTCTGTAGTTCATAGATCGTAATGGTATTATATAGCCAAATGTAAAAGCAATTTCATCAAAGCCTTGGGTAACCACCAAATACACTCAAAATGCCAATGGCCCCCAAACATTTTATTCAACAATTCTAAACAGCATAAGGTTATTAGATTAAGTAATATGATATTCTTTTTATCATATTTTCAACCAATTACGTCAGTTTTTATAAAATCCAAAAGCTATGAAAATACTACTTACTGGCTCAACAGGTTATATCGGCAGAAGACTATTACCTGTATTGGTTCAAAACGGGCATGAGGTAGTATGTCTGGTAAGAGACCATCGCAGATTTGATATAGAAGACTTCGATCAGGAATTTCTGAACAAAGTAAAAGTAATTGAAGCCGATTTACTGGACAGTTTTACACTCAATCGCTTACCAAGAGATATAGATGCTGCTTATTACCTTGTCCATTCTATGAGTAGCGCTACTGGAGATTTCTCAGACCTGGAACGTAAAGCTGCCGAAAACTTTGTTTCCTATATTGACGAAACGAAATGTCAACAAATAATTTACTTAGGAGGTATTTGCAATGACAATGACCTCTCCAAACACCTCACTTCTCGTAAGCAAGTAGAAGAAACCCTTCGAACTTCAAAGGCAGCTCTCTCTGTACTAAGAGCTGCGATTATTATTGGATCAGGTGGTGCTTCATTTGAGGTCATCCGTGACTTGGTGGAAAAACTTCCTGTGATGATTGCTCCCAAATGGGTCGAAACACGTTGTCAACCTATCGCTATAAGAAATGTCATCCAATACCTTGATGGGGTCTTATTGAAAAAAGAAGCCTTTAACCGTGTATTTGATATTGGCGGGCCAGACATTCTTACCTATAAGCAAATGCTACTTGCGTTCGCTAATGTCAGGAACCTGAAACGTCGTATTATTACCGTTCCAGTCTTTACTCCAAGGTTGTCTTCTTATTGGTTATATTTTGTCACCTCCACATCGTTCCGTCTGGCTAGAAACCTAGTAGATAGTATGCACAATGAGGTGACATGTTTACATGAAGGAATAGATGACATTGTTCCGATCAAAAAGCTTTCCTATCGGGAAGCGTTAGAACTTGCCTTTCAGCGTATCGAGCAAAATGAAGTGGTTTCTAGTTGGATAGATGCCATACAAGGCCCAATACAAAAAGACTTTATGGACTTTATACAAGTTCCAAAGTATGGTTGTTTTACAGACAAAAGGTATTTCGAGTTTGAACGGAATACAGAAGAGGTACTTGACAATATATGGGGCATTGGTGGTGAACGAGGTTGGTATTATGCCAGTTGGTTATGGGGACTTCGTGGGCTTATGGATAGAATAGTAGGAGGGGTGGGGCTTAGACGAGGACGAAGAAGTCCTTCTGACTTAAAAGCAGGAGAGGCATTGGATTTTTGGCGAGTTCTACTAGCTGACAGAAAAAATAAAAGACTCTTACTTTTTGCAGAAATGAAGCTGCCTGGAGAAGCCTGGCTAGAATTTAAAATAAAGGAAAACCCTTTCCGAAAAGTTTTAATGCAAAAAGCAACTTTCCGACCTCTAGGTATTTGGGGCAGACTATATTGGTACTTAGTCTACCCAATGCATATTTTCATTTTCCCTGGAATGGCAAAGCGACTGATCAATTACAGAGACACTCCTTTGACAGTGATCACTACCAACCCAGCTTAAACTACTACAGAAAGGAAATACTCTATTAAAAGTATTTCCTTTTTTAATTTTCTGACCTGATATGTTTCAAGGCTTCTTTCTCACTAAGGGGTTTTAGTGGAATACGAGCCACAAAATCTACAACTGTATTAGGGGCTGTTTTTGCATACTGCCTGAGTGCCCAACCAATTGCTTTTCTAATAAAGAAGTCATCCACCTCACGTAAATCCTGAACACAGGAAAAAAGTAAGTCCTCATCAGTAGTTTTGCCATATTTCAGTTGAAAAATCAAGCAAGTCCGCTTAAGCCACATGTTATCAGAAACCATCCATTTTTCCACTGTTGGATAAACTAGTTCGGGATACCTCTTAAACAGTGCTCCTACTAAATGGGAAGCAATTGCATCCACTGTATCCCACCATGATTTGTTTACGATCATCCATTCAAACCATGACAATGACTCTATGGTAAAATGGCGCTTCTGTTTTTTAGCCAACTCCAAAGCCACATACTGGCACTCCCTTTCATGCTGATTCCACAATACCTTTACCACCTCTTCCAGTTCAGAATAATCAGGCTGTCCATATGTCTCTATAAAATGCTTCAGCAGCGCATTCCTTTCAGGAGATTTGATTCCAAAAAACTCAAATTGCTCTTTCATATAGGTTTTCATAGAAGGAGCAATATTAGGATTGGCATTTTCTCGCATCTGACTGATTAGTGCCTCTATTGGGTAATTCATGCTTTCAGGTTTTTAGATCAACTTTCTGTTTGGCTTTGAACTCATCTTTCAGCTCATGCAAGCAAGCTGCGCATAAACAGTCCTCAAACTGTTCCGCCACATACTCTCCTTCTTCACGTGATAATTTCACCGAATAGCATTGGCATTCTGTAATTGAACCGGTTTTGCATTCAAAAGAGGCTCCGCACCGTTTGCATTGTTTTGTCTCATGCTTTTGCATAATCTGTATATTTTTTCAAGTCACAACTTTGTGCATCTGTTAGCATCTAATATTCTCTATATGAATCAAAAAGAATCAGAAAACTTACACACTATTTGTTCTGAAACCCTTTCTCATCTCCTAAACCAAACACTTTAGCCCAATCTTTGCAATTCTTTAATCAAGACTATTTTTTTCTAATGAGAATACAATTTCACACATCACAATTAATAATATTTCTGCTATGAAAAAAAGTATACTACTACTGTTATTCATACTGCCTGTATATCTATTTGGACAACAACCAATCTTACACTTACCGTTCGATGAGAATGCAAAGGATGTAATCAATGGTACTGAAGGAAAAGTAAGAGGGGCAATCTTCAATGACGGTTTTCGATGTACGTCTGGCGCTTACAGTTTTAATGGCAATGATCATGTAATGGAAATACCTGCACCTGACAAACTGAATAAAGTAGTCAATGGCTTGAGTGTCTCAGTATGGGTCAGACCTGAAAGTGATTCTGATGATGATATTCAAATGTTATTGGGTCGCTGGGGAAAACCTGGGCAAACAGAGCAGGACCAGTTTGGCTTATTTTTAAGTCCAAGTAATAAGTTACTTTTTGCGGTTAGCAATGGTGTAGAAGCAGAAGTAGGTGTATATGGAAAAACCTCTCTTTATGCTAAAGAATGGCACCACATTGTCGCTGTATGGGAGTTTCCTAATAAAATCAGCCTTTATATCAATGGCAAACTGGAGCGAAAAGGACTTCAGAAATCACAAGGTATCAACCAGCAGTCAACACTGCCAATAAGAGTGGGAAGGCAAGAACTAGGACTTAACCGTGCATTCCGAGGTGCTATTGATCAGGTGAAAATATTTGACAAAGCACTCTCAGAAGAAGAAATCAATAAACTTCATTTCTGGGATAATGCACCTTGCAATAGTTTCTACTTAGAAGGGACTGTATTTAATCAAGCTACTGGAGAAGCCGTAACTGCTGATGTAACAGTTAAAGATATTGATACAGGTGAGGAAATGGCTACGGCTACGATTACCGACCCTGAAAGAGGGTATGAGGTATTTATTCCAGTAGGCCCTCAGTATATTATTTATGCACAAAAAGATGGTTTTGTTTCTATCAGTGACAGTCTAAACTCTGCCAACCTTTATGCTAATACATTTGTCAGACGTGACCTGTACTTAGTTCCATTAGAAGCTGGGCAAGTTGTTAAACTGAAAAACCTTTTCTTTGATTTCGCTAAGGCAACACTCCGCCCAAACTCTTACACGGAGCTAAATAGGCTACTGCAAATTTTCACATTAAACCCTGGACTTAAAGTAGAGATTGCCGGACACACTGATAATGTAGGAAGCGACGCTGCCAACCAACAGCTTTCCGAAGCTAGGGCCAATGCTGTAAGAAAGTATCTTTTATCAAAAGGAATCAGTCCCAACAGTATAACAGCGAAGGGATATGGAGAAAACTCTCCAGTTGACACCAATGACACTGATGAAGGCAGACAGCAAAACAGAAGGGTGGAGTTCAGGATTATCTCTGCTGAACAATAAAAAAGACTAAGCATACTGCTTAGCCTTTTCCAAACTACCTACTAGGTTTTCTAACTGTTCATTTTTACAAGGGGAGGCAGAAGTTTTACTTCTGCCTTTTTTATCTAGTTAACCGTCAATCTTATCCGCTTTGTACTTCAATAACTTAATCATTCCTTCTACTGCTAACAGTGAAGTACGGCTTCCGACCTTTGTCTCCACATCTTCTGGTGAAGAGAATTTCTCAGTGAATGGTCCATCATGATGTGCTGCTTCCAATTCTTTCAACTTACTTTCATACCACTTATGGTCAGGTGTTCCTTCCATTGAAAGTACTTCCAAAGTAATGCTTGATACTTTTGCCAGATTAGCTGAAGCTTGTTCAGCATCTTTCAGGATAGGAGAAACCTTGATTAGGTTCTTGATTTTTTGATCATTTGCTATCCATACATTTAGCTGATCTTGCATCTCTTTTTTAACCTCCCGATCATTCGTAGCTACATATGTATCTACAAGATTGTTAAAATGAAGAGCATCCACTGCATCAGCACCACAGAGATCTGCCAACAGTGTATATGGAGATCCGTAAGTAGTATACATCATACCTTGTGAATTCCGGTTATAAAAACGGAAAGGCACAGATGCATTTACCAATACTTCTACAGGCCCGATATCTCTACCACCCGTAATATTTCGCATCAATTTTTCTCTATAAGTCAAGTGTGTCAGGCCTACTCTTTCAAGCTCAAGGCTTATGATATCCAACCTACGGTACATATCATCTACATCATTCACCTCTCTAGGAGACCAAAGTCTCTCTGCAATGACAGCTGATCTTGGCCACATTCTCGAGTCAATTGTAACAGGTGTTACCAACTCACTCCACATAGTAGCTTCTCCACCCAATACATTCTTGGCTTCTTCTTCACTAAGTCCCACCTCTGCCGGTACAGGATCTACCAAATAATAGTCAGCAGCAGGGTGCATCAAGTCAATATAATAGCCATTTGAAAGCAGTACCTGATAGCCATCTTTCGCAGCACTTACAAGCGACTCATGTCCTCTCCATGATTGGATTACCGCATCTTTAGGTAACCCTTCCACCAAGATCTCATCCCATCCCATCATACGTTTACCTCCATCTTGAATCACTTTCAACAAGCGTTCATTAAAGTGGTTTTGCAACATATGGTTATCCTTTAGCTTATGCTTTTTCATAAACTTCTGGATTTTAGGATTGGCATCCCATTGCTTACCTTCGTTCTCATCTCCACCAATATGCACATACTCATCAGGGAACAGTGTCATCATCTCCTTAAGGAAATTACCCAACACCTCATAAGTTTTTTCATTGGTTGGGTCTAGTGTCGCATCCCAAATACCTGCATGTCTCTCTATTTTATACATTGGTGGCAATCTTGGTGCATCACCCAATGCCAAAGGACTTTCTCCCAATTTTTTTTCACTTTTCCCTCCTTCTTGGTCTTTCATATACTGCCAAGGAGAGCTTGCTAATTCAGGAAAAGCTACACACCAAGCCGTTGCATGTCCTGGAACATCAAACTCTGGTACTACCCTGATTCCCCTTTCTGCGGCATAGGTAATTATCTCTTTGACCTGTTCCTGTGTATAGTACATTCCATCTGAAGCACGTTCCTGAATTTGCGGATACACTTTGCTTTCCACTCTCAAGCCGTGATCATCAGTCAGGTGCCAGTGCATAACATTCATCTTCACAGCTGCCATTCCATCAAGGTTTCTTTTAATAACCTCTATTGGCATAAAGTGTCGTGATCCATCGATCATAATACCTCTCCATGGGAACCTTGGTTTGTCCTTGATCGTCAATGCAGGAAAATAATATCCTTCTGAGTCAGCCTCTGCCAACTGTATCAGTGTTTGAAGCCCTCTCAATGCACCAAGGTCAGTTGCAGCTTCAATCGTGATGCCATCCTTTTCCACCTTTAAGGTGTAGGACTCATCCTCTCCCAATACAACTTTACCTTCCCTCTTTACATATATATTCAGATTTGTTTCTTTTCCTATATCATCAAGACCTACAAAATCCTGAGGGAGAAACAACCCTGTCTTATCTCTTAACCTGCTTAAAAACCTGCTAGAAGCTCCAAAAAGTCTTTTATCAAAAGTACCATGCAGTGCAAGTCTGAAGTCTGTTTGCAACCTGAATTTCCCTTCTGCCATTTGGACATTCGCAGGAAGTGGCATCAGGTCAACCTCCTGTTTTGGGGTTTGAGCTTTTACCGTTAAACACGCCATCCAGCAGAATACAACAACACCAATAATTTTCTTGTACATGTTCAGTGATTTGGTTTTTATCCAATTAGTTAGTGAAATATGGATCCACCTACTTAGATCAGATCATTTAGTAATTGTTCTGTTGATAATAAGGTCAATTAATTTTTCGTATGCTGATTGTTATCTTATAAAATCAGGAAAATTTAGCAGGAGGGTTTAAGTCCTCCTGCTAATATTTATAAGAAAAGATTTCTCAATTAATCCCACCAGAAGCCAGATGTATTACTTGCCGCTGATGTTGCATTATCTCCGTTAGATGTATACTCGAAATCAGGATAATCGATTCTCGTTGGCATCTGTCCACTTCCTACATAATCCTCACCTTCAACAAAGGTTGGATAACCTGTTCGTCTAATTTCAGCATAAGCTTCTGGTCCATTTGAGAACAATGCTACCCATTTTTGAGTAATAATTGCTTCTTTTGGATTTGTATCAAAATTAGCTGATAGCACACTCCAAAATTCTGGATAGCTTGTTTCTACATCACTGTCAAGATCATAATATTCCAATGAAGCATTAACTCCCATCTTATAAGCTTCTTTTGCTGCAGTAATATCTGTCACTAACAAAGCTTCGGCTTTCAGGAAGTATACTTCTCCAGCATCCATAATCAATGCTGGTGTGATACGACCAAATATATAATCAGGGTTAATTGTAGTATACTCTGAATTAGAATATGCTCCTGTGTAATCCGCCCCTGTAATAATTGACTTATACCCAACTTCAACTCCTAGTGAATCCGTCCCTTTAACGAAGTAGCGCATCAAACGAGGGTCATCATCAGTGGGATCAGCATTTCTATTTTGCATGATATTCAGCATTGCTGCTGTTGGCTTATTTGCTTCTCCCCATGCAAGTGCTACATAATCACCATTTGTATTTTCACCATCTGAAATCCCATCTGATGAATCAAAACGGTCTGCAACATTAAACCCAACCTGATCAATCAAATCTTTAGAAAGGGCTTCATTCACTGCTTGTGTATCCCCCCATCTTGTTGCTAGCCTTAACCTAAGAGAGTTTGCAAAGCGGTACCATTTCTCATACTCTCCATCAAACAAAATATCTTGAGTTCCAAATGTTGATGTATTTCCCCTTGCAATTTCCAATGTATCTACTGCATCTCCCAATTCTGAGATTAGCGTTGCATATATATCAGCCTGTCTATCAAATTTTGGTTTGTAGATTCCCTCATCAACACGTCCTGCTTCAGAAAATGGAATATCTCCATACATATCCGTCATTCTATGGAAATAATATGCTTTCCATGTATTAATGATAGCTTTTAATTGATTTTTATCTGTAGCTTCTCCTGCGTCTACAATTTTGTATGCAGAAACTAAAGGGTTTACAACTAACTGATAAGATTGTCTCCAATATTCAGCTACCCAACCTCTTGAGTTAGTGCCATAGTTTGTTGCATTGCCAAAAGCATCAATAGTATGGAAAGCCATCACCTCTGTACCTAATGAGTTAAGTCTATATTGCCAAACTCCAGTTGGGTGAGTTGTAGCCAAGGCTGTTGTAAACAAATATTCAGCTGCTACTTTATCCTCTGTTGGTACATTCGGATTTTTGTTTATTTCTTCAAAATCATTGGTACAAGAAACCATTCCTGTCATAAGGGCACCTGCCACCAAGAGTTTCTTTATCATATCTATTCCGTTCATTTTTAATGAGGTCTATGATTAAAATTCAATTGAAAATGGATATTACCCCTTCTTACAGCTTCACATTTATATTGAAACCAAAGCTTTTAGTAGATGGTACAGCTGCGAATTCAGTTCCAATAGACCCTCTACTTACCAAAGATTCAGGATCAATCCCCTTAATTCCACTGTATAAGAACATTAAGTTTCTACCTACTAAAGAGAATGTAACCTCCTGAAGACCTGCCTTATCTGTAATTGATTTAGGTAGTCTATATCCTAAACTTAGCTCTCTAAGTTTTACATAGCTTGCATCTTCTACAAATGGAGAGATAATCTTCTCATAACCTTCATTATAGACATGCTCATAATAGAACTCCTGTGCAGACCAAGTTTCAATTGTTTCATTGTTATTTACCTGAATACCACTTTCACGCTCAGCTACAGTGTTTTCATGGTTTCCATTAAAATGTGAGTAGAAATTAGTGTAAGAGAACAAGTCTCCTCCTATTTTCATATCAACCACTGCATTGAATGCAAAATTCTTATAATTAATACTATTAGAGATACCTCCCATCCAATCAGGAGTGATATTGCCTAATGTTTTACGTTCTCTTGCTAAATCACCTTTTGCATCTACCATTGGCAAGCCATTTTCATCTCTTATATAATCAAAGCCTACGATATCACCATATGCTTGTCCTACATTAGCATATATATAAGCAGTTCCACCTCTTACGTTTGCTAGCTCATAACTTTCTAACCCATCGGCAAGTGCTACTACCTCATTTTTGTTTTTAGTGTAATTCAAGCCAACATTCCATTCAAGGTCAGCAGACCTTACTGGGGTTAGAGTCAACGCTACCTCAAAACCCCTGTTTCTGATTTCTCCACTGTTAATCATCAATTGTGATGCTCCTGAAGAAGGAGTCAATGTCAATGGCAAAATTTGATTCTTTGTAGAAGCATCATAATATGCTGCATCTAGTCCTACTCGGTTATTGAAAAACTTCAGATCTAAACCAATTTCGTATGAAATAGTCTCTTGAGGTAACAAATCCTGAGAAGGCACTACATTTGATATTGACCACCATCCATCAGAGAATGTACCAGGAACGACTGCTGTCTGACCTCCATACACTTGACTTGTGTTGATTGTATATGGCTTTGTCTGAGCATAAGGATTTGTATCAATACCCACTTTCGCCCAAGAACCTCTTACTTTACCAAAAGTCAGAACGCTCTCGTCAATATTCAACAGTTCAGAAAAAGCTACAGCCCCTGTTACGGAAGGGTAGAAGAATGATTGATCTGGAATAGAAGAAGACCAGTCATTACGCGCCGTTATATCTAGGAAGAAAGTATTCATATATGCAAGGTTTACCATGCCATACATTGAGTTCACTTTCTTCTCAAAATAGTTTTCCTGACCAGTCAAACTAGCAGCATTATTAAACGAAGACCAACCACCTTTCAATGCAAGAGGTGTTTGAGCAAACGTATGTTTTGTCTGCTGATGTAGCATATTACCACCCAATGTAGCTGTCACATCTAGTTCAGCTGACAATTGTTTCTTAGCAACGAATAGGAAGTCCGTATTCATTTCTGAAACAGCATATGCATTCTTTGTGATTCTACCTGCTGGATCATATACAAAACCCTCTGAGCCTTGTGGTCTTCTTGTATATCTATCATGAGTCCAAGTATCCAAACCTGATCTCACCTGTAGGCTCAACCAATTTGTGAACTCATATTTTGCCGATACAAAACCAAGCGTTCTCTTTTTTAAGTCATCATTATAACCTTTATCTAATGAGAAATAAGGGTTCTGTCTCCAAAGGTTATTTGTAAAGTTTAAATGCTCTCCATTTACAATAGCATAGTTCTCTAGATCCTCAACTCTTACTGAACGAGGCATATTCACAAATGCAAACATTGGATTCTCCATCGTTTCTGCCATCATGGTTCTGTTATAACCAGAAACTTGGAAGTAGTTTACTTTTGCATCAATAGTCAACTTTTCAGTTGGTTTAATCATCCCTCTTACGCCTAATGAGTTTCGGTCAAATTCACTTGTTGGGACTATACCTTTATTTTGAAGATTAGTATATGAAACTCTGAAGTTTGCTTTGTCGTCACCACCTGTAAGCGCTATCGTATTAGTAATTGTTTTACCAGTCTGGAAAAAGTCTGATATGTTATTTTCCTGAGGAGAATATGCTCTTTCCTCTCCCATCCAGTCTATAAAAGTCTGTCCTTGCATTTCTGCACCCCAGCTAGCAGGAGTCCAATCACCACCATAAGTTCTAACTTCTGCTAATGTAGACGGGATCTGCCCTTGTGTTCCAACCCCATATTTATTTTGGTAGTTTGGTAATACTAATGGACTTTCAAATGTGATATTACCGTTGTATTCCACACCTATACCATTTTTACCTTTTCTATTACCTGTTTTTGTTGTAATAATAATTACACCACCAGCAGCTCTTGAACCGTATAAAGCGGCAGCTGAAGGACCTTTTAAAATTGACATTGACTCAATATCATCTGGGTTGATATCACCAATACCATCACCATAATCAATTCCCCCATCCCAATATCCTGGAGCTGCATAGAATGAACTATTATCAATTGGCACGCCATCTACAATATACAGGGGTTGGTTATCTCCACTAAGTGAATTATTACCACGAATAATAACCCTTGCAGAACCTCCAGCACCACCTGCTGTCTTTGTTATTTGTACACCAGCTACTTTACCAGATAAGCCATTGATTACGTTTGGTTCTTTTGCAAGTGCAAGTCCTTTCCCATCTACTTTTGTTACAGAGTAACCCAATGCTTTGGTTTCCCTCTCCATACCAAACGCTGTAACCACAACTTCTTCTAGCTGTTCAGCATCTACTGGTAAACCTACGTTGACCTCCGATTGGTTTCCTACAGTTACTTCTTGTGAAATGTATCCAACAAATGAGAACACTAACACATCTGTATTAGCTACATTCAAAGAGTACTTACCATTAAAATCTGTGATTGTTCCTTTAGTCGTTCCTTTGATTGATACGTTTACACCAGGTAATCCATCACTGCTGTCACCATCTGTGACACGGCCGGTGATTACCCGTTCTTGTGCATTAGCTGAGCCAAACGCTAGTAGCAAAGCACTCAGCATCATGAGTAATTTCATTTTCATATTCGGATCGAGTTTATTGATGAAAGGTTTTTGGCGCGGGGCCAATAAATTTCTTGTGAGTAAATCTATCGTTCACACTTGTTAAGGGATAATAAATTAGCTGAACTACACTGAACTCCCTCCAAACGACAACATCAAAAAGATAAACTGCATTCGTCTAAGAAATAATAGAATAAAAGCGTATTTTTGACACACCTATCTAAATTAATTCATTGTGAATAACTAAAGGTGTATCTAGAAGGGATGTGAAACATATCGTTCATTCTTAACGGAATAAAGATGGAGCAGAGAGCTTTACCCACAACCCCTGTGAATACATCTATTTTGATGGAACATATAATTCGATTTGCTATGAAAAACATTCAGAAGCCGATCGTATACCACGCCCTCTTTTGGATTGGTTACTTTCTGTTCAATACATTCAAATGGGGAAACTACTTTCACGATTACTACTACTCGTTTAAATCCAACTTATTGGGCTTTTCGATCCATATCGTATTGTGTTATTTCCATGCCTACTACCTGCTTCCTAAATTTATTCCACAAAAGAAGTATATCACTTACTTCCTACTCCTATTGCTGTCTTTGACTGTGATGCTCTTTGTTAAAGTGGGACTCACTTGGCTACTTGTCACCACCAATGTTTGGCCTGAATCCAACAATGGGCAAGAAGTATTGGGGTTAAACCATATCCTGACAGTCATGATAGGAGAGCTGTATGTGATTGGCATCACAACGTCCATCAAGCTAACAATCGACTGGTTACGTAACCAACAGCGGACTCGTGAACTCGAGAAACAACATATGGAAACAGAACTGAACTTGCTGAAATCTCAAATGCAACCTCATTTCTTTTTCAATACACTCAATAACCTGTACTCACTGACGCTTATACAATCGCCTAAAGCTCCCGATACGGTACTCAAACTTTCTGAGTTAATGAGCTATATGCTTTATCAGAAAGACAACAGGGTCCTTATCAGTGATGAAATAAAACACCTTCAGAATTACCTCGATCTGGAAAAGCTTCGCTTTGGCCGAAGACTGCATATTGACTTTGAAATTGAGGGAGATATATCAGGTAAAAAGATTGTTCCTCTGATATTTTTACCGTTTATCGAAAACGTTTTCAAGCATGGCGTTAAAAACCAACTTAACGAAATCCATGTGCGAATGAGTTTGCAAATTTCAGATAATCATATAACTTTCACTTGTCAGAATCCAAATCCTGTAGAGGTAGAAGGCTTCAATGGCGCTACTGTATTGGTAAAAAAAGCAGGAGGACTAGGTCTTAAAAATGCAAAGCGAAGGTTGGATTTATTGTTTGAGGACAGGTATTCACTTACCATAGACGACGATCAAGAAACTTACACTGTAACATTAAAAATTCCTTTGGAATGAAAATTAAATGTTTGATTGTAGATGATGAACCACTAGCAATTCAAGTACTGGAAAACTATTTAGCAAGACTAAATGAATTTGAGGTAGTTGGCACATGCGAAAACCCTGTAGATGCTTTTAGCATATTACAGCAGCAGTCTGTTGACCTGTTATTTTTAGATATCAATATGCCTATGCTTAGCGGTATTGAACTGCTAAAAACACTTGAGAAAGCCCCTGAGGTTATCATCACTACAGCCTACCGTGACTTTGCGCTAGAAGGCTTTGAGCTTTCTGTTCTTGACTACATGCTTAAACCTGTTTCTTTTCAGCGTTTTCTTAAAGGAGTCAATAAAGCCAGCAAAATCATACAGCTCAACCAATTAGCTAAAAACAACAGTAAACAAAACGTACCCGCCCCATCAGTTAGCAGTGGCCCTGCTACAACAGAGAAGCCACACGTATTTCTGAAAGTGGACAAGAAAATGGTCAAGGTGTACCTTGATGACATCCTATACATTGAAAGCCTAAAAGACTACATAAGGATTTTCACAACAGAGGAAGAACTCATTGTTCATCATACATTGAGTAAAATTGTGGAAATGCTACCTACAGATCAGTTTATTAGAATCCATCGATCTTTTGCTGTAGCAGTCAGGAAGGTGGAAGCCATTGAAGGCAATCAGATAGAAATTCATGGTAAGCAATTACCTATCGGAAGACTTTACCAGCAATCGGTAAAAGACACGATATACGGCAACCATACTATTGGTTAGCTAAAAAAACACCCTTACAGACTAATAATCCGTAAGGGTGTTTGCCTATATAGCCCCTAAAACACTCCTTATCGCTTTCGCTTTTAGAAGACATTCCTCATATTCTTTTTCAGGTACAGAGTCAATCGTAATCGCACTTCCTATTTGAAAAGACAAATATTGGCAGGATGCATTATAAAGCATACTCCTAATAATAACATTGAAGTCAAAATCACCTTCAGGTGTTATATATCCTACAGTACCTGAGTACAATCCTCTTCTTGACTGCTCATAACGCTCAATGAGTTCCATACTTTTCACCTTTGGAGCACCTGTCATACTTCCCATCGGAAACAGATGCTTCAACGCCTTCCCGAAAGGAACTTCTTCTCGAAGTTGTCCCTCAATTGTAGAGATCATCTGATGTACCTGACGGAAACCATATATCCCAAATATTTCGGGAACCTTTACAGACCCTGTTTCACAAGAACGGGCTAGGTCATTTCGGACCAAATCAACAATCATCATGTTTTCCGCAATTTCCTTCTCATCATTGCGAAGCTGATCTTGTAACTGTTTATCTTCTTCAGGTGTCTGTCCTCTACGGATAGTCCCCTTGATAGGCTGAGAGAGCAATCGTGTACCTTCCTTTCTGACAAAACGTTCTGGAGAAGCCGAAATAAGGTATTTGTCATTCAACCGATGAAATGCTGCAAAAGGCATAGGAGAGACCTTATTCAGCTGAAGAAATAGGGATAGAGGATTTTCATCAATCTGCTCAGCAAAGAATTCCATACAGAAATTCATTTCGTATACATCTCCCTCAACAATATGTTGACGAATTGTCTCTACCGTTTCAATGTATTTCTCTCTTTCTATTTTTTGCTGTACTGAAACACCTTTTGTATGATGAATCTCAGGCAAAGAACATTGTTCAATGGTATTAATTAACTGATCGCCTTCCTCTGATTTCAGAATTTCTACCATATTATCTGTGAACCTCAACAAATAAATTGGCTTATAGAAAAATGCCATAGGCATATCTACACCATCAGGATTCTCGGAAGTCAATGCTTCTACCTCATTTTTAAGGTCATAAGTCATGAATCCAAACATCCAATCCTTATTCTCATCATGAAATGCCTGTAAGCCTTCAAATGTATTACCTGCCCTTAACTGACATACCTCCTTTGCCCCAACAGCCAATAAGTTCTGAAAACCTCCTTCAGGATAAGCTATTTCATTATTGTCTAGCCAAGTAAATACCTCAAATTGGCTAGCCCATACCAATGCCTTCTGACGGAAAGTTTCCATATCCTCAGGAACATAGCTTTTCAGTACAGTCTCTTCTCTAAAATTGTTGCAAGTAACCATTACCTAGATCATTTGAATAAAACTCCAGACAGTTTAGTCCATCTCTACCAAGCGTTTTTCAACAAGGCTTTATCAGTGCATTCTATCCCCTCTGACTTCCATATTACGGAGAATATCTGCTTCAATTTCCAAAAACTCCTGCCATCTTTTATCAACAACCTCTCTTGTCTGGTACTCTCTGGCTAACTCAATAAAAGTGACATAATGACCTGCCTCAGACACCATCAGTTCATAATAAAACTTCTGTAGCTCTTCATCCTCAATATTCTGCCACAACATCTTGAAACGCTCACAGCTACGAGCCTCAATCAAGGCTCCGATAAGCAAGCGGTCAATCAAATGCTCATCTCTGTTACTTTTGCGGATATGCTTCATCAACTGATTAACGTATTCATCTTTACGCATTCTGCCTAAAGTGTAACCTCTTTTTTTCAGTTGTTCCAATACACGCTCAAAATGGTTCCACTCTTCGGCTACGATAGGCGTTAGTGTTTCTACCAGTTTTGTCAGTTCAGGGAAGGTTACTATCAATGAGATACAAGATGAAGCTGCTTTTTGTTCGCAGTATGCATGATCCACTAATACTCCTTCAATACTTTTACCTGCCATATCTGCCCATCTTGGGTCAGTCGGAAGCTTCAGGTGAAGCATATGTCCTTGCTTGCTCAGTTCTTCACTCATAAAATGCTTTCTGTTCTGATGCACAGCATACCATACTTTTCAGCTGTATTGTGTAGTGTGCTCTTTTTCAAAATTTTCCGCAAAAATAGCTTTTACCTGACACAAAAAGAAAAGCTACCTCATAAGAAGTAGCTTCCCTTTTGTATTTATTCCCTAATAAAGCAGCTAGATCAGTGAGCTTTCGCCACTTTTGGCGTTTCCTTTTTTTCCATCAGGTCAGCCTCCAACATACGTTTTTCTATCCATTTTCTAGGTTCAGAGATCTCTCCCCTAATGTATTTCTCCATAATCAAACTGGCAATAGGCGCTGCCCATGTACCACCAAAGCCGGCATTCTCTACGTATACAGCAATCGCTATTTTTGGCTTATCCAAAGGAGCGAATGCCATGAAAATAGAGTGGTCTTTACCATGTGGGTTTTGAGCTGTTCCTGTCTTACCACAAATTGCTATATCCGGAATCATCGCAAGCCTTGCCGTCTTCACACCTGACATAGCGCGTGCCACATAATCAAAATAGTCTCGCTTGATATTGACTACGTTCTTTTCAGAGTATTGCTCTTTGGGACCTGCCCCTCCAATATCCTTAATGATATGAGGTGTATAGTAATACCCTCTGTTTGCAATGGTGGCTGCTAGGTTTGCCAGCTGAATAGGCATAGCCAAGATCTCACCCTGACCGATACTGATTGAGTAAACATTACTGATTTTCCACTGTCTACCATTATATGCTCGGTCATAATAAGCTGCATTGGGGATCAGTCCACCTTTTTCATATGGCAAGTCAATACCCAATTTTCGACCAAGACCAAACTCCTTTACCATCTTCTGCCAATGATCCATATTCATTTTAAGGTCCTTATTCGGGTCTGGATCTTTGTGCTGAAGCATGATCTTACGAATTGCCTTGTAATACCATGGGTTACAAGAGTTTTGTACGGCACCTGCGATACTTAATGGAGATGGGTGATCGTGGCACTTTACAGGTTCTCCAGCACATGGAAAACGCGTATATGTCGTATCCAAAACACCTTCTTGCATGCCAATCAGTGACATTACAGTCTTGAAAGTTGATCCTGGAGGATAACGTGACTGCATTGCCCTGTTGAACAATGGCTTGTCTGGGTCGTCATTGAGTTTGACATAGTTACGGCTCACTCTACGACCTTCCCCTGTCAGCAGGTTCGGATCATAAGACGGAGCTGACAGCATTGTTAGAATCTCTCCAGTTGAAGGCTCAATGGCAACCACTGCTCCCCGCTTATTCTGCATCAACAGCTCTGCATACTGCTGTAACTCAAGGTCAATAGAAGACACTAAGTCCATTCCTACTTCAGGCAGTGTATCAAACTCACCACTTCGGAATTTACCTTTTGTCTGCCCTTTTACGTTTTTCATTACGTAGCTTACACCACGTTTTCCTCTAAGCTCTTTTTCATAGAAATATTCTACTCCAACCTTACCAATAAGGTCACCTTGGCCATAATATTCTGTCGTATCTTTATCCAGAAAACTCTTTGAAACTTCTTTGATATAGCCCAAAGCATTTGCCAAACTGGTGTGTGGATATTCACGAATGGTTTTTGGTACGACTTCAAAACCCTTGTAGCGGATCAGCTGATCCTGGATTTTAGCGTACTCCATTTTGGTAAGCTGCTTGAGGAATAGGTTGGGTTTGTACCAAGAATATTTGTCTGCTGCAATTTTTTGCAGTCTATCCCTGAACTCTACCCTTTCCATCTCAAATAGTTGACACAGCAGGACAGTATCCTCTTCATTTAGGTGTAATTGCTTGGGTGTAACCATCACATCGAATACTGGCGCATTGTTTACCAATATTCTGCCGTCTCTGTCATAAATCATTCCCCTCAGCGGATATTCTACAATACGGTCTACCATATTGGCATTTGCCTGCCTTTTGTAGTCACTGCTGAATACCTGAATGTTGAGTAGGATTACCGCATAAAGAATAAATATCAATGTAAATCCTCCTACGATATACCACTTTCTTTCTGCCATGTCTTAATAATGAGTATAAAAGCAGAAATGTGATGGCATCTGCCATACAACTCTGCGTTGTGATTAATCTTCTAATCCGTTAGTCAGGAATGTTCCTTTAGTTACTAACCATAACAAGAAAAAGATCAGTCCATGAAGCAAATAGATATAATAGAAGTCTTGGGTATCCTTATATCTTGTTTCCTTTATTTCAGCCTTTTCATACTGGTCAATAACTTCAAATATTTGGCTAAGTGCCTGGTTGTTCGTTGCTCGAAAGAATTTTCCTTGCCCAATTTTGGCAATCTCCCTTAGCGCTGTTTCATCTAGGCTCTCCTCAATATAACGTGGCCTTCCGTACATATCGGTTCCGTATGGCACTGGACCATCTTTACCAACACCAATTGAATAGACCTTGACACCATACGCAAAGCATAACTCTGCAGCTGTCTTTGGTGCAATACTTCCGGCTGTATTTTCACCATCACTCAAAAGTACTACCACTTTTGACTTTGAGTCAGACTCTCTCATCCTATTCAAAGCTACTCCCAAAGCACTACCGATGGCAGTTCCTGGTTTTTCGACCATATCAAAGCTGATATCATCGATCAGTTTTTTGAGTAAAGTATAGTCAGTGGTAAGTGGTGCATAAGAAATTGCTTCCCCTGCAAAAATCACCAAACCAATACGGTCTTGAAACCTGCCATCTATAAAGTTTTTGGCTACTTTCTTCGCAGCATCCAACCTGTTTGGCGTAAAGTCCTCAATCTGCATGGAGTGGGAGATATCCAGTACTAACATAATGTCAATACCTTCTGTCCACTGTTCCACTTGTTCATTCGTCTCTTGCGGACGAGCCAATGCAACCAGTAACAGCATGATTGCCAGCGACAAAAATACAACAGGAATAAATCTTAGCAAAGCCATTTTGCTTGATTGTACTTTTTGTTCGGGCAATGCGATGTCCAATTTCTGTCTGAACTTGAAATGCAGTAACCAGCGAAGCAGGAAAATCAACGGTACTAATGGTACCAGCCATAGCAATTGAGGTGCTTGCCACTCGAAATTTGACAAGGTACCCCAGTCAAACCACTTTATACTAAACCATTCCCAAGTAAAGTTATCCATTTCTCACCTCCTGTATTTTCTGTTCGTAAGCTGTTTCAGCGTATTGTTTCAGTGTGTTTAGTGCTACAGGCACGCCTCCGTCTCTAATACCTGCATAAATAGCTTTATCAAGCTCTTTAAGAGACTTACCAAGATTCTGGTCGCTAACCAATGCGCTAATTTCTCGAGTTGTACAGCTCTGTAAAGGCATATTCTTGACCTTTCCTGTATAACTTTTCCAAATACCCAATGCTTTCTCAAGATGCTCTACATCCATATTACCATTGGTAAGACCACTGTATTCCTCCACAAATTTTGTATGTGTACGTTGCAACCTACGAATCACAATATTCTTTTTGATTTGCTTTCCAAATACCAGAAGTACAATCAATCCCAATAACAGCAAGACTCCCAATGCAATCAAATAATAGGGATAATTGAATTGCTTAGGTACTGTCGCAAGGTTTGCATTCTCCATCAACTTAACAGAATCCGGCATTGACAAAACTACCTTTTGCAAATAGACACCATCCTTTTCAGGATAAATGGTATCAGCCTTTGCTGCATTTTGCATCAAAATTACAGGCACTGAAAGCTCCTGCAACTCATCCAGTTCAAATGTGGTAAGTTCATAGACTACGCTATCCAAACTACCAGTAATGTCCGTTACTGTTGGAAAATACTCTTTCCCCATATATTCAAAGGGAGAGAAATCATAAGTTGAGTCCGGAAAAAATACTTCCATATCCGGATCATGTCGGTAGGTCAATGCATAGTGCACCACTTCACCTACCTTAGTACTGTCAGCCTTGAAACGTCCGACAGGAGAAGTACTCGTCTCCTGTGCTTTGGTCGTAAAAGGCAAAAACAATATGCCTACCCAAAAAAGTACGATATAATGCTTTCGCATAGATATTAAGTTCTAAAAGTTCAGAAGCAGGTCAGCACTATCTACACTGACATACTCCGGCTATCTGTTCTATTTTCTCGCTCTGTTTCTGATCTTGAAGAGCTTGATCAGCTTCGGTACATAATCCTCATTCGTATCAACAAGGAGGTAGCTGCCACCATTCTTTCGAACCGTTTCGCTCAATTCCTTTCTGTTGTCCGAATAATAGCGATCAAGTTTATCTCTAAAGTCTTTTGAAGAGGTATTTACCCAAATTGTCTGCTGTGTTTCCTTATCAAAAAGCGGTACAATTCCCACTTTAGGAAAACTGCGCTCACGATCATCCGCAATGTGTATAACCACCAGGTCATGTGTTTTTGCTATTGCCTTCAGGTTACGCTCGTAGCCATCATCAACAAAATCTGAAATGATGATAATAATACTTTTTCTCTTGATAGTAGAAAGTGCTAAGCTAATCGCCTTGTTAAGGTTTGTCTTCAGTGAGCTAGGTGTTAGCTTAAAAAGCGTATTGATCACCTCATAAGCATGCTTTAGTCCTTTGTGCGGTTTGATATACTTCTCTTTTTCATCTGAAAAACAAAGTACCCCCACTGAACTGGCTTCTTTTACAGCCGAAAGCGTCAGCACACTACAGATTTCCTTACCAATGTCAATCTTTCTCTTCCCTTGCTTACCAATTTCCTGTGAAGCACTGACATCAAGAATAAAAAATACGTTCTGTTCCTTTTCCTCCTTGAAAGTTTTGACAAATGTCCCATGCCCTTTCGCTGACACATTCCAATCTATGTGACGAACATCATCACCATACTGATAGGCTCTCACATCGTCAAACTCAAGGCCTGACCCTTTGAATACCGAATGGTAATCTCCCTGCATCTGCGAGTTGATTGCCTTTCGGATCCGGATCTCATACTGTCTTAGCCTACTGATAAGTTCTTTCATGGTCTATGGTATAAATATTTTTCGTCTGTCGTCAGGAGTTGATAGTAAACCATCAACCACGATGCCGTAATCAATAGTGTTACCTCTCAAATTTAAGTCAATGATAAGTATATCATTAAATGGAGATTTGATTTAACACATTTTAACCGCCTAGTCTGCAATGATATAGCTCTCCTTGTTTTTTCCTTTGGGCGGAATAAATATTTTTGAGCCATGAAAAAGCTGTTAACCATTGCATTCATTGCAGTTCTGTCGCTGACAGGCTGCCAGCAGGAGAAAAAAGAAGTGCCAGCCAACTTGATCAGTAAAGAGAAGATGGCTGACATCATCGTTGATACATATATAGCAGAAGCGACTGTTTCGGCAAAAGGTGTAAAGAAGTTCGAAGGCATCAAGCTATTTGAAGGTCTATACAATGACATCATCCAAAAGTATGACCTTGACACAGCAGTATACAGAACTAGCTATACCTACTACCTCGAAAATGGGGAGGAGATGAAAGAGATCTATGAGATTGTAAAAGAAAGGCTGAAAGCTGAAAAAGATTCTGCAGAAGACGCTATCAATACAAAACCTTCAGATGTGAACAATACGAAATAATTGTATTGAGACAAGATAAACTTCAAAGCACTTCAGTGATTTTAGCAATTCTGAAGTGCTTTTCTATTTTTCTTAAGTTAGTCCCCATTCAGCCAAAGGTTCCTTCCATAAAAGCATTAAGTTTGTACGTTGAAAGCCTGTCAGGCTAGGCAAACAATTAATTCTGAATAAATGAATCACGATATAAAACTGCCTAAAAAGTTCACTGAAAGAATGAAAGAACAGCTTGGAGAAGCTGCATTCGGTGAATTTGAAAAGGCATTCGATAATCCTATTCCGGTATCGCTAAGGCTTAATCCAGCCAAGCCAACCAACAAGTTTGACAACGAACAACCGGTCCCTTGGTGTGATTTAGGTAAGTACTTGCCTAAAAGACCTCTTTTTGCCAAGGATCCATTAATTTTTGCTGGTGCCTACTATGTACAGGAAGCCTCTTCCATGTTTCTATGGCATGCATTGAAACAACATGCCCCTTTAACACAAGATTTAAGGGCTTTGGACTTGTGTGCTGCTCCCGGAGGTAAAAGTACCCTAATTAGCACTATGCTAACCGAAGGAAGTCTTTTAGTTACCAATGAGCTGATGCCTAACAGGCTTCCTGCGCTAACTGAAAATATCGTCCGATGGGGACGTGCCAACACATTTGTCAGTCACAATGACTCAGCTTCTTTCAAGCCACTCAAAGAATTTTTTGATGTAATCGCTGTAGATGCGCCGTGTTCTGGAGAAGGTATGTTCCGAAAGGATTACAAGGCTGTTGACATGTGGAGTACGGGTCTAGTTCACTCCTGCTCCAATACACAAAAAGAGATTCTTGATGACATCATGGGATGTGTCAAGCCAGGCGGACTACTGCTTTACAGCACTTGTACATTCGCTGAAGCAGAAAATGAGGAATCCATGAGGCATATTGCTGCCACAGGGGATTTTGAACCCTTGAAAATTGAGGTTCCTGAAGCGTGGGGGATTACAGAACTGGAGACTGAAAGCCATGAAGGCACCTGCTATGGTTACCGTTTTATATTCCATAAGACAAAAGGAGAGGGGTTGTTCTTAAGTGCTTTTAGAAAAAAAGGAGAGCCTGCTAGAAATACAAAGATCAAGGTTCCAAAGAAAAAAGCGCAACAGACCAATATGCTGTCAAAGAAAGAGGCAGAACAGGTAGGAAAGTGGCTCAAAAACCCTGAAGAATTTGACTTTGCTGTAAAAGGCACGGAACATATTTTTGCGATACCCAAACATGCTACCAAGGATTTCAAGAATTTGAACACCATCCTGAAACTGACAAATCCAGGAGTTTACATGGGAAAAATCAATGCAAAAAGTGGAAAACTGATTCCTACACATGATTTAGCTGTCAATACCATAATATCAGATAAGGTTCCTAGTTTCGAGCTTGATTACGAACAGGCTATCTCTTATCTCCGAAAACAAGATTTTCCACTAGATACAGGTAGTGTTAAGGATTGGACTATTGTGAAATACGAAGGTGTCGCCTTAGGTTTTATAAAAGTGCTACCCAACAGAATTAATAACTACTACCCAATGGATCTAAGGCTTAGAAAAGAGTTTTAACCAACAATACAAAAGGCAACTTCAGGGTTGCCTATTTTTTTGCCTCAAGGTTTTGCTTAAAGGGATGGACATAAAAAAAGCTCACTAAAATAGCGAGCTCTTTCCTGTTTAACCTAATTTATTAACCCATTATCAATCAAAAACCTTATATCTATATCTAAAATGTTTTTTGGGGCGAATAAGTTCGCCTTTTTCACTTTTTCTCATAGCACCCCCATTTTCAACCTTCTGGGAGGCTATATTTATCGATTTTTTTATCTCTGATTTTGATAGGGAAGGGGTATAAAAAGAAAGAGCTCACTAAAATAGTGAGCTTTTTCTAATGTTTAACCTAATTTATTAACCCATTATCAATCAAAACCTATGTTTTTATATGAATGTTTTCGACGATTTGGCTATGTCTTACATTGGAGGTAGAAAGGGCCCACTAATCTAGTAGGCTTTTCCAATGTTTAACCTAATTTATTAACCCATTATCAATCAAAAACCTATATATCTTTTTTAGAATGCACTTACATGCATATACCATATATGTAAATACTGTGCCACAAATCCGAAAAAAACAACAACTAACTAATAACCAGTCAATTACACACAAATACACATAAAACAGGGTGAAATATTTATCCCATTTTGGGAATTGAGTTTCATATCAAGAATTGTAAAAATCTGATTTACAACATTTTTTATTCCTTTAATACAATCACTTTCATCACCAAATTATTAACGGATTTAATCACTATGATCATTACATAATTAGTAGTACAGGATTAGAACCAAACAATTAACTTTAACTATTTGAATAAAAAATATAACTATTATAAGTTAATATATTTTTCAACCTTAGAAGAGAAACTTAAAAGCAACTCCAAATCAATTAATTAACATACTAATTCCCAATTTGAGAATTTCTTTAATTTTCTTTTGAGTCATTTCCCCATAAAAAAAGTCGTCATTACAATGACGACTTCACTTAAAGTTGATATAAAATCACCTAATCAATTAGCCATTACTTCATCAGTTGCCTTACTTTTTACTTCAGATAGCTTTCTGATTTTTATTCCCAATACACCAAACAGAATCGTCATGATAGGACTAATAATATTAAAGAAACAGAAAGGCATATAAGCCATTGTGGCTACGTTCAAAGCTGCTGATTGTGCTGCGCCACAAGTATTCCAAGGAATCAGTACAGAAGTAACAGTCGCTGAATCCTCCAATGTTCTACTCAAATTCTCAGGAGCCAACCCCTGATCCTGATAAGCTTCTGCATACATTTTACCAGGTACTACAATAGCCAAATACTGGTCTGATGCTGTCAGATTAAAAAATCCACATGTAAGGGCCGTTGAAGTAACCAAACCTCCGGTAGAGGATACACGTCTGATAATTGCTTCCGTGATTGTATGAAGCATTCCACTTACTTCCATTACCCCACCAAAAGCCATTGCCATCAATATTAACCATATTGTACCAAGCATTCCAAACATTCCACTCGTAGACAATAGCTCATTAACCATTTCATTTTCTGTCGTAATCGAGATTGATCCATACATCGCTTTCATTATAGCAGTGTAAGAAGCCATAGCAAAGTCCTCAGTTCCTGCGATCGTTTTCACAATATCAGGCTGAAATACCAAGGCTGCCACACCTCCTAACAAAGAACCAATCAATAGTGCCGGTAGAGCCGGCATCTTTTTCACAATCAATACGACAACAATGACAGGCACTAAAAACAGCCAAGGGGTAATATTGAAAGTATTTTCAAGTAAGTTTAATACACCACTGATATCCGCTTGTTCTCCACCTGTGTGGTAGGTAAATCCTATCCCAAGAAAAATCAGTAACGACAATATTAGAGATGGGATCGTGGTGTACATCATGTACCTGATATGGGTAAACAAGTCAGTACCTGCCATCGCTGGAGCTAAGTTGGTTGTATCTGATAGGGGAGACATTTTATCACCGAAATAAGCTCCTGAAATAATAGCACCCGCAACTATCCCTTTATCTATTCCCAATGCTGTACCGATACCAATCAGAGCAATCCCTACTGTTGCTACTGTTGACCATGAACTTCCTGTCGCAATTGAAACTATAGAACAAATAATACATGCTGCAACCAAAAAGATAGAAGGATTAAGTACTTGCAGACCATAGTAAATCATTGCTGGGACAATCCCGCTTAGCAACCAAGTACCTGCTAAAGCTCCAATCATCAACAGAATCAGAATAGCTGACATCGCTGATGAGATACTATCCACTATTCCCTGAAGGATCGTATCCCACTTCATTCCAAGCCTGTAAGCCATGATACCTGCTATTGCAGTAGCCAACATCATTACCACTTGGTTGGATCCTGACAGCCCATCATCCTTAAAGACAAAAGCGACATTAATTGCCAGCGTTACTATGAGAAAAATAATAGGCACTAATGCCTCTATCAGCGTCGGTTTTCTAAAGTTTGTATTCATCAGTAAAGACTGTTCTTCTTTTAAAACAAAAAATAGCACAAGAAATAGTACACATAATACTATTTGACATTCTTATATCATACTCATTTCTACAAAAAACAAATAATATTACATGAATGGGCTATGTATGTTGCTGTTGGTATAAATAATTTTCAATAAAAAATGGTCACCTCCTCAGGTAACCATTCTTTTCATAATCCGCTATCAACTCACTGCGCCAAACTTTCCAATGTTTTTTCTAACTCTTGAATTCTACTGAGATAATGTTCCTCATTTCTTTTCATTTCTTTCTGCACATATTCAAGCACTTTCACCTGATCTTCCAATTCCTGATCTTTTCTCATTAAGGCTACTGCTTGCTCTTGGAGAGAACGTGCTACCTCCTGAGATTTTTCATTGATTTTTACAGTTCTCAATACATTAGCCACACTTTCTGCCAATTGTTCCAATAATTGGACATGATGTGATTCAAATGGATGAAATGAAGCAAATTCCAACAGCCCACATACTCCACCATCTGCAATAAGCGGTACCATAATTAGATAATTAGGGGTTGCCATACCTAACCCAGAAGTGATATGTACATACCCTTCAGGTATATTATTAAGTAAATAGGTTCGCTTTTCACGGTAAACCTGTCCCAGCAGCCCTTCATTCAAGTCAATTTTTTGAGAAATATATTTCCGCTTTTCAAAGGCAAAAGCAGCCACTAACTCATAATAGGTCTCTCCATTCCTTTCTACAACCATATACATTGCCCCCTGATTAGCCTTAATATATTGGGCTAACCCACTAATCAGCTTGTTTCCCATCTGCTCGAGAGCACTCCCTTCTGTCAGGATATCACCAAACCTTACCACCCCATCTGTTATCCATTTTCGGGTATTTTCTTCTTCTTTGACCTTGCGAAGCTTATCTCTCATTTTTCTGAGGTCTTCTTCCAACTCTCCCTCTCTATATTGTTTATTGTATCTGACATATACATCTCCATCTCCAATTTGCTTAGCAAAGGCAGCTACAGCCTTCATTCTTTCATTTAATGTATGAATATGTGCTACTGCCTCTGAAAGTTCATCAGAAACATCCACCTTACCATAATGTGTAATATAACGACCATCAGCAAGTGTCCTGATCTCCCGGGCAAGGCTGAAAATACGCTTTGACAAACCGTTAGCAAAGACAACCCCAATCCATCCACCCAAAAAAACCTGAAGTATCACCACAGCAATAAATAGGTACTCGATGATCTCTACAGCCTTGTCTGTCTCCTTTTCAACCCCCTGTTGAAGTATGATCACCTTTTCTAAAATTGCAGCATTCATTTCCCGAAGATCTCTTCTAATACCTTTTCCTTCACTGTTTCCAAGCTCTCGCTCAAGCTTTACTACCAACTCAAAGCCATATTTATATGCTAGAAGTTTTGCTAATGACTCTTTGAGAACCTCTTCTGTAAAAGCTTCATCAAAATGAGAATTAAATCGCCTCTTTAACTCCGAAACTGCAGCCTTAAATGTATTCTCAAACTTAAGCACATACTCATTGCCACCTCTCAATAGAAAGTCCTTTTCATAGCGGCGTAACATCAAAATCATTTCCTTATTTGCTTGAGGGATTGCCTCCAAATCATGAATGCGCTTACGGAACTCACCTTCTGCCCCCCAATCCTTGAAGCCTCGTTGCAACTGCTTTTGCACCAGCATATTCGCTTTTTTCTTATACTCCTTCAAAGCTCCCTGTAACAACTGCAATTGACTGGCTATTGAGGCTTGCTGCCCAACACTACTTTGACCTAAAGAAAAAAGGAGCATAGCCGCAGAATCTATCAGGTAATAACTCTGCTGAATATTGGTACTAAGATGGGATTCATAAAAGGTAGGAGATCTCACTTCTTCGAGCATAAAGTCATCTATATGCTGACGCACTTTATGAATCAGATGGATACTTGTATTGACATCCTTATCCATTTGATTGTAGAGATCTACTTTGATTGCACTACTATAATAAAGCACCCCTGTTATCAGGGCAAGAAGGATAGAGAAGAAAAAAGCTGCAAACAGCTTTGTCCTGATCGAGTTAAGGTTCATATCAATTATGGGTCAATCAAGCGCAAAAGGGGAGTCATACGCTTTAGTTTTTAAGGTTAAAAAATAAGGCACTCTCTGTTAGCCTCTTAATTAATATAACCTCCTAATTTGATATGAAAAAACTATGGTCACAGGTTTTTTTAAAACAAAAAAAGGAAAGGCAGTAACCGATACTACCTTTCCCTTTTATTTTTAGCACTATTGCTAACAGTGATAATTACTTCACCACTTGCAACATTGACAGGTATTTTTTCGCATCTGTCACTTCTTGTGACTTGCTATACTCGTTAATGATACGCTCGTAAGAACCTTTTGCTGCATCCTTGTCTCCTTTTGCTTCCTGAGCAAAAGCAAGTTTCAGCAGGTAAGCTGGCGTAAACTGCTCGTTTGACTTATAGTCTACAGCTTTTCCAAAATAACTTACAGCATTATCAAAATCTTTTTTCTCTGTGTAAGCATCACCAATCAGTGCATATGCTCTAGCTTGAACTAACAGGTCATTAGATGAGAAGTCTTTCAGGTAGCTGATAGCTTCGTCAAATTTGCCCATTCTCATTGAAGCTACACCAGCATAGAATTTAGCCAAGTTTCCAGCCTCTGTGTTGCTGTATTCATCAGCGATGCCAGCAAAACCTTTTGTAAAGTTGCCGTCACCATTCAATGCTTTGCCCAAAGAATCCTTCTCCATGTAGAATACTGCAGGAGAAAGTTCCGCTTGTGCTTCTTTGTTTTTATTTTCTAAGTGCAACTGATAGAAGAAGTAGCCAAAAATAACGGCTATAACTGCTCCCAGTACGCCCAGAATTACATTTTTGTTTTTGTCTGCAAACCTTTGTGTTTGACTAAGGGTATCTTGAATCGCTTCTGGGCTTTCAATTAGTTTTTCAAGATTTTCCTGCTGCTTATTTTTCTTATCCTCCATGATTTTTTCCAAAGTACTTTATTCCCACTTTGAGCCGCAAAAATAACCAAATTTCTTAAAACTAGAGATATTATACGTAAGCGTTTTTCACTTTTAAATATAATTCTCAAAACATTTGACTAGCAAGAATAGTAATTTATAACCATATTCCAAATCTTTATTGCTTAAATGCAATATAATTTTTCGGATTTTAGGCTTTGGCAATCTTTATTCCGGCAACATTCTCCACAGTCAATACTATGTTCATAAAAAAAGCCGGAATAAAACCCGGCTTTATATATCATTGTACAGAACAACAAAATTAGTTTTCCACAAATGGGAATTCCTTTTGTTCTGCATAAACATCCTCATAGATATTTTCAGGCTCTGGGAATGGTGAGTCCTCTGCAAATTTCACAGATTCCATCACTTCATTCTTGATATCCTTATCAATTTGTTTCAGCTCTTCTTCAGTAGCAAAACCTTTTTCGATCAATGAAGTTTTCACTTGCTCGATTGGATCCTGCTTCTTGTACTCTGCCACTTCCTCTTTTGTACGATACTTCTGAGGATCTGACATTGAGTGACCTTTGAAACGGTATGTTTTGAACTCAAGGAAGTAAGGACCGTTACCAGCTCTTACGTGCTCAGCTGCTTCTTCAACTGCAATATGCACTTCCTCTACGTCCATACCATTTACTGGCTTAGACGGGATGTCATATGCTTTTCCGATATGGTAAAGGTCTGTTACGTTTGATGTTCTTGATACTGAAGTACCCATAGCGTAACCGTTGTTTTCCACAACGAAAATCACTGGCAATTTCCACAGCATAGCCATGTTGAATGCCTCGTGCATAGCACCTTGACGGATTGCACCATCACCGAAATAACAAATACACAGGTTCTTTGTACCAGTATATTTCTCTGCAAATGCGATACCTGCTCCCATAGGGATTTGAGCACCTACAATACCGTGTCCACCCATGAAGTGTACATCCTTATCAAAGACGTGCATTGAACCACCTTTACCTTTGGTAGTTCCGGTCACTTTACCGTACATCTCTGCCATCACTTTCTTAGGTTCAGTACCCAGTGCCAATGGCTGAGCGTGGTCACGGTAAGCTGTGATCCACTTATCGTCTTTATCCAAAGCAGATACAGCACCTGCTGCACAAGCTTCCTGTCCAATGTAAAGGTGGCAGAAACCTTTGATTTTCTGCTGTCCGTACAATTGACCACATTTTTCCTCAAACCTTCTGATAAGCAGCATGTCTTTATACCACTTCATATAGGTCTCCTTGGAAAAAGTCCTCTCTTGTTTCGCTACTTTTTCTGTAGACATTATCGTATTCAGTTAAGTGTTTAACGCTTTTCAGACACTCGCATCTTAGACAAGTCCAAGACACTTAAAATTCCAATAATATGGTTTAATTTTACGTTTTCGCTCAAAGGTCATAAGTTTTCCTTAAAAAACAAAACACAGGAAAAGACCTTGGCACTCATGTAATTCGACAACACTGAAGATTTTTTATGCAAAAATATGTAATCATTGTGGCTGGAGGAAAGGGAAGCAGAATGGGAACTGCTACACCCAAACAGTTTCTTGAGTTGGCAGGAAAGCCTGTCTTGATGTACACAATTGAAAAATTTGCCCATACGCTTCCAACAGCCAAGTTGATTATTGTACTACCTGAGGCTGAAATCCCATTATGGGAATCACTTGTGAAAGCACATGATTTTGCCATAGCACACACAACGACTGCTGGAGGAGAAACACGCTTTCACTCGGTCAGCAACGGACTAAAGCTTGTAGAAAGGGGAGGTGTTGTGGCTATTCATGACGGCGTACGTCCATTTGTGGCAAATGAGGTAATCATCAACTCATTCGAAACTGCTGAAAAAACAGGCAATGCCATCGCTGCCGTTTCTTTAAAAGATTCTATCAGGAGTATCTCCTCATCTGGTAGCAAGGCAGAGGACAGAAGCGCATTCAAGCTGATCCAAACGCCTCAAACATTCAGAACAGACCTGATACTTGATGCATTTAATACAGCATACCAACCATTCTTTACAGATGATGCGAGTGTTGCTGAACATGCTGGCCACAAGGTCAATCTCATTGAAGGGAATTACGAAAACATCAAGATTACAACCCCTGAAGATTTAAAAGTCGCTCAGGCATTTTTATAGACAAAAAAGAAGGTCTCTGGTGCGACATGCCCCAGAGACCTATTTCTTTACCATAACTTAATGGAAGACTAATACTCATCTTCGTTGAAGAAGAAGTCGTCTTTTGTTGGATAATCAGGCCAGATTTCCTCGATATTCTCGTAAGGCTGACCATCATCTTCCAATTCCTGAAGGTTTTCTACCACCTCCAAAGGAGCACCAGTACGGATTGAGTAATCGATCAACTCATCCTTTGTTGCTGGCCAAGGTGCGTCTTCCAAGTATGAAGCTAATTCCAACGTCCAGTACATAAGCGTCAATTGTTTTGTTTATTGATCTAATTTATGATATGATCAACAAACGAATAACTTGTAAAAAATTCAGTCTCAGAATTTTATTTTATAAAAACACCGCCAAACCACATCAATAGTCACATTTAACACAATCCCATCAAATGTATATTCGGCTTATGGCTGCGAAAATAAACTATTTTATTAAAGAAACAACCTTTTATCTTCGCTGAGGTAACAACCTAGTTTAAAAAAAATTCCCGATTTCAAAAGCTTTAACATAATTCTGAAAAACAGAACTATTTGTTTTTCAATGATTATGCTTTGAAAATGCGCACATTTCTTTTCAACACATTGTTTTACTCGGTGATGCTCTCTTAGCTAAAAGTATTTTTCTCTTTAATAATTTAAATGAACTTTTTTTCGCAATCAAAAAATTCATGAAACAAATCCGTGCCAAGGTCCAAATTTTATAGCAGCAAGTTTATTATACTTTTTCCTCTTGCCACTTTGGCAACTTCAATGATGCTACAACACCTCCATCTTGGTTTTGTATTTCAAAGGTTGCTTTTCCTCCAAACAACAGCCACAGTCTTTGTTCTGTATTTTTTATTCCATAACCCGCATTGGGGATATTTGTTGGGTTCAAATAACCACTATTGTAGATGTTGCAGTAAAGAACCTCTTCATCTCTCCAAGCCTTGATCCTAATTTCACCACCATCAACCAACTGGGCCACACCATGTTTGATACCGTTCTCGACTAAAGTCTGTATCATCATAGGAGGCACTTTAAATGAAGAAAGATCTCCTTTAATATCGTAACTGATTTGTAGTCGCTCCTCAAAACGGGTTTGTTCAAGTGCCAAATAATCCTTTACAATATCAATCTCATCCTCAAAAGGGATCAGGAGTTTTTTGCCCATCATCAAGGAGCTTCTCAAAATATTGGATAACTGATGAATAGAGTCCTTCGCTTTATTTGGGTTCTCATCTACCAAGTACTTTACAGTATTCAGTGAGTTGAAAAGAAAATGCGGGTTCAGCTGTGATCGTAACCTGTTCAACTCTATCTCATTGGCTTTTGCCTCCAGTTTAAGGCTTCTGCCATAGCTGCTTACGTAGTGGTACAGAAAATAGGCTAATGACCAACACATAAAAATAAAAGTACCGGCAATCAGTGGTCCCAGCAGTTCAAACAATGAAAAGCGAAATGATGCGGGGCTAAACCATAAAGTTGACAGCATTCCGATAGGTATTGCTAACATGGAAAGTACAACGGATGCTATCAGCATCCTGAGCAACAACCTTGGGAACGTAAGCTGTAGCCACTTATGACGTATCACAAACTTTCGGTAGAGATGGGACAAACCCATCAAGCATGTAGTTGTAAACACCACATCTGCCACACTCCTCCAAGTCAAGCTGCCTTGAATAGCGAGCAGTACTCCCATATATGCAGCATAAAGCGACCATCCTCCTATCTGGCAGATCAGGTATAACCTACGCTGTTCTATCTTCCAGATATTATCAATTCTACGTTCCGTATCAGAAAAACCTGCTGTCATAATAACTTGACTGTCTTTTCACCATTCCAAAATGTAAAAAGAGTTCACATGAAAGTCTTACATTAATTGACTAACGGTAAATCTCCTTATACAAAAGGTTTCTTTTACTCCTCCAGTTTAGGGATTGTCTCCAAAAAACTGTACTTCTTGTTCTCAAAATCAATATGACAGAAATAGTGTTGCATTCCATTAGTGATAGAAAGGTAGGGCGCTTTCAGTACCATATTGTAACTAGCCGCCTGATTGAAAGTCGCATCCGAAAGCTTGATTTCAGGCGCCTTGCACTCTACCAGCATAAACGGCTTTCCTTGCCTATCATAAATGACGATATCTGTACGCTTCTGCAACTTATTCAGTTTGAGTCCCGCTTCAATACTCATCAATGACTTCGGAAAACCCTGCTGAGAAAGAAAATGAATGAAATGTTGCCTCACCCATTCCTCAGGGGTAAGCTGAAGGTATTTTTTTCTGATCTGATCAAATATATAAAGCTTATTGTCTCGTTTCTGCAACTTGCAGTCATATGAGGGTAAGTTCAGTGGAGGAAGACTCATAGGGATAAAAACCGTTTACTTAATTTGTGTGGCAAATGTACTATTTTTCAATCCAACAATTTCTTTCCAATTTGCTTTATTCTTTATACATTTTCTGTCGATCAGCAATGAAATTGAACCTATCGGTTATTGCAGCGGTCCAAAACGCATGAGATATTGAAATACGAATATACGATAGCACACAACTCGGATTCATACCATTACAGTATGAGTGACCAATATTTTGGTTACCCAACAGGGTATACTTTTGATTACTCCTACAATTACCGATGGCTTAACCTTGAAGACAACACGTTGGACACCTGCGAATTCAATGATGAGGAATCGATGACCCTGACTTCTCGTAAGCTGAAAATCTCACAGAAATACTCTACCAAGATTATTGATATCAATCACCTACAAAAGCTTTCTGTAAAGTTCCGTCGCCTGATGTTACCCCTTACCACGGGCGGTATCATTGCTCCTTTAGCCATTGCGGCTATCGTGACTGAGGTGTTGGCACCTGTTACAGGCTTTTCCATATTTGTCATTGCACTGCTGATGTTCTATTACGGTTATCGTGGTACTTACCAACTGAATGTTGAAATGCGGGGTAACACACTTTCACTTTTTATTGATGAATATGGGCAGGACCTTCAAAAATTCATTGAAGTAGCTAACCACCATATAATCAAAGCAAAACGCTTCTAACACGCCGTTTACAGAGCATTCCCATAGAGATATTTTAAAAAAAGTATAGGATTTTTTTAGTTCTATTCTTGGATATTAATCCAATTCCCTTTTATATTTGCACTCGCAAAACGAGAAAGAGGACGCAATTTTGCCCGATGGTGTAACTGGCAACACGTCTGATTTTGGTTCAGAAGAGTCTAGGTTCGAGCCCTAGTCGGGCAACCAAAAAAATTAGTTTTCTTTCTTGACTTGCATGCCCGATGGTGTAACTGGCAACACGTCTGATTTTGGTTCAGAAGAGTCTAGGTTCGAGCCCTAGTCGGGCAACTAAAAAGCAAGAGACAAGCTTTTAAAAAAATGTTTCGAATGCCCGATGGTGTAACTGGCAACACGTCTGATTTTGGTTCAGAAGAGTCTAGGTTCGAGCCCTAGTCGGGCAACTAAAAAAGGCTTCCTAATAAAATTAGGAAGCCTTTTTTTATTACAGTGTTATAAGTATATGTAGTTTCCGTATACATTCATTCCCTTTAACTCTCAATAATCACTCCCTTCTTTTGTCTTTCCCCACTTTCCTTTCTTTGAAATATTCTATTGGAATAAGACTCATTCATTCATTTATATTTTATGAATACTCATTCACTTAAAATGTAATTTTGACAATTAAAATGAATTGTCTTTATTTCGGAATGATTAGGATTTTACTAACAAGCAACTTCTGTAACTAACCTATTTTTTACTGATAGAGGCTTTAGACAATCCAACAATACACCAATTTAATTACAGAAACCGATGAACTACAACTTACTCAAAGGCACAATAGGAGCGGTTGCCCTAGCTGTTGCTTTCTCCGCATGTAATAACGAAGAAGACCCTGGTACTTCTAAAAATGCTCACTTTACTGAAAAACATCACTATTTCACTACTGAGAGCTTCAACGCAAATGAGGTACAGACAGCCATGATTGAAATGGAAGATGGCGACACACTCCATTTTGCTGAAGGTACTTATGAGTTTACTACATCCCTTTCCATTCAGGACAAGAAAAACATCACCCTTATGGGCGATGGCTCTACAAAAACAGTCCTTTCTTTTTCAGGGCAATCGGCTGGAGCCCAAGGTATATTGGCGACTCATACAGATGGCATCCTGTTTAAGGATTTTACTATTCAAGACTCTCCAGGTGACAACATTAAAGTAAAAGACTCTAATGGAGTAACATTCCTGAATATGGAAGCTGTCTATACAGGTGAAGCATCTGAAGACAATGGAGCTTATGCTGTTTACCCAGTAGCTTGTAAAAATGTGCTGTTGGATGGCGTTTACGTTAGAGGTGCTTCTGATGCTGGTATTTACGTAGGTCAAACGGAAAATGTCATCGTGAAGAACTGTATCGCTGAAGAGAACGTAGCCGGTATTGAAATTGAAAACTGTATGTATGCAGATGTATTCAGCAATACAGCCAAAAACAACACAGGTGGTATCTTGGTATTCAGCCTTCCTGGTCTTGAAGTTATCAAGAATGGTATGCACACAAGGGTTTTCAATAATACAATTGAGAACAACAACCATAATAACTTTGCCCCTGCCGGAAACATTGTAGGTAATGTTCCTGCCGGAACAGGTATCATGACTTTGGCTTACCAAGGTGTTGAGATTTTTGGAAACACGATCAAGAATAACAACATGACATCTGTTGCTATTTTCTCATGGGCAGCATTGGAAGCTTTGGATCCAAGCAGGTTATATGAAGGAGATGATTACTTCAAGCTCAATATGGACATTAACATCCATAACAATCAGATCATCACTGAGGATGGACAGTTTCCAAACCTGACACAAAGTGCTATTGGTGAGCTTGTATTGGGTATCAACCTATACAAAGTTTTCCCTGAGTTCAATAAATCAATCTCTCACATCCTGTTTGATGGCATTCCTTTATATGTAGGGGAGCAAGACCTGACTAACCTCACAATCAACAACAATGGAGATGGGGTTATTTTCACAAACATGAATGTTATTCAAGCACCTAACCAAGAAGACTATGCTGATGACCAAGCATTCCTTGAAGCATGGCAGATGAGCTTTGATGTAAGTCCATTTGCAATAGAAGGAGGTTACGTAGGGTCAGAAGTGACTGTTTCTGCAAGAGCTGAATAAAAATAACAAGCAAATGAATTACTGGAGGGGCTAGTAATCCCTTCCAGTAATTCGACTTTTAAAGCATTCCCGATTGACTTTTTTTAATTCAGTGATCAGCCATGGTATTCAAACATCAAATTATCGCTACACTTATATTATTTATAAGTGTATTTCAAATTGCCTGCACAGAAGAGCCTGTTGAAGATACACAAGCTATACCACCTGTTGCCGACCTTGCAGAAGTTCCTTACAGAAAGCTTTCAGAGTATCATTTCTTCAAGGGAGAAATATCAGACCTGCAAGCACAAGAAGGCGTATTGCCTTACGACCTTAACACACCACTATTTTCAGATTACGCACATAAAGCACGTTTTATCTACCTTCCTGAAGGAAAGCAGATCAACTATACAGCCCTGGAATCATTGGACTTTCCTGTAGGAACTGTTCTTATCAAAAACTTCTTTTACCACAATGATGAGCGCGATCCTTCCAAAGGAAAAAGAATTATCGAAACACGTCTTCTGATCCACCAAGAAGATGGATGGAATGCATATCCTTACCTTTGGAATGATGGACAAACTGATGCCGATTATTGGGTTGGTGGTTTTCAAACAGAGGTTTCATGGGTAGACCAAAATGGAGAAGAGCAAGTTATTAACTATCAGATGCCAAACAAGAATGATTGTAAAGGTTGTCATGTTATTGATAATATCCTGCACCCTATAGGACCAAAAGCACGTAACCTGAATGGTAATTACCCTTATGCTGATGGAAGTCAAAATCAATTGCTGAAATTGAAAGAAATGGGATGGCTGAATGGCATGCCTGCACTGTCTGAGGTTGATAAGGCTGCAAAATGGGATGATACCAGTGAGCTACTGGAAGATCGTGCTCGTGCTTATCTAGACGTCAACTGCGGACACTGTCACCGTCCAAATGCTCCTGCCAATAACTCAGGCCTTTTCCTTTATCACCAAGAAACAGATGATAATAATTTGGGTCTTTGCAAAGTCCCTGTTGCTGCAGGAAGTGGCTCAGGTGGTCTTAAGTTTGACATTGTACCTGGAGAGCCTGAAAATTCTATTCTACCTTACCGTATGAACTCCACTAACATTGAAGTGATGATGCCTGAACTAGGAAGAACAGTTGTTCACAAAGAAGGTGTTGAGCTAATTGAAAACTGGATACGCAATATGGAAAATAGAGGCTGTAATGCCCAATAGCAACAAACTATAAAACCCCGAGCTTTGCCTTATCGCTAAGCTCGGGGTTTCTTGCTTTTATTGTTTACATAATTTTTTGACCTGCCTTATTATGTGTACTTTCAGTATATGAAGAAGATAGCACACGTAGGTCAGTTGGTTGACCTAATCAAATACTCAAACAGCATCGCTGAAGTAAAATCCATTGAGTTACCCACCAAGTTTGAAAGCAAATACAAAGATGGACTCAAGTATATGAATGATGACACCACCAATGACAATGCTATTGAAGGCATTCCGATCAATTGGGTTGATACAGGCGAAATCAGAATTGTATTTGATGTTGGGGAGTAATGACTACCAACGGAATAGCCTGTCAAAAGTATACCCCATTGTTAGCATGGCTTCCCATCTCTGATTGGTCTGGCTTCCATCCTGTGTAAAGATCTCCAACTCATCTTCTGTCTGGATATATCGAGTCTCTACTCTTACAAAAGCATTAGGCATTGGTCTGTACTCTCCACCTAATGTAAGTCCGTATATCTGTAAGCCTTGTATGTTTTCAGTGTCTTCCATATAAAGACCACTGATAAAGCCATCCTTATCATTAAACACTTCACCCCTTGCTGTTACTGACAAGTTTTTATCAAACTGCCAACGGATAACCGTCAAAGCATTATACATAATAGCCGTTTCCTGAGGGTTGTCTAATACAGAGTTTGTTTGTGTACCAAAGTCTCCACCTACTGTCAGCAGTAACCTATCACTAAGTTGCCCATTATAATACAGGTTCTGATAAGTTCTAAATTGCTTGACAGGAGCTTCATCCAATGATTCCCTGCCAAACAAATTGGTATAGGTCAAGCTGTGCCCTTTAGCGATATTCCATGAGAAAAGTGCTCCTACTGACTTAGCATCATTTGCATCCAAGAAAAAGTTATAGCCACTTACTACCCAAAGTTCAGCCGAAAACTTTTCAGAGCCTTCCCATGAAAGTCTTGCTCCACTCTGGTAAAACGGCTCATTGTAGGTAGCAACAGTGGTTGAACTAAGCCAATTGTTTTTTGGCAAATAACTCTCCGTTCCTATATGGGTAGAGAAGAAGCCAGCATCAAGCCATAAACCGTCCTTTAGCTCTATTCCCATATTGGCTTCCTGAATCATATTGAAAGTCTCAGACCAAGTAGCTTGTGCAATATCCCCATAGTGCAATGTAAAACTTCCTCTCACTTGCTCTGACTCATATCCTACTTGCATTTGCAAAGCATTTAACCCAAACCGACGATCTCTCGGTGAGACAGTTGTAAACTTCTGCAATGCATTAGGTTCCAGCTCATCTGAAAAAGCTGCAAAATAAACATCTGTATATCCTTCTATTTTCAGTTGATGTTTGGTCGTATCTTCTTCTTGTGCCATTACCGAAGAAACTCCTGCAAAAAAACACAACGCCGCCATCCATAACTTTCTCATCCCTTAAGTCTTTTAATATTCCCTATTTCAAATTGCTATTTTCCTTATCAGCAAGCAGGAAATGTAATATACCGTCCATTGCGCTACTTCTATTCTCCATTCCTTCAATTGTTTCAAATGGAAAACCCAATAATACCAACCTGTAATCTCCCTGATAAGCTACTGCTGCACTTATGTTATTGGATTTATAACGTAAAATTGTCTTTGCATTATCTTCAGCAGGTTCTATACCGTCCGGTGATTCCACAGCATAAAACTCACTATCTCCAAGATTCTGAGAAAAAGTCATCCCTTCAAATACAGCAAACTTCCTGTCTGCTACCGTCAACTCTCCTGTATTGGTAGCATGGTCTGTTCTGGCTAAGAACTTCAATACACCCTTACCGAATTTAACATCCTGATCTTTATCAGATTTCTGTTTTCTTTTATCAAAGAACAAGTCTGTTCCGATATAAGCACCTGATGCCAAAAGACTACCACCTTGCTGTAAATAATCTGTCACTTTTTGCTGTAACAGTTGAGGAAATGTTGCATACTGTGGCTTGCGATAAGCACGTGGCGGGTAGGTAGTACGTTGCTCACCCAATAGCAGGTCTACGACAGGATATTTTTCTAACGAAATCATTCCATTCATTACAGCTCCAGCACTGCAAGACACAAAAGAATAACCTGCTTTTCTGATCGATTCCCCATGTACTACAGCAAAGTCAAATGTATTTCCTCCTACTGCTTTCCCTTCAAAGTCTGCAAAACTTGCCCCATGCCCTGGAGCATCATCATCCAGCCAAGGTGAGTCATTGAAAAAATCGAACTGCTTTCCGATATAAGAATAGTCTGTTCCATAAGCCACGCCTGCATCCCAATAGTTGATAAAACCTGACAGATTCTCGGACTCCATAATAGCAGGTGCTGCCACTCGATCAAAGCCATTTACAACCAGCAGCGGCTCTGTTCCCATATCACATGCAGCAACCACTTCTGAAGGAAAACTTTCCCCACCCTTATTGATTGCTGCAACCTTAAAACTATAGATTTTCCCTTTTTCCAACCCATCAACAAGCAGCTCAGGAGTGTTGGTGACCCTGCCGTTATCAAAGGCTTTTCCTTCCTCTCTTGTATAGACGATATAACCGTCAGGCATTGCGGTCGTTTCTAAAGAGTCTACTGTAGCTTGCCAAGTTAGCTTCACCGTGCCTTTACCATACAACTCTACCGCCATATTCTGAACAGGTAAAGGTTGTACCACATATGGTTTTTCATATTGGAATGCCAAGTACTTGAGAATACCTTTGTACAAGGCTCTTGATACATCAAATCGAAACTTAGGATCCTGCGCAAAACGCATATCCATAAAGTTATGGTGGGAGAGAAGCTCCAACAAAATCGATGGCACTTTAGGGTAAGTAGCTTCCGAGTAACGCCTGTCCCACATCGGTCTGCGTGTCCAAGCCGAGTCGTAAAGTGTTATGATATCCTCACAAAGCTGTGTCTGTACCACATCTGCCAGATCTCGGTTTGTCCAACGAGATTGCCCTTTCGGAAATTTTTTGTGCTTGTATAGGTCTGTCGTACTGTAAATCATCAGTGTGCCTACCACTGTATCATTGGCTGTTTGCCCTGCATCGGTGTGGAAAGCCAAAGAAAGGTCCAATGGTATCTGCAAACCTTCACCTGTCAAGGTATTGGTTGAATCCGTATAGGAATCTGACAGGTAATTGACCCACTTGCCTCGGCTTCGGTAATCGTCGGAATAGTCATTCTTATTTTCAGTCAAACTATAAACCAATGTATCAGGCATTCCCGCATACTGTAAGTTATAACGGGCACCTTCCAGATATCGAGGTCGCCCACTTGTTTGACCATTTCTTGCCACATTTCCCATACCTCCTCCAAACCGGACAGCATCGGCAGTAATCACAGCATCTTTGCCTTCACTGAAAGCAGAAAGTTCTACAGCTCCACTGGTCTTGTTGACCCCCTTGTCAAACTCGAAAGTTCCCAAGTACACCCAAGTACTGCCTCCCATTTGCTGGTTGACTGAGAAAGTCGTTGCTCCCCCTTTATGGTAAACCGTATAGCGGGCATCTTTTGCTGAATTAGGTAATGAATGGTAAGAAACATAAACAGCATATCTACCTTTAGTTGGAATAAACGGTATCCAATCGAGAGCCTTTTGTACTTTCTGTTTTGCTGCAAACTGTCTGTACGTACCTTTCTTAAAAGGATTCTCCCCATCTGTCAATGGTATCTCACTTGGGGCAAACCCTTGCATCTCTCCAGTCTTGATTCCTCTATGGTATTCTCGATAAGCCTTACTATCGGTATCATCATTGTCCACAACGACCATTTCCGTCTGCATATCCCGCTCACGAGGCAGGTATACATTCGCTCCTGCATTCTCCAGCATTGGGGTAAGAAACGGCAATACAAATGACATAGGTAACACATCCTCTACTGTTTGAAATAGCCTAGCCCTTTGCCATTCCCATCGGTCAAGTGACGGTTCATAATACCATCCGTGACTATGCCACAAAGCCAGATGTCTATCTTGTAAGCCTTCCGTAAAAGTGACAGGCTTGGACAGGTTCTTAACGTGGGGTACCACTTCAAATGGACGTACTGCAGGCTTCCTACTCAAATCCTGTTCTGATGCAGTTCGATAGTAATTCGGCACCAGGTCTTGGAGCCTTTGTTTAGGCATCATCTTCTCCGTACTATCTGCTTGCAGTTCCAAGCCTTTGCCTACATAAAAATTCCAATCATAGGATCTGTATTTCTGCCCTGCCATCCCCACCAAACGATACTTCAACGCACCGGCTCCTTCAGGCCTTAAAGGCATATACTCCATTTCTCTTGAAAAGAATAAATCTATGCGTTTGGCGTCCTTGTCTATACTTAAAGAATCCACCTTTACCTTATCATCTATTCGAGAAGGGTGAGTAGCTTCCTTGAAAAAATTTAGACAAGTATCTAACCTATAGTTCAGTTGTTTTTCTTCTTTCGTCTGTCCAAAAAGTATTGTTGACCACAACAACAGTGGTAGCCAAGCTAACTTTCTTATATGCTTTTGTATCATCAGTCAAAAATGTGTTGTTTGAACAGTTTGTTTACCGTTTAATATGGTGTTATTGCCTCAAATACGGCAACAGGCTTTGAATTCTTTGGTTGTTTGGCCACTTCTGTAAGGCAGAATAGGTCACTTCCTGCGCTTTCTTCATGTTCTGCAATTTCAATAGCATTGCCACATAGTTATAATAATAAGTTGGGTCATTGTCATTCAGGTTAATCGCTTGCTGTACTGCTCCTGCGGCTTCCTTGTACTGCCCTTCTTCTGCATAAAGCAAACTCAGGTAGTAGTAAGACAAATCATTGTCAGCATCTTGGGTGATAGCCTGTTGCAGCATATATTTCGCTTTTTTATTATCGCCCATACCACTGTATAATAATGACAAGTTGATTCTTGGTAGTACCAGCACACTATCCAATTTCAACGCCCTCTCGTAGGCAGCTATCGCCTGTTCCGTTTCATTTAGTCTTTGGTGATATTCTCCCTTGTTGATTTGACCTGCTACCATATCTGCGTTAGCAGCCAGATATTCCTCATACTCTTTCTTTCCCTGATTAAATGCACTTGCAAAATTAGTAGGACGCTGTTGAGCAGGCACATCCATAACAGCTCTGTAGGCTACTACTCGCACAGTACGCAATGGGTCTGTTAATCCTTTCCAAAATGCTGCTTGCTGTCTAAGTTGTGGGTAATCAAGTGATCGTGTATAAGCCGCATAACGAACCAATCCCTCCTTATCCAATACACCTTTCTGAAGGTAAGGAACAGCCTGTTCTGGCAAATATGAGAGGTAATGCAATGCCGTAGCTCTCACGATTGCATTTTGGGTAGTATCCTTGAAAAGCTTGATCAGGTGTGGTGCAGAAGAGGCATCCATATGGCTACCAGGAATCAGGTCATCCGAAAAATGATACGCCCTATCTTTTCCATACCACTCTTCTACCTTATCTGCAGCCCATTTCACGGACTTCTCCGTATGACAGCTGTTACAGGCATTAGGCGTCCCAAACTTTACACTCTGGTCTGGACGAGGAACCCTGAAGCTATGGTCACGACGGTAATCATTCCCCATATAAACAGCTCCATCCATATGGCAATTGATACACTGTGCACCTTTGGTTTCCTTCTCATGAAAATGGTGCAGCTTGCTGTCATATGACTTATCATGACACTGTAGGCAAAGTGCATTGGTCAACGTCTTGACCTTACTGGTATGTGGATCATGGCAGTTTGTACACATCACATTGTTCTGGTGCATCTTACTTGACATGAAAGAGCTCAACACATAATCCTCATCCCGTATCTGTCCATCTGCGTGATAATTCTCGGTTGTTAGCAGATTAGGCACAAATGACTGCATCATCTCTGGCTGAGGGTTTGAGTTCTCTGTCATCATTGTTCGACGAGCATGGCAACTACCACAAACACTCAGCTGTACTTCCTGCTGCTGAAAATCCACAAAATGTCCTGTCGAATAGCTTTCTCCTTTTTCCATTGCCTCTACATGTTGCTTACCTGCACCATGACAAGACTCACAGCTGACGTTGATCTCCGAGAAAGTAGTATGGTAAGTCCAATCTTGTTCATTGAAGTTTTTCTTCAGGTTGGTGCTATGGCAAGATGCACACATGTTCTGCCAATTCTGAGAGTTACCTGTCCAATGAAGCCAATCGTTAGGTTGTATCTTGTCTCCGGCATATTGATGGAACCATTTCTTCTTTTCTGTATCCCAACTAGCACGCATCACTTGTACTTTTCCTCCCGGAAATTCTACCATATACTGTTGTAGTGGCGCCCATCCGAACGTATATGCAATTTTATAGGTATTCTCTGAACCGTCTATCTCCTTGACAGTAGCATAGTAAGCTGAATCTTTCTGATGAAACCTGTACTGCACACCATCGATCTTGACTTCTGTGTCGTTGAAGTTCCCTCGAACACTCTTATCCGTAGCTTTTTTCATTGCCATATCATGGTCTGAATCCTGCCAATGGTGATAGGCTTGCTCGTGGCATTTGATACAGGATTCTTTTCCAATATATGAGTTGGTTGCCGCCAGGATTTCATCATTTCCTAATTGGTTGTTAGTTAGTTCTGAAGGTTTTTTCTGGCAACTAATGAAAACGATATAAGCAAAGAGTAGGGTAATGGAAAAAAACCCTGCTGTACGTAAGGTATTGTTCATAGGTAGATATTCTTTCAAGTATGATTTTTTAAAGATAACAAGAATCATCACACCACCTACATTGATACAAAAAATGGACAAAGGTGATGTACATACTGACATTACTTTGCCCATTTCCAATACTTATTGTACCCTAATCTATTTCCATGTTTTAAAGGGGTGTTGAGATAAATAGGAATTATAATAGCGCTTATCTCCTGAAACTTCCTCCCCAAGCCAATCGGGCTTATCAAATTGTTCGGCTTCATCAGAGAGCTCTACCTCTGCCATGACTAACCCTTCGTTATCCCCAAAAAAATGGTCTATCTCAAAAGTATGCTTTCCAACTTCTACCTCAGTTCTAGTCTTCTCAATCACACCCGGTTCACAGATTTTCAGTAACTGTTCCGCTTCTTGGACAGGAATTTCCTTTTCCCACTCATATCTACTAATACCCGTTTCGTTGCCTATTCCTTTAATGGTTAGGAAAGCGCGCTCTCCTTTTACTCTTACCCTTACCGTTCGTTCAGGTACAGAACTGAGATACCCTTGTACAATGCGGGTCGTTTTCCCTTCGGGTAAATCCCCTTTTACCAAAAACTTTCTTTCTATTTCCTGTGACATGGCTTTGTAGCGTTTTGATTTTAGAGTTGAGGTGTGTTTTAACCTGCCCAATTTTCCCTGTCCAGACTTCTGTACTGAATTGCTTCTGCCAAATGTTCAGGCAATATACGCTCAGCCCCTGCCAAGTCCGCTATTGTTCTTGACACTTTCAAGATGCGGTCATAAGCCCTGGCTGAAAGTCCTAGTTTTTGCATGGCAGCTTTCAACAAGTTTTTTCCCACTTCATCAATTTCACAAACTTCCTTTACCTGCTGCGAAGCCATCATGGCGTTGGAATAAACACCTTTTACCTCCTTGAAGCGTTCACTTTGTATTTCTCTTGCCTGCATCACTCGCTCACGGATCTCTTCACTGCTTTCTGTCTTACGGTTAGCCGTCATCTCATCAAAGTTGATAGGTGTTACCTCCACATGTAAGTCTATACGATCCAACAACGGTCCACTGATCTTATTGAGGTAACGTTGTACAGTTCCCGGAGCACATACACATTCTTTTTCGGGATGATTATGATAACCACATGGACAAGGATTCATACTGGCTATCAACATAAAGTTCGCAGGATAATCTACTGACATCTTTGCCTGTGAAATGGTTACCTGCCTTTCTTCCAAAGGCTGACGCATTACCTCCAAAACTGTACGTTTGAATTCAGGTAACTCATCTAAAAATAAAACCCCATTATGTGCCAATGAGATCTCCCCCGGTTGAGGGACACCTCCACCGCCAACAAGCGCTACATCACTGATTGTATGGTGTGGCGCACGGTAAGGTCGTCTAGGCATCAATTGAGCATCTGAACCCAACCTACCTGCTACAGAGTGAATCTTGGTTGTTTCCAATGCTTCCTGCAAAGTGGGAGGGGGGAGAATAGTCGGTAGCCTTTTTGCCAACATGGTTTTTCCTGCACCGGGAGGTCCTACCATAATGACGTTATGTCCACCAGCTGCCGCAATTTCCAATGCTCGCTTAATATTTTCCTGACCTTGTACTTGAGAGAAATCTACTGTATAATCATTCAGTGAATCAAAGAATATTTCTCTGGTATCTATTTTCAAGGGAGGTATTTCACTTTTCCCTTTCACAAAATCTATGGCCTCACGCAAGGAGCTGACGCCTATTACATCAAGGTTATTGACAATTGCTGCCTCACCTGCATTCTCTACAGGAAGAATAAAACCTTTGAACCCTTGCTTTCGTGCTTCAATCGCAATCGGCAACGCCCCTTTGATAGGACGAAGACTTCCATCCAGTGCCAGCTCACCCAACACTATATACTGCTCCAGTCGCTCAGAATAAATTTGTCCTGACGAAGCCAACATTCCTAAAGCAATTGGCAGGTCAAAAGCCGCACCTTCTTTTCGTCTGTCAGCAGGGGCTAGGTTTACCACTACTTTCTGCCTCGGTATCACATAACCATCGTGCTTTACAGCTGACTCAATACGGTGAATACTTTCCTTGATGGCGTTATCAGGTAAGCCTACCATATAAAAACCAGTGCCACCATCAAGCGTACTTGCCTCAATTGAAATTAGAAAAGCATCCACCCCATGTACAGCACTGCCAAAGGTCTTAGCGATCATATTGAATAGTTTTTAGTCTCTTTATTTTCTGTGTTATCAAAAGCAAACAAACCTAACGAATTAATCATAAAGAATGATTAACCCATCAGGTTTGCTGTAAGGTTAGAAGCTATTATAAAGGTCAGGTCTTATTGTACACCCACCTTTTCCATTGGAGCAGAAAGACGTTCAAGCAGTTTGCGCTTTTCCTCTTGCTCTTTTTGTTCTTCCTTCTCTCGTTGCATTTGTTCCAATACCTCTGGGTTACGGCGGATATAATCCTGCCAACGGAGTGCTTTCTCCACTCTCTGCAACGCTACCTGACCATCCGTAAAGGTAGAATCCAGCTCTACTGCTTTTGTGTAGAACTCTTTTGCCTCTTCATGCTTTTTATACCAATACTCATAAGTCATTCCCAATTCATAATAAGCATCTTTCTGATCAGGATGTTCCGCAATTACTTTTCGGTAATAACCTTCTGCCACCTCAGGTTGCTTTTTCTTACGGTAAAAATCACCCAGCTTTTTAGCAACTTTCCAGTAGGTATCATCCAATGCAAATGCCTTATCATACCAAAACATGGCACTATCTGCTAAGCCTGTACTCTCCAAAGCTCTTCCCATCTCTGTGTACAGTCCTACATGAGGAGCACAATTTTCAATTGCCACAGCCCCATAACGAAGTGCACTGCGTGGCTTTCCAAAATTGTTGTACAAATCCATCAACCTAGTATACGCCTTGGTATAATCCTTCTTTTTGCCAACACTCTCACGCAAGTACTTCATAGCGCGTGTTGTATCATTGTCCGCTGCATATACAGCTCCGATACTGAAAAGTGTAATGGCATCATCAGGTACAATCTGCTGTGCAATGCGAAGGTATTCCAGCGCTTTTTTGTTCTCACCCTTTTCATAATAGCAAGACCCGATTAAGCTGTACAGTTCGGGTTCCCTAAAACCCAACTCTCCTGCACGCTGTGCAGCACTAAGCGCTTCTGTCAATGCTTCTCGCTGAAAAAGCATTCGTGCTTTCAGGAAGTAATACCTTGCATTGGTACTATCCCTTTTTAGAGAAGTTTCTATATCAGACAGAGCCGCCGATATCTCCCCATTTGCTTCATGGAGACGAGAACGCAAGTAGTAGTACCTTGCATTGTCTGGCTCATCGTCAATCACGTCATTCATAAACGCTATCTGTCTGCGATAAAACTCATCCGTTTGTTCCCTCAGATTGATTAGGGCATCCATATCCTGCTTCTCTTTTTTACAGGATATCAATACCAAAAAAGCCAATATAATTAGTTTAGTGTACCTCATATTTATGATTGACAATGCTATAGGCTACTTGCCTTCTTGTTCCTTTTTGAGTTTCTGCAATTCAAACATTTCATCACGAAGCTGTGCAGCTGTAATGAAGTCCAAATCCTTCGCTGCTTTCTCCATTCGCTTCTTCGTCTCTGCTATTAACTTGTCAAAGTCCTGTACATTTCCATAGCTAGCTGGGCTTTCTGCAAATGTCGTCACTTCTTTAGGTGCAGCAGCAGCTTCCTGCTCAATACGCAAGCCTGAATGGTCTGCCACACGAGTCTGTCCAATAATCTGGTCACTGGACTTCTTAACGGTTCTAGGTGTAATACCATGTTCCTTGTTAAAGTCCATCTGTATTTTCCGACGGCGGTTCGTCTCGTCAATTGACTTCTTCATGGACTTGGTCATCTTGTCTGCATACATGATCACCCTACCGTTCGAGTTTCGGGCTGCACGACCGATGGTCTGTATCAGCGAACGTTCATTACGCAAAAATCCTTCCTTATCGGCATCCATAATCGCCACAAGTGAAACTTCGGGCAAATCAAGTCCCTCACGAAGAAGGTTTACACCCACAAGGACATCAAATACTCCCAACCTCAATTCACGAAGGATTTCTACCCTATCCAGTGGCTTCACCTCAGAGTGCATAAAACGCGCCTTGATCCTGATTTGGTCAAAGTACTTCGTCAGTTCTTCAGCCATTCTTTTGGTCAAGGTCGTAATCAGTACCCGCTCACCTCGTTTGATTGTATCATCAATTTCTTCTAACAGATCATCTATCTGGTTGGTACTTGGCCTGACAGAAATCTCAGGATCCAGTAAGCCTGTAGGACGAATCACCTGCTCTACTACAGTACCTTCTGTTTGTATTAGTTCGTAGTCTCCAGGTGTAGCACTCACAAAAATGGACTGTTTCACTACATTTTCAAACTCATTGAAAGTCAGTGGACGGTTATCCAAAGCAGATGGCAACCTGAATCCATAATCCACCAATGACACTTTCCTTGAACGGTCACCTCCCCACATAGCTCGAATTTGAGGCATGGTTACGTGACTTTCATCTACTACTAGCAGGAAATCATCTGGAAAATAGTCCAGTAAACAGAATGGACGCTGTCCCGGTTCTCTGCGGTCAAAATATCGGGAATAGTTCTCCACTCCTGAACAGTAACCTAGCTCCCGCATCATCTCAAGGTCAAACTCTGTACGTTCCTTGATACGCTTCGCTTCCTCGACCCTGCCTTCACGTTCAAAGTAACGGATCTGTTCCACCATGTCGTCCTGAATCTCACGAATTGCCTGATGTAATGTGTCTTGCCCTGTCACAAATAAGTTGGCAGGGAAAATCGTAATCGCACTTTCGTCAGAAGTCTTCTTACCTGTTTCAGGGTCGATACGCTGAATCTGCTCCACTTCATCTCCCCAAAAGAAAATACGGTAAGCAAAGTCTGCATAGGCAGGGAAAATATCTACAGTGTCTCCTTTTACCCTAAAAGTACCCCTTTTGAATTCCGCCTCAGTACGGCTATAAAGGATATCCACCAAGTTAAATAACAGCTGATTTCTGGATACGACTTCTCCAGCCTTTATCCGAACGATGTTCTTACCAAACTCCTCAGGGTTACCGATACCATAAATACATGAAACTGATGCCACCACGATTACATCACGTCTACCTGACAGTAGGGCAGAAGTAGCTGCCAGTCTCAGCTTTTCGATCTCCTCATTAATCGCCAAATCCTTCTCGATATAGGTATTCGTTGTGGAGATATAAGCTTCAGGCTGGTAATAGTCATAGTAAGATATAAAGTACTCTACTGCATTTTCAGGAAAGAACTGCTTGAACTCTCCATAAAGCTGTGCAGCCAATGTCTTGTTATGACTCAACACCAATGTAGGGCGCTGTACTTCCTGTATTACATTGGCAATGGTAAAAGTTTTACCAGAACCTGTAACCCCTAGCAGCACTTGTGAAGTTTCTCCTGATTCCAGGTTATGGGAAAGCTCCTTAATCGCTGCTGGCTGATCCCCCATAGGGGAAAAATCCGATGCCAGTTTAAAATCCATGAGTTTCTGTATATTTCTTTGAATTTCCCCTTACGGAAAATGCTGATAACAATTTGATTAGAACAGTATTCTTACCCTCTCAACTTCAATATGCGATTGATTGTTAACTGCCCCATTTGAGTGTTGACAAATGTAACTAAAAATTTCCTGCGATGTGGTGTTCCTCCTTTTCATTACACATCATACAAATACCCACATTTAACCTCAATTCCTTTGTGCTTACTTATCACAAATCATTATTAAGTCGTAATAAAAAACATTTTTTTTGAACAAAAATCGTCTCAAAAAAATCCATCCTAAAATAAGCCTCACTACCTCCAAGTATCTCTACCTTCCTCTCTCTACCCTAATCTCAATACGAGTACCAAACAGCTTGAGTGTATGGATTCAAACAGCAAATATTTCCTATACCGCTACCAACGGACTCCAAATATTTGAAAGGTATTAATGCCCGACTACGATCAAGTATAGGTATCCAAAATCAAAACACATGATAAGGATAATAGGATACTTCTCTTGAAATCAAGCCTACCACAACCGAATATTCTTTTGACTTGTTCTTTGTGATTTTCTAAACCTAGTTAAATATTAGTACGAAAAATCTTTGAATAGTACTATTTAAACACCCTGTTAACCTCTATTTATCAGGGTTAGAGTCAAAAATGGCAAGGGATAATATTATAAGAATCCCGATTCCCTTCCGTATATTTGCAGCGCACATACAGAATATTATTCTGCTGTCAGATTTCAGCAGGCACAACTAACTACATACTTTATAATCGTACTAACCATGCTGACAAAATTGTCTCAACTTAAGCAGATTGCAGAAAACCAACAGGTCAAAAAACGCCTAGTGCTTTGTGCTGCTGCTGACGAGCATTCATTGGATGCAGTATACCACGCATACAAAGAGGGAGTCATCACACCTATCTTGGTAGGTAACGAGGAGAAGATCCGCAAGATGATGGAAGAATACGGGTTCTTCTTTATTGAAGATGATATTCGTATTGTCCATGAGACCAAGCCTAACAAAATGGTGGAAACCTCTATCAAACTTATCCGCAATGGAGAAGGGGATATCCTGATGAAGGGGCATATTACCACTGCTGAATTACTTAGGGGGGTTCTCAATAAGGAGTGGGGACTGAAGGAAAAGAAAGTATTGTCTCACTTTGCTCTTTTCGAGATTCCAGCATACCATAAGCTACTTGCGCTGACTGACGTTGCTATGAACATCTCTCCTGACCTTGAAGCTAAGATGGGAATCATCAATAACTCAGTGGAGTTTATGGGCCGCATCGGTGTAGAAACACCTAAGATTGCTGCCATTGCTGCTGTAGAGATGGTAAATGAAAAGATGTCAGCAACCACAGACGCTGCACTACTTTCCATCATGAACCGAAGAGGTCAAATTCGTAACTGTACCATTGATGGTCCTTTGGCATTCGACAACGCCATCAGCTTTGAAAGCTCTGAACACAAAGGCATCAAAGGAGAAGTAGCTGGTGATGCAGACTTGCTACTGGTTCCGGATATTGAGGCTGGAAACGTACTTTATAAAGCGTTTGTATTCTTTGCCAATGCAAAGGTTGCTTCTATCATTCTTGGAGCTAGTGTACCAGTAGTACTTACTTCTAGAGCTGACTCTGAAGAAACTAAGCTAAACAGTATCAGGCTAGCAGCAGCATCAGCTGCTGACTTTGAAGTATAATCATTCAGGCGCAAGATACTAGAGACTAGAACCTAGCTAACCCTTTTCATCTATGTTCTAACTTCTTGACTCTAACTTCTAAATACCGATTCTATGAACACATATATTCTGGTTATCAACCCAGGTTCAACATCAACAAAGATTGCAGTCTTTGACAAAGATGAACCACTTTTTGAACAGACGCTACGCCATACAAATGAAGAGTTGGCTACGCTAAAAAATATAGACGAGCAATACCGTTTCCGTAAGGAGGTTTTGCTAGATACCTTAAAAGAAAAGCAATTTGACCCTGCCAAACTTGATATGATTATCAGCCGTGGTGGTCTATTGAAACCCATTGAGTCAGGTATCTATGAGGTCAATAATCAAATGATTGAAGACCTTAAGAACAGTACGTTACAACATGCCAGTAACCTTGGTGCCATGATGGCTAAAGAATTGGCTGAAGAGTTGAATATTCAAGCTTATATCGCAGATCCTGTAGTAGTGGATGAACTAAGCGAAGTAGCACGCTACTCAGGACACCCAAACTTCCCACGCAAGTCGGTATTCCATGCCTTAAACCAAAAGGCTATTGCACGCCAATATGCAAAGCAGAACCGTTGCAAGTATGAGGAACTCAACCTGATTGTCGTTCACCTTGGTGGAGGAGTGTCAGTAGGTGCTCATCAGGCAGGAAGAGTAATCGATGTCAACCAGGCGCTAGATGGAGAGGGACCATTCTCTCCAGAAAGAAGTGGTACATTACCAGTTGGAGACCTGATCAGAGCTGCCTTCAGTGGTGAGTATACAAAAGAAGAGCTATTGAAGATGGTTGTAGGCGAAGGAGGCATGGTTGCTTACTGCGGCTCCAATGATGCTTACAAAGTCGAGCTTTCTGCTATAGGCGGCAATAAAGATGCTGCTATGGCATACAAGGCAATGGCTTATCAGGTAGCCAAAGAAATCGGAGCCATGAGCACTGTACTGAAAGGTAATGTAGATGCTATTCTGATTACTGGTGGTTTGGCTAGAAGCGAATACCTTGTAGACATGATCAAGGACAGCATAAAACATTTAGGTAAAGTGGCAATCTTCCCAGGTGAAGATGAAATGAAAGCCCTTGCCATGAATGCTCTGCTGCTGAAACGCAAAGAAATTGTGACTAAGGAATATAACTAAATAGCAGCTCCTGTTATTAGAATGTATAAGAAAGCCAGACTCAGTGTGAGCTAAACACTGAAGTCTGGCTTTTATATTTCAATCTATTTAGTAGCTATCGTAGCTTCCTAACATTTAGCTATCTTGCTCACCAAGCTTTAATGTCTTGAGGTTAACCTCTTTTTGATATACTTGCTTGAAGCGGTCTGTCACCCTAATAGTAACAGTTTGAGCCTGAGCAGATGGTTTAGCAAAAAACATATGGTCTGTCAGGATAGGCTCTACCCACTTTCGGATGGATGGCTTGGCAGGTCCTAAGTGCAGCTGCATCGACCAAGGGTCATTGACTGTTCGCTGATTCATTTCCCCTTTGACCACTCCATCTTCCAACCATTCTACTTTCCACTCAGGGTCCCAGTTCCATACATTTACAGAAAACTCATCAGAGAAGTCTTCTACCGCACCAACAGGATAAACCCTGAACTGATGATTTCGTTCCTTGCCTGTCGCCTTGTGATACCAACTGATATCAGCCCCGTTCACCTCATAAACGCCATATCCACCTGGTGTACCATCCTGACAGATAGGCCCTGTCCACCAAGCACCACAAACCGTTCCGTGTACGTGCTCAATGACATTTTCACTGTCAAACATCTTCTCATTGAAATGAGTGTGTCCTGACATAATATGTGCCTTGAATGGCTTCAGAATACGGTATAACTCACGACGGTTGGCTACCACGCCTCCGATAGGCTCATCTTTCAGGTTATCTCTACGCTGCGTACCTGTATTGACAGGAATATGCACTGACACAACCACTGTAGCTCCTGGCTTCACATGCGCCAAGTCCTGTTCCAACCAAGCAAATTGTTGTTCTGTGATATAGCCAATATACTTTTTCGATTTGCCAATAAAGAATACGTCATCCAATACGACATAGTGAATCTCTCCACGATTGTAGGAATAGTAAGTTGGTCCAAACTGCTTTTTGAATGTGACAGCAGAGTAGTCATCTGTACGAGCATCCAAATCCATATCGTGGTTACCGATCACTTGGAAGTATGGGATACCCGTTTGCTTTATGGCTTGTCTGTAGTCTTCAAACAGTTCAAACTTGTCCCACACCAAGTCTCCACAACCAATACCGTGAAACAATACACCGCTGCCATAACTCCTGATGAGCTTTGCGGTATCAGGTGCTGAATCGGTATTTAGCAGTTTCGCATCAGCTGCGGTACGAATCTGTGGATCTGCCCATACAATAAAATTATGCTTTGTATCATCCTGCTGAAGCTTTTTCAACTCAAAGTCTGCTACAAACTGTCCATTCTTAGCTGCTATTTTTTGGAAAAACTGTGTGATGCCATCCTGATTGGGGAATTCATACCCTCTTGGAATAGAAATATGGACAAACTCAGCTGTTGCGTTACTCAGGAGTTCATAACGTCCTTTTGTGTCAGTCAGTACCACGTTGATACCATCTGTTACGGCAACTCCCACCAAGCCTTTACCTCCTGACATTACACGTCCTCGCAACTCTATTGCCGACAAGTCTTTGGCTAATGTAGCTCCCTTCTTTTCACGAGCAGACAATCCACCCACCATCATCGGAGCCCCCAGCATGGTTATACCCAATGACTTCAGGAAACTTCTTCTTTTTTGTGCCATTGATTCTCAGTTTTTAAAAAGTATGAAATAAAGGAGCGATGCCAGCACCAAGGCACTAACATCGCTACAAGTTGTCTATCTAAAATCCATTCTTACTTTTCCCACCAACATTTGATGTTGATATCATCTCCCCCCATTTCCTGCACTACCTTGTTGTAATTGTCTCCGTTACTGATCTGTACAATATCAGGATACATATAACGAACAGGTACTTGCTGGTTATTCAACATGGCATCCGTTTTCGGTAAAACCGGATATCCTGTTCGACGATATTCAAACCACTGCTGAAAATCGTTAAAGAACAGTGCATAATACTTCTGCAACATGATCTGCTCCAGTGTGCCATCATATGCGGTGTATTCATTCTCAAAATAACCGTCTGGTAACTCACCTCCCCATTGTTCGATAGCTGCCTGTACACCTGCTTGATAGTGCGCTTGTGCATCGCCACTCATAATACCTTGCTGAATCAGCTCTGCCTTGATGAATTCTACCTCAGCATAAGACATGACTACTGATATCATTGGTGCAATCACCAATGCCTGAAGCATATTAGAAGGGGTGAAATCAAAGTTTTCACTGGCATCATAACCACTCGGAATCCCTTTGTATCCAATTTTGGTCTGACCATCTGCCGCCCTAGCTTCTGAACAGAAGATCGGCAATCTTGGGTCATTGAAGTTGTTCAGGTTTTCAATGAAAAACTCCGATGTTGCACGACCTGTCGTCAAATCTTGTGGACGCCCCCAAGGAGATACATTTGGTGTCTCGCCTGTAATGGAAAGAATAGCCGCATCTTCATTGCTGGTGAATATCGGATAAGTTTCAGGGTCTTCGAGCATCTTTACAAGCTCAGGATATACATTCATCTCACTTCGGTTCGATACTCTCAGCAACAGGCGCAAGCGTAGTGAGTTAGTGAAACGTTTCCAGCTATCCACATCATTGCCATAAAGGATTTCATTGCCAAATACCATCGAACGGGATACATCATAAAGGCTGTTGGCAGAATCCAGATCAGTCAGCAACGCGGTATAAATATCCTGTTGTGTATCGAATGCAGGATAGAAAATCCCCTCACTTCCTCTCACTGCTTCTGTCATTGGAATATCTCCAAAACAATCTGTCAGAATGGAGAAGCCCCATGCATTGAGTGTCATTGCGATCGCCTGATAGTTTGGATCTTCAGCTGTAATAGCTGCATCCCTCATTTCCCGAACATTATTCAACCAACGGTAATAAGTCTTCCAAGTAGAATTTCCTGATGCTGGTGTCAGGTCATAACGGTGGTACCCTCCAGCAGCACTAGGAAAAGGTAGCGCTACCTGCATAATGTCAAAGGTAAATGCTTCGCTTCGGGCAGTTCCAAAACTTGCCATCTCATAGATGATGGGGTTCAGCAATGTACCCGGACTGATCTGGTCAATACGGTTCGGGTCAGTATTGATTTCGTCAAAATCACTGGTACAAGCAGTAAATGACAGGGCGCCTAACGCAACCCCCATTGTCACCAATATATTTTTGATATTAAACATCATTATTTCAATCACTATATGCTTAAAAGATTCAGAATAATGGCTGTCATTCCTGTTTGAAGGCTAAGGCTTCAGGAACCACAGAGTGCTTAAAGCTCTAAAGTCAGGTTAACCCCAACAATACGAGTAGACGGTAACTGTCCCATTTCAATACCCGGCAAAATCGTCGAGCCATTCAAGGCTGCTGTCTCAGGGTCAAAGATTGGGAAGTTTGTGATCATCATCAGGTCACGACCGTATACAGCCACACTTGCCCTTTCGATTGCAATACGTCTCAACCATTCTTTGGGCAGGTTATACTCAAGGCGTACTTCACGCAGCTTTAGGTAAGATGCATCAAAAGAGTTTGCCTCCACATTGGCACGTCTGTAATACTCCTTGTAGTACTTCTGTACTGCTACCTCTGTCGTATTTGATGAGTAAGTTCCGTCCTCGTTTAGCACTACACCATCCCCAACGATAAAGCCATCTTCACGCCCTGCCAATGTGTGTTTCAACTTGCCTTGCTCTGACATCTTGTGGTGTGTCTGTGAATAGATAATGCCACCATACTGACCATCCAGCAAGAAACTGAAACGGAAGTTCTTGTACTTGAACTCGTTGTTCCAACCACCTTTCCAGTCAGCATAAGCGTTTCCGATGTACTGAATTTCATCAGGGCGTACTGGCAAGCCACTTTCTGCATCGTACACAATCTCTCCTTCAGGTGAGCGAACAAATCCATAGCCGTAGATATCGCCTGTTGTACCTCCAACTTTGGCTATCAGGGTAGCATTACCTCCAGAACCAATAATCTGTTCGTCAGTCAGCTCCTCAGGCAAGGACAATACCTTGTTGTAGTTTTTCGACCAAGTCACTGTCGTATTCCATCTGAAGTTCTCTGTCTGTACCGGAGTACCATTCAATACCAACTCGATACCTCTGTTACGGATCTCACCACCATTCATTACAGCACGGCTATACCCCGTAGTTGGGTCCACTGGCACATCCAGAATCTGGTTGTTGGTGATCGTCTGATAAAAGGTCAAGTCCATACCGAAGCGGCGTTGGAACATGTAGTATTCCAAACCTGCCTCATAGCTCAACGATTGCATTGGTTCAATATCAATATTTGGCAGGGTAGTAGGTACTGAAGCTGAAGATGGGAAATCACTCAGTCCATAGTAACTTCTGTCACGATATGGAGATGTATCACTTCCCACCTGAGCTGCTGACAATCTCAGTTTGGCATAGGATACAGGACTAGGCAATGAGAACATCTCACTCAACACAAAACCGGTACTGATAGAAGGGTAGAAGTAAGCGTTATTCTGAGAAGGCAATACACTGTACCAGTCGTTACGACCTGTGATATCCACAAAGATCATATCGTTGTAGGAGAAAGTTGCCAGTCCGTACATACTGTTTACCTTACGGTTCCAGTCTCTTGGCGTAACCGTTGGGTTATTGATACCATTAGAAAGCTTATACACGCCCGGTGTTACCAAGCCATCCACAGCCAAATCTGTTCTTCTATATTCTTCAGATCTCATATTTCCTCCCAATGAAATCCTTAAGTCAATACGATCTGACAATTTATCCTTATAGGTCAACAATGCGTCTGTGTTCACCTCATAATTGCTGATGTTCTGTATCTTGTAATAGCCATTCTTATAATTGGCTGAGCTGAATGGGCGTTTCATTTCACGCTCCTGTTTACCCAAGTTGATTGCTGAGCGAACCATCAAGTCAAACTTGTCTGAGAACTCATAAGTTGCAGACAAATTCCCCAACATCGTATGGCTGTTGATCGAGTTTGTCATCTCATATGCAATCATGTAAGGGTTGTCGATATAAGAACTGAATGGGTGTATTTGGTCTACTTGGTTCTGACCTTCTTTCCAGATTGGCTCATACCAAGACAAGTCAACATTTGGGTTCTGGAAAATCATAAAGTATGCAATCGACTGGTTGTTATAACCTGTAGCAGGCAAGTTGTCGCTTTTCTTGTTGGCGTAGTTAACCTTGGCACTCAACTTCAGACGGTCAGTCAGTTTATGGTTGAGGCTAAGAGATGAGTTGATTCGCTCATAACCTGTGTTTGGCATGATCCACTCATTTTTAGAGTGTGTGATCGAGGCACGTACCGAACTGTTTTCATCGCCCCCTGAAAGTGCTATGCTATTGGTTACAGTTGAACCTGTTCTCCAAAAACCTTTGATATTGTCTTCATACGGTCTCCACAGTTGACGCTCCAATGACTGTCCTTCTACAGTAGGATCATACTGATAGTACATCTGCCCGTCAAACTTAGGTCCGAAAGCACTACTTGTACTACCTGTATTTCCTCCATCTTCAGATGCCTTATAAGAGTAGTACCATTCACCATCCTCATTAAAGTAAGCTCCCGTACCTTGCCCATACTCATATTGGTAGTCAGGCCATTTCAATACTGTCTGAAAGTTCACATTTGAATTGAGTGTAACACCAATTCCCTTTTTCTTACGTGCACCTGACTTGGTCGTGATAATCAAAGCTCCATTCATCGCTCGGTTACCATACAGTGCTGTTGCTGAAGCACCTTTCAGTACAGTAATACTTTCAATATCATCAGGGTTAATATCAGATACGGCATTACCAAAGTCGATAGGCACATCACTTCCTGAACCAGCTCCATAAGCACTGCTCACTCCAGACTCAGTAATGGTGTTATTCAATGGCACCCCATCCAATACGATCAAGGCATTGTTGGCAGAAGGATCCAAGTTATTGTCACCTCTCAAAACTATTCGGGTAGAATTGATAGGGCCAGAACCAGAACTGTTCATCGTCAGACCTGCTACCTTACCTGAAAGTGCTGCTGCCCAGTTATTCGAGCGAGCATCATTCAGCTGTCCAGCGCCTAACTCCTGTGTTGCATAACCCAAAGCTTTCTGGTCACGCTCAATACCCAATGCTGTTACAACAACTGTTTCCAGTGTCTTCTCATCTTCTTGCAGTACAACGTCAATGACTGTACGCCCATCGTATAACAGTTCTAAAGTCTGGTAGCCCAGAAACCGAAAGATGATCACATCCTCATTGGTCAGTGCTCTATCACTGGACAGCTTATAACGACCTTCCATATCGGTGATGGTTCCTGTTGTAGAACCTTTGAATAAGACACTTGTTCCTGGTAATGGCTCACCTGTTTGTGCATCTTTTACCGTACCTGTAATCACCGTCTTTCTAAGCTGAGAATACTTTTCAGGCATGGACACGGAAATACTCTTATTAAGCTGCTGATATTTCAAGTGAAACTTCACGGACAGTAAATCCAACAACTCTGCTATCTTGATTGTACGTTTACTCAGCGAAAATTTCACCTTGCTTCTTGATACTGACTCATCGTACAAAAAGACAAAATCCGTTTTTTCTTCAATCTGAATAAAAACTTCTTTTAGGGTATTGTCTTTGGCTTCAAAAGTAATGCTGACCTGATTCAGGTTTTGCCCCAAAGTATTATTGGCAAAGAGAATTTGAACCGCCAGCAACTGAATCAAAAGGATACAGCACACCTGTTTTGATGCTGACATCAATTGCTTTAAAGCATTAGAAAACATGGACATTGATGATATGTATATTTGTTTTAAACAATGGTTGTCTTTCATCCAGACAAACCTTTAAAAAGCGATTTGGAAACCAGAATTTTCAGCACAATAGACTCTTTCTCATTCGAATAACCTTAAGTTCTGTAAAGCTTATTCCTTATACTTATCCCTCAATCAACAGGAGAGACAAGATTATCGATAACACATTGTTATATGACTAATTTCAAACAATGCTATTTTATCTAATCCAACGTCTGGTTCTTAAAAGAAAGTAGTAAGTGATCTGTTACATAGGCTTTCTAGTTATGAGTATTTTTAAGCTTAATGGAATTGTCTTCAGCCAACTCCCAACCTAGTTTTTTGATAAAGCATATCTGATTCAACAGGTTTGATAACTTGTCATGCTTGAACCTTCCTGAAATGGTGAGCTCTCCCAATTCCTGAGATTCAAAAGTGACTTGCTTATCATATACCCTTTGGATGATTCTAGCTACTTCCTTCAGAGAAGTATTTTCCAAACTTATTACTCCTGACTTCCAGGCCAGTACTGCATTTATATTGGATTGCTGTTTTTTCAAAGCGCCTTCTGCGGTAAGCAAAGCTTCCTGATTGGCTACCAGTACCACCCCATCTTCAGGCTGTAAAGGCGTATGTACCTTCACTTTTCCTTCCAGTACACTTACTTTAGGAAGTTCTTCTTCATATGATTTTACATTGAATGAGGTGCCCAATACTTGCGTTACCAAGGAAGCCGTATGAATGGTAAATGGACGCTCAGTATCCCGGTTTACTTTGAAGAATACTTCACCAGTCATTTTTACCGAACGATGATCTTTTGCAAACTTTTCAGGAAAACTGATACTGGATGCCGCATTGAGCATCACGTGGGTACCATCCTCCAATATAAGCTCCAACTGCTGTCCATTCTGAGTGGATTTGGTGATCCAGTTAGGCTCAGTATAGGTCATATGGCTTTGGTATAGGTTATACCCTCCAATAATCAAAAGCAGAATTACTGCTGCATATTTCCACAAATTGGTTGCGATAGTACGAGGAGCTATTCTGACAGTCTTAGGCTCTTCCTTAAGATTTGCCTTGATTCGCTGTAAGATTTCCTCACGAATAGGGGATAAATCCTCTTCACCACCTACAGGCACTGTCTTATGAGACTGTTGGAACCAACGGTCTACCAACTCTCCCTCCTCAGCTGTCGCGCTTCCTGACAGATACTTCTCTAATATTATATCGAACTCTTTTTCGTTTATCATCGCATTTGTGCCTTTTGCTCTATAGTAGAACTCGCAAGCCGGTACACCTATACAAAAATCTCCAAATAGGCAGGTTTAACGATTTGATAACAATGGTAAGGATTTGGTAACATCATTATAGCTTTGCCACTATCAGCAGCACCATAACAGCAAACTGCAATTCGGGACTATTTCTCAGGTGGTTCAGAGCCTTGTTGATCTGGTTTTCTACTGTGCTCTTTGAGATCTGTAGCTTTTGGGCGATCTCCTGATTGGAAAGGTGTTCGTAGCGGCTCAGGTAGAAAACCTTCTGACATTTAGGAGGTAAGTTCATCAGACTTTTTTTCACTTCTTCCTGAAGCTCCTGATAGTAGAAATCATCCTCTACACAATTGGTTTCCAAAACTTCATTGAACTGGTCCAGATAGTTCTGCTGTAGCTTTTCCTTACGGATATGTTCAATCAGACGATATTTTGAAGCTTGATACAGGTAGGCATAAACATTTTTCACCTCCAGCTCCTTTCGCCTGTTCCATAAGTCCATGAAGATTTCCTGCACGATATCTTTACTGAAGTCCTCATCTTGGGTAATGGATTGACTGATATGGTAAAGTCGTTCCCAGTACTTATTGTATAAGCCTTCAAAAGCCTTCCAAGAGCCTTTTTTTAGGTCTTGCAGCAATGACAAGTCTGCTTCTTTATGCGTTTCTTTCGACATGTTCATAGTGGATTGAATATGATATGTCCTACAATTGACTTCGAAAGTTGATAAATGACAGCCAAATCTTCTTTATAATTAAAGTTATGAAATGTTTAATTTTTACAGGGTCGTTCAACTTATCATCTCTTAAGAACCGTGCATTGTAGCCTATTGACTACGCCCAAACACTAGAGAAAAGCTCAGGCTCTAAAGCACCTCCAAATAGAAGTCAATCTTTAGAACCTGAGCGTCATTGTTTATTCAGGTGGCAGGTCAAATAATTTGATTCTACCAATAATCCTCCAATTTTACTGCAAACACACAGCGGTTATCCGTTCCATATTTAGAAGTCGGATATTCTGTTACATTCCACAATAGCCCAGTAGACGATTCATAATACAAATCTTCAGCACCATGTGGCCAACGGTAACGAACAGTTGTGCTACCTTCTACTGCTTTGCTTAGTCTCGCTGTAGAGCCTTCATATGAACTATTTCCGGTATGGATTAAAAAGCTTTTGCCATATCTGGTAAATGCGCCTTGTACCCTGTAAACAGGTCCTTCATATTTATCTTCAGGGGCTATAATTTCAGGAGCGATTGAGGTATCGATATCTCCATTTGAATCCACGTAGAAAGAATTAATTACAGGACTTCCAGAAGTCAAATACTGCCCCGTAGTTAACCTTAAGTCACTGTCATTAATGCCATAACTTAGCGACAAGCAAGAGAAAGGATCACCTTCTGATATTGAGTAATAGCCAACCTGAGGCAGGATGTATCGATAGCCTAATGCATATATCTGGTTGCTAGATTCATCCCATCCACAAATGGTACCTGCATCCGTATAGTTCACCTCAATGATTTTTGTCAGGTCAAATACCCTGATTCCCAAATTTGTACTGGCGACAAACAACTTTCCATTATGACATGCCACCCCACCAGCGTGTATATCAACCGGCCTGAAGGTCTCCAACTGTGTATATTCGCTGGACGTTTGAGTCGTTCGGCTCTGCACCAAAAGGATATGGCGGTATTTTATATTACTCATATCTGTGATATCAACCAGTGATACCCTTGAGCCTTTATAATAATCTTTGGCATACCATGACACTACCACATACCTTCTGCCATTCCAATTGAAACCACCTACTCCCTGAGGGTACCACTTTTCCGTTTGGGTATCATCAGCATTCCACTTGAAACCAATCTGCTGATTGCCTGATGGTATATTAAAACCATATACTGAAGTATATCCTGACTTAGATGCAGTTCTATTTAAATAAACATCATCAGGCTCTATAAAGCCGTATGTTGAGAAAAAATCAGCAAGGTCTTCTTGGGAGGTATAGTTTACAGTTCCAGTAGTCCTCAGAGAAGCATCATCTTGAGTTACGGCAGTAGTTGCCTCTGGAGTAACAGCTTCAAGTGTCTCATCAGAACACCCAAAAGTCATCACTCCACAAATGACTAAAAGCCAAAGATTAAAAGTTTTCATGGTTATTATTTTAAAGATTCATATTTATAATGTTCAGGGTTGATCACTTCTCATTGGCTATTACAAGGTTGGTAGCTTTATTCGATCAACAGCCATATGAGATAGTCCTAAAAAGAAATTGAATTGAAGATAACCAGCTTGGCTAACGTATACACTTCCCTAAAAACAACACACACATAGCTTATGATCATACCTCTCAAGGTATCAATCACCAAACATAAAGCACATTGTTACAAACATAGCCATCTGATGGTTATGGTTACTTTTCCTTTTTTTAACCTATAGTAGAACTCACGAGCGGACACACCTATATGAAAATCTCCGAATGGACAGGTTTAACGATTTGATAACAATGGTAAGGTTTTGGTAATACAGCTATAACAAACAGTATTTTGAATCTGATAATTGGTTTTGTTGGTATGCTTTCTTTATATCTGAACTTCCTCCTCACTTTCTATTGTTTTATGAAAGCTATCAACAACAGTTTGCTGCATCCCTTGCAGCATATTACTACCTATACTTAAGTCCCTGCTCAACTTATGCCACTCACCAATACTTTTATCAAGGTAACCCTCTGTTTGCTTTTTGTCCTCACTGCACTACAAGGCTATACTCAGACTGACTCCCTTCACCTAAGACAGGAACAGGTACTGAGACTGATAGAAAAATATGACTCTATCCACACCAAGGACAGTCTTGACCTGAAAACGATAGAGCTGAAGATCGGTAACCTTTCTGATGACAGCGTAACCCGAAACAACCTGTTAAGTAAGCGAAAGCTACTGAAAGAGACCCTTGAGCAACATAAAATACGAATCAGACAGCAAGTAGACTCTTTACGTGCGCTCACAAAAGGTGCTCCTGTTGTTTCTTTTGAAGACACTCTATTCTATATCTACTCCAAGCTTGGGCCTCTCACACCTGCTGACCGTGCTAAAAACATAGAGCAAAAAGTGGAAGCGCTTATTGATCAAGGTGTTTTTGATTCAACCAAAATAAACGTTTATGAGGGCATGGAAAGCCATGATGTGATGTATGATACCATGATCATCATGAGTGTCACTGATCAAGATGCCTTCTGGATGTCCCATAACCGTCAAAAGACAGCCGATCAATATGCCCGTATTCTCAAGAAACATATCAACACCTATTACAAGCAGTCAGGTTGGCTATATACTTTAGGAAGGGTAGCACTAATGCTACTGGTACTCGCAATACTTTACCTCAGTATAAAGTATATGAACAAAGGCTTTACCCGCCTGAATAACTGGGTGATGAGTAAGTGTAGACAGTACCTTAAGGGGATTAAGTTCAATGACTATGAGTTTCTTTCACAGGAACAACAAGCCAAACTGGTCAGGGCACTCTTAAGGGTAATGAAGTGGATAACCATTGCCATTATTGTCTACCTGGCACTACCTTTAGTATTTGGTATTTTCCCAACTACCAAAGGCATTGCCATGACCTTAATAGGTTATGTTCTCAATCCGCTGGAGACTTTTCTCACGGCTATTTTTGATTACATTCCTACCCTGTTTACAATCCTGACTATCATTTTGATTACACACTATTTTGTCAGCTTCCTGCATTTTCTTTCTAAAGAGATCAGAGATGACAAACTTCAAATACCTGGCTTCTATCCTGAATGGGCACTGCCAACCTTCAGCTTGCTCCGTATTATTCTCTATGCGTTTGCCTTTATTGTAATCTTCCCATACTTGCCCGGCAGTGACTCACCCGCTTTTCAGGGAGTAAGTGTATTCTTTGGGTTACTCATCTCACTTGGCTCGTCTTCTGCTATCAGTAATATTATTGCAGGACTAGTTATTACCTATATGCGGCCTTTCCAGATTGGAGATCGTGTCAAAATAGGGGAGGTCACTGGAGACGTTCTAGAAAAAACATTGCTGGTTACCAGAGTCCGTACCATCAAGAATGAAGACATCACCATTCCCAACTCCACAATTTTGAGTGGAAGTACCATCAACTACAGCGCTAACGCACGGAGCATCGGGCTAATTCTGAACACAACCATTACCATTGGCTATGATGTACCTTGGAGACAAGTACACGAACTCCTGATTGCTGCAGCCTTAAAGACTGAGCATATCAAGCAAGATCAGCCTCCTTTTGTGTTTCAAACTAGTCTTGATGACTATTACGTCAGTTATCAACTCAATGCTTTCACAGATCAAGAATCCATTGCTGCCCGAATCTACTCAGAATTACACGCCAATATTCAAGATGCCTTCAATGAGGCAGGAGTGGAGATCATGTCACCTCAGTTCCATGCCAAACGGGATGGAAATACAACCACCATTCCTGCTCAGTACTTGCCACCTGACTATAGGCCACCTGCATTTAATGTAAGAATAGAAAAAGAAAAAGGTAGGGAAGAGGAGTGATGTTATACTTCAGGATACAACCTTGATAATCTTGGGCTTACTTTCTCTTGTTTCGCCGCTGGATTTGAATCAGCCGAAACCTGAAATCATCATAAAATAAGCTGGCTTGTAGAATAACAGCTCCAGCAATAAGCGTATTGGTTTTCAAGTCAATTCCTAAGAACAAAAAAGCTCCACTTATCCCTCCAAGAAAGAAAAAGGAAATGATATAGATACGCAGTTTGATGGTTGACCTGATTTTTTGTTGCTGAGGATGGGAAGCTGGAAAAAACAATTGTGACAGTTCGATACCTAGATCTGTAAACAGTCCGGTCAGGTGCGTCGTCCGTACCACAGTATTAGAGATTCTTGTAACATATGAGTTTTGTAAACCCATTGTGAAAAGCAGCATACAAGCAGTCAGGTAAGGCTCGGTCATTTGACTTAAAATAGCAACCCCTACCAAAAAAAGACTTTCAATGGCGATAGGGAGTACAAAAACATTCAACTTCTTATTCTCCTTCGACTTCGCCATCAATAAACCTGACACAAACGAGCCGAACAGGAATGACAAAATATATAGAAAGTAAAGTCCAGCCTTCCAAAACTCAAAGCTTGCCACATTGCTGATAAAGAGGGCAAAGTGCCCCGTCACATTGGTCGTTAATGTTTGAATGGACAATAAGCCCGTCACATTTACAATCCCTGCCACAAAAGATAAAACAACGGCAATCTGTAGGTTATGCTTTATCGTCCTACTTTTCCCCTGATGTCTAAACATTCAGCTTGATGCGGTTTCAAAATGGGTTTAACAATAAAATTTAGGTTTGAGTAAAGGTCACAAAGCAGGCTACCACAGTTATTTTTTAACAACGCCATCCCAAACAGGAACTTCAAAGAATCTAGCCTACTTTCCGTTTATTCTGGTTTATAAGCCCAACCGAAATCATTGTGGTACACCATCAGCTTGGTCATGCCGCCATCTACAGTAATATTTTGTCCTGTAATAAAACTGCTCTTGCTATCGCACAGAAACATAACCGTATTAACAATGTCTAATGGGTTGCCCACACGACCAACAGGGTGCTGACTCGCATCGGGTCCTTCAAATTCAGTGTTGGTTGTATCGATCCAACCTGGCGAAATCGCATTGACGCGTGCCTTACCAGCTAAGGTGATAGCCATGGCATGGGTCAGGGCATCAATACCTCCCTTGGCTGCTGTATAGCTTTCAGTGTCTGCCTGACTCATTAGCTGACGTGTAGATGAGATATTGACAATACTTGCCGGTGTATTGAAATGATCCTGAAGCAACTGAGTCAAAAGAAAAGGAGCAGAAACACCTATACGAAGTACATAATTGAAATCTTCGTAGGAGCAAGTATTAAGTCCCCCACGGGATATACACGCGTTGTTGATCAAGTAGTCTACCTTTCCATAATCTGAGATCACTTTGGCAGCAAAACTTCTGAGTACTTGTTCATCCGCAATGTCTCCGACAAAGTAGTCATTATCCAATATATCAATGGTGCAAACAGCTACACCCTGCGCAACAAATGCATCACATATAGCCTTTCCAATACCCTGTGCACCACCAGTAACCACTGTTACCTTTTGTTTCTCCATGATTTCATCATTTTAGTTTTTGAAGAGACTGGTTTATTCTTTCGTTTTTATCTCTACAAGCATTGAGCTTTTTAAGATAATACTAATCCAAAATTTTAGAATACTTATTACCAATAGATTTGCATAATGAATTCTTTAGATGCTATAAAGCCATAGTCATTTCAAAAAGGAAATCAGTTGAAACGAAAAAGGCCGAAGGGTTTTCCTCCGACCTTATTTTTCTGTCTCAAATACCTTCTAACATATCTAGTTAGCTGTATAAGTCACCCCATTATACGCTACACTTCCAGCACCTAGAGTACCATTAGCAAAAGCAGTGAAGGCTGTAAAGAAGTTATAAATTGGTACAAAAAAATAGCAAATGACGCTAAAGAAGGCTATATCGCATTTTTAATTTATGATTTATAATCTCCAACCGTACATTTATGCATAACACTCTCCATTGGTCTAAGAAAAACACAAAGATCAGCTAGGAGTTGACCATATACGAAATAGAACTAGATCTTTAACGTCAACTGTTTTACTACATTTTCATTATTGATTCAATCAGCTTTACCTTTTTTCTTTTTTTGACTACCTATAGATGTTCCTACTCCAGCACCTATAGCTATTCCCAAACTGATCCATAAAGCTAAATTATCACTCAGCACACCTATAATACTTCCAATGGCAGTACCGAATAAAACTCCTAACACTATATGTTTTTCGTTTTCCATATTTTTTTAAATTACCCATACGCTTAACTATATTTTGTTAAAGCTTAGTCATTCTCAACACACTAACCCAATATTCTACAAACTGCCTATAAACACTTTAACACCGACAATTCCATTGTAATTAAACTCCTACTTGCATTTGCTAGTGTATTAGTATTATTACTCAGAACATATAGTAAAGCATACGCTTCACTTAAATAAAAGTTCAAAAACCACTACTGTTCGCATTCTTGGGTTAGTAATCTAGATCACAGCATTTTTTCTTCGTCTTGTGTAGGTTTAGTCTTCATCAGCTACAAGCTTTATGGCCTGCTCTTCTCCTGGTTGAAGTTCTTTAAATCCTGAGGACAATTTAATCCATACAGGCTTGTTGTCAGTCGGATTAGTAATCTTGTCTGCTTCAAATTCTATATTTTTTATTGCCTTCATATAATCCGTAAACTCACCAGTCCCCACATACCAGATATCTTCTTTAGCCCCAATCTTTTCACAAAACTTCACCATGATATCCCACCTGCTTTCATCCTTAAATTCCCAAGAATGCCCCCAAACATAAAACAGGGATAATTCGGGCTTATCTATTGCCAGATAGTCATCCAAATAATCCAGTACTTTACTATCATGACAAGTAGGATTCCATTTCAGATAGTTAGTAGGCAAGTCAAATTGATAAGTATCTGCAACAGTTCTGGCATTGGTAATACCAGTAGTAGACACCAATTCAGCTATATGATCACTTGTGTTTCCAAATGGGTAAGCCATACTAATAATTTCTCTACCTGTCAGCTCTGACAATGTTGAAACATCTGTACTGATTTCTTCCAAAATTTCTTTATCAGATACTTTCAGAAAGTCTTTGTGCAAGGCTCCATGAGCTGCAATTTCATGTTTTTTGTAAAGCGACATCAGCGTCTCTTTCGGAACATATTTTTGAAAAATGGTATCTCCATTTTCTTGAGGCCATCCACGTGTAGCACCAATATAAGCCGAATTCAGATTAAAAGTACCTACGATATGATGCTGGTCAAACAAATTCACTAATTGAATATCTTCAATTGTACCATCATCATAACTCATGATTAGCGATTTGTACTTGCCTTCTGGATAGGAAAAGCCCATAAACTCATCCTTCTCCTTGCAGGATGATATAGTTACAAGCATTCCGAGTAATACAACTAATATTTTTTTCATCTTTCCTAATGATAAACTACCCATATAAAAACACATTCTGAATGGATTACACAATGAGTGGCTAGCTGTTTTTAGTTTAAATAGCGCTTTCGCCTCTCAATATTTTCACAATACGGCTGTATACAATTTCTGATAAATTCCAGTTGTAACCTTCAAAATAAGTTGGATTAGTAAATTGAATAACAACCGCATCGATATCTTTATGGTATTTAGCAATACTCTGATAACCAGGAACCAAACCTGTATGATCATAGACATAAATAGACGAATAGATTTCCTGCTCCCCTTCATCGAACAATGACCCATTGTTTAATGCCCTTATGAATATACCTACATCCTCAGCTGTCGCTAACATTCCCTGCTTGTCATTCTTTAAATCTAAAGGGTATCCAACATGGTAACCACTCATCACATCATCTATATTCACTTCACTAATTGACCCAAATGTATTTGTAAGCTTAAGTCGGTTTAAAATTTCTTCCTGAATAAACTGGAAATGAGCATATCCCAACACCTTATCCATTATTTGAGAAAGCAATAAATAATTCGTATTGCAGTATTCATAGGCTTCTCCTGGTTCAAAATTAGCAGGCAAGTCTAGAACTAATTCAAGGTTTTCTTTATTGCTTTCTTTTGGACTTGCCCAATAATTATAAGTGTCCGTATAGTTAGGAATACCACTCCTATGCTGCACCAGCATACGCAAGGTGATTTTCTCAGCATTTTCAATTCTTCCCACAAGTTCAGGACAATAATCAGCCAGTGTTTTATCCAAAGACAAACGTCCATCATTTACCAATTTGGTGACTACAACAGCCGTATATAACTTGCTAATGCTAGCAATTTTGAATAAAGCTTCGGGATTGGCCGGTATTTTATTTTTTCGGTCATGCCAACCAGCTGCATAAAAGGCTGGTGACTGGCCAGCTTTGTCTACATAGACAATAATTCCATCAAACCCATGCTCAATTGCTTCGTTCAATTGTGCTTGAACTGTATCTGGCATTGGTAATATCCACGCCCATACCAAAACCCATGGAACGAAGAACATGGATGTTATAGTGCCAATAAATAGCATTGCCCTAATTATTGCCTTTTTCTTTTTCATATTATTTCAGGACCACGCACCATTTGTTAAATGGCTCATAATTTACCTGCCTTACTTTGTGTTTATTATTTATTTAATCTGCTTTATCTTTTTTCTTCTTTTGAATTATAGATGCTCCTACCCCAACACCTATAGCTATTTCCTAATAGCTAAATTTATCACTCAACACACCTAATACACCTCCAGTTGCAGTACCGAATAAACTCCTAATACCCTATGTTTTTCATTTTCCATATTCTTTAAATTATTCAGCTTACACCTTTGCTGGTTCAAGCTAAATAATTCTCAATATAGAACTAATCCAAGATTTAATAAACTGATAGTGGGGATTGTAAGTCGTTTATAATTTGAATGAAGCATATTGGCGGAGAAGTCTTGTTCTACTGGTCGTAGCAGATGCTACGTCCTTTCAAACTGTGAACATCTCGCTTCAATGAGCTAGAAGCTTCAGAAATTAGAACAGAAAAGGCCTATCCCAAAGTTGTCGATTTAAGCGAACTTGTATATCACACTTCAATTTCGCGCGACTAGAGATGATTCACGCAACACGTACTATGGTTTGTCTGTGAATGATAGAACAGTGCCTAGCGCTATTCCTACAAGAGATTGTATTGTTAAGTTGGCGACATTGAGTGCACTTCAACAATTCACCGCTTCCATTATTCATCTTCGAAATGCAACAAGACAACGAAAGGTATTCGCACTAGGCAATAGCAGGCTGCACCTGGCCATATTCCAACTGACAGCAAACCCAGATGTAAGAAAAGCCGACAAACTGCCGGCTTTCGCAAAAGAAAAAGAAGAGGGTAGATAGATTATGCTCCCATTTTTTGAGATAAGGACAAACCAATCCCATTCCAGCCGTAGTGGCTATCGGTCATCAAGACCGATAAAATGAGGTTGGACTGATCCGCTTCGGGCTGCTTTTCTGCTGTGGTTACCAGCTGTTCCGGTACAGCCTGCCTTACACCTACAGGTGCTAGCCACTTCCGGTGCCAATAGTTGCGGTGGTTTCGCACATACTGCATTACGTCGGCATGTAACCAGTCAGTGGGTATATAGTGCCGTAGATTAGGGCGGAAACGATAGGCTGGCAGGTAATGGTTATTTCTAGGGGAGAAGTTGAAGGTCATCTCAAAAGGAGGGAAGCGCCGCAGATGTGGGCTAGAGTGGAAGTAAATACCCCTTGCCCCAAAGCGACCAAGGTAGCGCCAGCAAAGGGAACTAGCCACCCAGCTGCGTCTCTTCCGCAATGCATTGGCTTTATGTCTCCTGCTCCTTTTTATCTGCTCAGCATAGTCAGCCTTATATACCTTACTGTCAGGACAGGTATTACGACTAATCTCCCTGCTGACCGTTGAGCGATGTACACCAAGTACATGGGCTATCACAGTCTGGCTTGTGCCTTCCGTTAGCAGGTGCTCGATTTGCTGTCTTTGAGAAAGGGTAAGGTGCATGACATAGGGGCGTTATTTATGGGCTAAACGGACGCTGTAACCTTGAAGTTTGTCCCTATTTCTTTTGACAGTGTAAGCTAATGGGTTATTTTCAATAGGGGTAACATTCATCATGCTTCCCTAAAAAGGGACAATACTACTTTGATACGCAACCTATTAGCCGTTTTTACTGTTAGCTGTAAAGCAAGAATCAACACATTCACAATATTTATAAAGTAAATCATATATTGATTCATTTACTTTTTATATTTGCCCCGCCAATGCGGGAGGGTGCGGGAACAATTTACCATACTCTCTATAACTGCACAGGTGCAGAGAGCAGGGATTTAAGCCTGTTCCATTTACTCAAATAAATACTGCTAACCTCTTTTGGTAATGAAGATCGATCTGAACAACTTTGAAAAATTTGAGGAAAGGCACAACAGCCCCAACCATACTCAAATTGAAGAAATGCTGAAGGTTATTGGCGTAGCCTCAGTAGATGAGCTCATCAACGAAACAGTTCCTGCTCAAATCCGCCTGAACAAGGCGCTGAACCTTCCTGCTCCTCAGACGGAGTACCAGTTCCTGAAAAGCTTCAAGAAACTGGCTCAGAAAAACCGCATTTTCAAGTCTTACATTGGTATGGGTTACTACAACACCATCGTACCGGGCGTGATCTTGCGTAATATCATGGAGAACCCAGGATGGTACACAGCTTATACTCCTTATCAAGCTGAGATTGCCCAAGGACGTTTGGAAATGCTCCTGAACTTCCAGACTATGCTGACCGACCTGACAGGTATGGAGATTGCTAACGCATCCCTGCTTGACGAAGGTACTGCTGCGTCTGAAGCTATGAACCTTTTCTTCTCTACCAAGAAGAAAGACAAGAAAAAAGCGACCAAGTTCTTTGTTTCGCAGACTTGTCACCCACAGACCATCGACGTGATGATCACTAGGGCAGAACCTCTTGGTATTGAGGTAGTCGTTGGTGACTACAACACACTGGACTTAACAGACCCTGAGTTGTTCGGAATCCTGTTACAGTACCCTGACACTAACGGTGAAGTAATCGACTACACTGACTTTATCGCCAATGCGGCTGCTAACAATGTAAAAGTAGCTGTTGCTGCTGACCTGCTTGCTTTGGTTATGCTGAAAGCTCCAGGTGAAATGGGCGCTGATGCTGTAGTAGGTTCTGCTCAACGCTTTGGTGTACCAATGGGTTACGGTGGACCTCACGCTGGTTACTTCGCTACTAAAGACGAGTACAAGCGTCAGCTTCCTGGTCGTATCATCGGTGTATCACAAGATGCTGATGGCAACCCTGCTTACCGTATGGCATTGCAGACTCGTGAGCAACACATCAAACGTGAGAAAGCGACTTCCAATATCTGTACTGCACAAGTACTGTTGGCTGTTATGGCTTCTGCCTATGCAGTCTACCATGGACCACAAGGCCTGAAGCGTATCGCTTACAGAGTACATGGCATGGCAGCGCTGTTGAAACAGTCATTGGAGCAATTAGGCTTTGAAGTAAACAACAAGAACTTCTTCGAGACACTGAAAGTAACAGTGGAAAGCGAAGAAGTGAAAAACAATATCAGAAAGGTAGCTGAAGAGCGTGAGAGCAACTTCCGTTACTTCGCGGACAACACAATTGGTATCGCACTGAACCAAACTACTGATGTTAGCCACATCGCTGAGATCGTACAGATCTTCGCTGATGCTACTGGCAAAACAGTATCATTCGATGTACAGGCTTTGGCTTCAGACATCGAGGTAGCAGTAGAAGGCGGTCTGCAAAGAACTTCAGACTTCCTGACTCACCCAGTATTCAACCAGTACCACTCAGAGCATGAGATGCTTCGTTACCTGAAGCGTTTGGAGAACAAGGATCTTTCTTTGGTTCACTCTATGATCTCTCTGGGCTCATGTACAATGAAACTGAATGCTACTGCGGAAATGATCCCTGTAACGTGGCCTGAGTTCGGTCAGATGCACCCATTCGCTCCGAAAGAGCAGGCTGCTGGTTACCAGGAACTATTTGCCGCATTAGAGCAGTGGCTGTGTGAAATCACAGGTTTCGATGCATTCTCACTGCAACCTAACTCAGGTGCAAACGGTGAGTACGCAGGACTTCTGACAATCAGAAATTACCATATCGCTAATGGCGAAGGACACAGAGACATCGTACTGATTCCTTCATCAGCTCACGGTACTAACCCTGCTTCTGCTGTATTGGCAGGTATGAAAGTGGTGGTTACCAAGTGTGATGAAAACGGTAACATCGATGTAGCTGACCTGAAAGCCAGAGCTGAACAATACAAAGACAACCTGTCTTCACTGATGGTTACTTACCCTTCTACACACGGTGTATTTGAGGAAAGTATCATCGAGATCTGTCAGATCATTCACGACAATGGCGGACGTGTTTACATGGATGGTGCCAACATGAATGCACAGGTAGGCTTGACTAACCCAGCAACAATCGGTGCTGACGTTTGTCACCTAAACCTGCACAAGACATTCTGCATCCCTCACGGTGGTGGTGGACCAGGTATGGGCCCTATCGGTGTGGTTTCAGATTTGGCTCCTTACTTGCCAGGTCACGCAGTGATCGACAACAATGTAGGTGAAAAAGCTGGTCATGCGGTTTCTGCGGCTCCTTGGGGTAGTGCGAGTATTCTGCCAATCTCTTACGCATACATCGCAATGATGGGTGGTGAGGGCCTGACTAATGCTACTAAGACTGCTATCCTGAATGCCAACTACATGCAGAACAGACTAAAGGAACACTTCCCAATTCTGTACGTTGGTGCTAACGGAAGATCTGCCCACGAGATGATCGTAGATTGCCGTCAGTTCAAGCCTGCAGGCATTGAGGTTGAGGATATCGCAAAACGTCTGATGGACTACGGTTTCCACGCTCCAACTGTATCATTCCCAGTACCAGGTACTATGATGATCGAGCCTACTGAGTCTGAAGATAAAGCTGAGCTTGACAGATTCTGTGACGCAATGATCTCTATCAGAGAGGAAATTCGCGAAGTAGAAGAAGGCAAAGCAGATGCGGTTAACAACGTGTTGAAAAACGCGCCTCACACAGAAGCGATTGTTGTAGCTACAGAGTGGACACTTCCATACTCAAGAGAGAAAGCTGTTTATCCACTTCCTTACGTCAGTGCCAACAAGTTCTGGCCTACTGTAAGAAGAATCGACAGCGTTTTCGGTGACAGGAACCTGATGTGTAGCTGTATCCCTGTTTCTGATTATGTAGAAGAAGAAGTAATCTAAACTGTATCCTACAGTATAGATCTTACATAAGTTGAAAGGCTGGGCAAACAAGTATAGATACTTGAATGCTCAGCCTTTTCTTTTTACCTATCAAGTCCTGCCTCGCTCTATCTCCCCTTTTATTTTGTTTAATAGTTAGAAGCAAACTTTTGGCTAACCATTAAACATTACTACTATGAAAAAGCTATTCTTTATTATCCTGACCATTCCGCTGCTGTTCGTCTCTACTATTACTTTAGCACAGATAAAAACGGATATGGATGAATCTTTCTCCGATGATGAACATATGTCCATGCGTATGTTCGAACTAAAACAGCAGGAGCTTGACCAACAGATTGACAAAGCACTTCAACCTATTGGAATAAACCTTCAACCGATCAGTAACGATAAGATTTGGAGTGAGGACCAAGAGGAGGATGAACTCATGATGGATCGCACTAGGGAACAGACACGTGGTGCAGCCGTGCACCTTCCTACTCGGGCCATGGAAGCCGGCATGAATGAGATGAACCAAAAACTTGATCAGGCTTTTGAGCTGTCTAACAAAGCCTCAGACATAGATGCTCAACTAGAAAAAAACAAGGAAGAATAATACGATCATAAGCGTGTGTAAGAGGGCATATCAGTTTTATACAGCATAAGACTCTAAAAATTCTAAACAGTTGATTGTTCTTCCTAATGAATTGCTAACTTTGCGCCGAAGTAATGTGATAGAATCCTTACGGAATGATGAATATTTTAATAAGTATTTCCTATTATTCTGTATGTCAATCGCTTCTACCATAACACAGTCTTAAAAATTCTAGTAAGAACTTCAAGAAAATCTAATGTCCTCTGTTAAAATTTTCTCCGCAACAGGAACGGAATATTTGGCAAAAAAGATCGCTCACTCCTACGGGAAATCGCTGGGCAATGTTGAAACACAACGCTTCAGTGACGGCGAGCTGTCAGTTCACTTCAATGAATCAGTTAGGGGCTGTGACGTCTTCCTGATTCAGTCTACTTGTCCTCCGACAGACAATATCATGGAACTACTGTTGATGGTTGATGCAGCTAAAAGAGCTTCTGCAGCAACAATCTCTGTAATCATTCCATATTTCGGATATGCCCGTCAGGACCGTAAAGACAAACCAAGAGTTGGAATTGGTGCAAAACTGATCGCCAACGTACTGACTGCTGCTGGTGCTTCAAGAGTAATCACTTGTGAGCTTCATGCCGATCAGATCCAAGGTTTCTTTGACATTCCAGTAGTACACTTGCAAAGCTCTCCGATCTTTGTACCGTACATCCAAAGTCTGAATCTTGAGAACCTTGTGTTTGCATCTCCTGATGTAGGAGGATCGAAGAGAGCACGTACATATGCGAAGTATTTCAAAGCTGACATCGTTATCTGTGACAAGTACAGAGAGCGTGCAAATGAAATCGCTTCTATGCAAGTAATCGGTGATGTAGAAGGCAAAGACGTGATCTTGATTGACGACCTTGTTGATACTGCAGGTACATTGACTAATGCTGCTGCTATCATCATGGAAAAAGGTGCTAAGAGCGTTAGAGCTATTTGTACACACCCTGTTCTTTCAGGTCCTGCGTATGACCGTGTAAACAACTCGGTACTGACAGAGCTAATCGTAACAGATACACTGCCACTTGCTGAAGAAAGTGACAAGATCCGTGTACTGAGCGTTGCTGACCTGTTCGCTAAAGGTATCAGAAAGATTCAAGACCACGAGTCTATCAGCTCGTTGTTTATCTAAGAATATCCTATGACGCTAGACGTCAGATAATAAAATATAGGGCACTTCAACGCTTTGTCGTTGGAGTGCTTTTTTAGTTATATAGCTGTACTACTTCCTTTCCTTTCAATTTATTCACACCGAAAGCCTCTCAACTGTTTGATTTTGTTGTAAAAAAAGCGAAATTTGCCACCCGAAATCATATCCTAATGATTTCCAACATGTTTCGGGATGGGGTTCGTCAGAATCAAGTACCGAAGCTTTAATACATGTTATATTTATCATAAGAATTACAAGATGAAAACTGTAGAAGTTGTTGGCTTCAAAAGAGCTGATCTTGGCAAAACTGTTGCTAAGAGACTGAGAGCTGAAGGTAATGTTCCATGTGTAGTGTACGGTAAAGGTGAGCCTGTACATTTCTACGCTCCTATGTACCTGTTCAGAGAGGTTGTTTACACGCCAGAGGCTTGTTTCGTAAAACTGAACATCGAAGGTGAGGAGAAAATTGCTATCATTCAGGACACTCAGTTCCACCCAGTGTCTGAGACACTGATGCACGCTGACTTCTTGGAGCTGCAAGACGACAAGCCAGTTAAAATGGAAATCCCTGTTTCTTTCGTAGGTACTTCTCCTGGTCTGCAAATGGGTGGTAAACTGGTTGCTAAACTGAGAAAACTGAAAGTAAGAGCGCTTCCTGCTAACATGCCTCAAACTGTTGAGGTTTCTGTAGAAGGTTTGGATCTTGGTAAATCAGTGAAAGTAGCAGCTGTTGAGGCGAAGGATTTCGAAATCCTTTACAACCCATCAGTTACAATTGCTTCTATCGCGATCCCAAGAGCACTTCGTTCTGCTCAATCAAAAGCACAATAATCATTGTGTCGATAAAGCATTTAAAAGCCGCTTGGACTCACGTTCAAGTGGCTTTTTCATTTTACCAGTTTTTTCTAGTTCAAGACAGCCCCCAGTACTAGAAGGATAAAGGTAAAACCCAGAAAGAGTACAGAACACTTCATGGCAAACACTTCTTTTTCATGGGACTTAGTCTTCCTCTCTGAGTTCTCCCATACCAATGAATCCTCAATTGTTGAAAAGCTTTTTAACTCACTTTGCACTGGGTTGACCGATGTGGACGAATCATGAATAATAATGGGCATAGGTTTAAGGTTGGGTTTGGTGTAATCGTGGAGGTACTTCTTGCTGATTAAGATAAAAATAATCTTCTATAAATGATAGTGACAACATCAAGATTATTACTAATGCAACTTTCCATTGCATGATTTCAACACTTCTCCATAACCTTATTTATTTCTCTATACCTTGTTATTAACTAAAATGGAATGACGAAGATTTCCTTCCAATCTGATTCAGGTCATTATAATAGCTAAATATTATAACTATATAGCAAGAATCAATTTTAGTTATATCTAATAATTGGTAAATTTGTGTTGTTCACAAATAGAAACTATCACTTCAAAAAACACGATAACATGCCTAAAAAATCATCAAAAGAGCCAGAAATCAACTTTATTGGACTTGATGCAAAAAAATCTAAAGACTTGGCTAAACAACTCAATGTATTGCTTGCCAACTTTCAGGTTTACTACCAAAACTTAAGAGGACTTCACTGGAATATTAAAGGCAGTAGTTTCTTTGAGCTTCATGCAAAGTTTGAAGAGCTTTATACAGATGCCAATATGAAAGTCGATGAGATCGCAGAACGTATTCTGACATTGGGTGAGGTTCCATTACACACTTTCCAAGACTACCTTGATACTTCGGATATCAAACCAGGTAAGAAGATTTCAGGTGAAAAAGAGTCTGTTTCGCTGGTAGTTAAAAACCTTTCTACGCTGCTGAAAATCGAAAGAAAGGCAATCAGTCACGCAGGGGACTTGGGTGATGAAGGTACTGTCGATTTGCTTAGCTCTATGATCAGCGAACAAGAAAAAACTGTTTGGATGCTAACTTCATACTTAAAATAGCTTCAAAAAACTTCAGGTTTAGTTTATATAGTAACACAGAGGCTTGCTGATCTACAGCAAGCCTTTTTTATATCCGGTAGGGCAGCTCAGGCAAGGATAAAGAGATATGCAGGTGGTCTGCAGTACCAACATGTCTAAGTACATTAAACCCTAGTAACCTGAAATAAATAGCCACTAACCAGTTCCGAAAGAATGACCTTCCATTTACCCTAATATCCATGGCATGTGCATAGCCTGTCTGCTGAATATAGTGCAATGAGTTCTTTTTGGTTGGCAATCCCATTTTTTTGTAATCCTCAGGAAACCTCTTTGCATCTGTAATCAATAAATCCTTATCTAAGAATAGTAACGTCCGTGCTCCTAACCTAAGAAAAGGGTGAAGAGAAGTGTACTCCTCCTGTATTTCCGTATGTTTAGTATGCTTTGAGGAAAAGGAGAAAAAAGCAAACACACAATAACCTAATAGTACTACCGAAGTCACCCCGACCTTCCACTTAAACTCTTTAAGCGTAATAAACTTCCTGCCCAATACTTTTCTATAGATAAATGAAACATAAAACACCAATACAAAAAGGGTCGCTGCAAATGCCAGTACAAAAGACAGGTATGTATGTAGTTCTGTATACTGATAAAAAAAGATACTTCCTCTAATCAGCAGAAAGAAGGGAAGAGCTACCAACATCAGTGGTTTTGACAGCCACAAAACTGTTTTGGCTACTTGATAATACCGCTTACGTTTTCTCTTCTTTTCAAGGTGTTGGATTTGATATGGATCGTACATGTTTGTAAAGTAGTTTCGGGTAATTGACACTTTTGAATAATACTATTTTAGCAAATTCAGTGCTCAGATAAAACTTCTATGGTTTCCTGCAAAAAAAGAGCCCTATCATTATAAATTAACGATAGGGCTATATTCAATAATTAGTTTATGCCTATTGCTTGGCTGGCAACAGCTTGGAGCGAACCTCACCAAAGCCAACCCTGACACCATCCTTTTCACACCAACCTCTCATAATCACAGTATCATTGTCTTCCAAAAATGTACGACTTGAGCCATCATTCAGCTGTATTTCTTGTTTACCTGACCAAGACAACTCCAACATAGAACCATATGAGTCAGGAGATTTACCACTGATTGTACCTGAGGCATACATATCTCCAATTTCAATATTACAGCCATTGATTGTATGGTGAGCTAATTGCTGTGCCATATTCCAGTACAGGTACTTGAAATTCGAAGTCGAGATCACAGTTTCTTCTTTGCCTTCAGGCTCCAAAGCCACCTGCAAGTTGATATCAAATGCCTTATCTCCTTCAGACTGCAAATAAGACAACACCTTTGGTTCTTGTTCAGGACCTGCCACTCGGAACGGTTCCAAAGCTTCCATTGTTACAATCCATGGAGACACAGATGAGCCAAAGTTTTTGCCCAAAAATGGTCCTAACGGAACATATTCCCATTTCTGGATATCTCTTGCAGACCAGTCATTAAAGACGACCATACCAAAAATATAATCCTCTGCTTCAGCCACCGAGACCGTATCACCCAAGGCTGTATTATCTCCAACGATAAAAGCCATTTCCAACTCAAAGTCCATTCGTTTTGATGGACCAAATACCGGTGTTTCTGCGTTTGGTGGCATCGTTTGGCCTTTAGGACGGTGTATATCTGTACCTGACACGACAATAGAAGATGCTCTACCATGATAACCAACTGGTAAATGCTTCCAGTTAGGCATCAGTGCATTGTCTTTTCCTCTGAACATAACCCCTACATTGGTAGCGTGTTCTTCTGAAGAGTAGAAGTCTGTGTAGTTTTTTACTTCTACCGGTAGCAGCATAGTTGCTTTTTCCATTGGAACCAGCACTTTCTCTGATTCATAAGCCAGAGCACTGCCTTCTCTTAGCAACTCTGAAACTCTCTCGCGCACTTTTGACCATACAGGCTTGCCCAATGCGATAAAATCATTGAGAGTAGCTTTATCAAATACTTTAATATCTATATCAAGGTCATCAAAACTTCTCAAAGTAGCTACCTGAGAAAGGTCCAGAATTTGGTCTCCAATCGCTACGCCTACCCTCGGACCTACATAGTCTGTCTTGAAGATTCCGTATGGAAGGTTTTGAATGGTGAAGTCGGACCCCGCCGGAACTTCCACCCAAGATTTAAGGTCTGGATGATGTGTATTGTTCATATCTAAAAAGAATGTGTTAGTGTTGTTGTTAATGGTTGATGTTATGTTGTTTCAGGTATTTTTCGATACCTAAGGTGCTTTTGCTTGTTTATTGCTCCGCAAAGTAACCCAATCGTATAAAAGAGAAAAACATTCAATTTGTTTTTTGAAAGTGAAGAAAACTTACTCGAAATTCCATATAAATGCAGAATTATTCTCTTTATATCAGAACACTTTTACAACCTGTAAAAAATTGTTTCCCACCTTTTACCTTTTTTGGTTACTTTGTTTTTAAATCCTAATAATCCTATCGTACATCAATATCTTAATATAACTTGCGGACTTTTCTGAAAAGGGTAAGACAAGCGTGCAATATGGAGATGAAGCAAGCCCAAGCGGCACTCAAGAAATTCTTTGGTTATGATTCTTTCAGGCCAATGCAGGCAGATATTATACAATCTGTCCTGTATGGAAAAGACACTGTAGTACTAATGCCTACAGGTGGAGGAAAATCGATCTGTTACCAGATTCCAGCTATCGTTATGCCGGGTTTGGCTATCGTTGTATCCCCACTGATTGCCCTTATGAAAGATCAGGTAGAAGGATTAAATGCCAATGGTATTCCCGCTGCTTACCTCAATAGTACACAATCATTGCAGGAGCAAATGCGAGTGGAACAGATGGCCAGAAATGGCACACTGAAGCTACTTTATGTTTCTCCTGAAAAATTGCTCTCATCTCAATTTATGGGTTTTGTCAGAATGCTTCAGGTCAACCTGTTTGCCGTGGACGAAGCCCACTGTATTTCTGCCTGGGGACATGATTTCAGACCTGAGTATACACAGCTTGCCACACTGAAAGATAATTTCCCTCAGACACCAATTATAGCACTTACTGCCACAGCTGATAAAATTACCCGAAGAGACATTGTCCATCAGCTTAGTCTAAGAGAACCTGCTCAATTTGTTTCATCCTTTGACAGACCAAACCTTAGCCTGACTGTAGCACCTGGTCAGAAGAAATTCCAGCAAATTCTTCGGTTTATTGGACAAAGACCTAGACAGTCAGGAATCATCTACTGCCTAAGCAGAAAGAATACTGAGAACCTTGCAAAGAAGTTACAAGAAGCTGGATACAGAGCTGCATATTACCATGCAGGTATGTCTCCTGATGAAAGGGAAATAGTTCAAGAAAACTTCATCAAGGATACGGCTCCAATCATCTGTGCTACCATTGCTTTCGGGATGGGGATTGACAAATCAAATGTGAGGTGGGTAATACATTATAACCTTCCTAAAAACATTGAAAGTTATTATCAGGAAATCGGTAGGGGAGGCCGTGACGGATTACCTTCAGATACACTGTTATTTTACAGTTATGCAGATGTAATGACATTGCGTGACATTGTAGATGAAAGTGCTCAAAAAGACCTTCAGTTAGCTAAGTTGAACCGTATGCAACAGTACGCGGAGGCTAAAACCTGTCGTCGTAAAATCCTGCTTAGCTACTTTGGTGAGAGTTTGGGTAAAAACTGTGGCAATTGCGATGTCTGCCATAACCCTCCTGAATATTTTGATGGTACACAAATTGCACAAATGGCACTCTCTGCTGTAGCTAGGTTAGCCAATCCACAACACAGCGGCCTTTCCAAGCCTGTACAGATTGCCACGGGTATGCTGATTGATATTTTGCGGGGTTCCTCAAGGGTTGATCTCATTCAGAAAGGGTATAACAATATACGTACTTATGGAGCAGGAAGAGATATTAGTTACCTCGATTGGCAACTTTACCTTCAGCAGATGCTTAACCTTGGTTTGATAGAGATTGCGTATGATCAAGGCAATATAGTGCGTCTGACTGATGAAAGTATGCGAGTCCTTTTTGAGGGACAGCCAGTTGAATTCACAAAACTTACAGACCTAAAAGAGCAGTTCCAGAAAAAGACAGAAAAACCGAAAAGCTCCGAAGAAGTACTCAGAGAAGAACTGTTCGAACAACTCCGTCAGGTTCGGAAAGAGGTTGCCGAAAAAGAAGGCGTACCTCCATATGTTGTATTCAACGATGCTACATTGGTTGAAATGGCTAAAAACCGTCCTGTTTCTGTCAAGGACATGGTCAATATCTCTGGTGTTGGTGAGAAGAAGTTACGTAGCTATGGCAATACCTTTATTGGAACCATTGTCAAGTTCATTATCCAAAAGACCAAAGAGGGACACCGTATTAAAGGAAGTACACAACTTGTAACTTATGCCCTTTATAAAAGTGGTCTTAGCATTGATGAGATTGCCAAAGAAAGAAAGCTACAGGAGAGAAGTGTTTATACCCACTTGGCTATGCTCTATGAAATGGGTTACAACATTGATATTTTCAAATACATCAACACTGAAGATTTGGATAAAGTCAAGCTAGCTATCAGGGCTACGAGAGAAACAGAATTACTCAAGCCATTATATGATTATTTGGGGGGAGAAATAGCTTATCACAAGATTGGATTTGCCTTAGCATACCATAATAGACATGCCTAATATTATTCTATAAGTGTTTATTATGCCCTTAACATAATGACATTTTTTATATAGATATTTAACTTAATTTTTGCATTAAGTTAAATTAACATTATATTAGTGCTACCAAACCAACCAATTCAATTATAAATTCCATTACTGGAAACGACATTACCCTTTAGATTAAATAGACAACCCCGTCCTTTCGGATGGGGTTGTTTTTTTATGCTCTATATGTTGGGACTAACTTTAAACCGTTTGTCTCTTTTTTGCACCGCTATTCCAAAACCTTAGCATCAGCAGCTCAGCTGTCAATGCCAGCAAAGCAACGATCAAAAAGTAGCGCCAGAGTGGCTTAGCAACGTTATTATCCCTAAACTCTTTGACAAACTGGTCTTCACCAACCTCATTATAAATCTGAACGTTTTTATTTCCCTTAAATATTTGGGCCAGTTCAGTTGACGAATAACAATTCAACTCAGACTCTTTTTTATTGTAGTTAAAAGCGACCCTTCCCATCAACTGTCCATCCTGCGCACGCTTTATGTCATAACATCCTGACTCCAACCCTGATTTTGGAATATCCATTAACAACATGTTTCCGGCTACTTTTTGTGGAGGAATCAACTCAAATTCACCTTTCACCAATTTATATACATCTGCCTTGTTAAGCTCTTCCATATTGACTGCCGCTACAGGGTCTCCAAATGAATAAGACAAATGGTCAGATCGCATTTTACTGCTGATTGCAACCTTATACATCACTGGTACAAACAGTGCATGTTTAGGGAAGTTGGTATAGGCGTCTGTAAGCGGTGAAGCAAACATGTAAATCTTATGGTTCTGCCTAGGTACTTCAGACAGGAACAGCTCTCCTGTTTTAAAATAAAGCAAATTGTTCCCCATCACAGTCCATTGCACTCCTGCGATTGCCTTCGGCATACTCATATTGGCAGAGATTTTTTCAAATACCCCATCAAAAAATGGGTTTTCCCTAGCTGGAACCTGAATGGCTATTTGCTGTTTTTCCGAAGGAGTTCCTGCTTGCTGTACTTTTCTCATTGGTATTCCCAACGCTCCACTATAACTCTTCAGGTTAGCGTCAACTGCTGGAAATACTGTCACATTCGTCCCCCCTTGCGTTGCCGCAGTAATTGCACTACTCAAAGCATCATTGATCGTCGGTAGCTGATCAAGAATAATCAGATCCGCCTTAGTCAGCTCACTGTAGTCTATTGCCTTTGTTGAAAAAGACTTCACTTCAAAGAAAGTTTCACTACTATAGACACTCTCAAGGAAGCCATCAGGAAGATCCGAAATCACCACAATACGGATTTTAGGCGCTACCTTTATGACAAAGAAGTAATCATTGTCAAAACTGACAGGATAATCCTCAACTGAAATGCGGCAAGGTTGATCTCCGGATTCTGTAACCGCAAAAGTCATCTCCACAGTTTCACTGCTTTTCCCTGCAATACTGACTGAAGCACTTGAAACTTGCCTGTCACCCAAAAACAGCTTGACCAGTTTTCCTTCTGCGTTATCATCTCCGTCATTCGCCAAGGTAACATTCAGTGTGTTATTTTCATTTTCCCTAATGAATGGAGAAGAAAGCCAAACCGAATCAATATAAAGGTTTGCGTCTGAACTTGGCTTCAATGGCATTAAGTAAAGCCTATTTGTAGAATCTAGTTGTATTCTTGAAAGGTCTCCCACTGATGATCGCTGAAAGTCTGACACCCAAAATATATGGTTACTTTCCGAAGGACTATGAGTTCTGAAAGCGGTTTGCTGCTTCTCATAAACATCTTTCAAGTTTCGTCCGAAATTACTGAACCCAACCGAAAGCAGTTTTTCCTCCATCTTATTCTGTTCATAAAAGAACCCTGAACCACTTTCAAAACCATTATCCAATAGCTGATACACTGCTGTGTTAGGAAATACCTTTGAAATCTGTTCTACCTGACTCCTGCCCATATCAAATAACCTTCTGCCATCCTGCTCATTTTCCATACTGTAAGAGTTATCAAAATAAACACTTACATAATTGGCATTGCCTGTAAGCGCCATACTGTTCTCATTTGGAATAAATGGTCTGGCAAAAGCCATCACCAGAAATACGATAAACAGTATTCTGGCCATCATGACCAATAAGTTTTTCAACTTATTACGTGAATTGGTGACATCCTTCACTGATTTCAAAAATGCCACATTGGTAAAGTAAACCTTACGGGCACGCTGAAAATTAAAGAAGTGAATGATAACAGGAATTGCGGCCAAAGACAGACCGTAAAGAAAAGCAGGGAAAAGAAAGTTCATCCTGATTACGTTTCGTGGTTAATAACATTACTCAGCGGGTGTACTGACAGCTCCATTCTCCGCCCGCATATTCCGATAACCGGTTGTCAAGAATCATTACCTTGATAAGGATTCTCTTGTAGAATGGTAACATCCTAGTTTAAAATAGCACTGTACCCACAAAGAATTAAAATATTTCTTTATTTTAGGGGGATAAATTTATGTTTGCGTGCTTAGAACTAGTAAATTTGGGCCGTTGAGCTGCTAAAACTCAAATGCTTTATGCATGCAGCTACAACAGATATACTAAGTACTTTTCCGATAATACTAAACTAAGAAATAAAGTGAAAAGATTATTAATCCTGGTGGGTATTGCAGCCACTATGCTTTCATGTAATCAGCAACAGCCACAAACAGCACAAACTGCTGCTGCAACAGGTGCTGCTGCTAAAATTGCTTACATCAACAACGATACCCTATCTACTTACTACAAATATGCTGAGGATCGTTTTGAGGAGTTCCAGAAAAAAGTAGAAAAAGGAGACAAGCAGCTTCAATCTAGAGCTTCAAAACTTCAGAAAGAACTTGCTAGCTTTGAAAAGCGTGTCCAAGCAGGCTTGGTTTCTCAGAATGAGTACAACAAGAAAGGTGCTGAACTGATGCAGAAAAGAGACCAATTGGCTGTTGCACAGCAGTCACAAGCACAAGGTCTTGCTGCTGAAGAAATGGAGATCAAAAACGAGATCCGTGAGAAAATCAAAGGTTACCTTGATAACTACAGCAAAGACAAGAACTACAGCATCGTTTTGGGTTACGATCAAGCGACTGCTACGCTAATCTGGTCTACACCTAACGCTGAAGATATCACTTGGGATATCATCAATGGCTTGAACGGACAGTACGAGTCTGATCAGAAAGCCGAAGAAACTGCAGCAAGCACTGATAAAAAAGAAGAAAAGAAAAAATAAGCATATAGCTTTAAAGTAAATCCGCAAGTGTAAGCATTTGCGGATTTTTCTTTTGGAAAGAATTTTGCGGCTTTGTACAAACAATTTTAAGAGATTTCCTCTTAAAGAAAAGTCTAGCATTCAGTAATATGCTGATGACCTAGTTTTCAAATAAAAATCTATAGATAGTCATGAAAAAATTATTCTTTACTCTGTTGCTTCCACTTTTCTGTATCGTGGCAGCACAAGCTCAACAAGCTGAAAACACTGCAACGTCTGAGCTGAAATTCTCTGAAAAAACATTTGACTTTGGTGATATCTCACAAGGTGATGTAGTAACACACGTTTTCAAGTTCGAAAACTCAGGTGCTGCACCTCTAGTGCTTTCTAATGTGTCTACAACTTGTGGCTGTACAGCTCCAGCTTGGCCAAGAGAACCTATCGCTCCAGGTGAAACTGCTGAGATCACGATCAAGTTCAATAGCCGTGGCAAAATGGGTAAACAAAACAAAGTAATTACGATTAACTCAAATGCTTCAAATGCCGTTGAGAGAATCTCAATTACAGCTAATGTACTCAAAGCTGAAAGCAGCAACTAAGAGTATACGGTTCTAAAACCTAAAAAGGGCAGATGACTAAACACCATCTGCCCTTTTTATTTTATCATATCATTTATTCGTCTGGGTCTAGCTCCTTCGGAATATCAATAGGGACTTTCCAAAGTGGTATTTTATAGATCAGCCTGTACTGATAAATGATTTTTACATTATTGTCCTTATTAAAGCCAAAGCCAGGAATATCATTTTGCGTGATTACTGGTGAACCAAAGCTGGAAGGAATCGAAATACTCGCATTCACATCGGAATACAACCCTCCAAAAAGACGTACTTTCAATCCGAACATCATCTGGAGCCATGAAACTCTTAAGCCCTGCTCCGAAAAACCTTGCAGTTCTGGTGATATCTCCCAATAGTCGCTTCCTAAAGAATAATAAGTTGCTTCCTGATCAAAAGTGGCTACGCCATACTTCAGCCCTGCATAAACCGCATTATGAACAGTCTGCTTATGGATCAAGTTATATTCCACACCAAAACGCCAGAATGTTCCTTCACTGCGATAAGAGAAAGGCTGTATATTATCTTCTGAAAATGAAAAATCACCCCGCCTCGTACGGTCCTGATACCCATACTCCATTGTGATAAAGTACTTGTTCTTGATCATCAAATCCCCGTAAAACGAGTATTTATCCAAGTCATCATCCAGAAATGATTGACTCAAAGCCAAAACATCAGTTCCAAATCGAACACCTGATAGAATTACGCCATTTTTACCCAAAAAGCCTTCATAGGTTACTTTGGGTACTTTGAGGGAATCTTGTACAGGCTGTTTAGCTTCAGGTGTACTTGGAGTTACCTGTGCACTGACCGAAAAGCTAAAGAAAAAAATGCCCCATATTATAGGCAGTATTTTACTTGAAAAAGATATTGACATTCGGGATTGAATTATCTGAGTTCACAATGTTTCTAAAAATAGCAGCGGAATCAAATAGTGATTTATTGAGTGTTGCGTCAGGAAAGTCTACCCTATTATCAACATTAGCACCTGTTCTATCCACCAACTTTAGACCACCTACGCCTTTTGTAAAGATACAGCCAGCCTGATCATCAGAGATGATTGTACTGTTATTGTAAGTAACAATTAATGTATCAGATTGAGTATCGCTTTCTTTAAATACAAAAGTTGTTGGGGATGTTGCATTTAGTGGTAATGCAACAGAAGCAACACTACCATCTGCAGCTGAAATAATTGGTCTAGCTTGATTATTTATATTGTATATACTTTCGAATACAGTAGCGACAGGAATTCCACCTTGATCGTAAAAGAAAACGGCCAGCTCCCTGTTCGGAGTCATATCAGAAGAGCATAAGTTAACATAAAGGTTGATACTCGCATTCAGAGTATCTCGCTCTGTTCCGTCCGAAACTATAGAGAGTGAATCAAACAAGTCATTTCTTCCAAACTTGATTTCTGTCACCTCATCTTGCAGCTCAGTACCGGTCAAAGCCTTAAGTCCTGAAAATGCTTCATAAACACCACAGTCAGGACCATTTATCTCTACAACTTCATTGTATTTTAAATGTAGTGTATCTGTAAAACCAGTCGTCTCAAATACAAAAGACACTCGATTGTCATTGGTATTCAGCGGCAAAGGATAACTACTGCTTCCTACTTCCTTTATTGAATCTCCTACAAAAGTCCCGTTGATTCCATATATATGTGTAAAATCAATATCTGCGGCACTACCTGTTCTTCTATCCAAAACAGATAAAATGACAGTGCTGTCTGGTACAGATATTGGATCACATTCCCTACATCCCTGGCAGGTCAAAAGCGATAAAAAGCCTATTACAAGCAAAAGCCTACCTCTGAAAAAGTGCATAGAACTGTATGATTTTATGTAGTTACTGCTAAATGCTATTCTCTATAATTCTTCCAAATTTAGAGGAAAATGCAAAAGAGGTAGCGCTATCGAGCATTTTTTCAATATTTTAAGTCTTACACCTCTTTATCAAGGTTATAATTAATTCAAGTTGCGTTTGATTTTCCTACCAAGCGACATTTTCGATTGTATAGGCAAAAATGAATAAGAAAATTTTAATGATGAAACCCTGTGGCGTGACAGCATGAATATGCTTAGGGAACTTGGCTGTAATACCACTGAATGTGGTTTCCACCCTCTTCCTCAAGACCTTCTTGATAAAGGCTTGCCAAGGCTCATCCTTTCGTTTTGCATTCGATTTCCGGTCGGCCAAAATGCGAATGTTTTCGCATTCGGCATAAAGGTCTTCCAGATCGTAATCGGTGAAGGCGGCATCCCCATACAGGGAACTTCCTTCCGGAATTTCAAGGTTCATGGATTGAAACCCCGTTATATCATGGACTGAACCCGCCATAAGAAAATACTGGACAGGAATGCCCGAAGATGTGGTAATTAACATCACCTTGAATCCATAGAAGTACTCCCTCTTGGAGGAATTATAGCCTCTGTAGGGTTCACCTCGCAGGATTCTGCATCGGGGGATACGGATATTCCGGCAGACAGCTACAGGAAAACTGTCTATGAGGTAATCCCCGCTAGTGTTGAGCTCCATCAGGGTTTTGCCCAATGCCGAGAAGATAAATAAGATCGTCTCAAACAAACCGTGAAGCCTGCGATTGAACCCGGACTTATCAATGGGCTTAAAGCCATGATGCGCTTTCAGGTACTCCAGAGATTGTACCATGTTGCCACCGAAATGGGCACATGCCAGCAGGGCCGAGGTAATGATCTGGCTGTCGGACATCCGACGCTGTCTAGGCTCTTTGAGCTTAGTTGCTTTCAGGTAATCATCTACAAAACAGTAGATGCATACGGTATTTTCATTGATGGTTGCCATTGGACAGGTGTGTTTGGTGCTCTTCATCCTAAACAACACCTTCCATGGTAACCTGATTTATAAAGTGCAACTTGAGTTAATTATAAAATATTGGGTATAAAAAAATTCCACCGTACAGTACGGTGGAATTCTATATTCAAGGTCTAGTCATCACTTATGATGCACTAACCATTTTATCCAGCTCTTGCCAAGCCAAAGCACTTGATCCAAGGATGGCAGTGTTGTCACCTTTCAGGTTAGAGAACAACAGCTTTGTCTTACCCTTAAACATTCTGATTGTATTGGCATCCATTGCTTCCTGAGTTGGTTTCAAAATCCAATCTCCTGCTGCTGCCATACCACCAAAAAGAACAATTGCTTCAGGGCTAAAGATTGCCACAGCATCTGCCAGTGACTTACCCAAATACTCACCAGTCATTTGAAATGCTTTTTGGGCAATTTCATCTCCCGACTCTGCAGCATCAAATATCATTTTAGAAGTGATGTGCTCAAATGGTGTCTGATCCAACTGGCTTCCTCCATTGTATTCTGCAATCATCTCCAGCATATTTCTCTTCAGACCAGTTGCAGATACATATGTTTCCAAACAACCTTTGCTACCGCAACCACACTTTCTACCATTATGAACTACGTTGATATGACCAAACTCACCAGCAAAGCCATCGTGACCATACAGCAAGTCTCCATTTACGATAATTCCACTTCCCAAACCGGTTCCCAGTGTGATTACCATAAAGTTTTTCATTCCTTTGGCTACACCAAACTTCATTTCACCTAGAGCTGCAGCATTGGCATCGTTCGTTACAGCAACTGGCAAGTTCAATTTATCCTTCACCAATTCCGCCAATGGAACGTAGTCACCCCATCCATGTAGGTTTGCTGCATTCTCAATTGTTCCTGTGTAGTAATTCCCATTTGGCGCTCCAATACCTACAGCTTTGATCTCAAATGGCTCTTTTACCTGAGCTTTCAGTTGGTCAATTGCCTTAAAAAGTAATGTCATAAAAACTTCTACAGGTTTATCTGCATACGTTTCAATGCTTGAGCTGACAAGACAGTTTCCCTCACGGTCTACCAATCCAAGTTTTGTGTTAGTTCCTCCGATATCGATACCAAGCGTTACTTCTTTCATCTTTATATTATTGAATTTTTGAGCTTAATGGTTTTATCAATGAATGCTGCTTGTCTTCACCATCAGGCATTTTAAAGTTAAAACAACAGGAATCTATAAAAAAATCAACATCCTTGACCTTCTCATTTGGCATTCCTCTCTATTAAAATGCTTAATTTTTGGTAGGAGACGGTGCAATATTGGCACATTGTCCTCATAATGGCAACTTGATAGATTTATTGGACTTAAAAAATGACTTTTATTAATCCTTTCTTTTTAAAGATTGATTTATTTAAAAAAAATATTACCATTCTTTAATTTTAGTACTTCACAAATAATCCAATCATAAGAACCCCAAAATAACATGTCTCAAAAAAAGATCATTGTTTCTAACAGATTGCCCGTAACTGCCAATCGGGATGAAGAAAGTGGCGCCCTTGAATTTAAGCCTAGTGCTGGAGGATTAGCAACTGGTCTTAGCTCTATTTTTAAAGAAAAAGGGAACCTCTGGATTGGCTGGCCCGGCATTCCCGACTTCAAGGAAGATGAAAAACCTGGAGTCATTAAATCATTAAGAGGGGAGAACATGGCTCCCGTATTTCTCAACAAAAAAGAAGTGTTACTTTACTACGAAGGATTCAGTAACCGAACCCTTTGGCCACTTTTCCACTACTTTACTGAGTTTACGCAATACACCCCAGAAGACTGGGATATGTATGTAGCTGTCAACCAAAAGTTCTGTGATGCTATTCTAGAATATGCAGGACCAGACGATATTATTTGGGTACACGATTACCAGCTGCTTTTATTGCCTTCCATGCTTCGGGAGAAGCTACCCAATGCAACGATTGGATTCTTTCAGCATATACCATTTCCATCTTATGAAATTTTCCGTCTGTTGCCGTGGCGTTCAGAAATTCTTGAAGGAATGCTTGGCGCAGACTTACTTGGATTCCATACCTATGACGATACCCGCCACTTTATGAGTTCTGTCAGCCGTATTGCCGGCTATCCAAACTCAATGGGTACTATCAAGATGGCCAACAGAATTATTTCTGTAGATGCCTTTCCTATGGGTATTGATTACGACAAGTTTGAAAAAGCAGCTCGCTCCAAAGAGACTTACGAAAAAGTAGACAAGTACAAAAGTCTTTTTGCAAACCAACAAGTGGTTCTTTCTATTGACCGTCTTGATTACACAAAAGGCATCAAGCGAAGGCTTTATGCTTTTGATAAGTTTCTGGAGATGTACCCTGAGTATATTGGGAAAGTAGTACTAGTTCTATTAGTAGTTCCTTCACGGGATAAGGTTGACCAATATCAGCAGTTAAAGGAGGAAATTGACACACTGGTTGGTAAAATTGATGGTAAATACAGCACCATTGACTGGACACCAATCCAGTATTTCTATCGCTCGTTCTCTTTTGATGGACTATCTGCTCTATACTCAAAGGCTGATGTCGCGCTGATCACTCCACTTCGGGATGGGATGAACCTTGTTTGCAAGGAGTATGTAGCCAGTAAAGTTACCCAAAAGGGTGTGCTGATCCTTAGTGAAATGGCTGGAGCAGCCAAAGAGCTTTCTGAAGCGATTCTAATCAATCCGAATGATGAAGCGGAAATTGTAGAAGCCTTAAAGCAAGCACTTGAGATGCCTGAGATTGAGCAAAGAAACAGGTTACTTGAAATGCAAGAAAAGCTTAAACGTTACAGTGTACACCGTTGGGTTGAAGTATTTGTTGAAGAGCTGCTGAATGTGAAAGACAGGCAAGCTAAAATGAATATCAAGCTACTTGGAAACAAACAGCAGAAAAAGCTCAAAAAACACTACGACGAGTCTAAAAAACGTATTTTCTTCCTTGATTACGATGGAACACTTAAAGGGTTCTCTAAAGATCCTAAAGCTGTCAAGCCCGACCCTGAGCTTATTGACCTGCTACAAGACCTTTGTGCTGATCCTCACAACCGCGTGATTATTATTAGCGGACGAGACAGATACACCTTGTCTGAATGGATGCAAGACGTTAAGTTGGACATCATCGCTGAGCATGGTATCTGGATGTGTAAAAATGGTGGTGACTTCCATACCATTGAGCCATTGAGCCAAGACTGGAAACAGAAAATCAGCAGCATCATGGAAAGATACGTAGACAGAACACCAGGGTCTTTCCTTGAATATAAGGATTACTCTATTGCTTGGCACTTCAGAAAAGCTGACCCTGAATTTGGAGATATGCGTGCGAGAGAACTTATCGAAACACTGCATTACCTTACTGCTAACATGAACCTTCAAACAATGTGGGGCAATAAGGTTATTGAAGTCAAAAGTAGGGATGTGAACAAAGGAAAAGCCGCACTAAAATGGCTTAACGAAGATAAATATGACTTCGTTTTCACAGCAGGGGATGACGTCACAGATGAAGATACTTTCACTGTAATGCCAGAAGATGCTTACTGTGTAAAAGTTGGTCTGGATGCTACTGCAGCCAACTACAATGTAAAATCATTCAAGGATATTCGAACCTTGCTTAGATCGTTAATTGACGGGTAATAATTACTTAAAAAAACAATTCCCGGTTGGTTAAAAACCTGCCGGGAATTTTCTTTTATTTTCTGAATTAAGGTTGCTTGCAGTAGGGAAAGGGGGCTGCTCATATTCTCTCAATCGAGCACAAAGTGTAAACACAATTTTGTGCATTATCTCTGGTTTTGCCTCCATTAAGTCATAGAAATCATCCCTATCAATTCTTAACAGAATGGTATCCCTAGATGCAACTGCCATTGTCGGGCTTGGTAAAGAATCCAACAACTCTAACTCTCCAAAAACATCCCTATTTATCAAAGTGTCTGCCACATCTCCATTTACCAGCATCTGTACTTCCCCCTCATAAATCACAAACATGCTTCCTACCAAATCTCCTTTAAAATAGATATGGTCACCTTCATTATAACGCTCTTCATTGACAATATCAGCAACGTCCATCAGTGCTCTTTCGGAAATATCAGCGAAAAGACGTGTTGATTTGAGAATGATGATCTTCTCGATCTGCATTAAGGGTTTTGTGTCGTTGTTAAGTATACTCATAAGCAGGTTTTTACGGATCTCAGGTACTATTTCCTCTAATAATCTTTCAATGTCAAAGCCTCTGTAAATACTGTATTTGACCAATCTTGAGAGTGCCGGTTCTATTAGTAACAGGTCATCTCGCTGCAAGTAATATGAAAAATACTGTAGCATACCCGGTGACGCAATCTCTGAGACAGAGTAAAGTGCTGAAGCAATTGTCCAACGGTTAAAAAGGCTTCCACGGCTACTTCTCTTTTTCAGAATATTGGAGACTACTCCTAAATCATCCTGCGGTTGGTAACTATAATAGATTGAGAGTTTTTTAGCCTTTTCATCATTAGTGTAAAAGCCTCGTACAATGGTCAGTTTTTCCGCTATGTCACGAGGTAGCAACAGTAACAATCTATTCTCTATATCTTCCCTTATAAATTCATTGTCCCCTTCTTCATCGTTGAAAAAGTTTTCCTCTTCCATACTTTCATATACTTTTCCTTGCCCCTCCAACAGGATATAATATAGAATATCAATTTGTCTGTTTGTGATGCGGATTTCTGATTTCAAAGCATGTGCAAGCTGTATATAAACCTTGTTGTTTTCTATCACTCTCAATGCCTGATAGAGCCACGCAATATGCTTGAACATTCCTTCCAAGTGATCACACACATAGTATAAAGAAACCTTGTCCTGTACATTGACCCTGCTTTTCCTCAGTGCTTCATAAGCATTGATCTGCATTTCTTGCCAAGGATAACTAGCCAATCCCCAAAGAATTTCCTGCGCTTTCTTTCCTCCAATCCTTCCTACTATTTGACATAGCTGAAGTGGATAATTGCGATCTTCCCTTTTACTAAATGCCAAAGCCTTGTCAATACTTGGAAAAGCCATCTCTCCATAAGCCACCAATACCTGTTTGACTTCCTTTGTCATCTCTTCGTTCTGCAACATCAACAGCAAGCCAGGAATAAACGCAGGAGCTTTCAGTTCGGCACAAGCCTGAATAGCGGCATATCTCACTTCTGTATTCTTATGCTTCAGCAGCTTACCAACCTTATCCACATAAGCAAGCATTTGTCCCTCTGCAATCACTTCAATTGCTAATATTAGGTGAGGAATATCTGTTTCATCACCCAAGAAAGCTTGTAAATATTGCTCTAGCAGTTCCTTTACTTCAGGGTTTAAATCCTCTGATAAAGCTGCCATCAAAACTAGCTTCTCTTCTGCAACTGAACGGTTAGAGAGCATCTTACGCACCTCATCGATATCAGGATTTTTAAGGTAAAAATAGCATTGCAAAGCCTCCTGTCTAACAGCATATACCTCTTCATACTGAACCATGAAATAGATCTCATCAACCAGAGAAGCCATTCTATGTTTTTTGGCTGTTTCCAACGCAAACAGTCTTACTTCTATGGCTTCATGGCTCAAGCATTCTTTTAAGATCAATGCAAAATGAGGAACATTTAACTTTCCCAATACATCCAGTGCATAGATAATTTCTTCTGAAAATGCCGAATACACCTTCTCATGTAATACCTCCAGCATTTCCTCATCCTGCGCTGCTAATTCATATCGTTCCAAATTTCTCAGCTTGACAGCTTTCCTTATGGTATTCGTATACCTTACTGCAACTCTCCATGCTACAAGTACCCAGCCTGACAATAGGAATGCCGACACGCCTACATAAGAGAGGTAATGATCTGTAAATTTAACCCAATGAAATGCTAGCAATGACACACAAACAATCCCTGTTCCTGCTGGCACAAACAAACCAACAAGGGTTGTATAAGCTGCACTTCTGAATATAGGCTTAAGAGGATACAACAGGACATTCGATAACGAACTAAAGGAAAGCCCCTCTGCTAGTATAAAGACCAGTATAATTAGGGCAAAGTCTGCCATCAACAAGTCCGTTTGTGGCAACAGAAAATAAACAGGTACGGATAACAGTAAAAGAGCCCCTGTCGCTAACGGTATACATAGCAGTGTATTGAGGATATTGAACCTGAAATTAAGCGTCAAACTTTTTCTCACGGCATATAACGCTGTACTTATAGCGTATGTCGTAATCAGCAAGAATAAACAGAATAGAGATATCACTTCTTCAGCTCCACTGTATGATCTTAATACACTTACTCCTTGTATAAGTGTTAGGGTAAAAGTTGCACTGACCAGTAGCAATAATAGAGCAATGATCAGAAAGTATCGATTCTTGAGACAGGTCTTCAAAAAGGTATCAGGAGTAATGTCTCGTTCAGGCAATACTATTGAGGTAAAATAATCATCTAACGTGGTTTTTACTTCAGGTAGTTTTAGAAGAGCTTGCAATGCAAAAAATGCACAACCAAACCCTGTTACTGCGATATAAGGCAACCCTTCTGTCCCAATAAGCAGCATACAAACTAAGGTCAAAGTATAACCAACCACTCGTCCTACTAGTCGATAAAGCTGGTGATAACGATAAAGCTGCTTATGGCTGACTGGTGAATATACCTTCTCCGAAATCCCCCAGTTATTCAGGTTATCCAATCCCCAAAAAACGCCATAACTCACGACCAAATACGTCCCTCCAAACACGGTTTTTATAGGAAAAAACATCAATACAGCTGCTACCATCAACATCGTAATGACTATACCTTTAAGCAGGTAATGAGGTTGTGTCTGTCGCTCAATAAAGGCATAAATACGGCTGATCACTAAGGATAATAAAGCTGAGCCACCCAATACCAATGGAATACCATTAACAGGCAACTCCACAAAAAGCTGAAAGAATACTAAAAAAAGGATTGCTGCTACACCTACACCCTGCGCCAAGTGATACAGGAGTAAATATCGGATATTAGGAGCTAGACTACGAAAGTATTTAAGTAATGGTACAGATTCGTCATGCATATAGATTGAAAGTCTTATAAGATAATAGGTGTTGATAGTCAATTATAACTGGTTATCACTAATGCAAGTACAGATTGGATGCAATGAATAAGTAAAAGTGCTTATCAAAAAATGACCTGCCTTGCTTTAATTTTGTGTAATTTATTGAAAATGACAAGCAGTAAATGAAGGAGACCAAAGAAAAAGTACATAAAAAAACCCAGTCTTTAGAGGACTGGGTTTCTTTGATATATAATTTACCGTCTGCTAGTTGTTCATAGACAACAAGAACTCTTCGTTGGTACGGGTTCCCTGCATTGCTTTCAACAGGTAGTCCATTGCCTCGTTTGAGTTCATATCTGACATCATGCGGCGCATGATCCAAATTCTTGACAAAGTATCTTTATCAAGCAGCAGATCCTCTTTTCTTGTTCCAGAAGCTGGAATATCGATTGCTGGGTAGATACGCTTGTTTGCAAGCTTTCTGTCCAATTGCAATTCCATATTACCTGTACCTTTGAATTCTTCAAAGATTACTTCATCCATCTTAGAACCCGTATCGATCAGGGCTGTAGCGATGATTGTTAGTGAACCACCGTTTTCTACGTTACGAGCAGCACCAAAGAAACGCTTAGGCTTGTGAAGTGCATTGGCATCCACACCACCTGATAGAATCTTACCTGATGAAGGAGATACTGTATTGTATGCTCTTGCCAATCTCGTAATAGAGTCCATAAGAATCACCACATCATGACCACACTCTACCATTCTTTTGGCTTTCTCCAATACAATTGAAGATACCTTTACGTGTCTTTCTGCTGTCTCATCAAAAGTGGAAGCAATTACTTCACCTTTAACGCTACGTTGCATATCTGTCACCTCTTCCGGTCTTTCATCAATCAACAGCACGATCAGGTAACACTCAGGGTGGTTTTTAGCGATTGCATTTGCCACTTCCTTCAGCAAGTAAGTCTTACCTGTTTTAGGCTGTGCTACAATCATACCCCTTTGACCTTTACCAATAGGCGCAAACAGGTCTAGTACCCTTGTCGAATAAATGTTAGGCTTGGTGCTGAGCTTGAGTTGCTCTTCAGGGAAAAGTGGTGTGAGGTACTCAAAAGGAACTCTGTCCCTGATTTCCTCTGTAGTTTTACCATTTACGCTTTCTACTCTCAGAAGCGCAAAGTATTTTTCTCCTTCTTTTGGTGGTCTAATTTGACCTTTTACAGTATCACCTGTCTTCAGACCAAACAACTTGATTTGTGAAGGAGATACATAAATATCGTCTGGGCTTGCTAGATAGTTATAATCAGAAGACCTCAAGAAACCGTAGCCATCTTGCATGATTTCCAAAACTCCCTCATTGACAATAACACCGTCAAAGTCTCTTACTGAGCCAGCTGATTCTTTGGCAGGTTTTCTGTCCTCTCTTCCTTCTCTAGCTTCACGTCCTTCTCTGCCTTCACGTCCTTCTCTTCTTGACAGCACTGGTTCACGCTCAGGTCTTGAAGGTCTTGAAGGAGCTTCAGTGGAAGGTGTTTTCTCAGCTTTACCTTCAGGCATGCTGGCAACATTTTCTCTTTTTACTCTTGGGCGTTTCTTGATCTCTGTCTTCGCAGGTTCCTTCTTCGGTTCTTTCTTTTCTTCTGCCGGAGGGGTCGATTCTTTTTCAGCAACTTCAGTTACTCTTGTTTCTGGAATAATAGCCTGTTGATCCAGAATCTTATAAATGAGTTCTTTTTTCGATAGTCCGCTGTAGCTCTTTACGCCCAAATCTCTTGCAATCGCCTTCAGTTCTGAAAGCAATCTGATTTCCAATTCTTCAATCGTGTACATAGTGATGTGTTAGCGGTTTTCATGAAACCGTGTAATTTCCCTTGATTAGAATAGATACAAGAAATTGTTGTGAAATGTCTAATAAGGTGATAAAACTAGTAATTAAACTCTTGTGTAGAGAGGTGGAAAAAGTTTAGGATGAAAATGATTCTTGACCGGTGGAGACCAATCAATTTGCTAGCGTAAAAAAACACTTTCGTATCACTTTCAAAAATCTAAATAACTACTTGAAGTTATTTGTACGATGCAATATTACATGAATACCCTAAAAAATACAAAATATCCACTTAATATTATCTCATAATATGCCCTAATCTAAGGACTTATCCTAATTCCTTGCCTCGATATTTGGTTACCCCGCTCAAGCTTGCGGCTTGTTTGGGAATTTAGATAGAATTTGCTCAACAATTTCAGCAAAAAAAGCGCCCTTATAAGGCCCCACCCAATTCATTTCTCTGACTTCAGCTCTCTTTACTTTGTCATAATATTTGTCTGCTGTGATATAGCCCACATAGTAGCCATTAAAACTCGTAACCATCAGGTTAAGTCCATGTTCTTCAGCTTTTTGGTCAAAATGATGATTAACTGATATTTCTCCTGAGAAATCACACGGCATTCCCAACAACAGTATATCACCTATTCTAAGGACACTGATATCGGCATTTAAATCTCCTGCTATTCCGCCAAATACCCAATCTCTTAATCTCAGGTCTTGGCTTAACCTAAACTGTGCTTCACCCAGATTTATAGGGATATGACAAGCATACAAAGGTGCATCTGCTATAACCTTAACACTATCGATACTAGACAATATGATGGCAGATAAGCCTTTTCCCATTTTCTCCGTTAAGTCAAAGTTTTCACCTTGTTTGTAATTAGGAGAATGGCTAGCCACCATACCTGCACAAAATGCTGCAAAATCTACTCGATCATCTTGTTCCAATTCTGCGATCAAGTCACCAGGATAATCACAACTTAGTGTAAGCTTCTTTTTACTGATACAAGTAGCATGAGCGGAATATGAAGACAATATAGCTGTTTTACCTCCTTCTTGCTGAATTTTGATATATCGCAACCACACATCCCTGTCACCATCTTCTCCAACCAACCTGTTTGCTACATAATCAGGAGCAGCTTCTTTACCAAAAGAGATAGCAGCAACGTCCTTTTGGCTATTAGCCTCTGTAACTGCTTCAAAAATTTGGCTGGCGATAAACTCTACAACTTCCTCACTAAATATACCTGTCATAGCCTGCCCAACCGCAGAAGGGTCCCACCCTCCATAACCATTATGCGTATGTGTAGCCGAACAGTACACTTGGTCCTTATCAATACCAATCTCAGATAGTTTTTCATTCAATCGTTCAACCACCGCAGGCGGAAATATCATCAAGTCCAATGTGACTAATACAGCTTTTGAAGTCCCTTGTTCCAGTACAAAAACTCGTGTATAAAGTGAGTCGTGCACTGATTCAAACTCACCTCTAATCCCATAGCCTGCCATAACATGTGGTTCAGAGGGAACAATATTCGCCTTTGCCCACCCTGCCTGCAGAGGAGCTTCGCTAATCTTGTTAGGAAAGTCTGTCTCATTGATTGCTTGAAAAGTTGCTTGATATGCCTCTGACCCCTTAAAAGGTTCACGGTCGATTTTACCGATTACAGCTACTGCAATCACCAATAGAAACAGTAGAAAAACCGATATCCATTTGAGGAACCTGATCAAAAAATTTTTCATTCGAGCGTACGTTCGTTGCTTATTTAGTTTTGGTAGTGGTAAAAGAGGTTTATTTCTCTTTGACAAAGTTCTATTTTTTTATTTTTGAATCACAAATAATCTACTAAAAATTCAAATGAGTGTTAATAAAGATTCGTTAACGCTCTCTCTTGAGTATTTATAGTTTTTTCATTTTATGTGACAATACCATATTTTAAATTTGTGCCATAACGAATTGAATGACAGCTAAACTTACGGGAATGAATATGTCTTTAAAGAAACTTATCGTCACCTCTTTATATATCTCAGTTATAACTACCTTGTTATCATGTGGTGGTGCCAAAACACCAAAGCCAGGTGAAACTGCGCCAGATTTTTCACTCAGCAGTGTAGACGGGCAAACCTACTCCTTGTCAGGGCAAAAAGGCAAACTAACAATGGTTAATTTTTGGACTGATAACTGTGATATCTGTAAGAAAGAATTTCCAATGATTGAAAAGTACTACAAAGAGCTGGCTGGCGAAGATTTGGAAATACTCGCTGTATATATTGGCGAATCCAAAACAGCTCCTGAAGAGTTCAAGCAAAATTTCGGAATTTCATTTCCAATCCTGACCGGTGGGCAAGAGGTTGCTTTCGGGCAATACAATGTAAGGGCAACGCCTACCAATTTCCTGATCAACCCTGAAGGAAAGGTAATTCGCAAGATTGTAGGCTTTGTCGATAAGCAACAAATTGAGAACCTTCTGAAAAGTCTTAAAAGACACGATGGTTAACATCTTCACAGTCTAAATTCAAATTCAATGAGATATTTATTAGGGGCATTAACAGTACTTATGTTATGCATCACAGGATGTAATACCAAAACATCCGACCAAGGCAACACAGAAACCGAAACTACCTCACAGGTGAACTATGACTGTGCTTTTTGTGGGATGCCTTCTCAAGAGTACCCAAAATGGAATGCCAACACAACCTCACAGGATGGTACTGAGAAACACTATTGCAGTAGCAGATGCCTGTTTGTAGCAATTACAGAGACCAAAGAAATGGCTGAAAGTCTGAAAACTGTCAATGTTACGGACTACTATACACTTAAGAAAACGGATGGTAAAAGTGCCTACTATGTTTCAGGAAGTGATATTACAGGTCCTATGGGGAAAGGTTTTGTTGCTTTCTCATCCAAAGAAGCTGCTGATGAGTTTTCCAAAGACCATAACGGAAAACAAGTTCTGACATTTGAAGAGATTGATCTAGAAGCTGTAAAAGCTTCTATTGAAGACTAATAATACATAAAACAAAAGCGGAGCCTAAAGGCTCCGCTTTTTTGTAGTTCATTTTCATATTTACGGCAGAAACATAATGCTTAGCTATGTTCTACTTAAGATTAATCTTCATTTACAATACAAATGTAATCAAAACACTTAAAAGTAAAAGTTTTTTGTACTTTAAAATTTATTGATTGTAATCATCAATGAAAGTTGATCCAACTCGTAAAAACATTAACGAGCACTTACCTTAATTATAAACGCATCAGGAAATCCCATCTTCCTCACTTTTTGCATCAAGGCACTCGCTTCTTGTTTATCAAAGGTTTTCCCAACCAAATACTGATACTTATAAGACGTCTTTGATGACGGGTTTTCAACCACTCTTACAGGCGTTCCTAACTTAACAAACTCTCTTTTTTTAGTGCTAATCTTTTTGGTCGCTGACATGATCTGCACACAATAATGAGGGTAAGAATAATCAGGCTCTGGATAGTCATTACCTCCCTCATCCTGATAAATTGGGACAATAAATGCATCCTTAACCCCCTTATGTTTCACTTCCTTAAGCAGCTCCTTAGCATAACGCATTTCATATTCCCTGCCAACCATGTACCTGAATCGGTTTGGGGCTGTCTCCACGATATCTTTCATCAAGTCTATACGCATATCTAGCTTTTCGAGCGTTGTGCTTGCCGTATCTACCTCTTTGTCAGATGCTAGAACTTGTACCTTATAGTAAGGTCGTCTTGGCTCTGGTTCCAACGATGGGTGTTTCATAATAACTCCTCGCAATGCCCTAAAAATAGCTGAAGCTACCAATGCTTGCCCATTATCAGAATTCAGGAATTTTTCTTCAGAAGGATTACTCATAAATCCGCATTCCACCAAGACACCAGGCATATCAGTATATTGTAAAACCTGTAAATTATGTCCTCTGTCATTATGATCCTTCACACCTCGGCTGGTACGTCTCGCCCTATTCTGAAATTCACTTTCAATTTGCTGAGCTAGCTTATAAGAAGTTTTAAACTGCCTGCTTTGAATATGAGATTGGGTACCGTGATAACTCTTTACGGGCAAAGAATTACAATGAATACTTATAAAGTAATCTCCATTACTGCTATTGGCAATATCAACACGTTCGTCCAATGACAATGTGCTATCATCTTTACGGGTATAAACGACTTTGACATTTTTCATTAGAGTCTCAAGATAGCCTCCAAGCTTTAATGCTATCTCAAGGTTAAGGTTTTTTTCATGCTTCCTGTCAGATGAGCCCTTTTCTTTACCCACATCTTTTCCTCCATGTCCTGGATCTATCACAACCGTTACAGGAACGGGAGCCTTGAATATTTTAGGCTTTTTTTCCTTGCCGGACTGTCCATATCCTAGGCTTAGTATTAAGCATAAAAAAACTACTATAATTGGTCTTAGCATATCCTCAACACACATTTTGTTAATTGGTATAGGCTTTACTATACAAAAAAGCTGCTAGAAGCAGTAAAAACAAGTCAGATTCTCATTGGTCATTGCACAAAAATAAAAATTTTGATAGGCCTTCAAAGAATGTGACTTCATGGCGGGTTTTATCCACTTCAATCACTGAATAGGATGATAACTTTTTTGAATAAAATAATTTTAAGAAATAATTATGAAAAAATTCACGAAATTTGGCGTGCCCAATTGGCTCAATCAACTGAAAATCAGTTCATGAATTATTAGAGAGGTAGTTATAGCTTATTCATGCCTTTCTTTGGTGGAAGCAAGAGGGTTGGCTTCTTAAAAATAACAGCAGAAACTTTTTAGATCTATGTCAGAAAAGAAGGATATGTCATTCCTAAACCATCTTGAAGAACTGAGATGGCATATATTAAGAGGAGTAGCGTCAGTACTTGTGTTTTCAATCGCTGCCTTTGTATCAAAATCGTTCGTGTTTAATATAATCATTTTGGGGCCTTCCAAAACTGATTTCATTACCTACAAATTGCTTTGCCGCCTGTCTGCATGGCTACATTCGGATGCTCTCTGCATTCAGCAACTTCCTTTTACGATACAGAACCGTACCATGACAGGACAGTTTGCGATGCACATTATGTCATCAGTCGTCATTGGGTTGGTTTTCGCATTTCCTTATATGTTTTGGGAAATCTGGCGCTTTGTAAAGCCTGGACTCTACAAGCATGAACAAAGTGCCACAACTGGTGCAACCTTCTTTGTAACTTTGCTGTTTATGGCTGGCGTATTATTCAGTTACTATATTGTCTCACCTTTGGCGGTTAATTTTTTAGCCAACTACCAAATTGACCCTAGTATCCTGAATGAAATTGACCTGTCTTCATATATCTCAACCATCGCAATGATTGTGCTATCAGGTGGTGTGATGTTCCAGCTTCCTATCGTAGTATATTTCTTTGCCAGAGCTGGTTTGGTGACCCCGCAAAACATGCGTGAATATCGTAAGCATGCGATTGTGGTTATCCTAATCATTTCAGCGATTATCACACCTCCAGACCCAATGACTCAGTTACTGATCAGTTTCCCTATCATTATGCTTTATGAAATGAGTATCTTGATTGCAGGTAGAGTACAGAAGAAACTTGCTAAGGAAGCGGAGATGATCTTGGGCAAATCATTCGATTAAAACATAATATCATTTATATACAAAAGGCTGACGGTAATATTAACTGTCAGCCTTTTTTCTTGAATAAGTAGAGGTGATTGACTACTCTTCAATAATCTCTACTTTGATGATTTTGTCACCCGCTCTGATATCATCCACAAGGTCTACATTCTCCACTACCTTTCCGAAACAAGTGTGACGTCTGTCAAGATGTTGTGTGTTTTTGCGGTTATGGCAGATGAAAAACTGAGAACCTCCTGTGTTTGGAGAACCTGTATGAGCCATAGATAATACTCCACGATCATGGTACTGGTTTTCACCATTCAGTTCACAGTCAATTGTATAACCTGGTCCACCTCTACCATCACCATTTGGACATCCACCCTGAATAACGAAATCAGGAATTACTCTGTGGAATGTCAGTCCATCATAAAACCCAGACTCTGATAGTTTCACGAAATTCTCAACTGTTTTAGGTGCATCATTTTCGTAAAACTCTACTGTCATGACCCCTTTGTCTGTATGGATCTTCGCTTTTTTCATCGTGTGTTACAGTTAATTGTTTCTTAATTCAAATTGCGCTTACGCTGTGGACGCAAGTTGGTGATATCAGTTAAGTATCCTTCTATCTCCTGCTTTCCATCCAACCCCGTAATCACTTTCCCTTTTTCCAGAATAAGTCTGGTTTGACCATTCTTATCCGTAATTGGATACTTTACAGTATAATTTGTTCTATGTTCTAACGCCTTTTCAATCTCTTTTAGCGCCATTGCATAACTGCTTTGTCCTGTAGCAGGAATAAGGTCCTTCAACTTCAGTTCTGCATGGTTAAAGTCAGCTACATTATACCCCGTCAATTCCTCAATATTTCCAGCTATAATGGTTTGTACCTGTACATCCGTTGTGCTTCTCAAACAAACAACACCTGGCAAATGTGACAACCAAATGGGCAATTCCTCTGATTGTTTTATATCATAAGGTTGACTAGCCAAACTCGCTAACTGCTCCTCTTTTTTGTTTAAAGATTTTTGGAGCTGCAAGATAACACTTTCATCACTATATGTAGTGGCGGCTGTCAACAACCCGTTCCATGTAATTTGCTCATCATCTTTCTCCGTCACCCGACCATTCCATGTTACCATTATAAATCCCCCCCCTACAGCAGCCTTCATCAGTCCACTCCATACAACACTTTCTCCTTTTTCTAGCTCACTAATCAGTTTTGAAAAGTCCTCTTGTGACTCAAACTGGATAGGGGAGTCTTCTTGCCTAAATATTCCTGTCAGTTTTTGAGGTGTTTCGCCCAGTAAATTGGCTACATATCCAGACAGGTAACTAAAGCCATATTCATTCTGCAAACGTTTGTAATGGAACTCACTGATCACCCCTGGCACATTGGCCAACATACGTTCAAATATGATTTCCTTATTTCTGAAAGAAACCTCAATTTGTTTATATTCTGTCACGTCCATACCAATGGAACAGATACTGTAGACCTTTCCTTTTCTATTGAACAGCGGAAATTTTGTAAAGGAATAAATTTTACCTGAACGCCCTCGATATTCAAAATGTGAAGCTTGCCTAGATTCTAACACCTGTTTATCTGAAGCCCAAATATCCTGTGCCATTTGCTCAGGAAATAACTCTGAATCTATCTTCCCTATTATTTCATAGTTTTCCTTTCCTACTGCCTGACAGAACGTATAATCTGCCATAATATATTTTCCGTGTGTGTCTTTGAGGTAGACCTCTGCCTTATAATTATCAAGGATGGATTGTAACTGTTTCTGTGACTGTTCCGCATCTAGCTGTTTCTGCTTTATCTCTGTGATATCTTTGGTGACAATGGCAATCCCTAAGGTTTCATGCTCTTCAGTGATAATTGGAGTAAAATTATATTCATAGTGCTTGAAGTTACCTCGATGATCCTTATTACTGATTGTTTCTGTATGTCTGCCTCCTGCAAGTACCCGATTCAATATTTTCCTAAAGTGTTCATGATCTGTTTCAGGCAACAATTGCCATAATGTAGAAATTCCCTCCTTGATCTGTACACCCAATGTTTTATAATGCTTTTTCTGTGGAGCATTTGCCATAATGATTTTGAAATCCTTGTTGACTCCTAAAATCATATCTGCAGTATTGTCCATCAAGGCATTAAATTGAGCTTCCCGCCCCCTTAAGACCTGCTGGTTTTTCTCCAATAACTTTTTAGCAGAAATATCACTTATAGCTCCTGCAAAACGGACAGGCAAGCCATATTCATTTCTTTGAGTTGTTCCTACCGCCCTAAACCAATTGTACGAACCATTTTTCATCCTTAACCTCACTTCCATATCGAGCATCACCTTACCTGCTGTATCTCCAAGGTGCTTCATCATCATCTCAACTATCTGCTCTCTGTCGTCTGGGTGTATATTCTCCTTTAAGCTTCTGAACTCGTGGGCAAACTCATTATCATTATAACCTAATAGCGTCTTGAACTTTGGAGACCACCAAAACTTTGTGTCATCCGTTATCACACCATCCTGCGGAAGTACTGTATCCCACAGGCCTTCTGTTGTTCCCTCTAATGCTAGGTTAAATCGCTCCAATGCATTATTCAGTTCTTCCGTTCTATTTTGTACTTCTATTTCCAAGTCAGATTTGAGTACCTGCAACTCTTGTTGTTTCCGATCCATCTCCTCCTGTGTAGCCGCCAACTCTTCCATATTTTGGCGCATTTCTTCTTCCTGTGCCCTCATTCTTTCACTTTGAAGCTGACTTTCCTCCAACAATAACTTGGTTCTTTCAGCTGTCCGAACGGCTCTGAGCGTTGAGGTGATACTTTCACTAAGCCTTTCGACAAACGCTATTTCATGCTCTTCAAAATCCTTGAATGAAGCCAGTTCTATTACTCCCTCCGAAGACTCATTCATCCTTAGTGGAACAATCAGAATACTTTTGGGTGTTGCCTCTCCAAGTCCCGATGTAATCTCCGTATAGCCATCAGGGACATTGTTCATATAAATAGTTTCTCCTGTAATAAAGACTTGCCCAATGAGTCCTTCACCATAGCCACTTTCCAAAAACACCTGTTTGTTCAACACCCTTCTTTTGTTGTAAGCGTATGCTGCCATCAACTCTAGGTACTGGCTCTCTTCTTTTGTTTCATTCAGGATGTAAATGGCTCCTTGGTTTGCCTCAACAAACTCTACCAATTCAGAAATAAGATGTTCACTAAGTGACTTCGTTCCTGTATTATAGTCACGTAAAATCTCACCAAAATGGGCTACTCCTTTGGTTGACCAATTCCTTTTCTCATCCTCTTTTGCTATTGCCTGTAACTTATCCCTCATCTGAATAAGTGCATTCCCCAACACATCCGTCTCACTTGCTGGATGAAAGTCCATCACAAACTCTCCATTTCCGATACGGGCAGCAAACTCACTGGCACTCTTCAGGTTTTCTTTCACCTGATTACCTGCCACAATTACATCATTCAACTCATCCTTAGTATATGAAATATCTACTTCAGAGATGTTACCTGTTGCCAATACCTGCAACAGCTCCACTGGTTTTCGGATAGAAAGCCCAAGAATACGGATAACTACTAGAGTGGAAGCAATCGCCATTATGGCAAACAGAATGGTTATAAGTCCAATAGTTGAGTTGGCTTTTGCAATATCAACATGAATATGAGAGATATCTTCTTCCAATGCATTGGACTGTGTCTTACTTAGAGGCTGAAGCAGTTCTTGAATCTCTATCTTCAGAGGTCGTAATGTATTGACAATCGACTCCTCAATATATTTTCTTGTCTCTTCCTGCCCACGCATTGATTCAGTCAGAAATCCATTTTGGGCAGTTGCCGTAATGTCTCCTGACTCTGCTTGATTATATCTCTGTTCAAAATAAAGCTCCAAGTCATCTTGTGCATGCTTATACTCTTTCAAAAGCACTCCCAAAGCATCAATGCTTCTCCGTTCTTCCGGTGTTAGCATTACCGCTAACTGCTCCAATTTTTTTAGACTTGTAAACACCGTCAAATCCCAAAGTGCGTTCCGTTCATCTTTCAACTCTCCTGAATGGGTCAAAAAATATCCTCGCATGACAGAAGACGACTGCTCTATTCCAGCAGATATCCGTGAAATCTCATAGGTTATCGGGTTACTGATATTTACGACCCGTTCACCTATTTTTTTCACTTCACTGTTTTGGATTAGAACCAACCCCGTAAAGGATCCGAGAATAATCAAGAAGAACAAAGTAAGCAGGACTGTACGCCCCATAATGGTCTCGAGACTTACATATTTTCCTAGCTTTTTGAGCAAATTGGAGGTGTTATCCTTTCTCAGCATTGTTAACAATGTCAGTTTAATGTCTGGATAGAGAAATGTGTAACCAAAATGGTACTTTTCAGATAGGTAGGGGAATCAGTAGGGGAATAGTATCAGTTCATACTCATTGATTCCATTGGTTATCAGTATCAGGGTTACTAATTGGTTATTTCAGCTGCTTTATTCGCAAAATCCAAAGGAAAAGGTATTCACAAATAAAGCCTTTGTAAATATAAATTAAGAAATAAGTCTGAACTCTACTAACCCTCAACAAGACATAATGCTAGAAAAATTAAGTACAAAAAAAGAGTTTACTGACTGATCAACTCCAGCCAATAAACTCTTTATATATCACCGTCTCTGGTGTTATCCTTTTTATTTTACTTCTTTCTGTGTTTTCATGCCTTCACAATAACACTTCCTGCACCTTGCTTCATATACATCTGATTCACCTAACACCACCTGCTCACCTGAAGCATCAAAACGATAGGAAAACTGTGCAGGCTCTCCGCATTTCATACAAACCGCATGTAACTTGGTTACAAACTCAGCAACACTCATCAGCTGTGGCATTGGCTCAAAAGGTTGTCCCATAAAATCCATATCCAAGCCACAGACAATCACCCTAAGTCCATTATTTGCCAGCTCTGTACAGACTTCTACCAAATCGTTGTCAAAGAATTGTGCTTCATCAATTGCCACTACATCACACTCTGAAACGTGGTCATAAATCTCCTTGGCATTGTTGACAGGAACCGAAGTGACTGCATTTTTATTATGGGAAACCACATCTTTATCATCGTATCGTACATCAATAGATGGCTTAAAAATCAGGACCCGTTGTTTAGCTATCAAGGCTCTTGTTACTCTCCTGATCAACTCTTCTGTTTTACCAGAAAACATGGAGCCACAGACTACCTCTATCCATCCTGTATGAGTGGTGGATGGATTATTAAACCTCGGTTCTACAAACATGACTATTAGGTATTTAAAAATGGAAAAGCACAACTCTTGAAAGCCTTGGTGACTTTCGAAGAGGTGCAAAAGTAATGGATTAACTACAAAATTTGGGGACAGGTTAGGATTTTTTAAACCTTTCATCCTGTTTCTTTCAGAAATCGCTGATTTGCACATTTTGCCTAACTTTGCCTGATTTTAAATTCAGCGCCACCATGAAAGAAAAGTTACTAGTCGTTATCGTTGGTCCTACTGCTGTAGGAAAAACCACTCTCTGTGTTGATGTTGCCAAGCACTTTGAGACGGAAATTCTATACGCAGACTCAAGACAGTTTTTTAAAGAACTAGCCATTGGTACTGCCAAACCTACTCCAGAAGAAATGCAGGGAGTTCCACACCATTTTGTTGACTGCATGTCTGTAGCTGATGAATATAGCGCAGGGCAATTTGAGCGAGATGTCCTACAAAAATTAGATTCCCTTTTTCAAGAAAAAGACATCGCTATCCTGTCTGGAGGTTCGGGGCTATATGTACAAGCGGTATGTGAAGGAATGAATGACTTACCTCCAGTTGATTTTTCGATCAGGGATGCTGTTATCAACCAATATCAGGAAGAAGGCTTATCAGGTCTGCTAGAAGAACTCAAGGAAAAAGATCCTGCACACTACGATAGGGTTGACAGATCAAATACACAACGCATTATGCGGGCTGTGGAAGTAGTCCGTCAAACCGGAAAACCTTTTTCCTCATTTAGAGACTTGGAAAAAGCAGAAAGACCATTCCGTATCCTTAAAATAGGGCTAGACAGGGATAGGGAAGAATTGTATGATAGAATCAACCTAAGAATGGACTTGATGCTACAACAAGGCTTGATGAATGAGGTCAACAGTGTAATGCAATTCAGAGATAAAAATGCCTTACAAACCGTAGGATACAAAGAAGTTTTCGACTTTATGGATGGGCTATATGATGAGGAGGAGATGGTCAGACTGCTAAAAAGAAATAGCCGTAGATATGCCAAGAGACAATTAACTTGGTTCAGGAAAGACACGAACACTCATTGGTTTCATCCTGACGAGTTACCTCAAATTATAGAGCTCATCGAAGCTACCATATAACCAAAAAATACCCCTCCTGATGAATATGAAAATATTACAAGGAGGGGTATTATGGATAACTCTGACATTTAAGCTAAAATTCATATTGAGAACAAACATTAAGAATAAAAGCTTCCTTTCACATGTCAATTAATGCAATTTAGCCTTATTATCTGAAATACACAGATAACACAATTTGTCCTTTCCTCTTCCTCAACAGTTCATTGACTCACTTATTCTGTTTTCAAAACTGATTTTTTTGAGATATGCCCAATCAAATAAAATGAACAAAACATTTGTTCCCCTGTTTATTAACAAGTTAATTTGCTGAAATCATTAATATTGCTTAGAATTGAACAATTTCAACATAAAGTTTTGATTTAAGGGTCATTACCTCCATATAACTTACCTTTCAATTACGAAAACTTCATTGCAAATAATTACCTTATGCTGTTCAAAAAGGAAGTTTTGGCAATCGTACTACTAACTGCCATACTAGTGTCATCAATATTCATGGTAAAGAATCCAATGCTGCTTCAAAAGTTCTCTCATCACTTCCACCTTGATCATGGTGTAGATATTGAAGAGAAACAAGCTGGCAGTGGAGCTGAAGAAAGTACAGAACATAAATTTGGAAGTCTACACCTTTGGGGAAAAGCCTTTGGGTTAATTCCTTCTCTCAGATAATTCGGTAAATGCTATAAACACAAAAACGGAGCATTAACACTTCAGTTAATGCTCCGTTTTATGCTTTTCAATGTATTACTACAATACATTCTCGTTTAGTGCATAGTATTCACTTACCTCATCAAGGATTTGAATGATATCTTCTAGTGTCATCGCTTCTACCAGCCTTGTTCTGAAAGGCTTGAAGTTGATCATTCCCTTGAAGTATTGTGTATAATGACGGCGCATCTCAAAGATACCTTGACGGTCACCTTTCCATTCTACAGAGAACTTCACATGTCGAAGACAAGTATCAATACGCTCCTCCAATGTTGGTGCAGCCATGATTTCACCTGTTTCCATAAAATGTTTGATCTCTCTGAATATCCAAGGGTAACCAATGGCAGCCCTACCAATCATGATACCATCAATTCCATACTTATTTTTATATTCCAATGCCTTCTGAGGCGAATCGATGTCCCCATTTCCGAAAATAGGAATATGAATATCTGGATGGTTTTTCACTTCAGCGATATGTGACCAATCAGCCTCACCTTTATACATTTGCTGCCTTGTACGACCATGAATCGTAAGCGCTTGTATTCCCACGTCCTGAAGCCTTTTGGCTACTTCAAGGATTTGAATGCTATCATGGTCCCAACCCAAACGGGTTTTTACAGTTACTGGCAAATTGACTTGCTTGACAATTTCTTCTGTCATCTTCTGCATCTTCGGCAGATCTTTCAAAATACCAGCTCCTGCTCCTTTACAAGCTACTTTTTTTACAGGGCAACCGTAATTGATATCAATCAACTCTGGCTGTGCCTGTTCTGCAATTGCTGCTGCTTCTCTCATTGATTCGATCTTGTCTCCAAAGATCTGAATGCCTATTGGGCGCTCATAGTCGTATATATCAAGCTTCTGCACACTTTTAGCTGCATCACGGATTAGCCCTTCGGCAGAAATAAACTCCGTGTACATCATGTCTGCGCCGTTTTCTTTACAAACCGCTCTAAATGGAGGATCACTCACATCTTCCATCGGAGCCAACAGCAGGGGGAACTCACCTATTTCTAAATTTCCTATCTTTACCACTGGATAAAAGTATATTTGGATGCTGATAGCCTAAACAGCCATTCTAGTGGGTTTGAAGGTGTAACACTTCAAATTAAGCTTCAGCATCAGTGTTAAAATTTCACAACAACGATCATTATTTTTCCTTAACTGTATTTTTGCAGCCGCCAATAAGGCTGTAACAATCGGTAATGATCTAACGTCGGCACAAAATTACAACAAATGGAATACAAACATATTGATCAGCAGACACAAAACCCATTTTTACAACTTGTTAAGCTTGTGATTTACATAATTGGGGGTCTGTTTGTAGGACAGTTTCTCGCTTATGGAATGTTACTGCCTATTTATCAATTCGACTTCAACGCTGTAAATAACATGATTACAGCGCCTATGAGTTCCCCCGACGTCAGAATCCCTTACTTGATGCTGCAAGCCTGTATGAGTATATCCATGTTTGGGCTAGCTCCAATGGCATTCTGGCATTTTTCTGAAGAAAAGTCACTAGTCGACATCTGGACATTCAAAGAAAGCAACTGGCCAATATTATGTTTGCTTGGAGGTGCTATTGCTATTGCAGCTATGCCACTCGGTACTTATTTGGGAGCATGGAACCAATCTATGCACTTACCTGAATCACTATCCTTGGTAGAGGAATACATGCGTGAGACGGAGGACAGACTAGGGGAGTTGACCAAGTTTCTACTTGATTTTGAATCTACAGGGCAATTTCTTGTTGGGCTAATCGTCATTGCAGTGTTACCCGGATTATTGGAAGAACTACTCTTCAGGGGCATTCTGCAAAACATTTTACATCGTTATACACGCAATATTCATTGGGCAATATGGATATCAGCATTTGTTTTTGCTGCTATCCATTTTCAGTTTTATGGATTTCTTCCGAGAATGGTACTTGGTGCATTATTCGGATATTTATATTTTTGGTCAGGAAAATTAATAGTTCCAATTTTTGCGCATTTCCTAAATAATGCCTATACAGTAACCGCGTTCTACTTGAAAAAAGATTTGTTCACAGACCAAGTGGACTTCGAACAGGTTAGTACCCCGCCTGTATATGTATTGCTGATCTCTGTAATGGTTTTAGTAGCATTGCTATTTACCTTTTACAAAAGCACTGTCCGCAGTGAAGAACAGATCCATCAGCAGTGATAGAGAAAAGCACACGAAGAAAGATTTTTAATAATTTATAAACGCATTATAACCAATACAACACACACAGTTCATGAAATGGGCAAAGGTCTATAGCACCAAAGAAATCTATCAAGCTGAGATCGTCAAAGCTACTTTAGAAGAGAGAGGCGTCAATGCTGTAATTGTTGATAAAGTGGACTCTGCCTATAATGATTTTGGCCAACGCGAAGTGTATGTGGAAGAGAAGTACTTGGATAGGGCAATACTAATTATCAAACAGGATGTTGAATTTAAATAAATATTCCGAGCTGACGCAAAGAGTCGTTGCCGGACTCATTGGAGGACTGGTTATCGTAGCAGGGATCAGTTACAGTGTTTGGACTTACTTTTTTGTTTTTTTGGCAATCTGCATTTTCACGATGCAGGAGTTTTACAGACTACTCGGACTCGATGGAAACCTGCCATTAAAAACCTATGGCACACTACTAGGAACCATGCTCTTTGTGGTAACATTTCTTGTTGAAAAGGGAATATTTGACTTCTATTACATGTACTTGACTTTTGTAGGGTTCTCTACTGTTTACCTTGTCAAGCTTTACAAAAAAGACGATAAGAAACCATTTATCAATATTGCGCTTACATTTTTAGGAATAGCCTACGTTGCACTCCCAATCTCATTGATAAACGCTGCCAGCTTTTTTGAGAATGAATACCATTTTGAGATACCTCTCGGTCTAATCTGTATTCTTTGGGCCAGTGATACAGGGGCATACTTCTCAGGAAAAACATTTGGTAAACGAAAGCTTTTTGAACGTGTTTCTCCTAAGAAAACATGGGAAGGAAGTATCGGAGGAACTATTCTGGCTGTAATTGTCAGCCTTGTGTTTGCCCAATTCTTTGATACGCTGGCTACTTGGATGTGGGTAATCTTTGCATTAATTATCGTTATTATGGGTACTTATGGTGACCTTGTTGAGTCTCTTTTCAAACGTAGTATCCATATCAAGGATTCAGGCAGAAGTATTCCTGGTCACGGTGGTTTCCTTGACCGATTTGATGGGTTACTACTTGCAGCTCCTTTTATCGCTGCCTTCCTGCACCTGTTTCCGCTAACTAGGTAACACCTAACAAATCCCCAATATATAATACCCGAGATCAGTAAATGGTCTCGGGTATTTTTTTGTCTTTTACAATGTACTACCACTATGATGATTTATGTCATATAGCCTAAAAAGACCCTAAAACTGAAGTGGTTATGCTTTATATTTGTATAAGAGGCAATGGCTTAACTTCCTCTCATTCTATTATAATGAATAGACAAAATTTCAGTCAGACACAAAAGCTATTCCTGCTTTCTATATTTGCGATGTCCTTATATGTGATCCTCTCACGGACACTACCCTTTCTAATTGATACATACCCTACAGACATTGTAAAAAAATGGGTAAAAATAGGGACTGGGTGTCTGTTTGTCCTGTTTGCGGTTTTGCTTTACCTAAAGAAAAGTAACCGTACATAAATATAAGGCAATCCAGAATTACAGATTATTCAGATGGCAATCAGTTTCAATCTGAATTATTTTCTACTAACCCGAACTAACTATGAATTTGGATGTCGAAATCCTGGCGAGGATCCAATTTGCCTTCACAATAATGTTCCATTACATCTTCCCACCTTTTACGATGGGGACAGGGTTTATCCTTGTAATCATGGAAGGCTTATACCTCAAAACCGGTAACAAGGCATTTGAAGTAGCTGCTAAATTTTGGACAAAGATATTTGCAGCCAACTTCTCCATCGGAGTTGCTACCGGTATTGTGATGGAGTTTGAGTTTGGAACCAACTGGGCGACTTACTCCCGTTATGTTGGAGATATTTTTGGCTCTCCTCTTGCTGCTGAAGGTATTTTCGCCTTTTTCTTGGAGTCTGGCTTTTTAGCATTACTGTTGTTTGGTTGGAACAGGGTCACTCCACGTGTTCACTTCCTCGCTACTTGTATGGTCTCATTAGGATCTCTTATGTCTGGGTTCTGGATAGTTGTAGCCAACTCATGGATGCAAACACCAACTGCTTACGAAATCGTGGGAGAGGGCATACAAGCAAGAGCTGTTATCACAGATTTCTGGGCAATGGTTTTTAACCCTTCTATGATGATCCGATATACTCATACCATTATTGGAGCCTTTATACAATCTGGCTTTCTGGTTATGAGTGTTTCTGCTTATTACCTGATCAAGAAGCGCCATAAGTCAGTTGCCAAACGGTCTTTCAAAATTGGTTTGTATGTCGCTTTCTTTGCATCTCTTATTCAGCCCATTCTTGGACACGAACACGCTAAGGTGGTCGCTGAATACCAACCAACAAAACTTGCAGCATTTGAAGGGCTATATGAAACCACTGAAAGTGCTCCACTTTATATACTCGGCTTTACAGATCCTGAAGATGAAAAAACATATGGTATCGCCATTCCTGGAATGTTGAGTTTCCTAATCTCCGGCAGCACCGAACATAGTGTCAAAGGTCTGAAGGAATTTCCTAAAGAAGACTGGCCTGGCAGTATCGGATTGGTCTTTCAGTCATATCACTTGATGGTCGGCCTAGGAACACTTTTCATCCTTATGACGGCTATCGGTGTACTACTCAACAGGCAACGTAAGCTATTTGAGAACACGCTCGTCCTTAGGATATTTTCTTGGGCTGTTTTTTTACCAGTGCTTGCCAATCAGGCAGGATGGGTCTCCGCTGAAGTCGGTAGGCAACCCTGGATAGTATATGGTATGCTGCGTACCAATGAAGCTATTTCCAAATCTGTTACAGGAGAGGAAGTGCTCACCTCTATAATTCTTTTCTTCATACTTTATGTGCTACTATTCTTTACTTGGCTTTACATTCTTGATAAAGAAATCAAACATGGTCCTGATGATCATGACCCTGAACACTTTGAAAGCGGTTATCTGCATCGGGCTGAAAAAGCTCAAAACATTGGTAAAGCTATCAAAGGTAAAGGTGAGTAATAGTAGCACTTTCTATTGATTAGAAATGATGAACCTTATGCAATTATGGATTACAATGTAATATGGTATTTTCTAGTAGGGGTACTACTGATCGGTTATGCAATACTTGATGGTTTTGATCTAGGAGTAGGTGCTTTGCACTTATTTTCGAAAGGTGATCATGACAGGCGTATCCTTATGAATTCAATCGGTCCCGTTTGGGATGGTAACGAGGTTTGGCTAATTACAGCGGGAGGGGCTCTTTTTGCTGCATTTCCACATGTTTATGCTACTGCCTTCTCTGGGTTTTACCTACCATTTTTCCTCTTGTTGATGGCTTTGATTTTTAGAGCTGTAGCAATGGAGTTTCGATCCAAGGAAAAAAGTACCGTCTGGCGGTCTACTTGGGACAAGGTATTTTCAATAGGATCTATTTTAGCCTCTATTCTTTTTGGAGTGGCGATTGGTAATATTATACTGGGAATGAAAATAGGTTCAGATATGGAGTACAAAGGAACATTGTTGGACCAACTCAACCTTTATGCTATAATGACAGGTATTTTTGCCTTAAGTATGTTCACCATGCATGGTGCCAATTATTTACTGATCAAAACAGAAGGAGCTTTACAAAGACAGGTTCGTAAATGGGCTTTCAATGCATTTTGGGTGTTTGTTGTATTGTATGTTGTGGTAACTGCTTTTACACTATTAGCAAAACCGGAAATGGTTGCCAATTTCTCATTCGGAAATGTACAAGCTGTTGGGGTAAAACATCCGCTTATTTCTGAACATGAATACATCCTTTCTGTATTTACATGGGGCATTGCCATCCTTAACTTTTTGGCGGTGCTTAACATTCACCGGTCATTGTCCAAGAACAACTACGGATGGGCCTTTATCTCTTCTTCTTTGTCCATTGGGGCATTTATCGCCCTTTTTGCGATGGGCATTTTCCCTAACATGATGGTATCAAACCTTGACCCTAATTACAGTCTTGATATCTATAATGCCGCCTCTTCTCAAAAAACGCTTCGAATCATGTTTTACTTAGCTATTGTAGGAGTGCCTTTTGTACTGTCTTATACCATATCCATTTATTGGGTATTCAGAGGAAAAACCAAAATAGACGAACATAGCTATTAAGTAAAAAGGCTGCTTTAAATCTAGATTCAAAGCAGCCTTTTTAATTTCTAATAACCTACCACCTGTACATCAGCCCCACCTAGCTTAACACTCAAGTAGTCAGCCAATCGTTTCTCCATCTTCTTCTTATCTGAATAGCGTCCCAACTTCTTGCTATCCCATCTGATCACTGCCATATACTTCATTCTTGCCCCTTCATCTCCAAAACTGGTATGGTGAGCCTTTGCCACTGAAAGCTCTTTCAGTTCAGGATAAAAAGCCTTTAGTTCTTTTTCTACAGCACCAAAAGGAATAGAATCATTGACAATTGTAAGTAACTCGCTTTTGAGACTGTCAATCTGAGCCCCATCACTTTTAATTACTTGCATCAGCTCTGATCGCTCCTCTTCTTGTAACTTCGTCAGCTCACCCAATTTGGCATGTAACGCAGTTATATTATTCTTGATCATTTCTTTTTCCTTGTCAGGTGGAGCCTCTGTAGAAGTCAGGCTCAATGCCATCGAGTCAGGCATATCATACCACCCTAAAAGAATTTGACTCTTAAATGCTTCCTTGATCTTCCCTTCCAATACCTTGACAGAATCATCTCCAATAGACTGACCAAAATAATACACCCTCAAGGTTGCAATTGAATCATTTGCTGTATAGTTCCATTGCGCTCCCTTATCAACATCTTCATGTATATTTTTTGAGATAAAATCCCTTACCGTATTGTGCCTTGTGATATTACGAAGACTCTCCAACAGGAAAATAATACTAGGAATAAGCAAAAGCAGCAAGAATGCATATACCAGTGTCTTTGTTCTTTGAGCTTTTGCAGGATCAGTTTCACCTACCTTTGGGAACTTCAGTAACGTAACAATCAGGTAAGTGGATACACTGATCAATACTGCATTGATAAAAAACAGATAAAAAGCACCAGCAAATACTTCTGCCTGTCCTGTAGCCAAACCGAAACCTGCTGTACAAAGCGGAGGCATCAAAGCAGTTGCAATTGCTACACCTGGAACAGCATTCGTTTTCTCTGTACGAGAACCTGCAATGATCCCTGCCAAACCACCAAAAAATGCCACAAATGCATCCAAAATAGTTGGACTCACTCGTGCTTTCATTTCGTCTGTATATTCACCCAAAGGAGACAGTTGAAAATAGACGTAACTCACAAAAAGGCTCAAAAAGGTTGCTGCCATAAAATTCCGGAGTGATTTCCCCAACATTTCACGGTCATTGATACCTACTGAAAGTCCAATTCCCAAAATTGGAGACATTAGGGGAGACACCAACATGGCACCAATAATTACCGCTGGAGAATCTGTATCCAAACCTATACAGGCTATAAAAACGGAACATATTAGCATCCAAAGGTGAGAGCCACTTAACACTACTCCACTCTGTATCCCTTGTATAGTTCCTTCTACATCTGTGTCTGAAGCCAAATGAGTTATACGGAAAACAAACCTGCGAAGAAAGACTTGAATTTTACGTCCTTCCATCTCAAGGAAATCTTTATCCTTTGTTTCTTTTTCAGTGTTGTTCATCTAATTAATGAGCGTACTAATAAGTATAAATGAAAAAGGTTTTTGTGGTATTTTGAACCGAAAAAACATTACTAAAACCAAAATAGTCGGCAATACCTTTCAAAACCATCGTTAATGTATTATAATTTTTAATTTTTGAACTATTTTTATATCTCATATGAGATTTTTTTTTGCTTTCCAGCTATAAGCCTAACCCAATAGAAGAAATTTATCAAGTGTTAGTGCGTTATTTTAAGAAGTAGTATTACGATCAATTTATCTAAAGACTAAATATGCGGTTTCTTATTGTTTCTGTTTGCTTCATGGCTTTACTCTGCAAAATGGCTTCTCCTGCCGTAGCTCAGGATGCTTTAGTGCATTATGTGAGTGCAGAAAAACTCCGAGAATCCAAGAGGATTTTGGAAGCTATTGATGAATACAACGAAGCGATAAAGCTTGATCCTAACAATTTTAAGTTTCATTTCCAAAAAGCCATGTGCCACCTTATGATCAAGCAGGAAGAGCACGCACTTAGAGCTTTTACTGAAGTTCTCAGGCTTGAAAAAGGAAATATAGAAACTCATAAACGAATGGCTTGGCTTTATCAACGCAAAGAGCAGTTTGAAAAAGCCATCTATCATTTTGATCAATTCTATCAACACTCCGATAACACTGATGACCGTGTCATGAGTAAAATCACGATCATCAAAATCCTATATAAAACTGGTAAGTTTGATCAAGCAGAAAAGCACATTCAAGATGCTTTAAGTATCAAGCCGCATGATATTGTTGCACTATACTATGCAGGCAAGTACTACAACAGTCATGGACAATACCAGAAATCTAAAGAGTATATCACAAAGGCATTAGATATTATCAAAAGTGAGTCGATTCCTACCACAGCTCCTTACTACTATGAGCTGTGCTATGCTTATTACCATTTGCAGGAATACGATACACTGAACAATGTATTGCCGAAGGCAAACCATGGCCCTTATAAAAAGGAAGTAGTCAAACTTACTTCTGATTATAAGTATACCATTGCAAAGTGCTATTATGAGATCTATGAATTTCAGAAAGCCCGTGACTTACTCAATGAAGCAATCCTGCAAGACAACACCAATACAAAGGTTTTTGACCTTCAGGTAAAGATTGCAGAAGCAACAGCAGATAAATCAACCTTAATCGCACACTCAAAGGGGCTTCTTGAGACAGAAACTGATCCTATCAGAAGAGGTAGAGCACTTAATGAAATTGCACAACTGTACCTTTCCCAACAAAACTTTGATGCAAGTATTCAAGCTGCATCAGAGTGTTTGGAAATCAATAAGGGAGATTATGTAGTACAATACATCAAGGCTATAGCACTTCATAAGAAAGGGATGGAACAGGAAGCGATGGATGAATTGATTAAACTATTGAAATTTAATGGTCTTGACATATCTTCTAAAGCAAAGTATAACTTTACATTAGGAATGATCAGTATGGGGATGGGAGATCAAGTAACAGCCAAGAGAGCTTTCACGAGCGCCAAACTGGATAACAACTACAGGTTTGCTGCTATTGACATGATGGAAAGTATGATACAAGATCAGCAATAGTATAGCAATACTTCTAAAAAAAGGGATGTTTGTCTGAGCAAACATCCCTTTTTTTATAGCTACCTAATTAAGCCTAACCAAAAAACATATAGGCAATTAAGATAGCTGCAATTACTCCCACTGCATCCGCAAAAAGACCACAGGTAATCGCATACCTTGTATGCTTGACATTAACTGCTCCGAAGTATACGGCAATAATGTAGAGTGTTGTATCTGTAGCACCTTGCATTGTACTCACCAATCGGCCAATAAATGAGTCTGCACCATAAGTATTCATGGCGTCAATCATCAATCCTCTTGCACCACTACCACTTAGCGGTTTCATCAATGCCACTGGCAATGCTTCAATAAACTCACCATTCCATCCTGCCCAGTTAAATGCTGTATGCAAGCCGTCCATAACGATATCTAATGCACCTGAAGCACGGAAAATCCCAATAGATATCAACATGGCGACCAAGTATGGGATAATCTGTACAGCAGTACTGAACCCATCTTTTGCGCCATCAATAAACGCATCATAGGCATTGATCCTTCGATACAATGCCAACCCTACAAAAAATACGATTACACTGAACAGAATAATATTACTGACCATGGAGGATACAGTCTTTACCTGTTCACTGTCCATATTACTGAACAAGTAGATGACACCTGCAATAAACGCGACAATCAATCCAAGGTAAAGCATGATGACCTTATCAAATAAATTGATTCGTTGGTATACGGCGATAATCATAAGTCCAGCCAAGGTAGAGGCTAAAGTTGCCAGCATAATTGGTATAAAGACGTCAGCGGGCTGAGCAGCTCCCATCTGTGCCCTGTACATCAGCACTGTGATTGGTATCAATGTTAACCCTGAGGTATTCAACACCAAAAACATGATCATGGAATTAGAAGCGGTATCTTTATTTGGGTTGGTCGCCTGCATCTCTTTCATAGCTTTAAGCCCCAAAGGTGTTGCTGCATTATCCAGCCCCAACATGTTAGCAGAGAAGTTCATCAGGATGGGCGTCATGGCTGGGTGATTTTCACCTAGATCTGGAAAGATCCTTTTGAAAAATGGACCCACGACTTTAGACATCACTTTTACTATACCTGCCTCTTCACCTATTTTCATCAATCCCATCCATAAGGTAATCGTTCCTGTCAGGCCAATGGATATCTTAAATGCCGTTTCTGACATATCAAATGTGGAGTCAACAATGGCTGTAAACACCTGCTGGTCTCCCCAAAATATTGTTTTGACTAGTGCAACAAGAAATGCAATCAAGATAAATGCAGTCCAAATGTAATTCAATACCATAGGTTAATCCTGTTTCGTTCGTTCTTCAATTCTCTTCCGTGATCAGATAGATAGGCTACTTAAAGGAGGTAGTAATAGATTTGCACTCTGACCATTCTATAAATATCGGTAAATCAATCTGCTGATCTACATTATTAACAATTTTTTCAATGAAAATCACAAAACCTCATTCTATCATTCCCTAAACAAAAAAACGCCAAGCTCAATTTGATAAGCCTGGCGTCTGTTCGGATATATTATCACTTATTCCATTGGAAGTGCCTCCACACTTCTGGAAACTGCATTTTTCTTTGCTATGCTATTGGTTTTGTGTAACCGTGCTTCCTCCAAAGAGGTAAACTCTCCTTGAAACACTTCTAAGTTCACCTGAAAAACACTCTTGGGATAATACTTACTTAGCGAATGTTCAAACTTTTGAAGAATCGCATATTTTTCCTTTGCCCAAGAGGCTTTTGATACTTTTACAATTGGTGAGAAAATATGGGTGTTCCCAGTCACACAATTGCGTTGCGTTACAACAAGGTAAGTAAAGACCTCCATGTTTGCCTCTTCAGATTTAGGCTTACCCTCATGAGCAGAAGATTCGATCGAAAGTAGCAATCCACTACAAAGTAATAACAGCAGTGATATTACTCTAAAAAGTTTTTTTACTAACATAAGTTACAAAAGTTGGCTATTAAGATTGTTGTTAGTTGTAAGGACGTTTTCAGTTCCGACGAAAATAAATAAAATACAGTTAAATTTAAAAGTGTTAACGTAATTAAAATTAAAAAATTTAATAATCATTTTCACAGAGTTAACAAAACAATACATTTTCATTTACTCTCAATTCAGTTATAAATTCTGTTTTAAGAATATTGATCAAGAACCATTCAAGTTCCATTGTTGACGCTACTTCAAACAGAACAAATAACTCACCACGACTTCAGATTGCAAATATTATTCCTTTACAATTTCATATTGCAATAAAGCGAAGTTGATCCCATTCCTAATTATAAAGGTTTACTTTTTGTTAACATCAATATGGATAGGTATTTTGATAATGAGTACCTTTCATCAATTTTTTTTGACATACTGTATCTGTATGCTGAAATACTAAAACGACTCATCAATACATGAATAAATCTGTATTATCCCTAACCATCATAATGGGGCTATCTGGCTTTTTCTCTGCTCAAGCCCAATACCGAAACAGCAAGGTAAAACATCGACATTTTGAGTTTGGTGTACACGCTGCTATCGTAAAAAATCAGGATAAGGCCACATCACCCCTGATGTACAAAGGCCCTGGATTCGGACTTCAAACCGGCTTTACAAGCTACCGGTCCAAAGCCATAAACCACTTCTATGGCCAGTACACATTAGGTTTGATGGAACCAGTCACAGGAAATGAGCTTTCTGATGCACAAGCTATTTCCAATCAAATAAATTTCGGGTACAGGCATTTAAGGCATATACTTGGGCGCAATGAGGAAAAGCTCAGATGGTGGGCGGGTGGCAATGCTTCCGTCTTTGGAAACCTTCGATACAATACCTTATTCAGTAATAGTGCTTTCAGTTATGAACTATACCCTAATTTAGGACTCAGTTCACGCCTAGAGTATGACCTTTTTAAAACTGACCGCCACGTTATCTCAGGGTATCACCTCTTAGACGTTCCTTTACTGGGGTATGCTTTTAAAACTTTTTATGCGACAACACTAGATGTAAGTTCTCTTTATGGGAATTTTGCTGGTATAGGTACTTTTCCAAAAGTCGACAGCGAAATAGGACTTACGTATAGCCTATTCAATGGCAATAAATTAGGCATTGCTTACCTATGGAATTATTACAGTTACAACAGTCTGAACGTTGTTAAGAATGCCTCGCATGGATTTAAATTCTCCATCCTTTTCCAATACTAAACTTCAGTACCATTTATTCAGCAATTGAATACCATGAAAAAAATCATTCTTGCCACACTGTTTCTGATAAGCTGCCTTTCTTTTGTTTCCTGTGAAAATCTTTTCATGGAACCTAGCCCTTCTGAAGACCCACAAGCTGTTTTCAATAGTATGTGGGAGACTGTCAGGGATAAGTATTCTTTTTTCGAATATAAAAACATCGACTGGGAATCTATTCGTGCAGAATATGAATCTCGTATATCCCCTGAAATGTCGGATGAAGATCTTTTTTATGTATTGGCTGATATGCTTAACGAACTTAGGGATGGACATGTCAACATTAGGTCTAGATTCGATGTTAGTGTTTATAAAGGCATCAATAGGGTAGAAGGTGAGGACAGTCTCTTCACTGAGTTTATTCCAGATTTTTATGATGGAGATATTCTGGAGGAACGATACTTTATCAAGCTTGATGACAATGATGAGGAAATCAGAATTGCCAACGGATTTTCCAACAAGATTTTCTCAAGGGTTAATCTACAAGGAGGACTATCCAAAATTGGCTATATCCGTTATTCAAGTTTTGTCAATACAATCAACAAAGAAGCATTGGATAATACGCTAAAGAGATTTGAAGACGCAGGAGTTGTTGGACTTATACTGGATATGCGTGAAAATGGAGGAGGCTCTCTCACCAATGCATTCCGTTTGAGTAGTCGCCTAATCAACGTTGACGAAAGTACTGTACTTGAGACAGTCTACAAGGATGGTCCTGCAATAGACAGTTTTACAGCACCCGCTGCATACTCTGTCAAAAAAGAGGGGCCAATACAATTTACAAAGCCTGTTGCCTTACTGATCAACAGAAACTCATTTAGTGCTACATCCTACTTTGCTGCCATTATGCGTGCCCCAGGTTTTGAACATGTACGCAGTTTTGGCAACAACACTGGCGGGGGAGGAGGCTTACCTTCCGACTTTCAATTACCAAATGGCTGGTATTACAGGTTTTCGACAACCAGAACATACACCCCATTTATTGGCACAGACCAAATCTATATAGGCGAAAACCAATTTAAAGGAGCTAATGGGAGTGAGCTAGTACATCCTGAAAACAGATTTGATTTTGAAGCGGGTGTTCCAGTCGAATTTCCAATCAGCAATGAGCGCTTTGAAGCTGCTCAAGACATACAACGTGACTACCTGATGGAGGCTACTATGCGACTGATTATCCAGAATCAGGAACAATGGAACCAGATAAGCCCAGGTCAACTGATTGACTTTGAACTTTGATCTCATATTCCTCTAAACTGTATTTAAATCAAACTCAATTTTAAGGTACATTTGAATCAACTGCTAATAATTCATCTGTACAAACTACTTTTTATCTCAATGAAACAACTATACTTTTTGGTGCTTTTGACCTTCTTGTCTACCACAACTCTAATGGGACAGGAAGAAATTCCTTTTAAGCTCAAATCTCCAGAATCATTTCTGGGATATGAGTTAGGTACCCAATTCAGTTTTCATCATCAAGCATTGGCTTACTTCAAACATGCCTCCGAAGTGTCGTCAAAAGTAAAGCTTCTCTCATACGGTAAGTCTAATGAGGGGAGGGAGTTGGTAGCTGCCGTAATTACCTCAGAAGAGAATATGGCACAACTAGAGCAAATACGCCAAAACAACTTGATCAGTTCAGGACTTCAGCAAGGTACTGTGCAAGGAAAACGCCTTCCTATTATTTGGCTAAGCAGCAATATCCATGGCAATGAAGCTGCCTCCACAGAAACAGCCATGAAAGTGCTTTATAAGTTGATCTCAAGTGAAAGCGACACCGTCAACCAGTGGCTACAGGAAATGGTGGTTGTTCTTGACCCTTGTGAAAACCCTGACGGTAGAGACCGATATGTAAATTGGTACAAGCAGAAAAAAAGTACCCTACCACGTGCAAACAAGGAAGCTTGGGAACATCATGAGCCTTGGCCTAGTGGCAGGTACAACCATTATGTCTTTGATTTGAATAGGGACTGGGCTTGGCAAACTCAGGTAGAAAGCCGTCAGCGAACCAAACTATATCAGCAATGGATGCCCCTAATCCATGTCGATTTGCATGAGATGACAGCCGAAGCTCCGTATTTCTTTGGTCCTGCAGCAGAGCCAATGCATGAGGAAATTACACCTTGGCAACGTTCCTTCCATGAGATTGCAGGTCAAAACCATGCTATGCATTTTGACAAAGAGGGCTGGACTTATTTCTCTAAAGAGACTTATGACCTTTTTTACCCAAGTTATGGCGATACATGGCCTATGTTTAACGGGGCTATTGGGTTTACCTATGAACAAGGAGGTAATGGAAGAGCTGGACTCTCTTACGAAAGAGCGTCTGGAGATACATTGACTTTAGCAGACAGAGTCATTCACCACTATACCAGTAGTATTTCAACTCTAGAAGTTGCTTACAAGCACAAGAATGAGTTGCTAAAAGAGTTTGACACCTTTTTCAAAGAAGGTTCTAAAGGCTTATACAAAACTTATGTTTTGAAATATAAAGGGAATGAAGGTAAAATTGAAGCACTCAAAAAACTGTTAGACAGACAGCAAATTCAATATACCTATGCAGCCAGCAACAGAACGGTAAATGGTTTCAATTACTTTGAAGGAAAAGAAGGTCCATTTACCATACAGTCAGGAGACCTAGTAATAAGTACCAATCAGCCAAAAGGCAAGTTCGCTAATGTATTGTTTGAGCCTGAAGCTACGCTGTCTGACTCTCTAACATATGACTTAACTGCATGGGCGCTTCCATATGCTTATGGTATTGAAGCTTCCGCACTCAAGACTACCATTAAAACTACATCAAAGGAACCTACCAATCATTGGACTGAAAATGATACACCTCAGGACAATACGTACGCCTTCCTAGTTAAATGGAAAAACATCGAAGACGGTTATTTCTTGGGACAACTTCTACAAGAGCAGATTCAAGTCCGTTATGCAACTGAGCAGTTCACGATAAGGGGGAAAAACAAAGTAATAGAGCAATTTGAACCCGGTTCCTTGGTAATTACCCGTAAAGACAATCCTCAATTGGGTGACAAGTTTGAAAAAACTATTGTCGATCTCGCAAATAAGCATAAGCAAAAACTACAGGTTGCTTTTACTGGTATGGCTGACAGCGGTAAAGACTTGGGGTCTTCTTCCAAAGCATTTTTGAAAAAACCGAATATAGCTTTGGTTGGAGGAGATAAAACAACGCCAACTGACTTCGGTGAATTATGGTACTACTTCGAGCAAGTGCTTCAATATCCCGTGACTGTCATTAATACAGAAAACCTGTCTTCGGTAGATTTACAGCAATACAGCACCATCATTGTACCTTCGGGTAATTATGACCAGATGGAAGGGAGAGCAAAACTTCTTGATTTTGCCAAACAGGGAGGTAAATTGATTATGGTAGAAAAAGCCATTGAGATTGCCTCAAAAGCCACAGGTACTGAGCTCAATAAACTCACTGAAGAGCTTGAAAAAGAGAAGGAAAAGGAGAAAAAAGGAAAAAACAGAAGAAGCTATGCAGAGCGAGAAAGGGAACAACTTTCAGAATATATAGCAGGAAGTATCTATAAGGTAGACCTAGATACAACACACCCAATTGCATACGGTGAACAGAACAAACTATTTGTCATCAAAGGGAATAAACACCTCTACCCAGCACTTGAAAATGGCTGGAATGTTGGTGTATTTGATCAAAATAGCCTTATGAGTGGCTTTGTTGGATATAAACTTAAGAAGCAAATTCCTGGTACATTATCCATTGGAGCGGAAAAATTCGGTAAAGGTCAATTAGTTTATTTCTCAGACTCACCTGTATTTCGAGGATTCTGGAGAGGTAGCATGATGACGCTTAATAATGCACTGTTCTTTGACTTTTAATAAAAAGCCCCCTTACCAAACTTATTGGTAAGGGGACTCTTTTTTTGATCGATAGTAAAAACCTCAGTAACTGCTTTCACCATCATATATATCCTGCGCCTGTGTCATCATATTGACAATTCCCTTGATTAATCTTTTTCCATATCCATCTTTATGAAGTCTGATTAAGCAAAGCTCTTCATTGGGTTCTACTTTTGACGCCTCATGATCCATCACTTGTACCATAAGGGTTTTTCCATCATCAACTGCTTGAAAGAAATTGAAATTTGCAAAATCTACTTTCTTCGGAAAGGTCTTAAATTGCAAATCCTTATCACTGAAGTACTTGACAAAGATTGTCTTTTCCTGAGGTTTGTAGACAAACTCCACATACCGTACTTGTTCCCCATTTGGTGCTATGACATACTGCTCGTTCTGAGGAGAGGCAAAGATTGAGTTTATTTCCGCTACAATATTATGGACTTTTCTGTTTGCCGCCGTCTTCTTATCCAGTCCCATAACAGTTGTTGTAAAGACTAATTCTCCAAACAATAACAAGGTCAATAGGAGAACTGAAATGCTAGTTTTAAATACATTGTTTTTCATGGTTAGGGTATTTAAAATGTGATAGTGGGTAGGTGTAATAAATAATTTGTGTCAGTGCGATTTTTTAATGATTTTACAGGTAATAGTCCCAGACCTTACCAGGTCTGTTCCTTGTAATTTTTTACGCTGAGAGTTAATGAGAAAATTGATAAAATGGGGATTGCTGTTTTTATGCTGCTTGCTTTTAGTAGGGCTGATTGCTGAATTTGTGTTTCCTCCATTCAGTGAATCAGTACTACGCACTGTCCCTAAGCAAAGCATGCTGGCAGCGATCTCAACAAACAAACCAAGAGAGTTGGTGCAGAAGTTCCAAAAAACGCCCATATGTAAGGAAATTGAAACTTTAACACATTTTCACACAACTTCTCAAGCACTTTTACGTATCGATGGCGCATTTTCCACATACCCATTCTTAGGTTGGCTAGCCAAAAGACCTGTCAACATTTCACTACATCTGACTGGAAACAATAAAGATTTAATGCTGGTGGCAGACTTACACCAATGGAGTCGGTTGAGGGGACTGTTTATTCCTGCTATGCGAAAGTTTGTTCGTGGAGGGCTTCATATCCAAGAATTATCTACCCAAAGTAGTGAGCACGATACATTTGTCATTAGCCAAAATCAGCAGAAGCTCTTTGGATACTTTTACCGAAACTTATTGGTCATTTCTAGCAGTGAAGATTTACTGAAGCAATCTATTAGCCTTGGGTTAAATCAGAGCTTGGCTAGCTCTACTGATTACTGGCAGACTGAAACATTAAAAGGTGATTTTGATCTTTTTACACAAGGTGAAAATATAGCTACATGGGGAAGTGATTTTTTGACTATAGAGGAAAAAGACAATCTGCTTGTAGCTGGGCATGAATTCACCACAACAGCTCTCAGTTGTCATATAGATAGCAAAGGGGATATTACAGCAAGAGGCAAAAGCAAACTAGCCTATACTAAAAATTCCCGATTCACTACAATGCTGGCAATGAGTAAGCAAAAAGCAGCCATAAGCAAAGTAGTACCAGAGAGTGTAGCGTTATTTTCCAGTTTTGGGACAGAAGGCTTGCGCTACGCCTATACCAAGATGATAGAGTATGACCAAGAATACCGTCAACAGATTTCGGACTTGGAACAAAAGCTGGAAATAGATATAAATGAAGATATCTTTTCTTGGGTAGGCAAAGAGATGGCCTTTATTCAAACTGCTTCTTTTGAATTGGGTTATAAGAATGAGCAAACAATTGCCATAAGTCTAAACAACCCTACGCTGGCACAGGAAAAATTATGGCAAATAAGTGACAAAACACGCCAACTAACACTTCAGCGGTTTGAAAAACTAAATTATCGCGAATATCTTGTAGGCTATCTGCCAGTAAAAGACTTTTTCCGTTTACTGTTTGGTGAGTTTTTCAGCAAGATCGAGCGACCTTTTTTCAGTATCATCGATAATACATTGATCGTTAGCAATCACCCTGTCACTATCAAAAGAATTATTGATGATTTTGAAGCTGGAAAAACACTAGCCAACCAAGAAAGCTTCCGTCACAATATCAGCAAGGTTGATGGCAGTACTTTCTTACTACACTTGCAAGGAAGCACCGCTTTTGACGCGCTGCACGGACTTCTTGCGCCTGAATATTACCAAGCAGTACTCTCCAATCAGGAACTTTTTCTTTCCTGCAAGTCGGCTACATTTGGGCTAAAAAAGGATGGGCAAAACTTTTCAGTCTCAGGCGTATATCAATATGGGAAACCAAGTCACACACGCCTGAAACTTGACCATATAGCACAAGATCAAGCTTGGCAAGATAGAAATGGACTGTCAGCCATACTTGACGGTGATACGCTAAAAGGATGGAAAGCTTTTTCAGAAATAGCACCACAGCTAGCTGACAGTCAGAATATGCTACAGGCAAATTAATTTCAACCATTGACAACCAAATTATTCAAGCATGAAAGACGATAAAAACAAACAACCTAAAGACAATACCAACCAACCTAAAAAGTGGGATGCTTCTGAAGAAAAAATTATACAGGCTTTTAAACAGAAGGACTGGAATGAAATCAAAAGCACTAATTCATGGGTGATTTTTAAAGTCATGTCTGAATTTGTGGAAGGGTTCGAGAAGCTCGCTAAAATAGGACCATGCGTTTCGATATTTGGTTCAGCCCGTACCAAAGGCGACCATAAATACTATAAAATGACTGAAGAAATTGCATACAAACTTGTAGAGCATGGTTATGGTGTCATTACTGGTGGAGGACCTGGTATTATGGAGGCTGGAAACAAAGGTGCACACAAAGCAGGAGGTACATCTGTAGGACTTAACATTCACTTACCATTTGAACAGTTTGACAACCCATACATTGACAGAGATAAGCTACTTACATTTGATTATTTCTTTGTACGAAAAGTCATGTTTGTCAAATACTCACAGGGATTTATTGTGATGCCAGGTGGACTAGGCACTTTAGATGAGCTGTTTGAGGCTTATACACTTATCCAAACCAAGAAAATTGGAAGGTTCCCAATAGTTCTTGTCGGAAAAAATTACTGGTCAGGTCTAATGGACTGGATCAAGACGACATTATTGGAAGCAGAAAACAATGTAAGCCCTGAAGACCTTAACTTGATTAGCTTGGTAGACACTCCTGATGAAGCAGTTAAAGTCATTGATGATTTTTATGCACAGTACCTGCTTTCTCCAAATTTCTAAAAGAAGAATTAACAATGTTGTGTGCTTAATTATTAAAAAATTCATTATGTGAGTATTTTATCCAAAAAAATCTTTACAAAAGAAAAAATCTTAATCAAAGTTCTTGATAATTAGCATATAAAAGTATCATCTTCGCATTACTTCAGACAATCCACATCAAGTATAAGTATGGATTTAAGAAGCACACAACACTGTTAACGAATAATCGCTTTTACAAACCAAATTTTGATCAGTATTACATAACTATCCAGAAGGGATCAACTAGCAAAAAATAGGATTATCACATTCAAAAAATTGAAAACCTTGAAGAATTATCATCAAATCATACTAGCAGCAGCAGGACTTCTGGTATTAGGTTCATCGTCCTGTAACTTTCAGCAGCCACAACAGAGTCAGCAAAATGCAATAGCCTCAATGGAAGCTCCCAAAAAGGAGCAAGCTAACCCATTACTGAATATTGACTTGCCTGAAAGCTTTACCTTTTGTGGCGAAAAAGTCAAAATGGAAGATATTGATGTCAGAGAACGATTTGACAGAGAATTGTATGTCAATACATTTTGGCATTCGAGCACAATCTTAATGCTAAAACGAGCAAACCGTTGGCTTCCTGTCATCGAAGAGGTGTTAAAAGAGGAGGGTGTTCCAGAGGACTTTAAATACCTGTCTATGATAGAAAGTGGGCTGCAAAATGTAGTTTCCCCTGCCGGTGCAAGAGGCTTTTGGCAATTCCTGTCCGGTACAGCCAAAGATTATGGCCTAACGGTCAATGGTGAAGTGGATGAACGCTATCATGTAGAAAAATCCACAAGAGCTGCTTGTTCGTATCTTAAAGAAGCAAAAGATAAACTGGGGTCATGGACATTGGCTGCCGCTGCATACAACAGGGGAGTTAATGGAGTCAGAAAAGCATTAAATGAGCAAAAAGCCGATGACTATTATGATCTGCTTCTAAATGAGGAAACTTCACGTTACCTTTTCCGCATTCTTGCCATCAAGATGATTCATTCTGATCCACAGCAATATGGTTTTGACCTTAATGACCGTGTTCTTTATACACAAGAGCGCCTAAAATATGAGAAAGTGGAGCAGTCTATCAGTGACTTACCTGCTTATGCTCAGGAAAAAGGGATTTCTTACAAACTATTGAAACGTTATAACCCTTGGCTCAGGGATTCAAAACTCACTTTAAAGAATGGTGAATCATACCTGATAGCCCTGCCAAGGTAAACATTAAGGATCTATAAGTATTTTACAGCCCTGTAATACAACATATTTCGATACTTATTCCGATATTTGCGGGTTCAAAAATCACCCTGATGCTCCAATGGCTCAAAAAGCCTCATAAATGAAAAGTACATTTAGTCTCGTCGGTATCTGTACATCTTTTGTTATAACAGTAAAGGAGCCTCAGGCATACCGCGCACGATGGTCATCACTATCGTCGTTGGACTGAATTTATTTTCAGGAGCAAACAAAATACTTCAAAAGTAAAGATTTTAAGATTATGGCAAATATAGTGGCTATTGTAGGTCGTCCGAACGTCGGCAAATCAACCTTGTTCAACAGACTGGTTGAGCGAAGAGATGCGATTATGGACAACCAAAGCGGTGTAACCCGTGACCGTCACTACGGAAAAGTAACTTGGACAAACAAAAGTTTCACTGTCATTGATACTGGTGGATATGTTGTAGGATCTGAGGATACTTTTGAAGCAGCTATCCGAGATCAGGTAGCTGTATCATTAGAAGAAGCATCTGTTGTGCTTTTTGTGGTAGACTGTATCACTGGTCTTACTGACCTTGATAAGGACTTTGCAAAAGTACTGAGACGCTCAGACAAACCTGTATACTTGGTAGCGAACAAGGCTGATGATACAGAAAAACTGTACGCAGCCAATGAGTTCTATGAACTAAGCATGGGAGATCCATTCCCAATAGCTGCTGTTAGTGGTTCAGGAACTGGTGACCTGCTGGATGCAGTAGTCAACCACTTCGAAGAGGATGAGGAAGAAACGGACGAAAAAGAAAATAACATTCCAAGAATTTCGGTGATTGGTCGTCCTAACGTAGGTAAATCGTCTTTTGTAAACTTCTTGTTGAACAACAACAGAAGTATCGTAACTGATATTGCAGGTACTACACGTGATGCTGTCGATGCCCATTACAATGCATTCGGACATGAGTTTATCCTAACCGATACTGCGGGTATTCGTCGTAAATCAAGAGTACATGAAAATATCGAGTTCTACTCAGTAATGCGCTCTATCAAGGCCATTGAGAACTCGGATATCTGTGTATTGGTAGTAGATGCCACCAATGGTGTAGAATCTCAGGATGTGAACATCATCAACCTTGCCATCAAGAATAAAAAAGGGGTGGTACTGATGGTGAACAAATGGGACTTGGTAGAAAAGTCAACCAATACCGCTCGTGATGTTGAGCGTGAGATTCGTACAAAACTACCTCACTTGCCTTACTTACCAATCATTTTTGCATCAGTACACGAAAAGCAGCGTGTAATGAAAGTGATTGAAAAGGCTGTTACTGTTTATGAGAACAAACGCAAGAAAATCCCTACTTCACAGCTGAATGAAGCGATGCTGAAAGAGATAGAAAACTATCCACCACCATCGTATCGTGGAAAGTACATCAAGATCAAATACATTACACAGATCCCAACGTACAATCCAACTTTTGCATTCTTCTGTAACTTCCCTAAACACATTAAGGATCCTTACAAGAAGTATTTGGAAAACAAGCTGAGAAGCCACTTTGATTTTGAAGGAGTTCCTGTACAACTCGTATTCAGAAACAAGTAAAAAATAAACATCAAGCCTCTTACTATTCAGTAAGAGGCTTTTTTATTCGGCAGGTATAAGCAATATAAAAGAGGTATCTGTCGCGATTCCTGAAAATATTCCTGTGCCATTTTCAATATTCGTTGGGTCCCGTAAAAGGTGTTCTATCTCAGGGTTATTTCCTCCAAAAAACTCTACATAAGGACTGTCTACAGCCATCAAGGTAACTTGATTTGTACCATATTTCTGGAAATTGACATCATACACCACCTGTTCTTCTTTTGTGGTGAGTGTCCCTCTTATGTTAAGAAGGGTTAGTAATATATTTCCTTCCTCAAACGGGATTTTCTCCTCTTCTTCAACGACACTTTTGGTTGTCACAATAAAATTGGCACTATCAGGGTTGTCCCAAACCAAACTGACAAAATTATTTCCAGGCTGTACTAAGCCATCATTTTCTCGTAAAAACATGGTTCCTGAAGAAAGTCTCACATTACTAGGCCGCATTGGAACCCTTGTGGAGGCTGTGATCAAAACGCCATTGTACCTGATTTCTAGTCCATACTGTTCTCCTTCCATCACCTCTAGTTCATTCCCCTCATAAAGATAGTTGCCTTCCTCTTGAGAGTCCTGCTCAAGTGGGTATCGGTTACCTCTCCATAAAACAGTGACAAGTGCATCATTGATATAGAGTCCTTCATTAACAGCTACTTCATTCAACCGTTTCAAACGGACATCCTTAACAGGTTGACCTGCATAAAGGTAGGCTTCTACTACAATTACATTCGAGGGGTCTCGAACTTCTGTACTCTCACAGGAAACAAACCCTAATAACGCTAAAAATATTCCCAAAAAAGCCTTCATCTCAAAAACTGATTTTCATGGATACACCCGGTAATATTCCCAATTGCTGAACATCTGTCAGTACAAATGTTCGCCCTGTTTGCTCTGTAATTTCCTGTGGAACGCTCACCAATTTCTTGTACTTGATATTTTTCCTGTTATAAAGATTAAAGCATGATGCTCCCAGCTCCAACTCCAGTTTATCCTTTATATGCGTCCTATAAGTTACAGAAATGTCAAGTCGATGATATGCAGGCAAACGGTTATCATTATAGATATCAGCATAGTTAAAAAGTAACTCATCTCCATTTGGGTTTTCAATGGTTAAAGTATTATCAGGTAAAGTAAAAGGCTTACCTGAACCATAAGCCCAAGTAAGTGCAAACACCCATCTTTTAAGGTTATAAATATTGACAGTTTTGAACTCATGCCGATGGTCATCCTGTCCTGGAAACCATTCTCCCTGATTCACTTTGTCAAACTTGTTCGTCACCTTTGCTAGTGTGTAGCTTATCCAACCCGTGTATTTGCCAACTTTTTTCTGAAGCAATACATCTAGTCCAATTACCCGCTCATCTCCGGGGAAATAGAAGTCATCTTCTGAAATTACAACAGTAGGAGAGAAGTTCACAACTCTCGGAATATAACTGACAATCCCTTCTGACTTCTTGAAATAAACTTCTCCATCCAATAACCAAGCGTCCTGCTCATAAGTAACACCTGCGATATAATGGGTCGCTGTAATATCTGGAACCTCGTTACCATTGGCTAGTACCCAAAAATCAGGACTACCACTATATACCGTATGCCTTACAACCCTAGAAACAAACTGACTGTACTGTCCCCATGCTGCTTTCACCCTCAAAGAAGGATTAAAGGAATAAGAAGTTGATAACCTTGGTTCCAATATTTTGGACCTACTCAGGTCAAAATAGTTGTACCTAAGTCCTGCCGTAATACTCCAATCTGGTATTGGGTTGTATATATCCTGTACGTAAACACCTACCTGTGTTCCTTCCTCATCAAACTCATCCAGTGTTGTCGAGACCAAATCAAATGTCAATCGGGCATCATTGTAAGTTGCCTGCACACCATACGAAAGTCTATGTTTTGAGTTTAAAGCATAATCATGGTCCCACTTTACTGATGCATCCTGTACTTTATTATTTTGTACCTGAAAGAAATTGAAAATTACTCCTTCTTCACCTGTTGCATCTGATTTCAATGTAAAAAGGTGGCGGTCATCTAGCTTACTCCTGTACAGTGAATATGAGATTTTGAAGTCAGAAGCATAACGGTCACTCCACTGCCTCCCCCATCGAAAGCTACCTCCCTTTGTTCCCCAATTCTGTAATTGATCAAGGTTGTAAGTAACTAGAAACCCATCTTCTGAGTCTTGTTGCCTTTCATCAAATATCAGTTCATCCCGACCTCCATAATAGGATAATGAAAACACATCCTTATCCTTAGGTGTCCATGTCAACTTTGCATTTACATCATAAAAGAAAAACGTAGGTATAAAAGGTTCTCCACCAAAACCAACCCTATCAATAGATGCATTTGTTTCAACCGCAGCATCAAATAGTTTCTGGAATAATCTATTTCTTACTAGGTCCGTATAGGAGCGTCTACCTGCCAGCATCAACCGTAACCTATTTTTAACAAGCGGAACCTCTAAATATCCGGATGCACTTAACAAGTTAACTCCCATCGTACCACCCATCTTGGAACTGCTACCTTCTTTTCCTGTTATATTTACTACTCCTGAAACCCTTCCTCCATATTCGGCACCAAAACCTCCTTTGTTTACCTGAATATTCTTGATGGCATCAGCATTAAATGCACTGAAGGTTCCAAAAAAATGGTCCAAGTGATAGATTGATATACCATCAAAAAGCATCAGGTTTTTATCATTTCCACTTCCCCGTATGACTAATCCTCCCGATGTTTCGTTGGTACTTCCTATTCCAGGCATCAGCTGTAAAGACCTAAAAACATCTACCTGTCCCAATGATGGCAATACCTTAAATGTAGAGGGGTCTACTGAGTAACTACCTGCATCAGATGATGCATCCAGCAACTGTGGTATATTATCGTCCCAAACAACTACCTCCTGAAGCTCTTTAGCGCCTCTTTCCATGCGTAAGTCTAACCTTTGCTTACTTACATAAGATGATAGCTTATATTCCATTGGCTGATAACCAATATACTGACAGACTATCGTGGATGTATCGGTAGGTACTTCCAATAAAGTAAAAAAACCAAACTGGTTGGTTACTGTACCCTTGCGGGTATCTTTTACATAAATGGTTGCATATGGTAATGGCTCTCCCGATTGGGCATCTTTCAGGGTCCCTGTGATATTTATATCATAAGACACTTCACTCAGTTCTTCGATCTCATCTTTTGGTCTAATTAGAATTTGAACATCATCAAGCAGCATAAAACCTAAATCTGTGTCTGAAAGAATGGTATTCATTGCCTCAACCACGGAGGCCTCATCTAGTGTTACACTTATCTTGATATCTTTTAGCAGATCTCCATCAAAAGCAAACTGCAAATTGTACTTCGATTGAAAGTCCTCCAAGATGTCCATTAATAATACATCCTGATAGCTCTCTGAAATCTTTAAGGTATCCTGCACCTGTGCTTCAACATTACCAGCATATGAGCAGAACAACCCGAGCATCAATAAAAAGATCAGTTTTAGCTTTAAGTCACGAATCATCATATTCCCTTATTGTGGATCACCCTATTATCAATCCAAACAGCAAGTTACATCTTTCAATAAATCAATTCATAGAAACGAGAAAAACCTTTGGATTTACTCCAAAGGTTTTTCATTCTTCTGCAAGCTGATATGAAAGTGAATATGCTAATGAGTAATACTGACTACTCTTTTATTTCTGTCGACTTTATATTTGAGTCCCATTGGCACACATACCAACTTCAATGATTTTTCTAGATTATCATTGGCAAAGAAGCCTGTGTACTTTCTTTTTCCTTCTTCTTGCGGACAATCAACTTTAACGTCATACTGTCTCTCAAGTGTACCAAACACATTCTGTAAATGTTCTTGGTCAAAATAAAACGTACCTGTTTGCCAACCCAACACTTTTTCAGCATCATTGTCATAAGGTTCACAAAGCAAGCCATTTTCTAGCAGCTTAGTAGACTTACCTTTACTAAGTACCTGCTGCTCTCCAACACCATCCCCTACTTTTACGGCTACTTTCCCTTCAATACAATCTACTTTGAATTGACCAATTCTTGACAAAACGGAAAATTGCGTACCCAATACTGTTGTTGTACCATTCTCCGTTTCTACATCAAATCGACTTCCTTTTTCCACATCAAAATAGGCTTGTCCGTCTAAGGTGACAATACGGCTATCATCCCAACTGCTTTCATCATAGGAGAGCGTTGTTCCTGCATTAAGCTGAACTTCCGAGCCATCAGGCAATACAACAGAGAGCTGTTCTCCATTACCTGACTCAACTTTTGTCCCCTGATTTGCTAAAACGGTCCAAAAAGCTGCGGCAAGTAAGACAACTGCTGCTGCTACAGATGAAAAGTACGCACGCTGCGTCCACACTACGACACGAGGTCGTGATTTCTTACCATTTTCAAAAAGCTCTTCGTTTGGCTTCTGAACAGTTAAATTATTGCCTTTGACTGTTTGGTTATAATCAGATAGGTCCAATTTTTCGCTAATTTTTAACCATGCCACATCCTTGTTTTGGTTTTCCGGTACATTCAACTGAGCAATCCGCTCAACAGAACGCTCCAATTCGTGAAAAGACTCACCCTCTGTCTCTATGATTTCTTGGAGCTCATTCTTTTCACTTTCGGAAATAGTACCTTCTAACCACCTTCGTATTAAGTCATCAAGGTCGTGTGACATCGCAACATTGATTTATTAGGTACAGTTATAATTATATCTTATAGTCGATTCTTTCTCTAAGTAACTCCAAGGCCTTTCGCATTCGCTTCTCTACTGCCTTTACACTAATTTCAAGCCTTTCAGCTACTTCATTATAGGTCAAGCCTTCGATACGATTCATCAGAAAAACTTCACGACTCTTCTCTGGAATATCTCCAATCGCTTTCTTCAATCGTTGGTCAAACTCTTGCATCTCCATTTCAAAATCAGGACCATTTGACGAATCATTTCCTTGGTAGTTTGACACAAAGTTAAACACGACAGAGCCATGCTTCAAATGATTAATTGCCAAGTTTCCTGTGATGGTATACAGGAGTGTCTTTACAGTCTCCTGCTTGATGTCTTCACGTTTCTCCCAAACTTTTATGAAAGCTTCCTGTGTCAGATCCTCCGCTACATCTATATCTCCCACCTTATAATAGGCGAAGTTACGAATGCTTTCATAATACTGGTCAAAAAGCTGCTTGAAGTTATCCAGCTCCAGTCCAGTAGTACGCTCTTTTGTCATTTCAATATCAGCCAATGTAGTTCAGTATTTTAGGTAAATAACTCCGGATACAAATTACGTTCCGGCCACTCATCACTAAAAAACCAAACCCTATTTTGACTTGATCAGTTCACCAGCCCTACATGTATCCCTTCTTCTATTACAGATCAGAATTTGGCAGTTTCGGATAATTTCATTCGATTATATGCTGCCAAACCACTAAGTACAAAGAACTTCTGTTAATATTAATTCCTTCAAATATTATATATAATTCGTACACTTCCACTTTCGTTTAGAAAGATTCACAACTTAATGGCAATAATTCTAGTGGTACTACTTTTTAACAGATTCTTAATAGAAATGTGGAAATTAATAAAATATAAGAAAAGTTACATTTACTCGTTATTTCATAGTTAATGCAGCATCGTGGTAGGGTAAAGGCAAGTCTGAACTGTATTAATGCTAAATAAGCACCATCATTCACTTTTAGTTCAGTGTTAAATTTTAACATACCAATTCTTTGAGTTGGTTGTGTTTACCTAAATAAAAAGAATAGTTAAGCATGGAGAATAACCACATTAGCGACAAAACAATACAAAGGCTGATGGAAGACCAATTATCTAACGAGGAGATGGACCAACTAAGCAAGTCTGAGGAAGGTCAGCAACTCGTAGACATTTCACAAGCGGCGGGTCAATGGAAAGTTCCTGTAGGTAAAGATCAAGGTGAAGCATGGAATAAACTGTCTCAGCAAATATCTTCCTCCTCAGCGAAGAAAAGTAGCTTCGGTCGCCGTTATATTTTTTTAGCAGCAGGTGCTGTCATTTTATTGGCCACTGCACTTATTTTTTGCCTTTACATGTATATGACTTCTAAATCAGGTGATGGGTTGACGGCATTCAATAATCTAATGCCTGTTCTCAACAATGTGATTGAGACTGTTTCTGATAAGGTATCAGTCTCATAGCTTTTCTCTCCACTTTAGTCAGTTTCTTTATATAGTCCTGTATCTACTTATAGTACTATACTAGTCTTCGTTATGGCAAACTCCTCTTTTCCTATATTTTACGGCTATATTACCATTACTTCTTCCGAATTTTAAATAAATGTGTTTTATTTATTTTTTCGTTGGGAGATAGGCAAAACATGCACGGTGACAATTATTGCCTTTTTTACACTACCTGACTGATAATCAGTTACTTTAAATAAACATTTTACATAAAAGATGCTTAATCTTGTATTGTTTGGCCCTCCGGGTGCAGGAAAAGGCACGCAAAGTGCTAAAATCAAGGAAAAATACAACCTCGTACACCTTTCAACTGGTGACTTGCTTAGGTCTGAAATTAAGGCAGGTACGGAGCTGGGCTTAAAGGCTAAGTCCCTGATGGATCAAGGTCAACTTGTTCCAGACGAAGTTGTAATTGGGATGATCGACTCCAAACTAAAAGAAAATAAAGCTGCTAACGGTTTTATCTTTGATGGTTTCCCTAGAACAGTGGAGCAGGCTAAAGCGTTGGATACGCTGACGGAGCAAAACAATACTTCTATCTCTGGCATGGTGGCTCTTGAGGTAGATGAAGAAGAGCTGACTACTCGAATTCTTGAAAGAGGTAAGACTTCTAACCGTGCTGATGATCAGAACGAAGAGCTGATCAGAAACAGAGTTCAAGAGTATGAGAACAAGACAGCGCCAGTTGCTGATTACTACAAAGCGCAAGACAAATTCAAGTCTGTATATGGAGTTGGCAGCATTGAAGAAATCTTCGACAAACTGTGTTCTGCAATTGACTCATTATAAGTCATCATGGGTTAACTGATAATCAACATTTTGAATTGGTTAGAAGACAACTTGCAGATCAATAAGCATTAACGAAAAAGATTCATTTCTTCGAATGAATTTTTCATATCTTTGCAAACTAAAAGAGGTATTGACTCAATCAATACCTCTTTTTTTCTGAAAATAATTTACAACTTCAGCAGGCTGAATTCTCCTAAGCTTAATATATAAAGGCATTGATGCCTTTGAATAGGTTGGCCGCTGATAACTGGTCACTTGACAATGGCTTCATCCAACTTTATAGATTACGTAAAAATATTTTGCCGCTCCGGTAAAGGTGGTGCAGGTTCTGTACACTTCCGTCGAGAGAAATTTGTACCCAAAGGCGGCCCTGATGGTGGTGACGGTGGTAGAGGTGGTCACATTATTTTGAGAGGTGACAGCAACTACTGGACATTGCTTCACCTCAAGTATACCAAACACATTCATGCTCCTAATGGTAAACCCGGAGGTGGTCATGGAAGTACAGGTGCTGAAGGTGAGGATATAATTATGCCTGTACCTTTGGGAACTGTTGCCAAGGATGCTGAAACAGGTAAGGTATTGTTTGAAATCACTGAGCATGGTGAAGAGAAGCCCCTGATGAAAGGAGGTAGAGGTGGTTTGGGTAATACCAACTTCAAGACTGCTACCAATCAGGCTCCACACTATGCACAACCAGGTGAGCCAAGTGAAGAAGCTTGGATTATCTTGGAATTGAAAGTATTGGCTGATGTAGGCTTGGTAGGTTTCCCTAACGCAGGTAAATCCACACTGCTTTCTGTTATTTCTGCAGCTAAACCAGAAATCGGAGATTATCCTTTTACTACCATGACGCCAAACCTTGGTGTTGTTGCTTATCGTGACTCTAAGTCATTTGTTGTTGCAGATATCCCTGGTATCATTGAAGGTGCTGCGGAAGGTAAAGGATTAGGGACTCGTTTCCTGCGCCACATTGAGCGTAACTCTGTACTCCTATTTATGGTGCCAGCAGATGCCGATGATATTTCTAAAGAATACCAGATTTTGGTAAACGAAATCAAGAAATACAATCCGGAACTGCTCGACAAAAATAGAGTTCTAGCTATCACCAAGTCTGATATGATTGATGATGAACTAGAACAACTATTATTGGAAACTATTCCAAAAAATGTTCCGTATGTCTTTATTTCATCGGTTGTTCAAAAAGGTCTAACAGAACTGAAAGACCTTTTATGGAAAGCAATCCATGATAGAACAGATATCTAAATCAAATAATTAAAAGGCGCAAAGAATATTATTCTTCTGCGCCTTTTACTTTCTCCATTTCTTCCAGTAAAGCCTGCTTCACAATATCAACCTCAACCTGTTTGATACAAGCACAAGCCTTTTTCTGTGTACAGGTATTGCAACCTATATTATCTATCACCAAAAGTTTTATATCCGGATTCAATGGCTGATAATATGGCAACTCAGCAGGAGCCGTAACCATCAGCGTTGACTTTCCAAGCGTCGACGTCCAATGGGCAAGTAAGCTATTGAATGAAATCAGGGTATCTGCATGAACAATTAGATCCATAGCTTCCTGAAGGCTTTCCATTCCTGTCATGTCTTTGACATTCGGCTGCCTGAACAATTCTGGAAGGTATTGTTTCAGTAGATTTCCTTCCCATTCCGAACCAACCACTATAAAATTGAATTGATGTTTTGGTAAGCTCTCCACCAACTCAAGGTACTTTACCAAAGGCCATATTTTATCTTCTCCTTTTGCAAAAGGGTAGAGTACAACATTGTAAAGTGTCTTCTTAATAATACCCCGATATTTCATTCGTGATGAAACCGGTTCTTCCATACCTAACCATTCAAGCTGAACCTTACATTCAAAATCCAACTCAAGTGCTTTGGCAACAAAAGCAAGACTACGCAAAGAGGTTGTCTCTGTTTTGTCTAAAACCAATCTTTTATTGTAATAAAGCCTGTCAGTGACAGAAGATTTCTCACAAATTCTTAATGGAACGGCTGCGTTTTTGGCAGCTTTTGCGATTTGCTTATCTTTATTGAGAAAAATTATTACATCGGGAACAATATCTTTCAGTTCCGCTAACACATTACGCACGGAAACAAACCCGTCCACCAGCTTTGAAGACGCAACCAAAAACCGGCTATGCTCATGTGCTATAAAATATATTTCACAACCCGGAACCTTTTCCTTAAGAAAACCCGCCACCGGTAGGTTCAAAAAAGTATCTCTTTCCGTTCCAGTACTATTGATTACTATCTTTTTCATGTATTTCACTGTAATGATGCTTCGGAGAGTGCAAAATTACTTTTAATTATTTTAAGGTGTTTTGTATATTATTCAACTTACTAAAGGTTCCACCTTATGGAGAAAGATCCTATAAAGCCAGCTTATACGGAGAATGAAAAGATGAGGATCTTTGAATCAGAATTCGTTCCTCATCTAGATTCGATGTACAATTTTGCTTACAAGCTCACGCTCGACGAAGAAGACGCTAAAGACCTCGTGCAGGACACCTACATGAAGGCCTTCCGATTTATTGCCTCTTTCGAACAAGGAACCAATGCCAAGGCATGGCTGTTCCGAATTCTTAAAAATAGCTTCATCAACGACTACCGCAAAAAGAGTAAGCAACCTTCCAAAATCGACTATCAGGAAGTAGAAAGTATCTACAACTCTGACGATGTCGATATGGATATCACCACAGACCTTCGTGTGGAAACCATGCAGAACAGGATAGGGGACGAGGTAACCAACGCCCTTAATTCTCTCGCTGTCGATTTCCGTATTGTCATTATACTTTGTGACCTTGAAGGCTTCACCTATGAGGAAATGTCCAAAATATTGGATATTCCGATTGGTACAGTTAGAAGCCGACTTCACCGCGCCCGTAACTTGCTGAAAGAGAAACTCGCCAAATATGCCAAGAAAATGGGCTACAACGCTGAAGAAGATATGTAAAACTCCAAATTTGTTGTAAGTTTGCGTGCTCTTAACGGAGGCTGAATATTCAGAACCTCAAAAGAGAGCAACTGCACGTCAGGTGTATGTATGGCTTCTCTTCTTTAAAATCATATTCCATTTTCAAAAAAAGGCATCATACAAAACATGGCATCTGGCAAGGTATTTATCTTTTCGGCACCATCAGGTTCGGGCAAAACTACGATTGTACATCATTTACTCAAGAAAAATCCGCACCTCACTTTTTCGATTTCCGCTACCACACGCCAACCTCGCGGGAAAGAAGTTCATGGCAAAGACTATTACTTCCTGAAGCCTGAAGAGTTCAAGGCTAAAATTGATGCTGATGCATTTGTTGAATTCGAACAGGTGTATGAAGGTCTTTACTACGGTACACTCAAGTCTGAGATTGAAAGAATTTGGGCTGAAGGCAAACACGTAGTACTGGATGTAGACGTTCAAGGGGGAGTCAACCTGAAAAAATATTTTGGTGACAAGGCGCTTGCTGTATTCATCCAGCCTCCAAGTATTGAAGAACTTGAAAACAGGCTACGTTGCCGTCAGACAGACACAGAAGAAAGTATTCAGGAAAGGGTCAGCAAAGCTGCCTCTGAGATGGAATACTCATGTCAGTTTGATACAATCTTGATCAATGATACACTGGAGCATGCTTTTGAAGAAGCAGAAAGATTGGTTCAGGAAAAAATAGACAACTAGACCAAAAATATTGCAACAGCTTATATCCCCATTACAGCAAGACTGTGATGGGGATTGTTGTTTTCAGTGAAAAATACTATTTCCTTTCTAATCCTATTGATCTTCGTATAACTTTGTAATGAACAGAATGCTTTTATCTAAGAAATTACATTCATGAGAATTGGTTTATTTTTCGGCTCATTCAATCCCATCCATGTAGGGCATCTCATTATTGCCAATACCATTGCAGAAAGTGGAGAAGTTGACGAAGTGTGGTTTGTGGTATCACCACAAAACCCTTTCAAGAAAAAGAAAACATTGCTGCATGAGTTTGACCGCTACGATATGGTTCAGCAGGCTATCGTTGAAAATCCCAAACTCCGTGTAACTGATGTTGAATTCAAGATGCCAAAACCGAGCTACACTATCGACACGCTAGCCTACCTGTCAGATAAGTATCCTAAACACAAGTTCAAGGTAATTGTAGGAGAAGATAACCTCCAGCATTTCCATAAATGGAAGAATCAAGAACAGATCTTGGAATATTACGGCCTGATTGTTTACCCTCGTCCTAATACTGTCAAATCTCCATTGCTTGACCACCCTAATGTGAAAGTTATTAAAGCCCCTTTGGTTGATATTTCAGCTACATTTATACGTGACGCAATCCGTGATGGCAAGACAATCCGTTACCTTGTACACGAGGCTGTGCTGGAACTGATCAAACGCAAGAAGTTTTACCTTGACTAAAAAATTCTGACAAACAAGCTATGAATGCGATAGAAACCAAAGCTGTCACCAAGGCTTTCAACCTTGGAAAGCCAAATGAAGTACGCCCTGTCAATGAGGTTAGTATCAGTGTTAAAACTGGAGAGTGCGTACTACTGAAAGGTCCTTCTGGCTCAGGGAAAACCACACTGCTCACGCTGCTCAGTTGTCTTTCCAAGCCTACATCGGGAGAGTATTTATGTCTAGGGAAACCTGTATCCCATTGGTCAGAAAAGTTTTTGACACGCTTTAGAAAAGACCATATTGGAATTGTATTTCAGCATTTCAACCTGATAAAGGGCTTTACAACATCCCAAAATATCGGGTTACCACTATTTCCCTTGGGGTATACTCAACAGGAGATAGACGCCAAAGCAAAAGAAGCTGCTGCTAAAGTCAATATTGATCACCGCCTAAACTTCAAGGTAGATACCCTTTCAGGAGGTGAGCTACAGCGTGTGGCTATTGCACGTGCATTGGTCAGTAATCCTGAGTTGCTTTTTGCTGATGAACCAACTGCTCATTTAGACAGCCACAACTCTGAAGGAGTTCTTGAAATTTTTGCAGATCTGAAAAGTAAAGGAAAAACCATTTTGATGACCACACACGATCCAATAGTGGAACAGCACCCTATGATTGACAGAGTAATTGAAATGCGAGATGGAATTGTTGTAAAACACTGATAGATAAGCTAAAAACACTATTCTAACATTAGTTAACACTTATGGGGGAGACATGAAAATATGTTACTTTTGTAAGATGAAATAGTACATTATTTTAAATACCTTAGCTCTATCCGCTTATCTATGAAAAAGTATTTACACTTAATGCAGTATCTAGCTGCATTAGCTGTCTTTTTGATTTTTACTACCAGCCAAGCTAGTGCACAAAAATATTCACAGGACTCTGTGTGGAAGTACCAAGGTACTTTTGGTATCAACCTCTCCAATGTAGGATTATACCAATGGGCAGGTGGTGGTTCCAGTTCCATATCTGCAGGTGCATTGGTTGATGTCCAAACAGTTCGTGAAGGACAAAAAACTGTTTGGACAAATAAGCTTCGTATGGCTTACGGTATCATCAAGCAGCAGAATACTGAATATGAAATCCGGAAAACCGATGATGAATTTTTGTTCTCGACCGACTATGGTTATAAGTTCAATAAAAAGTGGCAGGTAAAAGCAGGAATGAGCCTTGCTACACAGTTCAATATCGGTTATGAATATAAGGCGGCTGACGGTGATAATAACCCTGAGTCTCGTAACATTATTTCCAACTTTATGTCTCCAGGTTACTTGGGGGTAAACCTGACAGGACTCTATAAGCCAAGTGAGCATATTAACTTCTCTGTTTCACCACTCTCTAACAGGATTACGTTTGTAATGGACGATACGCTTTCAGCAAGAGGAGCATTTGGTGTAGATCCGGGTGAGCATGTACGTTATCAGGTGGGTTTTACGTTCAACAACAATATTGATGTACCGCTTTTCAAGAATACCAAGTTCCAGTCTAACTTTACACTCTTTTCACCATATGATAATATGGATAAATGGGTTGCTAACTGGGGTACATTACTTGTCATGAAAGTAAATAAGTTTATCACAACCAATTTTGGCACTCAGCTAATCTATGACCCTGATGTAGATGTACCTAGGTCTGATGGAACTACAGGAGAGGGGATACAGTTTAAAAACGTCCTAAATGTTGGCTTCACTTATTCTATCTAGTAAGCCTCAGCGATTAGATAAAAGAAATGGGATGGAAAACTGATTTTCCATCCCATTTTTTATATAAAGTAACAACTGAAGTTTAGTAAATAAACTCGCCATGCTGGCTCTTCAGTGTCAGTTTCTTACCTTCATGTGCTTCTACTCTTCCGACAATCTTCGCTTCTACACCAAATGATGTTGAGATATCAATAATGTCTTGCGCATACTGCTCAGGCAAGTAGATCTCCATACGGTGTCCCATATTGAATACCTTGTACATTTCTTTCCAATCAGTACCACTTTCCTTATGGATCATGTCAAACAGTGGAGGCGTGTCAAACATGTTGTCTTTGATTACATGTACATTATCTACAAAGTGCAATACTTTTGTCTGAGCACCACCACTACAATGTACCATACCGTTAATCACCTTGCGGTACTTGTTCAGTACTTCAATGATGATTGGCGCATATGTACGAGTAGGGGACAATACCAGCTTACCAGCATCCAAAGTAACATTGGCTACTGCATCAAGTAACTTCTTATTACCTGAGTATACCAAATCTTCAGGAACTGAAGGGTCAAAGCTTTCAGGGTATTTCTCTGCCAAATACTTGGCAAATACGTCATGGCGAGCTGAAGTCAAACCGTTTGAGCCCATACCACCATTGTACTCTGTTTCGTACTTAGCCTGTCCGAAAGATGAAAGACCTACAATCACATCACCTGCCTTAATACGGTCATTGCTAATCACGTCTTCACGCTTCATACGAGTAGTAACTGTACTGTCCACAATCAGTGTACGTACCAAGTCACCTACATCAGCAGTTTCACCACCTGTGCTGACAATGTTCAGACCATTGTCTCTCAGCATCTGAAGAACTTCCTCAGTTCCGTTGATCAATGCTGAAATCACCTCACCTGGAATCAAGTTCTTGTTTCTACCAATCGTAGAAGACAACAAAGTGTTACCAGTTGCACCTACACACAGCAGGTCATCAGTATTCATGACAATTGCATCCTGTGCAATGCCTCTCCATACAGACATATCACCTGTTTCTCTCCAGTACAGATAAGCCAGTGAAGACTTTGTGCCCGCTCCATCAGCGTGCATGATGTTGCAGTACGCATCGTCTCCGCCCAGAAAGTCAGGAACAATCTTACAGAATGCCTTTGGGAAAAGTCCTTTGTCTAGATCCTTGATGGCATTGTGGATATCTTCTTTGGAGGCTGAAACACCCCGCTGTGCATATCTTTCTTGCATGACGCTATGCTTATTTTTTTAAGAATTGAAGGAATTTAGGATAAATCAAAGCCTTATTTGCCGCAAATCTAGGACTTTCCACTTAATAATACAGGAAAATTTACCCTAAACTCCTTTTCTGTTACTCACAGAAATCATAAGTACCGTAGGCGGCACAACGGTCCTCTATTTTATTTTTTACAATAATATGCTGCTGAATAGTTCTTTTTTGTATCACAGTTTCATACAAATAGTCTATCATGTCAGGAATATTCTCTGATAAAGGCTCACAACACAAACCATGATGCCCACCACAGTCGGTATAAAGAAAATAGCTTTCTCCAACTGATTGTAGCTTCATCGCAATAGAATACCCTCCATGCAACACCATGTAACCCGGCTTGTCAATTTCGCAGTAATGATGCGGAGCATCTGCATATGGAACAAGGTTGTCACACGTTCCGTGGAATAGCATTGTGGGAATCGCATTCTCTTTTGTAATCCAATCAAGGCTCAGGATTGCCCCAGCCAGACTCACTGCTCCTGCATAACGGAAATCATCAGGCAAAATCTGCTCCCCAATGTTCATATAATCACTTGGCCAATAAGCCGCATGAAGAATACACTCTGCTCCGGCACTACTACCTGCCAGAATAATTTGAGAAGCATCAAAACCTACTTCCGATGATTTATCAAGCAGATAAGCCGTTGCTTTACGCAAGTCATGTACCGTATGCTTGAAAATCTCCACCTTCTCATGACGAGACATCTCGCAACCTACGCCACCCTTTATATCTTTTGCCCTTAACTCATAAGAAATAGATACTCCTACGTAACCAAGACGAGCAAAGGTCTCCAGAAAGTTAATATAACGTGGCTCATCACGAACCCCTCCTGAAAAGCCGCCTCCATGTACCATTATAATCATGGGACGGTTTTTTACGGTATCCCCTTCAGGCTGGTAAATATCCAAGGCATAGTCCTGCCCATTTTTTTGCATATACACCTCAGTCGTCCTGTTGACCTTCTCAAAAAGCTCATCCTGATAGCGCACCTGAGAAAATGCTATCAAAGGCATCCAAACCAATACAAAAAGTAAGTATTTCTTCATCTTGACTCCGTTTTAAAAAATAACAAAAGGCATCCCGTCTTATATCTGACGAAATGCCTTAAGGTAACTCCTGTTTCTTATCTCTCCAATGTAAACCCTTTGTATTTAGGGTCACGTGGCATATTGATCAGTGGCAATTTGGTATCCTTGAACTCCTCGTATGGAGGTTCATCATACTGTTTCATTTGCTGTTCCAGCTTTGCCATCATATCTTTTTTCACATCTGCATATGCTACCTCATCAATGACATTGTTCATCTCGTGTGGGTCTTTCTCCAAGTCATAAAGCTCCCACTCATCAATGTCATTGTAGAAATGGATCAGTTTATAGCGATCTGTACGGATTCCATATTGACGTTTGGCAGAATGGAAGCCTGGATATTCATAGTAATGATAATAAACTGCATCTCTCCAGTCTTTTGGTGCGCTATCTCTACTCATTACTGGTTTCATGGATTTGCCCTGCATTTCTTCCGGTATATTTAAGCCTGCATAATCCAAGAAAGTGGGCGCAAAATCAAGGTTCATCACCATTGCATCACTGTGCGTTCCCGCCTTGATACCATTCGGGTAACGAATCAGCAGGGGAATACGGAGTGTTTCCTCATACATAAATCGCTTATCAAAGAGTCCATGCTCACCCAAAAAGAACCCCTGATCGGAAGTGAAAACTACAATGGTATTCTCAGCAAGCCCTGCCTTATCCAAATAATCCAGTACCCTTCCGACACTTTCATCCACTGACTCACAAGTAGCCAAATACTCTTCCATATAGCGCTGGTATTTCCACAGGGCAAACTTCGTTGGGTCTTGCTCGATATTTTCGTCAAAGAATGACTGGTTTTTCTTGCGATAAACCTCATTCCACTTGGCTTTCTGCTCAGGTGTAAGGCGATCAAAATCATCCGTCCACGGATTGAAGCGCAGCTCATCTGTATCAGCTGTTTTAGTCAGCTTCAAGTCGTGACCTTCATACATATCTTTCCAGACTGTCATTTCCTGTTCTTGTAATGCCTTTCTGCCATCCCAACGATCCAGATAGTTTTCAGGAACAGGGAATTTTACACTGTCATACTTATTGAGGTGGCGCATTGCTGCCATCCAGTTACGGTGTGGTGCCTTGTGGTGCATCAGCAGACAGAACGGCTTATTTTTGTCACGCTGCTTATCCATCCACGCAATCGTCTTGTCCGTGATGATATCAGTAGAATAACCTTCCTCTCTGTGGGTACCATCCTTTGTAATGAAGTCTGGATTGTAATACTTTCCTTGGTCTGGCAATATTTCCCAGTGGTCAAATCCTTGTGGTGTACTTTTCAGGTGCCATTTCCCGATAACAGCCGTTTCGTAGCCTGCACTATCCAAGGCATTGATAAAAGTAGGTTGGCTTGCATCAAACTTATCAGCATTATGGCGGAAGCCATTTTTATGGCTGTACTTACCTGTCAGCAATACTGCTCGGCTTGGCCCACAAAGTGCATTGGTACAGAACGCCCTGTCAAACTGTATCCCCTCATTAGCCAATCTATCAATATTCGGAGTTTCGACCACTTCCGAAAGCGGATGCTCATAGGCACTGATTGCTTGTGTCGTATGATCATCACACATGATGTAAAGAATATTCGGAGGAGTTTGTGCCACTTCACTAGTTTGCTCTTCTTTCTTACAAGAAGTCAGCGCTAGCAACAGCAACATCACCGGAAATAAATATCGTCTCATTTTATTAATAGTATTGTCAATTGATTTTACCGTATATCTTTTTGAAGTGTCTGTTCTTCTTTTTCAGTTATGACAGCATCAAACTGTAAGTAGTTCACTAACTCAATAGCTTTTTCCTCACTGATTTGAGGCATTGTAGTAAGCCATTGCTGTAACTGAGGTAATCCATTATCCATCTCCTTCAAAAGGCTTATCGCTTTTTCAGGATTGTACTCCATATAGGTCGGGGTACTAATCAGATTCAAGATTGGGTTAGGAATGGTTGCTCCCCAATCATTTTTAGCTGACGCTAACCTTAACTGCTCACCCAATTGTTCAAGTCTTCTGAATAAACCTGCCTTGCCATTAACCCATTCCTGTTGCTCAAGCATTCCAGTTTGGTATTCCACTTCAATTATTACCTTTTCATCCAATGAGAAATTACCCGTATGGATCACCTGTGTCAGCCTCATAGCATTATATGGAAAAGCATCATCAGATAAGCTTTGTCCGTTGACCAATACTTTTTCGACTGGCAAACTATTCAACAGGTTCAAAGTGTAAGCACGCTTTTCCGGTTTATCCTGATAGACTCCTTCTGTCGGGAAAATAGTCAGCCTGATACCCGAAGCAGTCTTTTCAGATTTCACCCTTGTCCAAGCAAATGCTGACTTCTTATACCCCTGTCCATCACCATTGTCTTCATAAAAGCGGATATCATCCGTTCCGCCCGGCACCAAGGAGAAAACTATCTCATTAGGCTGATCCTGCAAGTTGCTTACTTTGGGGTACATCGGAATAATGCTGCCTACCTTGACATAAAGAGGTATTTCTTCAAAAGAAAAGCGTCTGCGGATTTCCTGACCACCTTCCAGTAAGGCCCCTGTTGACCACTCATACCATTGTCCTTCTGGAAGCCAAACAGTTTGGGTCGCTAATCTGGTTTGCTTATCTGCTGCACTGACTATTGGCGCAACCAACAGCTTATCACCCAGCATATATTGCTGATCTGATGAATATGCTTTTTCACTATCGGGATAATCATAGTACATCGGGCGGCAAATAGAGATGCCTGTATCATAAGCCAGACGGGCTGCTGTATAGAGATAAGGAACCAATGCATAGCGGAACTGAACCGCATCCCGCATCATCGGGAAATACTCAGGGTATTTCCAAAAACGTCGCTCTGCTACATCACTTTTGGAAGCATGCGTTCTGAAAATCGGGCTAAGCGTTCCAAACTGGATCCAGCGCAGATACAGTTCACCATCTTTTGCCAGTTCCTTATCCTTATCAATATGGCCACCGATATCATGACTCCAGTAACCGTAACCCACATTGGATGCCGTTGCAGTAAAGTAGGGCTGAAAAGCCAATGACTCCCATGAGATCACCGCATCACCGGAAAACCCAACCTGATAGCGGTGGTTACCCAAGCCACCCCAACGGTGGAACAACAGCGGTCTCTTTTCAGGATATTGCTTTTCCATGTCCGTGAAAAATACATAGTTCAACCAGAAGGTATTGCTTAATCCCTTCATGTGTTTGCTTTCCTGCCACTGCTGCCAGTCAATCCACCAGAAGTCATTACCCAGCTTTTCCTTAGGGCGCAGCATATATTCAAAATAGGCTTTTGCCCATCTCTTGTCTGATAACTGGTATTCGATCCAACCTTCTTTTGTTGTGTCTCCATCAAGTGCCTCTACCATCGGTTGATAATTGTCTTCCATCGGCGCAATACCGTCAGCAGGGTGAAGGTTCAGCGCTGTCTTCAGCTTTTCGGATGCTGTCCAATTCAGGAATTTATCAGGTTGAGGAAAAAGGTTTTTGTTCCATGTATAACCTGTCCAACCCAACATTCCATTGAAAGGGGTCTTTTCGGGATTATTGGAAGTAAGTCCGTAGGTTTCATGCCAATCCATATCCATGATCATGACATCTACAGGAATATCATAACTACGCAATGTGCTGACCAACTCTTTCATCTCCCGATCAGCGTATATCCAGTAGCGGGACCACCAGTACCCAAATGCGTATCGAGGAGGCAATGGAATTTTCCCTGCCACTTTGGTAAAGTCTGCCAGGGCATCCTTGTAAGCATGACCATATCCAAAGAAATACCAGTCCTGATTGTTACCGGTATTCCGTTCTGTCACCCAATCCCAATCCTGATTTCCATCAAAAAGTAACCGATCAGAATCATCAACTAGACTCCAGCCATCTTTGGAGATAAGTCCTTGCTCCAGTTCCAGTTTCTTGCCATCCCAATAGCGGGTTGTGCCTTCAAAACCATCCACTGTTCGGGTAGTACCTTTCAGGTTTGCAGTATCCACCATATCAGGATACCAAACCTGCTTTTTGTCATTTAGCAGAAAAGTAATTTGAAGGTTTTTCTTTTCGAAAGGACCGGAGTCTCGCAAATAGCGCAATGTCAGTGAATCAGTTTTCACCTCAAGCCATTTGCCAGATTTCTTGGTTTTGAAGGGGGGAACAGGAAGGTTTCTGTTGATAAATGCCAAAGAAGCCTTATCCTCAAAATGTGTGTTTTCTGAATATTCCATCCGGATCAGCCTTGCCGTCAGGACGGTAAACCGGACGTTGCCATCTGTAATTACTGCTTCAGGGTTTGCAGTTGGGTTGTTGACAGCCTGACCAAATGTGTTCAACACAATAAGGAACAGACAAAACATTAACCCAAAGAGTATTTTCTTGTACATGTTACAGATTGGTTTGATAGAAGTGGGTGGTAAGAAAAAGACTGGACCCAAACGGGTCCAGCGCTTTTCATGATGTGCGTATATGAAATTGAAACTACCTTCTTGCTATAGCGCCAGACTGTGTCAGCTTAAAGCTAGACTCCTTCACATTGTCTGAGCTTGTCCCCACAAACACTTGGAAGTCGCCTTCTTCAACACCGTAAGACATATCCTTGCGGTGGAATGCCAAATCTTCTGTCTTGATCTCGAACGTAACGGTTTTGGTTTCTCCTTTTTTCAGGAAGATTTTCTCAAAGCCTTTCAGTTCTTTCACTGGTCTTGTCACTGAGCCTACCAAGTCACGAACATACAACTGAACTACTTCGGCTCCGTCGTATTTACCTGAGTTGGTTACCTCTACTGAAACCGTGATTTTATCATTCATACCCAATGTTGTCTTGTCAAGACGAACATCACTGTATTCAAATGTGGTGTAGCTTAAGCCATGACCAAATGCATAAAGTGGTGTATTTGGTGCGTCCATATATTTTGAGCGGTACTTGTTCGCTGGATCATTATGTCCCTGCAAGCCAAGCGGACGCCCTGTATTCTTCATATTGTAGTAGATTGGCACTTGTCCCAGTTTGCGAGGGAAAGTAACTGGCAACTTACCTGAAGGATTGTGATCACCGAACAATACGTCAGCAATGGCATTACCACCTTCTGTACCTGCAAACCAAGTTTCCAACACGGCATCTACTGCCTCATTTTCTTTCTCCATCTCCAACGGACGACCGTTCATCAGTACCAGTACCATTGGCTTGTTCAGCTTCTTCAGCTCAAGCAGCAATTCAGACTGTACACCAGGAAGCGTGATTTCCGTACGGCTTGTTGCTTCACCGGTTTGTTCCTGTGCTTCACCCATTGCCAATACAATCACATCTGATTGCTTAGCTGCCTTGATTGCTGCTGCAAACCCTGACTTATCCGTCTCTCCAAGTCCGTAACCACAGCCTTTTGCATAATTGATTTTCACATTACCCGCTACATTCTCAATACCTTCTTTCAAGCTGACAGGTACTGTCGTACGGTTTTTCCATCCGCCACCTGCTGATGCCCATGAACCATGCATATCAGGACGGCTATCTGCCAATGGCCCAATCAATGCAATTGAACCTGTTTTCTTCAATGGAAGTGTTTCGCTTTCATTCTTCAGCAGTACCATTGACTTACGTGCTACGTCACGCGCCGCATCTCTATGTTCCTTGCTCAGGATTGTCTTTTTCTCTCTTTCTTCATCACTGTAGCGGTATGGATCTTCGAAAAGTCCCAGACGATATTTCATCTCCAAGATTCTTCTCACCGCCAAATCGATCTGCTGCTCGTTTACCTTACCTTCTTCCAGTGATGTTTTCAAGTTCTGGTCATATACTCGACCTACCATATCCATATCTACACCAGCATTCAGCGCCAACTCACCTGCTTGCTTCTCGTCCTTTGCATAACCGTGAGGTACCAGTTCATTGATTGCTGTATAGTCTGTTACTACAAAACCTTCAAATCCCCATTCTTTTCTAAGGATTTCATCAAACAGGTATTCGTTACCTGTTGCAGGTACACCATTCAGCTCATTGAAAGCTGTCATGAAAGTACCTACGCCTGCATCAATTGCAGCCTTGAAAGGAGGAAGATACACATCTCTCAACTCACGGTCAGACATGTTGGTGGTGTGATAGTCACGACCTGCCTGCGCCTGTCCATAAGCGGCAAAGTGTTTGGCACAAGCCACAATTGTATTCAGGTCTTTCAGGTTGTCACCTTGAAAACCTTTTACCCTAGCCTCAGCAATTCGGCTACCGAGGTACACGTCTTCGCCTGCACCTTCAGAGATACGTCCCCAACGAGGGTCACGTGCGATATCCACCATCGGAGCAAATGTCCAGTGAATACCTTGTGCCGATGCTTCTGTTGCTGCTACTCTTGCTGATGTCTTGATGGCATCCAAGTCCCATGAGGCAGACTCACCCAATGAAATTGGGAAGATTGTCTGGTGTCCGTGAATAACATCATGACCAAAGATCAGTGGAATACCCAAACGTGTCTCTTCCACTGCCATTTTCTGAAGCTTTTTAGTATATGCTGCAGAGAATGCATTCAGGAACGAACCTACACGACCGCTCTTTACAAGCTGCTCGAAGTTCTCATTAATAGTAGGTCCTGTAACATCCCACCCACTTGTCAACTGGGTCATCTGTCCGATCTTTTCCTCAATGGTCATATTGCCCATCAAGTCATCGATAAACTTGTCCATTTCGGCTTTGTTATCTTTCCAGATCATTGTAGAAACGGCTGTGTTACTTTTATCTGCCGATTTGTTTGGGGAGCACCCCACCATGACACCCGCAAGTGCCAACATGGTCAGAGTCTTATTCATATTCATGTGACTGAACTGATTATGTTTGTTTGTAATATCTTTTTGATTGCATTGGAAATATTCAGGAAACGTTTTTCCACGCTCCCTGAACTTTCCATTTTATAATCAATAGCTGGTGATAAAGCGTGTTCCTACTAGAAAGCAATCTCTAATAAGAGAACAGAACAAACGTATAGTGGAGACAAGCAGATTCAAATAAAAAGTGTAAAAAGTGATATTAAAACCAACGCATTTTCAATGTTTTCAATAGCTCTTTTTACAAGGTTAAAAACAATACAACATACAGATAAACAGATACATAAAAGCACAAAAACACCAACTATACCGCATTAATACCAAACATTTCAATTATCAGGAAAACAGTCAAAAGAGATTTACAATAAAATCCTATTTGCAATGCGTTGTTTTATAAGAAATCCTGAAATATTGACAGATATCAACAAGAAATATTCTGAAATATGTTTTTTTTACGCCAATTTTGCATTCATCCTAAAGAATCAATGAAAGCATTTGACTTATGAAGTGTCATAAACACACAGGTCTATTAAGCAATTCCACTTGGCTTTTGCGAAATGGGCTAATTGCCTTGCTTATGGTGGTTGGTCTGGCACAAACATTTGGTAAACCAAACCACTCGATTGAAACAATCTACTTGAGAGATGGACTTGAAGAGCAGATTCTGAATCTTTCCCATATCATGCACTGGAAAGACACTACCCAGTTGATGACTTTTCAGGATATCCTAAAGCAGCAGCCTGAGTTTCTGCTCGCTCCCAAGTACAACAAAGACAACTTTGATATCAATAGTGCACTTTGGCTCAAAATTCAATTACACATTGCTGAAGACTCCAAGCGACAATGGCTAATTGAGTTTTACGACCAAAGCATTGATTACATTCATGCCTTCATTCCCCAGAAGTCGGGCGAGTACAAGGAAATAACCTTAGGGGATTCCTTCGATTTTACCCATAGGGATGTACACCATAAAAACTTTATCATTCCTCTTGACCAACAGATTGACTATGAAAAGCCATTCTACTTTCAGGTCAAGTCCAATAAAGTAGCTGACCTCCACTTAGCATTCAGAAGTACCAACCGACTGATTAGCTATGCTGTTACCGAGTATCTGCTGTTAGGGCTATTGTATGGTGCCATTATCATTATGGCTGTTTACAACCTGCTTACATGGATTGCCATTCGAGAAAAAAAATACCCATACTATATCCTGCACATACTTGCTATAGGTTTCTTTAACCTAAGTGAGGATGGACTAGGATTTCATTACCTGTGGTTCCACGAACCAGCCATCAATGTCTATGCTGAACACCTGTCTACTTTTGCTGTAGTTATCAGTGCCATTGTCTTTATTAGAGACTTCTTGGACACTTCCAATGCCTTCCCAATTATTAATAGGGCACTACAGGGAATTGCCATAATTCACAGCATCCTGTTTGTGGGATCATTATTCTTCGGGCATCAGCTTTACGACTCTTACCTTTTAAGTACTACTACCATTCTGGCGATGGTACTAGTAAGTGGTATTGCCTTGAAGCAGCAGTATAAGTCTGCAAGGTTCCTGATGCTTGCTTGTATCTGCCTGCTAACTGGTGCATCAATCAAGGGTATGGTGGCTGTTGGCATTATCCCTTTTTCTATCATTACACACTACAGTCTTCGTATTGGTTTCGGGTTAGAAATGCTCTTCCTGTCATTTGCGCTATCAGATAGGTTAAAACTCCTCAAGGAACGTGAACAAAAAGCCCAACAACAGATTATTGAGGAACAACAGGAAAAGAAGATTGCTCAGCAGAAAATTATTGAGGAGCAACACAAGCGTATGGAGCTTAAAGAGAAAATCAATGAGGAACTTGAAATCAAAGTCAGGGAACGCACAAAAGCACTCCAACACAGTGAAGAAGAATTGAGAGTTGCCAATGAGGCGCTATCTATTGCCAACGGAAAGCTCAACAAACTGAACCATGTATTGGACGTCGATAACTATAAGTTAAAAACCAAGGTACTGAAAGAGCGGGAGAACAGGTTTGTCAACAAGTTGATCAGCTTTGAGGAGTTCTCCGAGCTATTTCCTGACAGGTTAAGTTGCTTCCGTTATATTCAGGACCGCAAATGGAAAGATGGGTATTCATGCCGTAAATGCAACAATGACAAGTATTTTGAGGGGACTAAGAAGTTCTCTCGCCGCTGTACCAAATGTGGCTACAATGAATCTATCACCACAGGTTCAGTATTTCAAGGAATCAAGTTTGACATTGTCAAAGCATTCTACCTGTGTTATATCTTCGAGCACTATCCTAAGAAGTACACACTTCAGCAGCTTGCAGATATGCTTGATATGAGACGAAATACTGTTTGGAGCTTCAAGAAGAAGGCAGAAGAAGCTAGCAATCCAAAATCAGGTATCCTGCTGCCTAGCTTTATGCCTGAGGAAATGAAATAAGTAACACATCAGAACTATTAGTTATAAAAGATAAAAGGACTTCGGGTGTAGCACCTGAAGTCCTTTTTGCTGTATTATAAAACCTGCTTGGTCTGTTTGAGTCCCAGCTTTTCCAAAGCCTTTGGAATCTCAGGATTTTTCATGAAGTTTTTCCAGAGTAACCCTGTTCTATAGTTTTCAATCATGATGATCATTGGTCCTTGATCCAGAGCTAGGTAAGCAGGTGCATACCAATCATATTTCAAGTTAAATGCATCCTTGAAACCATATTCCTTCCACATATTCCCTCCATGTTCGTGCAGGAGATACCGTATAAAAGCCAATGACTTTTCGGGAGTATAGACAATGGAAGAAATCGCCGCAGTAGGGGATATCGTGCCGTTATCACCTCTTCTCCCAACTTCAGCGGCATGTACTCTATAGCCTTTCTCAGGGTCGTCACTTGATGTTAATCCCCAACAGTTTTTAGGATAACCATGCTTCAAACACCAATCATAACAATAATCCACCATTGCCTTATTGTGCGTAGCATAGTCTGCATATCCTGCCTCTTGTACATATTTATCCGTGATATAAGGAGTTAATCCCAGAAACGAATAATGAGTAAAAAATAGCGGCCCTCCACTGTTGTTGTTCTCTCCAATCTGAAGCCTTTGAACATAATCGCCCTTTTCCTTGAAACGGTCATTATGGTCTATAGCCCAGCCTGTTTGATATAAACTTGGTTTGATCGGATGGGTAGGGGATGCCACCGCCAATACATAAGCGATCATGCTCTCATCAAATCCCATAATTGGCATATTGATTTTGAAACCATAATCAGGAGACCAATGCCAATAAAGCCAAGGTTTCCCGTTGGTATACCAATCCCATTCAGCCTCTTCCCAAAGTCTGGTAATTGTACTTCTTAAGTTTACCTCTTTATCAGAATTGCTGTCAAAGTATTCTCTGACCGTCAATAAACCTTGCAAAAGAAATGCTGACTCTACCAGATCACCACCATTATCATATTTAGAAAGGGTTGAGACTTTTCCGGTATTGCCATCATACCAGTGTGCCCACATTCCATGAAAGCGTTTACAGCTTTCTAGAAAACTGACAATCTTACTCAGATGATTTACAGCCTTGTCCCTTGTAATCCAACCACGCTCCACTGCTACAGGAAATGCCATAACACCAAAACCGGTACCCCTTGTTGTGACTATATTCTCAAGGTTTGGTACTCCTGCCGAGCCTCTTTTGGCTGGTTCACTTCGCTCTCTTGCCATACCACTTTTTGCATGGGCAAAATCATAGAAATACCTAAAGGTCTGGTGCTGCACCGTATCCAATAAAGCTTCTTCAGGCAAGCTTGCCATTTTTTGAATACTTTCCTCCTCATTTCCTTTTGTAGCTGCTCTGTTACAGCTTACCAGTCCTGCACAAACCAAAAACAGCAGGAAGCTTATTGCTTTATACCATTTTCTCATCACGAGATTAAATTTGTTAGTATCACTTCACTATTGCTTTCTGACTTTCAAAGCACTAACCAATGGCTGCCCATGAAGGGACTCAAATACAATTTGAATACCTTCACCATTTTCAGCTTTCACTGAGTAAGTCTTTTCAACTCCATAGAAAGCACCAAACTCTTTTCCTATATTAAAACCTTCCAAAACAGTCTTACCATTCATCTTGACATTGAATATTCTCACATCTTGACGTGGTGTCTCATTCTGTTGTTTGGAAGCTGACAATTCATAAATGGCTGATTCATTAGCGACCTTGGCATTTGGTTCTACAAAATACAGTGTTACCTCATAATTGCCATCAGTCACGTCAAAGGTATAACCTTTAGGGTTAACTCGCATATTTTGGAAAAGTGGGTCATTGTCTGTCCCTTCGATATTTCTTGGTACTCCTTGCCAAGTTCGGTTGTCTTTTCGGTAAGGCTCCCCTTCAATATATCCCCATTGGCCTTTCTGATACTTTCTGTCCGGCATCCAAACCTCTCCTGTAGTTTCATCATTGAACCAGTAGCCTGCTCCTGCATTGACATTGATTTCTCCAAAGTTGTATGCTGACAATTCCTGTGGCACAACGTCGAAGGAAATAATCAATTGATCTTCTGTTTTTCCAGCTATCGCTTTCAACGTGTTATCTCCAGACTTAAAAGGAACAGAGAAAACCACCTGTTTTTCTAAAGCATTCTTTATTCCCAATGATTTTCCATTATGAAAAAGTTCAACGGAAGGCTGATTCGTAAATATGATAACATCCTGATTGCAAACACCTTTACCACTTTCACCTTCCATTGCCTGTCTTTTAGCAAAAGCACCTCCTGTAATTTTCAATACAGGTTCCTTCAGTAAATATGATTGGTAGAGGTAGTACACATCCTTTGGCTGACGGTCATAATTCATCAAACCTTTTTGGTTGATAAACGGTCTTGTATCATGTCTTCCTGCTGACCCAAAGTCGGCAAAGTTCCATGCCGTCATTCCGGCCATATAATCTCTTTCAAGTATTTGTGTTAGGTAGCCACTGTGATACAAGCGCTGATAGTCTGCCGAAAAGTCATAGATCTTGGGCGTAAATGTATTGATACGTGTATCAGCCCCCGGACCATACTCTGAAAGAAACAAAGGTCTTTCTGGATGGTTTCTATGCTCTTCATCCAAGAACTTTCCTAACCCATAGATATCATCCACATACCATCCATAATACAAGTTCCAACCTATTAGTTGTGGAATGTCTGCGATTCCCGTTTCATTATATACCTGATCTCCGTGAAGTGCCATGACTGTAATGCGCTCAGCATCTTCGGTTCTGGTTATATCTTCTAACTTACGTGCCAGTCTCAATGTCGCATCGATCTTCGCATCCTTATCTTCTTTGGTCATTTTTCGGTTAAAAACCATACGGATAAAGATCTCATTCATATACCCCCACATCACGATAGATGGGTGGTTATAATTTTGACGGATGTGCTCCAGTTGCATATCAGTACATACCTTGAAATACTCTTCTGTATCTGTTACATCATTGATTACAGGAATCTCTGACCATGACAACAACCCTAACTCATCACAAGCCTTGTACACCTCAGGATCATGCGGGTAATGGGCGATTCGGATAAAGTTGGCTCCCATCTCCTTCAATAACTTCATGTCCTTCCGGTGAATCGCATTTGGCAATGCATTCCCTAAACCCTTATAGTCCTGATGACGATTTGCACCAACTAATTTGAGGTGCTTGCCATTAAGGAAAAAGCCTTTGTCTGCATCTATACTAAACCAACGAAAACCAAATGATGTCTCTACTTCATCCAGTACCTTTCCAGTTTTCTGTTCAATCAGCTTCGTCTCTACTGTATACAAGTAAGGATCTTCTGGTGACCATAGGTGTGGTTGAGTAATCGCTTTACTCATTAACATAAAGTCAGTAGTAGTACCTTGAGCTAACTTCAGCTTTTGACTCGTTTCCATTACAGTATGTCCATCAGCATCTTTCAACACTGATTTTACCAACAACCGTTTTGTCAATGCTTCCTCATTTTTGACCTTGCCCCAAACTTTCAGTTTCCCTGATGCTTCGGATAAATCTTCCGCCTTTACAAATACTCCATCAGATGCATAATTATCCATCTCAAAGTGAGTAGGGGACACTGTGATCAAATGAACATCTCGATAGATACCTCCATAGAATGTAAAGTCGGCATCCAATGGAGGTATATTCCAGTTATGACGGTTATCTAGTTTTACTCGAAGTTGGTTGGTTTTCCCATATTGAACTATGTCTGTGATATCATATCGGAAAGCATTATAACCTCCTCTGTGATGACCAATTGGTTCATGGTTCAAAAACACTTGTGTTTCCTGATTTGCTGCTTCAAAGTGAAGGTAAATCTTTCTGCCCTTCCAATCTTCAGGAATTATGACAGCCTTACGGTACCAACCTACGCCACGGTAATATTTGCCATTGCCCTCAAAAGCATCTTTCTGGTTCCATGTATGGGGAATATTTACTGTCTGCCAGTCTGACTCCTCCACTTTAGTGTCTTGCCTGAAATCTCCTTTGTGAAATTGCCACCCTGTATTGATGGTTTCTGAATGCCTGCCCTGCCCTAATGCCGTACTCCATAAAATAGCCTGAATCAGTATCAGCACTCCCTTACACATTGTCATTGTATTGTATTTCATAAATAGGTTTTCTGGATTGAGGTTTAATAATGAAAGCCTAGAAAAAATCTTGTAACTAATTTAACTTTTTAAGCGCTCCATACTCAACTTTCAAATGAATAAACCCAGAGCAGCAAGGCATACTCTGGGTTTAGGATAATCTTAGTAAATGAAAACTATTGATCTATATTAAATAGCTGGTTCTCTCAAAAGAGGATTCAAGTCTTCCTGTGCCAATGGAATAGGCAGGAACTCTGACTCACCAGGTATGAAGCCTGGTAGTACCGATTGTGCCTTTCCTGTTCTCACCAAATCCATAAAGCGGTCACCCCACTCACATGAGAATTCGGCACGACGCTCATTGATAATATCGTCAAGCGTTGGAGATCCAATTGGCTCTAATCCTGCACGCACCCTTACTTCATTAAGTGGTGTTGCAGCATCTCCACCAACTTTCAGATTTGCTTCTGCATTCATCAACAATACGTCAGCATAGCGTAACACACGGATGTTATTGTTTGCTCCATAGTTATTACGGCCTTCTGTCAGTTGGTTTTTAGGTGTGTAAGCTTTTCCATTGTAATGAGCTTTTAACCCATCCAAGTAGCTAGGCACAAACTCTGCAATTTCATCACCTGCAGGTGTTGTTGCTCCTGACTCCAATACCGCTACATCCCAACGAGTAGAGTCATTTCTTTCGTTCAGGAAGTCCAAGAAACCTCCTTCCAAAATCATAAAGCCCCACCCGTTAACAGGCGCTGCATTTCCACGAGGGCCTTGGTGCTGGAACCATGCTCCACCATATACCTGATCGCCATCACCATTTCCAAAATCAGTAAACTGTAGCTCATACAATGACTCAGGTGCTAGTTTACCTGGAATCTTGAACAGGTTATAGTAATCTGAGTACAAAGAGAAACCTCCTTCACTGATAATCTTATCTGTCAGGTTTTTCACTGTGGCATAGTCTTCTTCATACAAAGCAACTTTAGCCTTCAGTGCCATTGCTGTGTATTTTGTTACTGCCCCTTGGTGAGATTGCTGATCAGGTCTCCCTGCCGGCAAGTGCTCAATACAGTAATCCAACTCACTGTGAATAAATTCACGAACTCCTGCTTGCTTCACTTTAGGCAAGTCCAGACGCATCAAGTTTTCAAAATCCACCAATGGCACATCTCCCCAAAGGTTAGAGATAAAGAAGTAAGCTAATGCTCTATGGAAACGAATCTCTGCCTCATACTGATTCCCCAACTCAATGTCAGCCTCATCAGTAAGGTGCTCACGAAAACGATTTAATAGCGCCTCATTGTTATATGTCGTATAGACAATATTGTACAGTGCATTCCATGAGTTATTTAATGCCCAAAAACCCTTGATTGCACCATAGTTGAACCGCTCAACATTTAGGTAATCAAACTGGTCATTGTCTGACCCGCCCCCTTTTGTCACCTCATCACCACGTACATTCAGCAATGGCCAGATTTCCCATTGTGACATACGGCGACGAGTAGTTCCATATACTCCTGATACGGGGCCATACATCTGACTTTTATCTGCATAGTTTAGCTCTTCAGTTGGAGCTGTATTTTCCTGAGTAATACCCAGAAACTCATCAGTACATGATGACATAGACATTAGCGCCATTAATCCGGCTGCAACGATATATCTGATTTTCATGGTTTCTAAATTTTTGGTCCCTTTAATCTCTTAAAATGTCAAGTTTGCACCCAATGAGAATACTGCAGGGATTGGGTAAACTGACTGGTCAACTCCATCTATTACCTCTGGCGTAAATCCGTTGGTATTAAAGAAGGTATAAGGACGGTCAGCATTGACATAGATCTGTGCTGCACTCATTCTCAGCTTATCCAAAGCACTTTTTGGAAGGCTGTAAGCCAAGCGTACATTCTGGATACGGAAGTATGAAGCATCTTCCAAGAAGAAGTCATTAAACTTGCCATTGTTCCAAGTATTGAATAAGCCTTCTGCTGAAGGGTAGGCATTTGTAGATCCCTCGCCACTCCAAAGGTTTTCAGCAAGGTTGGCATCTAGGTTATTCAAGCCATGTTTATTGATATCAGCACGACGTCTGTTAAAGATCGTTACGCCACCTACACCCTGAAATGCTGCTGCTAAACTCCAACCTTTATATTGAAGGTTCATATTCAAACCATATGTGAAATCAGGTTGATAATCACCCAATAGTTGACGGTCATCATTGTCCAAGACACCATCGCCATTGGTATCAACATAACGGAAATCACCTGGCTTCAAACCATTAGCAACTGCAATTGGATCTGCATCAATCTCTGCTTGGTTTTGATAAACACCATCTGTTTTCCAACCATAGAATGAGTAAATTGGTGAACCAACTTCAGAACGTTGAGGGAATTCAGCAGAGCCTGTCATGATATAAGGTTGGTCAGCCAAAGAAGTTACTTCATTATGCAATTTTGTAAAGTTACCACCAACTGAGTAACTAAAATCAGTACCTATCTGGTCACTCCAGTTCATAACCAGCTCAAGTCCTGAGTTTCTTACTGAACCAGTGTTTTGAAGAAGTGTTCCATTACCATTTGGCAGAGTAGTACGAATTACTAGGTTTTTAGTGTCTCGAATAAAGTAATCTGCTTCAAATGACAAGCGATCATTTAGGAACCTAGAATCCAAACCAAAGTTTAGTTCTTCCACCACTTCCCATTTAAGGTCCGTGTAGTTTGTTTGGTTAATCATACCAGGAACCAATATTGCATCTCCGAAGATACCTGAGTCATCCAAACCACCACTTGATACTGTTGCAAAACCATCATTATGTGTTACATGGTCATTACCCAATCGACCCCATGAAGCACGCAGTTTCAGGAAACTAACTCCTTTGTCTGCTACATCTGCCATAAATGGTTCATCCGAAATGATCCAACCTGCACCAATTGAAGGGAAGTAACCCCAAGTTTGCTGATATTTTGAAGAACCATCTGCACGCATTGTCAATGACAGCAAGTAACGCTCCTTATAATCATAAGATACACGTGTAAAAGCCGACAAACCATGGAAACGCTCTCCATCATCATAAGCTGTAGTGGTTGCAGCATCAGCTCCATCAATATAATCAGGTAATGTCGTGCCTTGTGCAGTACCTCTAAGTGTATACCATTGTTGCTGTCTTGCAGAGAAGCCCGCCATTACATTCAAGTTGTGCTCACCTAATGTATTGTACCATGTAACAGTGTTGTCCCAAACGTAATTGCTATTCCATGTATGTGATTTATCTAGCAGGTTAATCTGCTGTATATTGTCTCCAGCAATGTATTCAGGTGTATATTTACGACTGCGGTTGAAACGGAAGTCCATATTCATTGCCGAACGGAATACGATGTCTTTTGCACTGAATGGACGTAGCTCTGCGTAAATAGTTGGAAGGAAACGTGTTGCTTTTGAGATATCATCACCACGGTAATATGCTACTGCTGCAGGGTTCGTATAGTAAGTACTGAAGCCTAAGTCATGTGGGTTCGCAAATTTTACAGGATAAGCTCTATCATCTGAAAGTGAGTTATCCATGACAGGATAAATTGGGCTGTTTGTATATGCGTTGAACCATGCATTACCATCATCAACCTGACGTTGCTCATTGGTTAGGTTCATACTCATTCCGATTTTCAGGTTGTCCGAAACATCAAAGTCCGCTTTACCACGAAGTCCAAGTCTCTTGTACATGCCTGTAGCATCCATCATACCTTCTTGGTCAAAGTAGCTAACACCAAATGAGTAAGTCGCTTTTTCTGTTCCACCATTCAAGCCAATATTATGACTTTGGATAGGGGCACTGTCTCTCAACAACACATCATACCAATCAGTTGAAACAGCAGGAATACCATTTTCTCCACCATACATATCGATTGACTTCTGGATCACTGCAGCATAATCAGCATTGTTGGAAGCATTCATCACATTAGCGTACTGCTCAGAATTAGCCATCTTCAATCGCTGTGTCACTTTCTGAACACCGTAGTAACCATCATAGGATACACGCATCTTTGTGCCTTTCTTACCTCCTTTAGTCGTAATCAGTACAACACCATTTGCAGCACGTACACCGTAAATAGCTGCAGCTGAAGCATCTTTCAGAATGGACATTGACTCAATATCATTCGGGTTCAGGAAGTTGATATCGTCTACAAACATACCGTCTACCACATATAGAGGGTCAGAGTTTTGCAGGGAGCCTACACCACGGATACGCACTGTTGGCCCTTCACCTGGAGCACCCGAGTTGGTAATCGTTACACCTGGAACTTTACCCTGAATTGACTGCATCGGTGAAGTAGAACTCATCGCTGTAATATCATCTGCGTTAACAGTTGCAATTGGCGATGTCAGGTCTTTTTCCTTTGCAGTTCCATATCCTACTACTACAACTTCTTCCAGTTGCTCCATATCCTCTTCAAGGATAATGTTGAACTGTGTCTGGTTGTTAACCTCAACTTCTTGAGACAAATAACCAATATAAGAAACCATCAGTGTTTCAGTTCCACTAGGAATTTGCAAACTGAAATTTCCATCAAAGTTTGTAATCGTTCCTTGTGTACTTCCCTTAATGACAATGTTTGCTCCTATGATTGGCTCACTAGCCTGATCTTGTACTGTACCTCTAACTGTAATAGATTGTGCCTTTGCCACTCCGGACCAAAGACATGCAAGCAAGAGTAAAGAGAGTAGCATTCCGCTCTTTCTCTTTAATGAATGGTAGAATGTCCTCATACCTTAAAATATTATAGTGATTGTGTGTAAATAAGCCTCTGGTTTTTCAGTCAAGTGCATTTAACCGAACCTTATAATGAACTCACAGTGTTGAAATCAATGAAAAATGATTGTCCATTATTTTTGCCATTCCTGAAGGTGATCAGACTTTAGGAAGGCGAGACCAACCTGTGCTGTTGATTATGGAACCAAACCTAGTATTCAGGTCAAAAAACTCCACAAAAAAGTTTATCATCTACACTTATAACAGACTATAAGAGGTGGTTTTAAGGGTGAGATTTTTGCTTTTTAAAAACAATACAAATTACTGATTTACTGCACTTTAAATATTATTAAACATTCAATGTTTCAATTAAAAAACCATTAAGTGTAAAAACACCACCTATAAATAGATATCTAGTTGAAACCGTGTATCAAAGTTCTCTTTTTGCCTTCACATTCAAGATGAAAATGCATAAAATCCAGAACGAGTCTTAAACCAAAAAAGCCCCTGTATCAATAAAGACACAGGGGCTTATATTACTCAGCTCTTAACTTCTTCTTAATTCATTGGTACTTCCATCAGCAATACTCTTGCATTACTATCAGCTTTTATTTTGATTTCCGCTGCGTCCCAAATACCAAAACCATCACGTTTGTTCAACTGCTGCCCTTCAATGGTCACATCACCTTCTAAAACAAAAGCATATACACCTTGTCCCTGTCCATGCAGTTTATAAGAAGTTTCTGTTCCCTGATCCAAGTTACCGATGTTGAACCAAGCATTTTGGTGAATCCACACGCCCTCATCATCAGGGTTAGGGGATAGCACCTGAGCAAACTCATTGCTCATTTTCTCCTTGTCCAATTTGATTTGGTCATAACGAGGCTCCACATTCTTCTTGTCAGGAAAGACCCAGATTTGCAAGAACTTCACTTCCTTATCTTTGTTCTTGTTATACTCGCTATGGTGTACACCTGTACCTGCACTCATTACTTGGATATCACCTTCTCGTATCACCGTAGTGTTACCCATGCTGTCTTTGTGCTCTAAATCTCCCTCCAGTGGAATAGAAATGATTTCCATATTGTCATGAGGGTGCGTACCAAAGCCCATTCCTGGAGCTACCTGATCATCATTCAATACACGAAGCATACCGAAATGGATACGGTCAGGATTGTAATAGCTTGCAAAACTGAATGTGTGATTTGAATGTAACCATCCATGGTTAGCTACGCCTCTTGTTGCTGCTTTATGCAATACGGTTTTCATAGTTATCTCCTCTTTATTGGGTAAATGATTAAATCCTACAATGTCTGTCAGCGATAATGTCTTTACATTTTCAGCCACAGGTCCTGCTTTGAGTAACTGCTTTCCTGAAAGTACTCCAGCTACACCAAGCAGTGATTTTTTGATAAAAGACTTTCTATTCACAAGCGATTCTTTTATTGTTCTTGATATTACAAATATCCGAAACAACACATTGTCAGTAAATGCAAAAATCAGGTAATGAGATACAAAAGTCCAATATCACCCACCTTCCTTGATTGCATATTGCTTAAAATCCTTGATCGACATACCCGTATTTCTTTTAAAGAAGTTACTGAAGTGGGACGGCTCTTTGAACCCAACCACATAAGCAATCTCTTTTGCCGTAAGCGCTGAATGGATTAATAACCTTTTTGCCTCTAGTAAAAGTCTGTTTTGTATATATTCCTTCGCTGTATTTCCTACCAGTGCATGGATGGTCTTATTCAGGTGGTCTGGCGTAATGGCTAATCGCTCTGCATAATAGTTGACTTTATGCTCTTTGGTGTAATTCGCTTCTACCAATGCTTTGAATTCTCGAAGAATGACTTGTGCAGAAGATTTCTGTTGGTGAGGGTTTTGAGGTAATGTGCATACGTTATTGGCTGTAATCAAAAAGAGCTTCAGGTAAGCCCCTACAGCATCCCATGAAAATTTTGCATGTCGCTCTTCACATTTCATAATCTGATGTACGATAGTTTCCAATTCATCATACACAGATGGTTCTACATGCAGGGGAGGAGTATCACCTGATTCTCTGAAGAGGTTTATTTCAGAAATAAAAGCTGTATCAATATGATGCTCTTCCAGAAACGCTTTGGTCACGGTGATAGCCCACCCCTCAGTAGGCTCTTTCTCTATTACCTGATGGATTTGCCCAGGACTTACAAAAAACACCTGATACGTACCAAGTCTATACACATTAAAGTCAATGATATGCATTCCTGTTGCGCTTTTGATCAATAGGATTGTATAGAAGTCATGTCTGTGTGGAATATCAGCTTTTCCCTTTCTTCTCCGATAGACTTCTCCCATATCATTGACAATGACAGGAACCTTTGGTTTATGACTGTCCGGTGCTGTATAGACTTTAATATTATCCATTCTTGAAACTAGAAAATATTGTCCTGAATATTGATCTTATAGGCACTCTTTCGTTGATCAAGAACCTGCCTGATCTCTGTATATAGTAAACCGCTTCCTCCTCCATAATGCTGTACTATACTTGTATCAGGAGATTGGTGACTAAATAATGCCCTCAACTTCTTCTCAGACTTTTCTGAAATACCACCTCCAAATAATACAATATCAAAATCCTGTTGCTGAAACATTGTAATAGCCTCTTCATCTGTAGTAACACCTTTTGCTACCCATGCCTCTTCTTTATTCAGCAACCGAACAACAATCGATAAAATTTCTTTATCTCTACCTATAGCTAATATATTTACCTTATCCATAGTTTTCTCCTTTCCTACCTCTTATTCAAAAACTTGACGAATATACACACTTAAAGTTTAAACATTAATAATCCCATAAATGTTTAATTCACTGTCACTTCTGAATAGAAATTAAGTTCTATGATCAGGTCCTTTGGTCGGATAGTTGATAAAAGTTTGACTTGCAACTCTAAAAGTTCGGGAATTGAGACAGTTTTATGATATTTGCAGTTGATCAATTCAGCAAAAACGAAACCTTGATATGGGTAATTCCTGTATTTAAAGAAAATGTCTGTATTTTCAGCGAAATCTTAATGTAGTAGTGTTGCTGAGTGAGTGAACTCCAGAAATAGTATTTAGATAGTTTAAAGAAGCTGGAGTATTGAAACAAACAAACCCCGTCGATGGACAGTAGTAATTTATTGATTGTAATTATATCGTTGATTTTTTCAGCGTTTTTTTCAGCTTCAGAAATAGCTTTTGTATCCGCAAATAAGCTTCATATCGCCATTCTGAAGAAAAAAGGTGATGTTGTGGGTAACATTCTATCCAAGTTTTATGAGAATGCCTCTTTCTTTATCACCACTATTCTCATCGGCAATACTGTTGCTCTTGTAGTTTACGGTTCTTTTATGGCTGCCATGATTGAGACGCCAATCCTCAATATACTTCAGGAGAATTTCAGCATTATGGACCGTGCCACTTTAGATATTCTGGTACTGGTCTTTCAAACAATCGTCTCCACAATTGTGGTACTGCTTACAGCAGAATTTACCCCTAAAAGCATTTCATTGGCAGATCCTGACAAGTTCCTGTACGGGGCTGCCATCCCAATGAATATCATTTATTACCTCTCATATCCTATCACATGGACAGTGGAAAGACTTTCTAAGTTCACTATCCTGAAAGTGATGAAGATGAAGTATGAGGAAGGTAAGCCACAGTTTAACCTAACTGATTTAGGGCACTATATCACCGAAATGGATATGGCCACTGATGATGATGAAGAGGATGAAATTGTAGATAAAAAGATTCTTTCCAATGCACTGGACTTTAAGCACATTAAAGTAAAGGAGTGCATGGTACCTCGAAAAGAGATTGAGGCTATCAGTATTGAAGACGATATTGAAGATCTCCGCAAACTGTTTGAAGAAAGTGGTCACAGTAAAATCCCTGTCTACAAAAAGACAATTGATAATATAATTGGGTACTGCCATGTATTTCACCTGTTCAAAAAGCCTCAGGTAATTGACGATATCATTACTGAAATCATTACTGTTCCTGAAAGTATGCTTGCCAATGAGCTGATGATTCAGATGACTGCTGACCGAAAGAGTATGGCTTTGGTTGTTGATGAGTTTGGTGGAACATCAGGTATCGTAACGATGGAAGACATCATGGAAGAAATCTTTGGGGAAATTGAGGATGAACATGATGAAGAGGAAGGTGAATTGAAAGTAACACAAGTAGATCAATTCACTTATGAACTAAATGCCCGTAATGAGATCGACTTCCTGAACGAAGAGTATAATTGGGACCTACCTGAGGGTGAGTATGAAACATTAGGAGGACTGATCCTTCACATCAACCATGACCTGCCTGAAGTAGGGGACATTATTGAAGAAGCGCATTTCAAGGTAGAGGTGATCTCACTAGAAAATGCCCGTATTGATACAGTAAGAATCACCTTTGACCCAAACAGACAATATGATAATGACTAAGACCATTAATTAATGGGTAAAATAGCATTTATAAAAAAATCCTATCTCTTCAGAAGAGATAGGATTTTTTTATGTTCAAGTCAGTAAGTTAACTTCTGACTACGATTAAGCTTTTACAGCAGCCAATGCTTTAACCATTGTCTCACCGATGTCTGCAGGAGATTTCACTACGTGAATACCACACTCACCCATGATCTTCATCTTTGCTTCAGCTGTATCGTCTTTACCACCGATAATCGCACCAGCGTGTCCCATTCTACGGCCTTTAGGAGCAGTTTGACCTGCAATAAAACCAACAACTGGTTTTGTACCGTTTTCTTTGATCCAACGAGCTGCTTCAGCTTCCATGCTACCACCGATCTCACCAATCATGATGATACCTTCAGTCTCAGGATCATTCATCAGCAGTTCAACAGCTTCTTTAGTTGAAGTACCAATGATTGGGTCACCACCAATACCGATCGCTGTAGTGATACCTAAACCTGCTTTTACTACTTGGTCAGCAGCTTCGTAAGTCAAAGTACCTGATTTCGATACGATACCGATTTTACCTTTTGCAAAAACAAAACCTGGCATGATACCAACTTTCGCTTCTTCTGGAGTGATTACACCTGGACAGTTAGGACCTACCATTGTTACGTCTTTGTCGCTCAGGTACTCTTTCACAGCCACCATATCTTTCGTAGGGATACCCTCAGTAATTGTGATAATCACCTTGATACCAGCGTTTGCTGCTTCCATGATTGCATCAGCTGCAAATGCAGGCGGTACAAAGATAATGGACACATCAGCACCTGTAGCCTCTACAGCCGCTTGAACAGTGTCAAACACAGGTTTATCAAGATGAGTTTGTCCACCTTTACCTGGTGTTACACCACCTACTACGTTCGTGCCATACTCGATCATCTGGCTAGCGTGGAAAGATCCTTCCGAACCAGTGAAACCCTGAACAATTACTTTAGAGTCTTTATTTACCAGTACACTCATGTTGTCGTTTTTTGGTTAGAGCAAATAAATAATGTCATTGCGCCGCCAATTTAACAGGAAATTAGTTTTTACTAAACTATATTCTGAAAAATCTTCCAATTATTACATAAAATTCGACTTCTTGATATTTGCTAAAACGGTTATACGATTTAATTATTTACAAAATTGGTATTGAAACAGGTATAAACTTAAACACAGTATTTAGCCTCAGTATTCTACTTATTCCTTAACTTTAATGCGTTATTTCACATCTGGCAAGGTGAAAATTAATGGTCTTAATACAGAATAAAATGATCTCAAAAGTATTGATTCTCTTCGTCAAGTTCTATCAACTGATGATCTCTCCGTGGCTTCCTCAATCATGCAGATATACCCCTACATGTTCACAGTATATGATTGAAGCCATCAAAAAACATGGCCCTCTTAAAGGCACAAAATTAGGGTTAAAAAGAATTGGAAGATGTCACCCTTGGGGAGGGTCTGGCTATGATCCTGTCCCATAACTCTTGAGTTAATTAACAATAAGTCAATGTTTTAAACCTATGCTTTCTATGTTCCTACTTTTCAAACACTTTTTCCCACTTAAAACTCATCCCTTTTAAGCCTTCTTTTCTTCTGAAGTCTTTTATTAACAAAAAACCCCATTATTGAATAATTTTTTATGTGTTTGAACGTAGCCTAACATTGTTCTTTATATCGTTATATATTATATTGTTCACTTAATATTTATTCTGTCAATCAAGACCTAAAATTTTTTGCTTATAGATCTATGAATTACTATAAAATAAAATCTCTGCTTGCATCCTTTGTACTGGCAGGTGCTGCAGCACTGAACCCAGCAGAGGCACAAGACATTAAAATTGGAAATGACGGTTATAACCTGACAGTAAAAAAGCAGGTGAAAACGACTTCGGTAAAGGATCAAGGTAAAACTGGTACATGCTGGAGTTTTTCAACCACATCCTTTATTGAATCTGAAGCTTTACGACTGGGTAAAGGTGAGTTAGATTTGTCTGAGATGTTCTTTGTTCGCTATAACTACCCTGAAAAAGCTGATAAATATGTCCGCTATCATGGAAACAGCAATTTTGGCGAAGGAAGCCTTTCTCATGATGTCTTGAATGTCATCAGAAACTACGGCATTGTTCCTCAGAAGGCCTATGCTGGAAAAGAGAAAGCTGATATCATGCATGACCATTCAGAACTATTCCCTGTTCTAGAAAGCATGCTGAAGACACTGGTAAAAGCAAAAAGTGTTACACCTAAATGGAAAGATGCTTTTGATGCTGTTTTAGAAACTTACCTCGGTAAAGCTCCTGAAAAGTTCAGTATTCAAGGAGAGGAGTTTACACCCAAGACATATGCTGAAAAAGTGGTCGGCTTCAACCCTGACGACTATGTAGAGTTGACATCTTTCTCACATCACCCATATTACTCTCAGTTTATGCTTGAAGTACCAGATAACTGGGCACAAGCAAGCTATTACAACCTTCCGCTAGAAGAGTTTGAATCTGTGATGGATTATGCTTTGGATAATGGCTTCTCATTGGTTTGGGATGGAGATGTAAGCGAGAGATCTTTCTCTCATAAAAACGGTATCGCTATCGTACCAGAAAAAGATTGGAGTGACAAAACTCTTGAGGAAAAAGAAGGTACTTTCAACCGTTATGAGAAAGAGAAAGAAGTATCAGTAGATCTACGTCAATCGTTATTCGATAACTACTCGACAAGTGATGATCACCTGATGCATGTGATCGGTACTGTTACGGATCAAAATGGCAAGAAATACTATGTCACCAAAAACTCTTGGGGAGAAGATTCTAACAATTTTGGAGGCTACCTTTATATGTCTGCTTCTTATATCAGATTGAAATCTGTCTCAATCATGGTACATAAAGATGGTATACCAAAAGACGTAAAAAAGAAATTAGGTATCAGCTAAGATAAACTATACCTTTAAAAGAAAAGGACTCCATTAGGGGTCCTTTTTTTATACTCACACGACAAATAATTGTATTATATCAAGTGAAAATACATTTCAAAATATAACTATTCAAATATTTAGTTGCCCGTTTTTAATTGATTTATAAAATGAATGTTAATTAATTGATTAAAATTAGGCATAAAAAATCATGGCTTATTATACTTGCATCACCTTCGAGGGAGGGATTTTTTCAACTATTTTTTAATCGTTTTAAACTCTTATCATTTTTATGAAAAAATTATTTTTTACTCTGATCGCCATTGTTGGCCTTACTTCAATCTCACTTGCTCAAAACGTTACATTTGGTGTTAAAGCTGGTGCAAACTTCTCTAATATTACTAACCTAGAGATGGACACTAAAATAGGTTTTGTTGCAGGTGGTGTTGCTTCATTCCAACTTTCTGATGCAGTTGCCATCCAGCCTGAGGTACTTTTCTCAGCTCAAGGTGCTAAAACAAAAGAAGGTGATATTACAGCCAAAACTGCTTTTAACTATATCAACATCCCAGTTATGGCTAAATTCTATCTTGCTGAAGGCTTTAACCTTCAAGTAGGACCTCAATTGGGTATCTTAGCTTCTGCTAAAGCTAAAGTTGAAGGAGATGGTGCTGATGTAGATGTTGACCTAAAAGACTCTGTTAACTCTATCGACTTTGGTTTGAACCTGGGCGCTGCCTACGAACTGGAAAGTGGCTTGTACTTTGAAGGTCGTTACAACCTTGGCCTAACTGATACAGCTAAGGATAACGAAAGTGATGACACATACAAAAACTCTGTATTCTCAATTGGCGTTGGCTACTTCTTCGGTAAGTAATTTTTGGAACGCTAATTTTTAATACAACTAAAGAAGCCTAAGTATATCATCTACTTAGGCTTCTTTTATTTTAAATCAATTCGTGCTCTTCTACCAAGTTTTCGGCAAACGTATTTAGCGTATCCTCAATTGCCCTATACCTCAAACCAAGATCTTGCTTGCTATAACTATTATCAAACTGTAAGGCATATCCCAAGTTATACTTCAGAAACTTCCACGAAAAGCCCATAAAAGGACCGAACATATAAAGCATCGCATTCGGTAAACTATTTTTAGGGATTGGAAACTTCTCTCCATACTTTTTTCTTAGTATTTGTGCTATTTCCAGCATAGATAAACTTCCAGCACAAAGTATATGCCTACCACTTGCTTCTGGCTTTAGTCCTGCTAAAATATGTGCACTTGCCACATCCCTTACATCTACCAAACCAAAGTTCATATCAGGCACACCCATTTTCAATTTTCCATTGAACATATTCAACATGAAATCTACACTTGTTGAATCTGTACGGCCAGAGATTGATGGCCCCATAACAAATGCAGGGTTAATAGTTGTCAAAGTCCATTGTGACTGATTGTCTGCAATACTCCAAGCCTCTTTTTCAGCCAATGTCTTGGAGTAGGAGTAAGGCTGATGAGAAAGACTGCTTGTAGAGTTCCAATAAGCTTCTGTAAAAGTCTTACTATCGGTTGCTTCAATTTCAACAGCATCTCCATAAATGGCTACAACACTGGATGTCAGTACTACTCTTTTTACTGATGGAGTCTCATTTGCAGTTAGAAGTACATTTCTAGTCCCTCTTAATGCAGGATCCACAAGGTCTTTTTGAGCATCTTTCACATTCAACTGGAATGGTGAAGCTGTATGCATGACGATTTCACACCCTTGCATAGCCTTTTCAAATGAACCTTCCTGCAACAAGTTTGCCTCAAAAAGCTTTAAGGTACCTGGACTTTCTTCAGCCAACTGTTCCAAGTGCCTAGTTTTTTTTGGATCTGAAAGGCTTCTTACTGTTGCGTGTACTGTATGCCCATCTTCTAGAAGGTATTTCAATATCCAAGAAGCGATATACCCACTACCTCCCGTCACAAGAATAGTCTTTTTACTGTTATCCATTTCTGTCAAGATTTTCTAAATACGATTTGATGTTTAAGTATGATCATCACAAAATAGAAAAATAAAATGAATGTTCATTCGGTGTTGTTGAACAAAATAAATTGGCATAAAAAAAGGCATGGAAGTAAAAAACCTCCATGCCTTCTATATTATATATCTTCTAACCTACTAGAAGAATTTATAACGCTCATCTTCTACACCAGCCAAGTCTGTAATAGCTTGCAGTACTTTATAAGAAGCACCACTACCTTTACGCTGCTCAAGCTGCTTTTTGTAGATCGTGTAATCAGCAGTTTCCATAGGTGCTTCGATGTTTTTCACCTTCACCATAGTTACGCTGTTTTCATCTTTAATAGGCGATGATGTTTCTCCAGCTTTCATTCCGAAGATTGCACCAACAGTTTTAGGAGCAAAACCAACTCCGCTCAATGAAGCTGCTGAAAGTGCCAAGTCATCTTCGATGCCAACAGTTGCGCCATTTCCATAAGCTGATTTGATTTCTTCCAAAGAACCTTTCATGCTAGAAAGTTTCTTGATGATTTCGTCAGCTTTTTTCTCTTTAAGAACTGCTCTTCTTACATCGTCTTTTACTTCATTCAAAGAAGCAACGCCTTTAGCTCTTTCTGTCAACAGAACAGCTACTACAAATCTATCATCAAGGTCAAATACTTCTGATACCTGTCCTTTTTCAGCTTCAGTAAACGCCCATCTGATTACGTTTCTAACACCTGAACCAGTGATACTGTTGATGTAATTAGCATCTTTCTGAAGAGTAAGTGCTTGCTCAATAAACAGGCCTTCAGCTTCAGCTGCTTTTTCAAATGAATCTTTAGACTTATTCTCTGCTGCAAATCTACCTGCTTTTACGTATGCATCGTTGATTGTTTCATCACTTGCGCCCAGGTTTTTCTCGATAACAGCCAAGTTGAACATTTTCTTCGTCTTAGGCTCTGTCACTTTAATTACATGGTAACCAAAGTCAGTTTTTACAACTTTAGGTACTACGCCTGCACCTTTAGCTCCAAATACAGCCTTGTCGAACTCTTTCACCATGCGCCCTTCTTGGAACCACTGAAGATCACCACCTCTAGATTTAGTAGCAGGTGTTGCATCTCCTTCAGTTTTAGCTAATTCCTCGAATTTCGATGGATCTTGCAGTACTTGCTTCAGGATTTCTTGTGCTTTGTCTTTTGCAGCTGCCTCATCTTCCTTACTGTCAGATTTAGGCTTGAACAACATGTGACTAGCTTTTGCTGAGAATACAGAGTCTTCTGAGATTCCCAACACTTTATAAAGCCTGTAAGCATTTGCAGCAAAGTAAGGTCCGTATACTTTACCTTCTTCCAGTTCTGATGGATTCATTACAGCCGGAAGGCCAGTCATGTTCACATTCAGGAAGTTAGAAGCACCTTCAGTGTTAGCTTCAACAAAAACAGTATCATTATTTGTTTGAGTGAATGGCTGAACCAGCTCTTTCATCTCTTGCTCCAATGCGTACTTGTCTTCTTCAGAAGCTTCTACTCTAAAGCTTACAAACTCAATTCCTCTACTTGCATCACGTTCAAACTCATTCTTATGCTCACTGTAATAGCCGTTCAGGTCAGAGTCTGATACTGATACTGCTGAGTCAGGAACAGAGTAATAAGGAACATTCAGGAAAATAACTTCAGCCTTTGTGTTCTGTTTCTCATACTCTTTCTTTGCTTCCAATGAGTTAGCAAAGTAAGTTGTCGTAAGCAGGTTTGTATATTTTGTTCTTTCACGCTCTGGAGCCAAGCTTTGCTCAAATGCTGCAAATTGCATATACATAGGAGAGTTGCTTCCAGCTTGCTTCAGTTGCGAAAGGTAATCGTTCAGTGCTTTTCTGTTAAGCGTACCTGTCGAGTCAGTAAATGAAGATGCGATTCTTGGGTCTACATTATTACCCTTAATCATATCTTGAAGCTCTTCATTAGTTACCATCAGACCAAGCTTTTCATACTCCTTGCCAAAGGCAACGTCGTAGATCATCTCGTTCCAAGCAAACTGCCTAACGCTTCTCATCTGATCTTCGCTAGGTGGAGTTGGATATCTGTTTCTGATGGCTTCTACAGCCTGATTGAATTGTTCGAGCGAAACCTCTTCTCCAGCGATTTCCCCTACTACTTGCTTGTTTCTTCCTAGGATTCTTGAATTAGGTGACAACAGGTCTCCTCCCAATAAGAACAGGGCTAAGCCAACGCCTATAACGCCGACAGCTATACCCGACTTTTGTCTGATCTTATTAATAATTGCCATGACAAAATTGTGATTGTGTTAGTTTCCGCTTTATATCTTCCAGTCTTCAAATATAACACTGTTGGGTTTGTGGGCACTATGATTATAGCTTAGAAAACAGCAATAAATAAGCGACCTCACAAATTTCCACCGCAAAATAGAAAAATAAATTCGGTTCAAAAGAACATATGACTTCTTATTGCAGAGGTACAGTCGTTTTCAAAGTGTACAAATGTATGATTAATACTATTGACTCACAAATAAACACAAAATAAATCGGGAAATGACAATTGAATAAGACTGCATTTGAGGGATAAAACCAATATTTATTCAATAATTGAGGGAATCACAACACTAAGGTGGGTATAAAAAAAGCCTGATATTACTATCAGGCTTTACGACTTGAGCGGGAGACGGGATTCGAACCCGCGACCCCAACCTTGGCAAGGTTGTGCTCTACCAGCTGAGCTACTCTCGCTTAATTTAATATGACTTGTACCAGGAGCGGGACTTGAACCCGCACGACCTTGCGGTCACGAGATTTTAAGTCTCGCGTGTCTACCAATTCCACCATCCCGGCTTGCCTTAGAGACAATTTGAGCGGGAGACGGGATTCGAACCCGCGACCCCAACCTTGGCAAGGTTGTGCTCTACCAGCTGAGCTACTCTCGCTTAATGCTCTCTTTCATTCCGAAAGCGATGCAAAGGTACGATGGATTCTTTATTCTGCAAACTTCGGTTTAAAAAAAATCGTTCAAAAACACCCCTTAACGTGCATCTAACTGAATATCAGCAATAAATTTTTATTGATTTATTCACATTCAAATCCTCTCTTAAAAGATCTACTCAAGTCTTGACTTTCTTAATGGAAACGTTGTGTCAACAGCTAATAAAAAAGGAGTGAAGGTCAAAGTTCACTCCTTAGTTTTAGTCTATAAGGTTACTTTGTCAGGATACTTAAAATAAAAGCATACTCAAATGCGACCTCTCTATACATTTCATACCTACCAGAAGCACCGCCATGCCCTGCCGTCATATTTGTCTTAAGCAAAAGCATATTGTTATCCGTTTTCATTTCACGAAGCTTCGCCACCCATTTCGTTGGTTCCCAATACTGTACCTGTGAATCGTGTAACCCTGAAGTAACCAGTGTATGTGGATAATCCTTCGTTTCCAATTGGTCATATGGTGAATACGACTTAATGTATTCATAATATTTAGGATCATTCGGATTGCCCCACTCATCATACTCTCCTACAGTTAATGGAATCGATTCGTCTAGCATTGTACTGACAACATCCACAAAAGGAACTTCTGCTACAATTACCTTAAACAGCTCTGGTCTCATATTCATCACAGCACCCATCAATAGACCTCCTGCACTACCTCCATTGGCTGCTAACTTAGAAGAAGACGTATACTTTTCAGCTATTAGGTGTTCTGCACAGGCAATAAAATCTGAAAAGGTATTTTTCTTCTTAAGCATTTTCCCATCTTCATACCATGCCCTGCCCATATCTTCACCACCTCTAATATGTGCGATGGCAAATACAAACCCTCTATCCAATAAGCTAAGTCTAATAGAACTGAAATATGGGTCATAAGAAAAACCATACGCCCCATAACCTGTCAAATAAAGTGGCGCTTCCCCATTACGTTCAAAGCCTTTCTTATATACCAATGAAATTGGTACTTTAACTCCATCCTGTGCAATTGCATAAATACGCTCAGCATGGTAATCCTCAGAATTAAAGGCCCCTAATACTTCTTGCTGTTTTAGAAGTATTTTCTCCCTAGTTTCCATGTTATAATCGTACACAGAAGCAGGTGTCGTTAGTGAATTATATCCATAACGCAAGATCGGCGTATCAAAGTCATAGTTGGCTCCGGTCCATGCTGTATATGTCTCTTCACCAAAATCAATATAGTGCTCGTTTTCACCTTCCCATTCCATCACTCTCAGGTGGCTCAACCCTCCGCTGCGCTCTTCCAACACCATGAACTTTGCAAATATTTCGATTCCTTCCAGCAGTACATCACTCCTGTGTGGTATCAGCTCTGTCCAATACTCCTTTGAAGGTGTATCAATTGGCGCTTCCATTAATCGGAAATTCTTGGCTTGCCAGTTAGTCAAGACATAGAACTTATCTTGGTAATGATCAATACCATATTCGTGCTTGTGTTCACGAGACTGCACAAGTCTAAATCCACTATCTGGGTCATTTGATTCTACAAATCTCCATTCAGAGGATAGGGTAGAAGATGAGTTAATAAAAATATATTCCCTCGATTTACTTCTCATTACCGCTACCGTAAACTTCTCGTCAGTTTCTTCAAAGATTAATTCATCTTCTTCTTGAGAAGTACCAAGGCGGTGTTTCCAGACTTTATTAGATCTAAGCGTTTCCTCATCCTGAGTTGTATAGAACAAGGTCTTATTATCTGCTGCCCATGCAATATTTCCAGTGGTATGCTCCAGTTTTTCTTCTATCTCAACACCTGATATCAAGTTCTTGAAGCAAATGGTATAAATACGTCTACCAACATTATCCACAGCGTAAGCTAACATATCATTTTGCTCACTTACCTTCAGTCCTCCAACAGAGCAGAAATCATGTCCTTCTGCTACTTGATTGACATCCAATAAAATCTCCTCCTCAGCATCTAAACTACCCTTCTTTCTACAGTGAATAGCATAGCCTTTACCTTCTTCATGTTTGCTATAATAATAATAGCCATTGAGCTTGTAAGGCACAGACTCATCGTCCTCTTTGATTCTTGCCTTAATCTCATCAAACAACTCATCCTCCAATGATTTGTGAGGAGTCATGACCTGTTCTGTATAAGCATTCTCAGCTTCCAGATAAGCAATAACCTCAGGGTTCTCCCTATCCCTCATCCAATAATAGTTATCAATTCGAACATCACCATGTTGTGTCAATTCAACAGGGACTTTCTTTGCAACAGGAGGCATTATCTTATTATTCATACTGAATATGTCTTTTCTTCTTTTTGCTTGTCTAAATATGGTGCAAGATAAAACAATAATGCCGAAAGCTGTGAGACCTTCGGCATTCAAAATTTTAATTATAAATCAATATGTTAAAGCTAAACCAAGGTTCAATACATGTTTAAACTGAACTCCTTTGCCAGTAGTTCCATCATCTTTAGGAACATCTACATCTGGATCATAAATCAATTGTGTTCCAAAGTTAGTAGTGATGTATTTATTAACTTTCATCATTAGCAGCGTTCCCCAATTGACAACCCACTTATCCAACGTTTTATAACTTGAAAACATATTCAGATCAGACTTGAAAGTAGTATTTTCCATCACCTTAAACTCCAAGGTTTTTCTTAAAGTAACACCCAGCTCATAACGTGACTTTTCGCCTGGTGTTACCCCAAAAGCTCCAGCTGCCGCCAAGTCGTCATCCAGAACGAATGTAATCCTGTTAGATACTGGAGAAACAGCCAATGAAAGAAGGTTCTTGTATTTGTATTGGGCTGTAAGATTTACCATAACGTAACCAGGGGCCATAAAAGCAGATATTTTCCGTCTTTGCTCTTCATCACTAGTTCCTTCCTTAAAGTATTCATATCCTACATCCATTTGCGTTCTTACCTGTGTACCTGCCAGAACACTCCATCTATCATTGATTTTATAACCATAGTCACTTGCCAAAATCAGCTGGTCATCTGTTTTGCGTGTTCTGAATGCCGACTCTCCCTGCCGAATCAAACCATAAGCAAAGTCTAATTTATTATTCCACAGTGTAGTTTCTGATTCTCTTGAACTACTTAATGACACGACAGTCCCTAACGATAAGGAGTTCTGTCCACCTGCAGCCCAATTATGTAAACTAACGTTTGAGAAATTTGCCGCAAAACTCCCTTGATGTATCCATAGAGAATCTTTAGAAGTGACCTGTGCCTGTGCATAAGAACACAGTAATAGTGCAAAAAAAAAGGATGTCAATAATCTCATCAGTTTCACTTGATTTTGTTTGATTGTCATATAATGAGTGTAATGATCTTCAAAGGTTTGTATAAATGTAAGACTTGTATCTTTTTGTTCTAAATTCATTTATAGTTTATTACCAAATTATCCTGTTTACTTTCTCGCCACAGTCTTCTTTTTGATAACTTTGTCCATAAGTGTTCTTGAATTATAAAAAGACAACTGCAGTAACATATGAGTTCATTAAAAGAAAACCTGCAATATTTTGATAAGATACTAGACGGCACTAATTGCAAATTGATTGCTGTCAGTAAAACCAAGCCTATTGAATTACTTCAAGAAGCATATGATTTAGGTGTTCGTGTGTTCGGAGAAAATAAGGTTCAGGAAATGGCCACTAAATATGAGGCACTTCCTAAGGATATCGAGTGGCATATGATTGGGCACTTACAGCGAAACAAAGTAAAATACATTGCACCTTTTGTTAGCCTGATCCATTCTATTGACAGTATTAGGTTACTTCAGGAAGTGGATAAAAGAGCAGCACAAAATGACCGCGTGATCAACTGTCTTTTACAAATTCATATCGCTGAGGAGGAAAGTAAATTTGGGTTGGATGAACAAGAGCTTCAAGCTTTATTAACCTCTGATGAGTTCAAGTCCATGAATAATATTTGTATCAAAGGAGTTATGGGGATGGCAACCAACACTGACAACAATGAACAAGTCAGGAAAGAGTTTGCTAGTCTTCGCAAAATATTTGATACAATGAAAAAAGATTACAATGGAGACAACCTTGACCTACAAGAAGTGTCAATGGGAATGAGCGGTGACTATCAAATTGCAGTAGAAGAGGGGAGTACCATGATACGTGTAGGAAGCTCTATCTTTGGCGCTCGCAACTATTCATAAATCTAACTTTTTAAACTCCCTGTTAAGACTCAATAAGTCACTATGAAACAGGGAGTTTTCTATATATTTCCTTGGTTATTTCATACTACCCTCTGTATGAGTTCTCTGCATTTTTTTGTATAATAATCTTGGTTATCACTAAAAAGATAAAACAGCTCAGAGTAGTACATACTAGCTAAATCTCTTTTTCCTGTTACCATCACTAAGTACTTAGGCTTTACCCAACTCCTCTCTTCTTTTACCTTTTCCATTTATATTGTAGCCTAAGGTACTTACAAACGTTCTTTCAGTCTTTACTCCCTAATCTTTTACCAGGCATGAACCACTTTACTAGAGAGCGAATCCATCAGCGGATCCTACAAAAAAAACGTATAAACACCACATATGAGACGGGGCTTATACTCTATGTCATGTTCAGTTCTAGCATATTCATTTACCTAACCTATCAAATCAAACAAAAGCTTACAGCTGTATCTATACAATTGCTCACTGCGAATGCACATTGGGCATTATGGACTACAGCCCTGTTTACCATAAGTATTGCCATTGTATATTTCTTTGCCCAAAAGGATCGAATACTTCCAATTAAAATTAGCAGTGGAGCTGGTATAGCCCTCTCAATTGCTTCAGTCTGCATTCACTTTGGCTACCTGCGTCAATTATTTGAGATGGGCAACTCATGGGACTCTTCTATGATTTATATGATGCTGCTCTCAGGGCTTTACCTAGTACAACTTTCTTTGGTAGTACCTGCGAGTATTTTCTTATGCAGTGAAACATTTAAGTATAGAGTACATTCCAAAAGTCTAACCTTCAGTAGAAACTTGGTCATCTTTTCTCTCTATAAAACTGCCCTCTGGATTTATATCTTATTCTTCACTTTTTCGTTGAGTTAATAGGTATTCCAACAGTAGGCTTTTTCATTAATTGCCCATCAATCTGGTTTATCAATTATTAACATCTTTTCATACCCCTTATCACGTATAAGGATATAGATAATACACAAAAGGAATATCTTTGCGACATGAAATAATATCATTTTGAGAATACGAATTTTGATTTTATCAATAAAAAATTGAAGTTTTTGCAAAAATCACAATAAATTACTTTACAAAATGAATCATTTTAAGTAATATTAGATTGTTATCTTCTAATTTACAATTCTAGGTAAAGACCAATAGGCATAAAGCCCTATTGTTTATATAAAAACATTGAGACTTTGATATAATAAAGTCTTCTAAAGATGCTTCTTATTTTATACGATGGAAGTTTAAATAATTGAATTGGTTGAAAAAGAGGTGGGTATTGCCCACCTTTTTTTATTGATAAAATTATTACATTCACTTCATAATGCACTTAGACATTACAACACACTTACTTTATACCACTTGATTTTAGTATATATGACAATGAAAAACGTACACTCCGTTTTTATAGTAGATGACGACCCTACCAACAATATGATCTGCAAAAAAATGATTGAAAAGTCAGGGTTTTCAGAAAATGTCACCTGCTATACAGATGCAAATGAAGCCTTGAAGCAACTTCAATCATTGGACAACTCAAATGATTTCCCTCAGGTGATCTTTTTGGATATAAACATGCCTCCAACAAGTGGGTGGGAATTTCTTACTCAATACCAAAAACTCTCCATTTCAAAGCCTTTAAAAATTTTCATGCTCTCTTCAGGGATTTCTGATGAGCATATTAAAAAGGCCAAAGAAATCAATATCGTAACGGACGTCATTGACAAACCTCTGTCCGAAGAAAAGCTGCGAACTACTGTCAGTAAGTATATTTAAATAGTTGCCAAAGATTTATTACTTATTTTGCCACTGAGAACCTTTTGTACTTAAGGTTGTTTTTTAGTTGTGTTGTTACTTTTTATAAAGGCAATGAGAAAGTATTGGTTACTGACACTTTTCTTTTTTTCAATTTCCTTAACCCATGCGCAAGAGCACTTCTTAGATGGGGTTGACTCTACCTATATAGTATTGGGTAGGATTGCCAACAGGCACTTATCAGCAGCTGACTCCCTTCTCCAAAACAACTATTATGATTCTGCCCTAACTCATTTTGATACAGCATTGGTACATTATGAAGAAATTTATGGTCAGGGCAACCCTCAAAATTCAAAAGTGTATCAAGGTGTGGCTAGGATGCTAATTGATGCTGGATACTCCACCAAGGGAGTTGATTACTACCTGAAAGGTCTTACCTTACTTGAAGCACAACCATCTCCTGATTTCTCATTGATTGGACATTTTAATGCACTTATTGCAAAGGTTTATCAGCATCATGAACTTCCAGATATTGCTATGGATTACTATACAAAAGCTTTGGAGGCTTTCTCAAAAAGTGATGGAAAAGCTTATTATCGGGAGATGATTAACATTGAACTGCTTTTTGCTAATACTTATCGAGATGCAAAAAATTATGGACAAGCCGTCAATTATTACAAAAAGGCTGCTCAACATATTTCTGAAATAGACTCTGAAGTGCGTGCAGATGTTGCTGACATCTATACTCATATAGCCTCTTGCTTGAACGAAACCGGCTCCAATAAACTTGCTGTTAATTATCTCAAGTCAGCCATCCGAATCAACAAAGAGATTTTTGGAGATCAAAGCCTTGAAATTGGTAAATCATATAGTAAACTGACCTCTGTATTATTATCACAACACGCATATGACAGTGCATCTGTTTATGGAGAAAAAGCCCTAAGAGTTTATTTCCAGTACCCCGTTCTTAAAAATGAGACAAACCTATTTCAACAACAGGTTGCTAGAGCTTTTTTCGATGGGGCAAAGTATGACACATCAGCAAAATGGTTCCAAAGGTTGCTAAATGGAATTCATGAATCTGAAACGCAACTTGAACGTATCGAACAACTTTCCAAGCTATATGCACAAACGGCACATATATTTGCTACTAAGAAAGAGTTTAAGATTGCCATCGATTTTTATTATCAGCTTTTAGGAATCTATAATCATCTGTATGGTACTGACAACTTAAAATCAGCAAAGGTTTTAGGAGACCTCTCAGGCATATTTGCAGCAAGTGGTGATTTTCAGCAAGCCTTGGCTTGCAACAAAAAGATGACACTAATTCAACAGAGTCTGGAGGCTAATAAGAATGGTCAATTTGCAGCAAGCCTTATTGATGCAGGAGCTTTATTTCAACTGGATGGAAACCTTGATTCGGCTTCAACTTACTATCAAAAGGCTTTAACTCATGTATCTGCTGATAAAAGCAGGTGGAGAGCAATGGCTCTGAATAACCTATCCATGGTCTATTATGAGCATCAGCAATATGATACAGCGCTTACTTATGCTGCGAAGTTAAAAGATTATTATACGACATACTTTCACCCTGACTATATCAAATCAGTAGGTAGTGATCTACTTATCGCAAATATATATTTTGCACAAGGACGTCAAGATAAGGCATTGGACCATTACCAAAAGATCTTAAAAATAGCCCCTTTACTATTTACTAAAAGTAATAGTGTCGCCTTGGGTGCCTGTCAAAACCTAGTTGAAATTTATAAAGAAAAAGGAGAGTTGTCTAAAATGAAAAAGTTTCAACGATTTGCTGATGACATTCAAAAAGTCTTGGAGGAAGAGCAACAAATGTTGTTTTTGGAATAAAAAAGGCTTCAGTACCACATGTACTGAAGCCTTTTTCTCTACAGTTTCTTGATGCTTATGAAACTGAAGTCAATTTCTCTTTCAATGCTTCTACGATACCTCTCTGATGTCTTTCCAGTTCAGCGATTGCCATAGCTGCATCTACACTATGTACATCATTTTTATAGTTATTGGTGATTTCTTGCATAAAATCCTCCAATGAAGTCAACTGAAAAGTATTCAGACGTGTACTGAACTTGTGTTTGACAGCACTAAACAATTCAGGGTCCTTTGTTTCTAAAGCAGTCTTAAGCTTTGGGAAATCAATTTCAAATTCATCAATAGAGATTTCCAGAAACTCTGTGTATCCTTTTTTGTCTCCTTCAAACAAGGTATCTGTAAAGCTGAAGTCCATATAATATTTTGTTATCATCTTCTTACAAGGTCAAGTTATTCAATCAATATTACAGTTGCATCTACCACAAAGATAGGTGCTTACCCTAACCTAGTCATACACATTCTTGCTAATAATGTTAAAAACTAGACCCAATAAGTGTGAATTTGCATTATCAAATATTAATACCGCGAAAATCCTTTATTTTCTTGGTCTCATTATACAATATACTTAAAAATTGGTTTTATCTCCTTGTATCTGTTAAGGAAAATAAAGAAAGTCCAATTATTATAATTGCCCATTCCACAATAACCAGTAGAGTAAAGGGATACAAAACGCTATAAAACCAGCAATGGATGCTACTATATTTAACTGTCTGTTTAGCTGAGCATGCGCTACTTGTAATTTACCTTTTGCATAGTAGTTAATACATTTTATTAATACACTTGCCCCCATAATAAAATAAGCTCCAAAAATTATATAGCCAATACCATAATACTGAGACAAAAAGATATCAAATAAACATAAGTGGGATGGTAAACCGTAGATGTACTTGACAAAAAAGTATTTAAGGGAAATAATACCACTAGCCGAAAATATACAGGCCATTACCAATGATAACCAAGGTTGCCTTCCTAAAAACCAAATAGTGAGCTGTAACAAAACAAATGAGCTTACAAATACTGCTATTGCAAAGGATACATTTTGAGGAGTTACGAGCTGGAAGGACTCGCTATTGCTCAAACTCAAGAATGCCACACTACAACAGGTTGCAATTACATCAGGTTCAATTGATGCAAAGTACATCAGCATAAACACCAAATCTGTAGACACTAGTAGTAACGCAGGAAGTACCAACCAGTATTTCAGCGGTGTAAGTGGATATCCAGGCTCGGCATCATCCAAATAATTGACAGCGAGATAGGCTATATACAAGAAGACACTCACAGTCTTTATATAAAGTACAGGATAGCCATACTCATTTACATCAAGTGCTCCTTGCGCACACATAGCACCTTTAATAACTGAGGGTAAATGGTTATTTGCCGTAACTAAAAAAGTAACCAGTGTCACCAGCTGAAATATCAAGACAAACTGAACAATAGATGATACCAAGTATGTACGCCTTTCAAGATGAAGCTGCTTTTCACTCCCAGAAGATGCATCCCAATTTTTAATAATCATTACTGCATATATCGATGCTCCAAACAGTAATATTGTTGCACATAGCTGTGAAAGGAGTTGGGCTATTACCCAATGGTCTGTTAGCATATCTCTCTATTTCTATATTCGTTTCCGTTAGCATGCAAGATAGCATATGATACTTTGCTATTGCAATAACTTATTTCATGTCCTGACAGTTTGGCACTTATTGCCGTATCAACCCAAAAATGAATATCTTTGAGGATATAAAATTGAATACTTATTCACTTTAAAACATGACAACCAAAAACCCAATCACCTATATATCCTCATTTCTTAGCGTTCAGGGGGGAGAAGTAGAATTTATCAGGTTTGGTAATGGAAATAAGTTACTGATTTGCTTTCATGGCTTTGGAGACAATGCTGAATTATTCAAAAGCATTGCACCTTCTCTTTCTCAAGGATATACGGTTTATGCTATTAGCCTTCCTTATCATGGTAATACCGCTTGGAAAGAAAGTAACTTTGGTGTTGGAGATTTTATCGAGATTGTAGAAGTTATTCAAAAAGAAACAGGAGCAGATCGCTTTAGTTTGATGGGATATAGCATGGGAGGGAGGGTAACGCTTTGCCTCTTGGAGCATTTTGCTACACAACTGGATAAAGTATTTTTGTGTGCGTCAGACGGTATCCGAACACATAAGATCTACAATTTCTCCTTAATGCCTACATGGTATGTAAGAACTGCAAAACTCTTGGTGATGATCCCTGCCGTACTCTTTGGATTGGTCAACTTTGCCTACCGATTCGGCTTTGTCTCAAAATTTCTATTCGATTTTACAAATAACCATTTGGCTACACGAAAGCAGAGAAAACGTTTCTTTAGCTGTATTCACTTTTTTAGGCATACGACAATTAACCTAAAGGATGTTCAAACCTTATTGAACAAACACAATATCCCAGTAGAAATGTATTTTGGAATCAGAGATGAAGTGATACTATTGGATGGTGTCAAAAAATTCCAACATGGCTTACAGAATGCCCGACTTTATGAACTCAATAAAGGACACCTATTAATTGATAAGGATTTAGATATACTACTTGATGAACATCTAAATACTACAATTGCTTAACATATAAAAAGGCGAAGTAAATCATGTTTTCTTCGCCTCTTTCATATAAAATGATTATTACTCAGTTACTCTACTGAAATAATTTTTCTATCTCATCCATTCTCAACAATACAATTGTTTTTCGTCCATCAGGAGAATAATTAGGGTTTGAACAAGCAAATAGTTGCTCAATAATGGATCTCATTTCTGCCGTTTCCATTACTTGTCCCTGCTTGATACAAGTACGTTTTGCCAACGATCTTGCAATATTTTCCGCATGTGATATACTTAGGTGAGATGTGTTGTATTTAATCTGCTCAATAATTCCCTCTAGTATATCCTGTTCGTTAGCATCTTTGATAATAGCAGGTACCCCATTAACCACTACTGTATTCTGACTCTTGATCTGAATTGAGAAACCTAATGAAGCGATCTCATTCGTAAACTCAGATAAAAGCACAAAATCAGCAGGGTTCAATGAAAGCGTGTTCGGGAAAAGCAGCTTCTGTGTCACTCCCGAATGGTTTTCAATTTCATGTAGAAAACGCTCGTACAAAATACGCTCATGTGCTGCTTCTTGGTTTAGAAGCATAATTCCCGACTTTACCTGATAGAGTATATACCTATTTCTAAGCTGAATAGGCTCTATTTTATCTCCAAGTTTTGTATCCTCTTCGTCCTGCTTATGCTCATCCAACTCATTTGCTCTACTACTGAATGTAATAGCAGCAGGAGAACTTTGCTCTTCTTCAGGAATGATTGCCTGTTGCCCGTCAGGGAAATTATCAGACTCCATCTCCATCGGATCATACTGTTGCCAAGCCGTCTTGAAAGCAGGCTGTGGCAATGATGTCTTATCATCCCAGTTGTTGATACGGGAAGATACCTTGGTTACAAACCTTGATGAATCATCATTGTCAAAAGGCATATCATCAGAAGAGAATGAATGATCTCCGCCTGATGCTTTTGATGGGAAAGTCATAGGGACTTCAGTGAAATCTACATTGATTCCTGATGACGCAAACATGCTGTTTTCCTGACTTCCTTCTTCAGAACTGTTTTCATTAGCAAAGTTTACATCCACACCAAAGTCAATGGATGGAGCTACACCATAACTTGCCAATGCCTGCTTTACAGCAGCACTTACAATCGCATAAAGTGTACGCTCATCTGTAAACTTAACTTCTGTTTTGGTTGGGTGCACATTCACATCGACATCTTTTGGATCGACCTGAATGTTCAGCATATAGAAAGGATAGGTACTGTCTGGCAACAACCCTTCATAAGCCGTCATTACAGCGTGATGCAAATATGAGTGCTTGATAAATCTTCCATTGACAAAGAAAAACTGTTCTCCTCTTGTCTTCTTAGCACTTTCTGGCTTACCGATATAACCGTTGACAGACATTACCTCCAAGTCTTCCTGACATGGAAATAGCTGTTCTTGATGCGACCTACCAAAGATTGAAATAATCCTTTTGGCCATCTTTCCTGCTCTTAGGTTATACACCTCATTATCATCCTGATAAAGTGTCATACTAATTTCAGGATTCACCAACGCCACACGCTGAAACTCATCTATGATGTGTTTCATCTCGACTGGATTGGATTTGAGGAATTTTCTTCGGGCTGGAATATTAAAGAAGAGGTTTTTTACCGCTATTGAGGTGCCAACAGGTACTGATACAGGCTCTTGCTCCTTACGCTCTCCACCTTCCACTTCAATCAGGGTTCCCATTTCATCATCCTCACGGCGGGTTTTCATCTCCACTTGTGAGACCGCAGCAATTGAGGCCAATGCTTCTCCTCTGAAACCAAAGGTATGTATAGCAAACAAATCATCAGTAGAAGTAATCTTGGAAGTCGCATGACGCTCAAAACTCATCCGAGCATCTGTTTCAGACATGCCCTTTCCATCATCAATCACCTGAATCAAGGTTTTACCTGCATCCTTGACAATCAGGGTGATGTTGGCGCTACCAGCATCCACAGAATTTTCGAGCAACTCCTTCACTACTGAAGCAGGGCGCTGTACTACTTCGCCAGCTGCTATCTGGTTTGCTAATGACTCAGGAAGGAGACGTATTACATCTTGCATATATATCTTCTTGATAAAAGTACCGGTACACTTTCTATCAAAAGCGCTAAAAACCTTTTGAACGTAAGAAAAACAGTAAGTTATACTGGCAAAAATAATGGGTTTTATAGTCAAAAAAAATTATGTAACAATCTTTGACTTTTACAATTTGTTGATTTCCATCTATTATGTAAGTAATAAGGGATAAATAAAGAAAATAAGCAGCAGAATATTTTTCCATTACTCGCCTGAAAAGACTTACTGATAACATAAAAAAACCCGTCATTAGACGGGTTTTCTATATTGAGATACTGCTTGATATTACTTCATCAGTTTCTTGTATTTCAAACGCTTAGGAGTAATATCTCCCACTTCTTGTCTGCGTTTTTCTTCATACTCTGAGAAGTTCCCCTCAAAGTACCTTACACTTGAATCTCCTTCAAATACCAGAAGGTGTGTACAAATACGGTCAAGGAACCAACGGTCGTGAGAAATTACTACCGCACAACCTGCAAAGTTCTCTAAACCTTCTTCCAAAGCACGAAGTGTGTTAACATCAAGGTCGTTGGTAGGCTCATCAAGCAACAATAGGTTTGCATGTGATTTTAGCGCCAACGCCAAGTGTACTCGGTTTCTCATACCTCCTGAAAGCTCTCCAACTTTCTTCTGTTGGTCAGCTCCTGGGAAGTTAAACTTACTTACATAAGCTCTTGAGTTAATCTCGCGATCACCCAATTGCATAAGCTCGTTCCCTTCAGAAATTGTCTCCCAAACTGTCTTGTTAGGGTCAAGGTAATCATGCTCCTGATCCACATAAGCAATCTCTACGGTTTCCCCTACTTCAAATGTACCTTTATCTGGCGTGTCTTTACCAGTGATCATTTTAAATAAGGTTGTCTTACCCGCACCGTTTGGACCAACAATCCCAACAATACCATTTTGTGGCAAAGTAAAGTTCAGGTCTTCGTAAAGGATTTTGTCTCCGAAGGCTTTCATTACTCCATTGGCTTCAATCACCTTGCTACCCAATCTTGGCCCTGGTGGGATGTATAGTTCCAGTTTAGCTTCTTTCTCCCTGCCTTCTTCAGAAAGCATTTGCTCATAGGCATTCAGACGAGCTTTCTGCTTGGCATGTCTACCCTTAGGAGTCATTCTAATCCAGTCAAGCTCTCTTTCGAGTGTCTTCTGGCGTTTAGACTCCTGCTTCTCTTCGTCAGCCAAGCGTTTTTGCTTTTGCTCCAACCATGAAGAGTAGTTTCCTTTCCAAGGAATACCTTCACCTCTGTCAAGTTCAAGAATCCAACCTGCAACATTATCAAGGAAATAACGGTCGTGGGTAACGGCTATAACAGTTCCTTGATATTGTTGTAAGTGCTGCTCCAACCAAAATACAGACTCTGCATCCAAGTGGTTGGTAGGTTCGTCAAGTAAGAGAACATCTGGTTGCTGCAATAACAAACGACAAAGAGCTACGCGACGCTTTTCACCACCTGATAGGTTTTCAACTTTAGCATCTTCAGGAGGGCATCTCAATGCATCCATCGCCCTATCAAGCTTGCTGTCAAGTTCCCACGCATTTACATGATCTAGTTTTTCCTGAACCTCACCCTGACGTTCTATCAGCTTGTTCATGGCATCAGGATCATCCAATACCGCAGGGTCTGCAAATTTCATGTTGATATCTTCAAACTCCTGAAGCAAATCAACAACTTCTTGAACACCCTCTTGCACTACCTCCTTGACGGTCTTTTCCGGATCAAGCTGAGGTTCCTGCTCAAGGTAACCTACAGAGTAGCCAGGGGAGAATACAACTTCTCCATTGGAGCTCTTATCAAGACCTGCAATGATTTTCAGCAGGGAAGACTTACCTGAGCCATTCAGACCTAGGACACCGATCTTGGCTCCATAAAAGAATGACAGGTAAATGTTCTTAAGTACTTGCTTATTCGGTGGGTAAGTTTTACTTACACCAGCCATTGAAAAGATGATTGTTTCGTTACTCATCTGATGAGTTTATTAAATAGTTCGAATCAAAAGTAAGGTAAGACCTTTTGGTGCAAATTTAACACCTTGGACGGACAGGCAAAGCTTTTATTTTTTTACCTGTAAAAATGGAATTGAAGATGGCTTCTAAATGCTTTAAATACTTTGATTTAGCCTATTATTATACCTTATCGGCTAAGCCATATCTTAAAGCAAGATAATATAAATGGGATTATGTTGAAATTTCCCCAAGATTTTTATGAATATTGCGGTAGCTGTTTGCAAAACAAGGTGATTACCTCTAAATTTTGTTTGTTAATGTAAACAGTCAATAGAATATTAGTTATACTGTACGGAGGCTGCAAAAAGCCAATATAAAGGCGAACCTAACATCATTTTTTTAATGTTATTAGCTAAAATATTGTTAAAACACAGGGAAGATTGATCAAATTCACTAGCTATTTGCATTTTACAATTTAGCTTGCGTATTCTAGTACAATAGTATTCTAGTTTTTTGAATATTAATTCTGACTTTGAAAAGTATATTTTGTAAGGTTTATGATCTTACAAAATTCATATATATCTACATCAAACTTTATTTATTCGACAATTAACTATTAACCAAACAGGCGATAAACAATGTCAACTACCCCAATTAAAGAGTACAAGGACATCACCGAATATGGCTACATCAAAGACGGCAAAGTTTACCTAAGAGGCTACTATCACTTTAAAGATCGTGAAATAGGTGTTGTGCGTGAAAGCGATGAAGAATCCCTTAAATACTTTGTGAACCGCTTCGATATGGTCACCAAAAAGGTGATGGATGTGAAAGAAGCTGTAGCAAAAGCAGAAAACAAGGGTTCTTATCTAATGAAGTTGATCCATATGCGTACGTATTTGGCTCAATACAATGGCCTTGGAGATTTTACCCAACTTTTCGAGGTTATCAATGTGCTTGAGGATGAAATCAACGAGTACATTGAGAAAAACAGGGAGAAGAACTACAATATCAAAAAGGCTCTTCTGAAAGAAGCTGAAGAATGGAAAGGAAGCACTGATTGGAAAAAAGCTTCATTCAAGTTCAAAGAGCTTAAGATGAACTGGATCAAAACAGGTAGTGCACACAAAGAAATTGAACCTACTCTTTCTGAAAGATTCAATAAAGCACTTGAGGAATTCTATGAAAGAAGAACATTCTTCTACAAAGAACAAGCTCGCATCCTTAAGATCCGCCTGACCAAGTATACCAGCTTGTTGAACCAGATCAGACGAATCAACCGCATCGGTGGTGGCGCTGAATTCTCGCAAGAAGTAAAAGATATCCAAAAAGAGTGGAGAGACGTTGGTAAAGTTCCAAGAAACAAGTTCATGAAGATCAGTGGTGACTTCAAACGTGAAACTACCAAGTTCTTCAACTCACTGAAGCAGAACACAAGATTTACACCTCCTGCTAGAAGAAAATCAGGCGTGGAAGTCAAGAAAGAGTTACTTGAAACTGCTGAAATTTACCTGAGCAACGGAGCTCCATATAATATTGCAAATATTAAGCAGCTACAGAACTCATGGAAATCTCTAGGTAAACAACCTTCACAAGAGGATAAAGAACTGAACCTGAGATTCCGTATTATCTGTAATGAAATCTTCGAAAGCCACTTCTTAGAAAGAACGGCGAAAAACCTTCACCCAGACCTGTACAGTAAGTCTGATTTTGAGCAACTGAAAATCAAATTGGACTTGTTGAGAGATTCCATTAATCAGGATGAGCAGGAACTGGATGAGTTCAACATGAAATACGGATCATCTCTTGCTGCAAGTGGAGGTAAAAATCCTGAGGATTTCGCTTTGTATCAAGAGAGAAACAACTTTGTGAATAAACTGAAGACAAAACAACGTATCCTGAAAAAATTAGAGGATCAGTTGTTAGCTCTATAACCACAAAGGGTTTGAAAAAATTAGCCTTGTTTTGAAGTGATTTCGAAACAAGGCTTTTTTATATTCAAACAAGTTCAATCAATGGTTGACTTGCAATCCTCCTGTATGTACGGCTATCACTTTTTCACCTCTCTTAAAAAAGCCATTTTGAATCAAATCATAAATACCAAACATCATCTTGCCTGTATAAATAAACTCAAGCTCAACACCCGTTCGCTCTTGAAAGCCTTTTATAAATGACATTAATTCCGGCTTTTTCTTTGCGTATCCGCCAAAATGATAATCAAGGTTTAGTTCCCAATTATTGAATGCCTTATCTACTTCTGATTCGTGCAGTAAAGTATTGATATCATCAGAAAGAAAGTCTGCTCCTTTTAATGCTGGAAAACCAATCACTTTCTTGTTGTTGTTCATACCTACAATGATTCCCGCTAAAGTCCCTCCTGTACCACAGGCACTGCAAATATAATCGTACTCCTCTGTGACAGCATTTACTTCTTTCACGATTTCCATACAGCCAGGTATGGCAAAGCGGTTTGTTCCTCCCATCGGAACCAAGTAAAAATCACCTAGCTGTTGTTTTAGCTCTTCTATAATTTCTTCATTGTCATGTTTTCGAAACGTAGCCCGATCCATATAAAGCAATTCCATTCCTACACTCTTTGCATAAGTAAGTGTAGCATTTAGAGGTAAATGCTCTTCTCCTCTGATGATCCCTACCGTCTCAAAACCAAAACGCTTCCCGGCATACGCTACTGCATAAATATGGTTTGAGTAAGCTCCGCCAAAAGTAAGTAGCTTTCTCTTCTTCTGCCTTTTGGCTTCCTCTATATTGTATTTGAGTTTTCTCCATTTGTTACCTGAAATTGCAGGATGTATCAGGTCATCTCGCTTAATAAAAAGCTCAACCCCGTAACTTTCGATTACGGGGTCGTGTATCTGCTCCAAAGGAGTTCCTTCGTGTATGTCTTTCACTTTACTATTCTAAAACTTCAATCACAAGGTTGTGGTTGGTGTAAATACAGATATCACCAGCTATATTCAAACCCTCTCTAACCATTTCTTCTGCTGAAAGATGAGTCGCGTGTTTTTGTAATGCAAATGCAGCCGCCTGTGCATACATACTACCAGAACCGATCGCCGCAATCTGGTTATCAGGCTCAATTACATCTCCAGTTCCCGAAATAATCAGTACTTCTTCTTTATTTGCTACAATCATCATTGCTTCTAACCTACGGAGAAACCTATCCGTACGCCAATCCTTCGCCAATTCGATTGCAGCTCTTTTCATATTGCCTCCATAACCGTTCAGCTTTTCTTCAAAACGCTCCATAAGCGTAAAGGCATCTGCTGTAGAACCCGCAAAACCAACAGCTACTTTTCCATCCTGAAGTTTTCTTACTTTACGAACATTACTTTTGGCTACTGTATTGCCAAATGTTGCCTGTCCGTCGGCACCTATTGCAACCTTGCCATCTTTTACAACAGCTAAGACGGTTGTAGATCTGAATTTTGTCATTGGCTTATATTCTTATGTGAAAATAAAATCTTTAGATGCTGAGATAATTCTCTTAGATACCATTTTATCAATTAGTAATCCTTTTGTTGTTTACATGTCAAAATGACAGCTTATCCACTTTCTATTTAGGATAATCATGACCGTTAGGCATTCTTTAAGTAGAAGAAATGAAGATTTAAAACCCCTATCAAGTTTTATTTAGGTTTTCTATCTCTACTAATTCCAAAGTTTTATTAACATTACATAAGGTTGACACGTATCAGAATCCTACAAAACCAAATAATATGGTGCATTACTTGTATTTATAGGTGTCAGTAACTATTCATAATATGTCTCTATTCAGACAGACTGTGAACTATGATCAACTTAATAACCTTCTTTTCATGAATATTCCATTCCGACAGTTATCCGCTAGCTTGATAATTATAATTGGGTTTCTTGGCTGTAAAACTTCTCAACCAGGCACACCTCCAGAACCTAATATTGTTATTGAAGAGACAGATGACTCGACTTCTATTGTAGAAGAATTAATGAAACAACCAGCTTCTAGACCCGCTTGGGCTCAGGAAAAAGGGGTGTATCATCCAGAACAGACAAAGTTTTTTGATCTAAAAAACACTAAACTTGATATTCGCTTTGACTGGGAAAACCAATATGTCATAGGAAAAGCTACCTTAACTATGGCGCCATATTTTTATCCACAGGAAAAAATAATCTTGGATGCCAAAGGATTTGATATCAATGCTGTTGAACTGAAAAGTTCTAATGGGAACCAGTCTTTGAAATATAATTATGATGGTTTACTGTTGACCATTTCTCTTGACAAGACTTACAATCGTAATGAGACCATTGATATCATTATAGATTATATAGCCAAGCCTAATGAACTTCAAAGTATGGGCAGCGATGCCATCACTTCTGATAAGGGTTTATACTTTATCAACCCGTTAGGTAAGGAAACAGGAAAACCTCAACAGATTTGGACACAAGGTGAGACAGAAGCCAGCTCTTGCTGGTTCCCAACTTTTGATGCGCCGAATGTCAAAACCAAGCAGGAAATTTATATCACTGTTGAAGACCGTTTCAAGACTATTTCAAATGGAAAGCTTATCAGTCAACAGCAAAATAAAGATGGCTCCCGCACAGATTACTGGAAGCAAGAACTACCACACGCTCCTTACCTATTTGCAATGGCTGTAGGAGAATTTGCTATTGTTGAAGATACTTGGAATGGAAAAAAGGTCGGTTATGTTGTTGAGTCTGAGTTTGAGCAATATGCCAAAGATATCTTCGGTAATACACCTGAGATGATGACATTCTACTCTAAAGTGTTTAACTATGATTTTGCTTGGGACAAATACTACCAGATTGTTGTAAGAGACTTTGTTTCAGGTGCCATGGAAAATACCTCAGCTTCTATTTTTATGGAAAGTCTTCAAGTAGATGACAGAACACTTTTAGATCAAAGCTGGGATTTCATCATTGCTCATGAGCTGATTCACCACTGGTTCGGCGATTTGGTTACTTGTGAATCATGGGCAAACCTTCCACTTAATGAATCATTTGCTAATTACGGCGAATATCTATGGATAGAACATAAGTATGGTCCTGATGAAGCTGAAATGCACAAGGAACAGGAATTGATGCAGTACTTATATGAGGCCACAAGCAAACAAGTGCCGCTTATCAGATACCATTATAAAGACAGGGAAGATATGTTTGACAGCCACTCTTATGCAAAAGGAGGGGTGATCATGCATATGCTTCGCAAGACAGTAGGGGATGATGCTTTTTTCGCTGCTATTCACGATTATCTTGAGAAAAAGGAATTTGATGACGCTGAAATTCATGACCTCCGTCTTTCTTTCGAAGCTGTAACTGGTCAAGACCTAAACTGGTTCTTCAATCAGTGGTTTATGTCATCTGGTCACCCAACAATCACGGTCTCTCAATCTTACGATCATGGTAAAGTAACCCTACAGATAGCTCAAACTCAAAACCAAGAGTACACTCCTGTATACAGAATACCATTGACTGTAGATATTTGGGAAGGGGGAAATAAACGCAGAGAAACTATTACACTGACAAAAGCTGAAGAGTCCTTTTCATTTCCAGTTTCTCAATCACCTGAATTAGTCCTTTTTGACGCTGAACGTATAATCCCTGGAATTGTACACCACGAAAAGACAACCGAAGAACTTGCTTTTCAAGCTAAATATGCTGAAAATATTATCCACAGGCTTCATGCATTAAATAACCTCACTGATCTGATCAGTACAAACGAGGAAGTAGGAGAGATCTTCTATAGAAGTCTAAAGGACAATAGTTGGGCTATTAGAGAATTAGCTGCTGAGAGTTTTGAAAAGTATACAGGCTCTTTAATGAGTAAAGTAAGACCTACTATCAAGGATATGATAATTAAGGACCCGAAGTCAATGGTCAGAGTAGCAGCCTTAAACACCTATACATCTATTGAGCCTAATAGTTTACTTAGGGTTCAGGAAGCCTTGAGCGACTCTTCTTATTCTGTACTAGCCACAGCTTTGTACAAATACATTGAATTGGGTGGAAATAATCCAACTGAGCTTTACTCTAAATATGAGGATGTTGACAACCTCAATATCATTATCGTACTAGCTGACTACTATGCTTACCATAAAATCCCTGAGAAAGTAGAGTGGTTTGGAAATAAGCTTAATAAGATTAGTGACCATGAGAAAGCTTACCTATTTAACTACTTAGGTACTTATGCCATGCAGCAACCGGAAGATGTTCAAATGAGAGCCGCTGAGATATTAATCAAATATGCAGAAAACAGTATTAATTATCACACTAGAATAGGGGCTTATCAAGGACTGTCTCTTTTGAATGAAAAGCCTGAGATTGATGCATTAGTGAAAAAAATTGCCAATAAGGAGGTACATCCAGAGGTTATCAGTAATCTGAGATCTTTAGGTGTACTCTAAAATTATTGAGAGTTGAAAAATCAAAAAGGGCAACTTGAGTGTTTCAAGTTGCCCTTTTTGATTAAGATTTCTTCATGATCAGCATAAAAAGAAAAGTTAGAAATGTCCCTGCCATAAACATTCCCATACTTTGGTCCAGTGCCAATTCACTAGGCGTTATATTCTGTACTGCTTTATACTGTTGTTCAAATGCTTCAAATTGCTCCTTAAACTTCTCAGGTGTTAAGGATTCTTGCATCATCTGCTTTACATCATTGATTACAGTAATTGCCTCCTGCTTATAAATGCTGATGATCCCATGGTTGGAATCAACATATTGCATTAAACCATAGAGTAATGCCATATAAACAACAGAAGCAACAATATTTAATGTAAAACCCAGTACAATACCACCTTGTGCCCTCAGTTTATAATTATTTTGCCTGTCACGGTAATACCACATTCCTCCTGCGAAGAATACACCATAAAGTCCCAAGTACATGTACTTGTACCTACCAAAAGGATTTAGGTCTAATCCGTGAAGTACCAGTATATATAAAAAACAGGCTATGGCAGCAAGAATCCCGGCCACAATACCAGTGGTAAAAAGCTGTTTATTCATAGTTTTATTTTTCGATAAACCAGTTGCTTATCGGTTTTTAAGTTCATCCTGCAATACTGCCTGATCCTTATTGAAAATACCCAATGCTTTTCCTTTTAGGCTTACACCAATAAAAGGAGTGTTTTTTGATTTGGACTTGATGTCTTTTTCTGTGAAAGTCCAATCCGCATGCTCATCAAAGATTGTCAGGCAAGCTTTTGCTCCTTCTTCAATAACAGGTTGTTGAAGCTTCAAGACCTTTCTTGGACCCTCAGTCAGTTTTTCAATAATTACATCAATTGATACACTGTCTGGCTTTTTGGATACCAACGCTGCAAATGCAGTTTCAAGCCCTAACATACCAAAGTCTGACAAGTCAAACTCCAGGTCTTTGCTTTCTTGGTCTTGTGGCAAGTGACTTGAGGTAATTGCATCGATTGTCCCATCTTGAATGCCATTCCAAAGAGCTTGTACATCTGACTCACCTCTAAACGGAGGCTTCACCTTAAGGTTTGTATCGAAATCAGACAGATCAGTGTCTTTAAAATATAAATGGTGTGCATTTACATCACATGTAACAGACAAACCTTCTTCTTTAGCTTTTCGGATAATATCCACAGCTTTTGCTGTTGATATATTTGAGAAGTGCATTTGGCCACCTGTGTAACGAAGAATTGAAACTGACCTTTCAATGGCAATTTCTTCTGCAATTGAAGGAATTCCTCTTGTTCCCATTAGGGTACTTGTTATTCCTTCATGCATGTGCCCACCTTCTGTCATAGTAGGCTCTTCTGGCAAATCAATGATAAGTCCATCAAAAGCCTGCACATACATCAGTGCACGTTTCAATACACCTAAATTCCAAGATGAGTGTGTACCATCAGAAAAAGCTACAGCACCTGCATGATACAAGTCTGTCATTTCTGTCATTTCCTCCCCTTTACAGCTTTTAGTCATCGCTGCAATTACATGCATATTAACGGGTTGGAAAAAGCTTCTTGCTTTTACAAACTCAACAGACTCTTTGGTTTCTAATGCAGGGTAAGTATTTGGCAAAACAGCAAGGTCTGTAAATCCACCAAAAGCAGCCGACCTACTTAGCGAATTGACGTCATCCTTGAACTCAAAGCCCGGTTCCGTCAAAGATGCTCTCAAGTCAAACCAACCAGCAGATACGGATAGTCCTTCAGCATTTATAGTATGTGCAGCTTCCGCTGCCTCATGCTCAGTAATTTGCTCAATGACCCCATTCTTGATCAAAATATTCACCTGTTTGTTATGAAACGGTGTGTTAGGACTAACAACTTTAATCCCCTTGAGCAGTACTTCATTCATGATATTGGAAAATTATGTCGAAAGAAACTGAATCGGCACAAAAGTAACTTAGTGAGGGGAGTTATCAAAAGGAGGGAAGCACAAAGGCTTCTGCAAACTGAGATATATTCTCATGATTTTGCTGAAGCCCTTCAAAGTTTTTTATAAAGTTGACAGATATTTGTATTTCCGTCTTTATAAACCTGAATATGGTCAATTATCTTTTTAACGAGAATTAAGCCCATGCCGCCTGTCTTACGTTGCTTTACAACTTCTGTCATATTCGGAACACAGTAGGAAGCAATATCAAAACAATCACCTTGATCTTTAATCTCGATCAATACTTCATTCTCATTTCGTCCTGGCCTGATGGAAACCTCAATAGCTTCCTCATGATTCTCCTGATTTGAATGAATCATACGATTAGCACAAACCTCATCCACCGCCAAGACAATCATATTGACAAGGTTCGCCGGCACTTGTCTTTCATATAGTACTCCAGAGACAAAGTGCCGTAACATACCCAAATTAGATGTATTACAGTTTACTGTCTTTTTGTACACCATCAGTTAATTTTTTAGCGTCTTTCAAAGAGTCCACTATATATAATAGTTGGTCTAAGCCCAAGATCTTGAAGACAGTTAGTACATTTTCATTCATTCCAAAAAAGACTAGTGTGATATTGTTCTGTTTAAACTCATCCAGTCTGGAAGTAAATACACCTATACCTGGTGAAGAAATGTAATCCAACTCACTGCAATCCATTATGATATGGTGCTTACCGTTGTCAACACTCTCTTGTAAAGTGGTATCCAACATCAATGCAGAACTTGCATCCAACTCTCCCTTTACACTCACTATGTAATAGTTTCCTTCTTCCTTTATATTTACTTCCATTTGTGACATATTACGTAAGTTTCTATAAATTAGTTTCAAACTGCTTCTCAGACAGTACTATAAGCCTTTAGAATCGTATTACAATTAGTGTAAAATCATCCTGTAGTCTTCTTTCTCCTAAAAAATCAAAGATCTCTTCAAATAGTTTATCACATATCTCTTTTACCGGCAAGCTGTTGTTTTGCTGTAAAAAATCTCTTAGTCTATCATATCCAAACTGCTCCCTACTGTCCTCCCTTTGAGCCTCTACAATACCATCTGTATAAAGAATCATAACATCACCTTCTTCATATCTCCATTCTTGTGGCATGATAAACTGCTTATAGCTTTCATCCCTAAGGATTCCTAGGCCTAGCCCTTTATCCTCAAAATAGAATGCCTTATCTTCTTTTTTCTGGTAATACAGTGTTGGACAATGCCCAGCCCTTGCAAAGCTTATCAGTTTTTGTCGTGTATCTATATTATAATAAGTAGCTGTAATAAATGCGGACCGTTCCAAGCACCCTGACAAAGCATTATTTGCCCTAAAAATCAACTCGCTTGGAGACAAGTGCATTCTCACCAACGTCTGGAATATTCCTTTCATTTGGGCCATATTAAAAGCCGCCTTAATCCCTTTTCCTGCCACATCTGCAATGATCATGGAAAAGAGTCCTTCTTCAGACTTATGGTAATCGTAATAATCTCCTCCTACCTCAATGGCTGACTCAGATATTACGATCATTTCCATTTCATCACCACTTTCCCATCTTTTAGGTATCAACCTCTCTTGTACAGTTTTGGCTATCTCAATATTCTTTTTCCATACTTCACCTTCAACAATCTGCGACATCAATTCCAAATTGTACAGGGCTATACTTGCTTGGTTAGCATAAGATGTAATGCTTTGAAGCATCATCTTATCAAATGCATTATGTATATGGCAAAGCAAATAAATAGTTCCGAAGAAACGGTCCTCAGAAAGCACCGGAATCACCATAACCGAATGGTATTGCTTTCTTCTTCCTTTTCCGAAATATGGATTGTATGAGATATTCTTAGGCTGCATCCCATCAAAACCTGCCTGTTCTGTTTCTCTTCTTAACAGCTCTGCCTCTTTTGGTAAAATACCTTCAATCATCAGAATGCTTCCATCATGCATTTCAAGCCAAGCCGCATCTGCTTTTACTGTACTTACAGCTGCATCAAAAAGCACTTTATATATTTCCTTTTCACTTTTTCTTTCTGTTACGGTACTACTCAACTGCCTGAATACCGCAATTTCCTCTATTCGCTTATCATATACAGATGATGTCGGGAGGTTGAAAAGCATGAAAAGAACCGTAATCACGCCATATATCACTATGAATGTGTATAGTCCAGTCGCAAAAACGTTTTTCAGAAGGTCGTCAGCTAAAAAGAAGTCTTTCTCAAAATAGAATTGTAAGCTGTTGGCAAAGTATGCCAAACACAGAAGGATAAATACAACTTGAAGAATCCCTGCAATCTTTTGGTTGAAGTTTAATAATGGAATCCATTTAACATTGACACTTAACACCAACATCCAAATAACCAAAAGCGCATAAGGGACATTGAAGTATATATCAATAATACCTATCCTAAAAAAGTGACTCATCAATGCCAGACCTAGAAACACTTCAAATAAGGTCCATGCTCGCTGCACAAAAATCCCTTTTTCATAAAGAATCATACGCTTCCAAGTCACAAATGCCATGACAAGTACCACGATTAGAGCTCCAAACTCAAAATGGAAAAATGTCGAGTACCAATAGGGGTGGAGTGCAAAACGGTCATCATGGAAATACTCAAGGATAATACTAACCAAGATGGAGACTAATGCACAAACAAAAGCTGTCACAAAAAGCTTCCAGAGCATTTTCTGAAAGTCCAGTTCCTGCCTTCGAACCTCAACAGACCCAAATGCATATATGCCTCCAATAAAAAGGTTCAGAGCTAGTCCTTTTACATAGAGGGGTAAGGCTTCCGGGCTAGGGGTAGTAAATATGGCATACTGCTCCCTAATACTCAGTAATAAGAGTAAAATCCATCCACAACAGGCTCCAATCAGAGCTAATACCTGAATATTTCTGTTACTCAGAAAAAAAGTCATATAATGCCGTTATATTTTTTAGTCCAAGTACTCGCTTGGTCAAAGTCCCTGTAAAAATACACACCTATATTATTAACCACATAGCCTTATATCGCTACATTCATAACTGATCGTCTAAGCTACCAAAATTCTATTTTTTCATAATTAATTCTTATATCTAATTTAACTAAGCTTAAGACTGTATACTAGTTAATTGTATGGTTGATGATCGTATTGACCAAAAAATTAGCTATTTCAGAAATAATTGAATTAAAAAATCTTAAGAGAAATGCAGAGTTCCTCACTTTCCTTTTAAAGATTGATAAAAATTATGATAATTTAGGGGTTGACCTAACAACAGGAGCTCTTTAAACTACTGATCGCTTTTAAAGTATAGCCATTATGATCAGCACAGTCCATAAGTCATTAACCTGCAGGCGACTACCAAGTATAACACTAAACTTATTTGCCCTTACTTCTTAACAAGATTCTATAATAGATGGGCTAATATTAACCAAGCTGAGACTTGCATTATATTCGACAAATATTACTTCATTATAGCAGAAAACATTTACTTCCACTCATCATAATAAGCCCGTTGTTATTAACAGGTAGTTTTTTGTGTGCTCAAACCACTATGAGCACTACAGACTCAACTTTGATTTCCTTACAACGATATTTAGCTGACTCAACTGGAGCTGTCTATATCAAAGACATCAACCTAAGTGGAAATCAAGTTACAAAGGATAAGATTATCTACAGGGAATTGGAAATGCAGCCTGGTGTATTATTACCTAAACAAGACATTGATGAGTTTTTCAAAAGTGAACGTAACAAGCTAATCAATACAGATTTATTTGAGGAAGTGAACCTCAGTATTGAAGAGGAAGGGAAAGACTCCTTGAATGTTCATATCGCTGTCAAGGAAAGGTGGTACACATGGCCAATTCCTATACTTGAGCTTGCCGACCGGAATTTCAATGAATGGTGGAATAACCGTGGAGGCGATTTCAGCCGTCTTCAGTATGGCATTATGTTCAAGCGAAGAAACTTCAGAGGAAGAAAAGAGTCATTGGACCTACTTATGAGGTTTGGCTTTTCGAATGTATTCAGAATTAACTATAATATCCCATTTCTTGATAAACAACAGAAAACTAGTTTGAGCTTTGGTGCCAGTTACAGCGAGACTCACACTGTCGCGTACGCAACTAAATTCAATAAATTTGTTGAGGTATCAAATGAGGAAAATGTTCTTCAAAAACAATGGGCAGGATATGTATCGGTAGGTAAGCGCATAGGTTTTTATGACTACCACAGGGTTTCATTAGGGTACTCTTCCGGAGCCATTGCTGATACCGTTGCTGAGCTAAACCCTAACTACTTCCTTGGTGGCCGCAAAAGCCAAAAGTTTTTCAAACTTAGTTATAGCTATGCCAAAGACATGCGAGATATACGTGTGTATCCTCTAAATGGCTATTTCGTACGTGGAAGCTTTGAAAAAAATGGACTAGGTGTATTTGATGATCTCAACTCAATAGTCATTGAGGGTGATTACTTTAAATACACTCCTATCTCCAAACGCTTCTTCCATGAACTTGGAGCAACATTCAAAACATCATTCCCTGCACTTCAACCTTATCAGGAAATGAGAGCCTTAGGCTATACAACCAAAATTTTACGTGGATACGATAATTACGTTGTTGAGGGACAACACCTGGGTATATTCAAAAATACTTTGCGATTTAAAGCGCTCAGTAAAAAATTAAACCTTAAAAAAATAATCCCTCTGAAATACTTTAGTAGTATCCCAATAGAAGTATACCTGAAATCTTATGCAGATGCTGGATATATCTCTTCACAGGTTGTTACAGAAACCAACGAGAGACTCACAAATAATCTTCTATTAGGTTGGGGAACAGGTGTTGACGTAGTCACATTTTATAACACCACTTTTAGACTTGAATATTCCCTAAATAAACATGACTTAAGTGGTGCGTTTTACCTCTATTTTAAATCTACTTTTTAACTGTAATATAGGTTAACCCATATTACAGTTACAGTTCTCTAAACATACAAGAATATTGGTTACGTCCTTTTCCTTAAGCGAGTAGTAAATATTCTTCCCTTCTCTTTGAGAGGCCAAAATCCCTTTTAGCTTCATGTTTGACAAATGATGGGAGGTTAGTGATTGTTCACATCCGAGTGCATCGCAAATTTCACCTACTGATAGTTTGTCATTCTGATCCAGCAACTCAATTATTCTTAATCGCATTGGGTGTGCAATTGTCTTCAATATAAAAGCCGCTTTTTCTATTTTTTCTGATTCCAATGACATTGTATGCATTTTTAATATATGTAGTAATAGTTTTGATAATTTAATAAAGGTAGAATCCCCATAATAACTGAGTTTTAATATAAATAATTCAACTTATGAGGATTTTTTCATATAAGTACTTATTTATGCAAGTTTGTAACGTAAAAAGTTAACCTGTATTATCCACAGAGATAATAGACTATTATAAGTGAATAATAGGCTATTCATATGCTACTTTGATTCCGTGATAATACTCTTGAGCCTGATAATCTTTTCTCAAAGGATATCCTTCCCAATCTGCAGGTAAAAGAATCCTTCGTAAATCAGGATGGTTTTCAAAGTTAATTCCTAATAGGTCAAAAGTCTCTCTTTCCATCCAGTCTGCACTTTTCCAAACACTCGAAAGTGATGGTACTTGTGGTAATACGTCAGCATCTTGATTACGCTTAATCACCACCTTCAATGTCAGCTTAGCACCATATGGAATAGAGTATAAGTGATACACAACTTCCATTGTTCCTTCTTCAGGACCATTATCAATGCCTGAAACGCAAGAAAGCATATCAAAATAGGTTTGCTCATTATCACGCAAAAAGACAGTAACTGCTACCAGTCGCTCGGCTTCGATAGTAATTGAAGGTTGTAGCGCTTCCTTATCAGCTGTTACTATGGTTTGCTCTCCAAACTCTGAGAGTATTAAATTATGTAAAGCTTCAAAATCCATTATGCTTCTTTTTCCTTTAATGCTTCTTCTTCTAAGAGTTTTTCGATTGCTTTTGGACCTCTTAAAGTTTCTTTTCTAATCTTGTCCTGAAGTTTCATGATACCTTCAATCAAGGCTTCAGGCCTTGGTGGACAACCTGGTACATAAACGTCAACAGGAATAATTCTGTCAACACCTTTGACTACATGATAACCATGTTCCCAATATGGTCCACCACAATTAGAACAGCTTCCCATCGATATTACATATCTTGGTTCTGACATTTGCTCATATAGCCTTCGTACACGATCTGCCATTTTGAAAGTAACGGTCCCTGATACAATCATGACATCTGATTGACGAGGAGAAGGACGTGGGAATACCCCAATTCGATCCAAGTCATAGCCTGAAGCAAAAGTTGCCATCATTTCTATGGCACAACACGCCAAACCGAATCCCATTGGCCATAAGGAAGAAAGCCTTGCCCAATTTATAAGGTCTTCAACTTTAGTTACAACAACTCCGCCATGTTCAAACTTCTGATCCAGCAAACCTCCCATTAATCTCTATTTTTGTAGGCTTTAACATTCTTCTGCTTAAAACCTTAGTTAGCAAGTCAATATAATAACTGAATAACTACAAGTTGTAGATGAAAGTTATTTAGATGATTTGATTTCGGCTAAAATTTTATCACCTCCATCATTCAATACCATTTCAGCTATTTCCCTGCCCAACTCTTTTGCTTGCATTTTGTCTCCTGACTTTGTGTGTCGAATGATATGACTTCCATCAAGCTTCACCAATCCTCCTGTTATAGAAAGTTCATTTCCATCCAAAGATGCTAACGCAAAAGCAGGAATACTGCAGCCACCTTGAAGCTTTTTCAAGAAACCCCTCTCTGCTCTCAGCCTATATTCAGCATCCTCATTGTTAACGGCTTTTCGGATAACTCTTTCCAAAGCAGGGTCAATGTTGCTACTCGCCTCTATCGCTACACTGCCTTGTCCCGCTGCTGGCGTAAATTCATCCAAAGAAAAATGATGTACAATGTGCTCTGCATAGCCCATTCTGTGTACACCTGCATAAGCAAGTACCAATGCATCACACAGTCCTTCTTCCATTTTTCTCATTCGAGTCTGCAAGTTACCTCTTACATCCACTACCTCAATATTCGGATAGTAATGCTTCAGCATTGCGACTCTTCTTACAGAAGACGTTCCCAAGACAACCTTATCTGTAGTATTGATTTTTAGATTCTTATTATAGCTAACAACTACATCATTCACTTGTTCACGCTCTGTAAAAGCTATGAGCTTAAAGTCTTCATCCAAAGTTGCTTGCATATCTTTAGCACTATGCACAGCTATATCTATACCCCCATTTCGAAGTTGTTCTTCCAACTCTTCTGTAAATACTCCCTTGCTTCCTATTTTGGACAAAGACTTATCAAGGATCTTATCTCCTTTTGTTTCAATGATGACCGTTTCGGTTTTAACACCCTCATTCTGTAACAGTTCTGCTACATAATCAGCTTGCCATAATGCTAGCTTACTTCCACGTGTGCCAATCTTTACTACTTTATCCAAAGCCTTTGCGTTTTATGCAATTACAAATATAGAAAACTTACTACCAGAATGTTACATATATAACAGACCTATAATAAGAATGTGAATTAACCAACAAATATCTCAATTACAGGGAATTATTGCAATAAACTTATAATAATTGGAAATGCGTTTTAACAAATAAATGGATATTATTTTCAAGAAGGTTACATTTGTAAAATCGACTAAGAGAATATTTAAAATATAAGAAGGTAAAATTGACCTATGAAACTAAAGCACTTCAACCTAATGATCGGGACACAGATACTGAAAGCATTCAGTGAAGAAGCCCGAACACGGATTATGCATTTATTGTATAGAAATAATGAGATGTGTATCTCTGATATAGAATTGGTACTTGACTTCACCCAGACCAAAACATCTAGACACCTGATCTACTTAAAAAACTCAGGTCTGGTGACCTCAAGAAAAATTGACCAATGGACTTTTTACTCTATCAAAGATGAACTAAAAGGTTTTGTTGAGATCATTTATACATATATGGAAAAAGATCTATTACTAATGAATGATCAAGAAACGTATCAGACTTTGTATAGTAATAGAGAGCTAGCCATCAATAAAATCGAAGCTCGAAAGTGGAGAAAACCACCATTACCACTATAAAACAAATAACTGATTATCAATCAAATATAGCTAATAATTCAAATCATTTATTGATATAGTAATATTTTATTTCAATTGATTTTAAGGGGCAAAATCTGATATGAGCAAGAAGAAACTTTCAATGGAAGAACTCAACAGACTAGGGGTAGAAGAGTTCAAAGCTACGGATAAACATACTGCAGTAGTAGTACTAGATAATGTGAGAAGTCTTAATAATGTTGGGTCTGCTTTCAGAACATCTGATGCCTTTCTTGTAGAAAAACTTCTGCTATGTGGTATTACAGGATGCCCACCTCATAGAGATATCAACAAAACTGCCTTAGGAGCGCAAGAAACGGTTACTTGGGAGTATCATGACAATACACTAGATGCACTTAAGCAATTAAAAGCAGAGGGCTATAAGATCATTGTGGTGGAACAGACTACAGGCAGTGTAATGCTCAATGAATTTAACCCTTCCAAAGAAGAGAAGGTTGTATTTGTATTTGGCAATGAAGCATTCGGTGTAGATGATGAGGTTGTTTCATTTGCTGATATGAGTCTTGAAATTCCTCAGTATGGCACCAAACACTCACTAAATATTTCTGTAAGTATTGGTATTGTTTTATGGCAGTATATCCAATCGGTAAACGGCTAAAAAAGCAGGTATATGATACCATCTTCTTAAAGTATCATATACCTCTATTCAGATTACTTTTTCCACTTGAGCGTATTAATCATATGTATCATGTCCTGTTTCATATAGTCAATCACAGGAGCCAACGAATCATTTGCTGTCGCTGTAGGAAAATATAGCGCCGCTCTAAAAAAGTGCTGTGAGGAATCTGTCACAAAGAATTGAAACTGACTAGGTACTTCCCCTTCCAACTCAAACATAACTGCAACATCTCCATTAGGTGTTGTAGTTCGTGACTCTTCTATAGCAGTAGCCTTCACATTATGTTTAAAAGTCAGTTTTCCTGCTGTATTGGTATAACCAATCAATGAATCATAATTAGGAACTGGCTTATAGGATATGTCAATAGATGCCTTAAAATTCGGGTAGTATAACTCAAACCAATAAGGCTCTGTCATAAACGACGTATCAGGTACAATCGTACTGAATTTTGATAACTCAAACCTGTAAGGGTAGTTTACAAATTCGCCTGTATCAGGAAATGCCTGATATACATGTTCTGGCAATACAATTCTCTGAAAACCTCTTGGCTTTGGCACATACCCTTCTTCTTTCTTACTACAACTAGCCACTACCAATAATAATAGCATGCACTGCAATACTCTTTTATATATTCTCATCTCCAATTCGTTATTATCAGCTCCTTAACTCTACAAAGATATTAAAACCCTGTTTTTATAAAATAAATAAAGCCACAGGCATCGAAAACTGTGCCTGTGGCTTTTGGATTAAATTTATCAAGGCTATTTATCCATGCACCTTTGCTTTAGATGTTTTGGTTACCCTGTCCTTGAAAGTCACTTCAATCATCTTTATTCTTTTCTTATCAACGGCTTTTACCTTGAATATTAGATTGGAAAAACTAACCTGCTCTCCTGTGTTAGGCATTTTCCGGAACAACTCCAGCATCAAACCTCCCAACGACTCACTCACTCCTTTAGCTTCACCCATTATTTCAGGGTCAACACCTGTTACCTTACAGAAATCAAGCAAAGATGTTTTACCATCAAACACCATCTTAGCATCACTAAGTTTTTTATACCCCATTTCATCCGGCATATCAAACTCATCATTGATTTCACCAACAATTTCCTCAATGATATCTTCAAGTGTGACTAGTCCGGTTGTTCCTCCATATTCATCAACGATGATGGCTATATGAACACGCTTCTCCTGAAAGTCTCTAAGCAACTCATCTATTTTCTTGTTTTCAGGAATGAAGAATGTATCTCTCCTCACTTTATCTTGCCATTTGAAATGCTCTTCCTCATCCAAGTAGGGGAGGAGGTCTTTGATGTACAAGATACCATGTATATTATCAATACTATCCACAAAAACTGGGATTCGCGAGTAACCACTCTTATTGATCCTATCCATTACATGGTGATAATCCATCGAGATATCAATTGCTTCAATGTCCATTCGTGACTGCATAATTTGCTTCACACTCATGGAACCAAAGTTTACAATTCCTTTCAGAATCTCTTCAGCATTGATTGTATCTTCGGAAGCTGTCACAATTTCTACAGCCTCATTAAGTTCATTGACTGATACCTCAATCTTCTTTTTCTTTTTAAGTAGTTTTTCTACAAAATCACCCAAAAAGGTTAACCCTGATGCCATAGGGCTAAGCATTGTAATTGCTGCTGATATAATGCCTGACACTTGCTTTGCAAAACGCAGATTTCGCTGAGAAGCATAAACTTTTGGTACAATCTCTCCAAAAAACACCACCGCTGCCGTGACAACAACTGTCATGAAAAACAAGATGATAGGGGCATCTTTTTCCATACCCATCTTGCTTGCTATATCCCATGAAATATAAGTGGAGAGTGTAACAATAGCTACATTGACTAGATTATTCAGAATCAGTACTGTAGCCAGAAGGTCTTTTGGATTTTGCAATAGTTTAAAAACCCGCTTTTCAGTAGCATCCTCACTGTTTTTACAGCGTTTAATCTGCTCAGCGGTAAGGGAGAAATAGGCAACTTCAGACCCTGATATTAATCCTGATAACAATAGGAGAAATAAGGTGATCAGGATACTAAAATAAGGTAGATCGGACAGCATGCTCGTCATCAGGAACATCAACTGCTGGACCGAATCACCATCAATCGTGTCAGCCAAAGCTTTAACAGTTTAGTTAAACATATATTGGAAAATGGTATACTTCAGAGATAAAAGCATACCATTTTCCTGAAATATAAAAAATCAGAACGGTAAATCATCAGGATCATCACCTCCAAGTGAATCACTTCCAGATGAAGTGCTTTCAGTTGAAGTTGAAACTGGAGAAACATTTGAAGAACCACCCATAGCCGGCTCGTTCATTGGTGGCTCATAGCCAGGCATGCTACTGCCTCCTTCTGTACGGTTATCTAACATAACCATGTCTCTTCCTACAACTTCAGTTACATAACGGGTAACACCATCTTTTTCATAAGAGCGTGTAGTGAGTCTACCTTCAACATAAATTTTGCTTCCTTTTTTCAGATATCTTTCAGCAACTGTTGCCAAGCCCCTCCAAAGAACAATATTATGCCACTCTGTCATAGACTGCTTGTTTCCATCACGATCTGTATATGATTCAGTCGTCGCAATTGGAAACGTAGCAACTGAAGTGCCGCTTTCAAGGTGTCTTACTTCTGGGTCTCTTCCTAGGTTACCTACTAGTATTACTTTATTTACTCCGTTAGCCATAATTTTATGTTTATGAATTTCCTATCTATTTGGTACTAAAGGTAAAAATCCTTTGCTTAATCCAAGAATAAATAGGCTTCTATCACTAAAACAAAATACTTAATAAATATATTCTTTCAAATAATTCTCAATCAGGATCGGTTTCGGACTATCATTTACCTCATCTATTGATAAAACACTCATTCCCAAATGATTTGATAGTTCCTGTAGTTTTTCTGCATTCGGTAATTCAACCTTAAAGAAACGAACGGATAGCCGTTGGTGGGTCAATATATGCTTAAAATCAGGCGATTCTTTTACATTATTATCCATCGCCGTTTCTAACAAACCAGTTCCCCATATTTCATCACTAGAAAGTGATGAAATTAAGGCATCAAATGTAAGAAATTTATCCCTCTCAATCAGGTAGAAATCGAACAAACCCTGCCATATGTCCTTACCTTTTCTCTGTTTCATTAAGAGCATCCCTTTATGTTCAAAGACAAGGTAATGAAGAAAACGCTTTTTTACCTTTACCTTTTTTGTTTTGACAGGAAAACTACTCTGTTCTCCATTTGATCTTGCTACACATTCTTGAGCAAACGGACAAAACATGCAGTTCGGGTTAGCAGGAGTACATTGAATTGCTCCAAACTCCATTAAAGCTTGGTTAAAAAGGTCAGGATGTTCTTCAGAAATTAATGAATTCGCTAATTCTGAAAATGCCTGCTGTCCTTTTGGACTAGCAATATCATCAGCCATACCAAATACACGAGACAAAACCCTGTACACATTTCCGTCCACTGAGGCTACTTTTTCCTTAAAGGCAAATGAAGCAATAGCTGCCGCTGTATATTTACCAACACCCTTTAGCTTTAAAAGTTCTTTGTATGATGTCGGAAATGTACCTCCCAGTTCATCAACAATGTGGTTTGCTGTCGTATGCATATTTCTCGCTCTCGAGTAATAGCCCAACCCTTGCCATAAACGCAGGATTTCATCTTGTGGAGCCGCCGCAAAGTCTTTGACTGTCGGATATTGAGCTACAAACCGCTCATAGTAAGGTAGCCCTTGTTGGACTCTGGTCTGCTGTAATATGATTTCAGATAACCAGATCTTATATGGGTCAGTTGTTTCACGCCAAGGTAAATCTCTCTTATGCTTTAGGTACCAGCTGATTAGAGTAGAATCAAAAGAATTGTCAGAATAAGTGGTTGAAGTCATTCAGTTTAGTATGGTTGATATATTAAGTTAAGTCTGTAAAGAACTTAACTTATATTGCCTCATTTCGGTTTGTCGAGTCAAAGTTTCTTACGACTCTCTTAAATATTGGTTTAGTTACTAGGTAAATTAAAAAGCTGGAGGGCAACATGGTTACACACCATGCCAATACAGCAGCCATTAGAACTCCTCCCAATCTTTGTATTGTTCCAAACCAATCAGCTGTAAACTGCTCAGATAACTCTGTTGCTGAAATAGAAAAACTTTCAGGTCCAAAGTAATGTGTTCCCACCTGAATAAAAGGTACTAATAATATCAACTGTAGTGGATATACAAAATAATTAGCAAGCTGGGTTGCTGGTTGATTAAGCCCCAACAAAAAGCCCAATATCAAACAAATCGTTGTTGATGTCCCAAACAAGGGAAAAACGCCCACCGCTGTTCCTAGCGCTACTGATAATGCCAACTTATGTGGAGAAATCCCTTGCTTTAGTAAGTTCAACAAGGGATCAATAAGCTTCCTCTTCAAAAAGGAAGCTTTAGGTAATGGTTCTGTCACTTTTCTTGATTTCTGTTAGAAGAGAGACCAATTAGAAATCTGGTCAATAAAATAAGGTACAACTGCCGGTCTTATTGCAATACCGAAAACAACACCAAAGATGGCACCATAGAAATGAGCAGAATGATTTACTCTACCCACATTACGTTTATTCTCATAGTATGAATAAATGAGGTATAAAGCACCAAACAGGAAGCCTGGAATACATAGTATTGCCCATAGACAAACGCCCTCTATCGGATTGTATAAAATGCTTGCGAACAATACAGAGGACACACCACCTGAAGCACCAAGGGCACTATAACCAGGATCATTCTGATGCTTGAAATAAGTAGGTAAATCTGAGATTACAACTCCTGCAAAAAAGAGTACTATATAAAGAATACTTCCCAGTTGAGCACTACCCATTACTGCTCCAAAGATGCTTTCCACTACACCTCCAAAGAAATAAAGGGTAAACATATTAAAGAACAGGTGTCCATAGTCTTTGTGAATCAACCCTGATGTGATAAACCTTCCAAACTCATTCCTATTTTTAATACTGTAAGGATGCATCAGCATTTTACTGTATAAGTTAGGCTGTCTCCAAGCGTAAAGGCTTATCCCTACTATGGCTATTATCAATATGAGGTTTGCTGACATGTTGATGGATTATATTTTAATTATATATGTAAGTGAACAAAATTAGTCATCCCATAAATTTATTGTTGAAGCTGTTTGGCTTCATACAAAAGCAATCAAGTCCACAAAAGTAAATAAAACCTATGTTTTTAACATTCTAATTATCTGATATAAGGAATTTTAAATTTATAACGTATATTTGCAGCCGATTTTGGGACGTGATCCCACATTAATAATTTCTCACTGAGGGACGTGATCCCTCGATAAACATTCTAAGAAATGGCAGTAAAAATCAGACTGGCAAGAAAAGGTAGAAAAAGAAAGCCTATTTACAACGTAGTTGTAGCTGATTCAAGATCACCACGTGATGGTAAATTCATTGAGAAACTGGGTACTTTCAACCCTAACGTACACCCTGCTCAAATCAACATTGATGTAGACAAGGCTACACAGTGGCTGATGGTAGGTGCACAACCTACTGATACAGCAAGAACTATCTTGTCAAAAGCTGGTGCTATGTACAAGAAACACCTGCAAGTAGGTGTTGCTAAAGGTGCTAAAACTCAAGAGGAAGCAGACAAAATCTTCCAAGAGTGGATGGCTTCTAAAGATGCTTCTTACGCTGCTGAACTGGAAGCTCAGAAGCAAGCAAAAGCAGATGCTATCAAGAAAGACCAGGAAGCTGGTGTAGCTAAGAGAAAAGAAGCTGCAGAAGCTGAGGCTAAAGCGAAAGCTGAGGCAGAAGCTGCTGCAAAAGCGGAAGCTGAGGCTGCTACTGCGGAAGAAAACGCAGAAGAAGGTGAAGCTCCTGCTGATGATGCTGCTGAAGAAAGCGCAGAATAAGAAACTTTAAGCATGAAGGTGAGGAGTTGTTCCATCACCCCGTAAACTTAGTTTTAAGTTTCGTGAACTATAAATCGGTTAAAAGCCTAGATTTCTATGCATAGAAATCTAGGCTTTTATTGTATCCAAGAATGAGCTTTTAGCACTATCACGTTATCTGAGGTAAACTTTATCTTACATGTCATATTCGTGTACTTTTTGCACTTATTCCTCGAAACTAATCCCCTCCTTATTCAGTTATTTATTTCAGAAACATATATCAAATACATTATAATATAAGGTGTATTCACCTGTAAAGAGGTAAATTTTTTTTCATCCAATATTATGCATGCATAATATTTTTTATATATTTGTCCAAATAAGGTATGCATGCATAACAAATACTTACAAAGGTAAAGCTCAATAATTACGGTGGACAACACCGTTTATTTGACACTAAATACTCTGCATGCAGAATATCTTGTAGAGACTCAAAACAACCATTAACAACTCAAATAAGCAATGAACACATTCGCCGAAAAAAAGCACGCGATTAAAGGTGGTGAATTCATTATCAGAGAAAGTAATCCTGAGGAAATCTTTATCCCTGAAGAATTCACCGAAGAGCAAAAAATGATGGGGGCATCAACCAGAGATTTCATTGAAAAAGAAATCACCCCTAATGCAGAGAAAATTGATAGCCATGATTGGGAACTAGTGAAGTCAATCTTTGACAAAGCTGGTGAACTAGGCCTTTTAGGTATCTCAGTACCTGAAGAGCTTGACGGTTTGGGAATGAACTTCAACACATCTATGTTGATTGCCGATCTATTTGGAGCAGCTGGTTCATTCTCGACTACTTATGGAGCACATACAGGTATCGGTACACTGCCAATCCTATACTACGGTACAGAAGAGCAGAAAAAGAAATATGTATCTAAGCTAGCAACGGGTGAGTGGGTAGGCTGTTACTGCCTGACAGAACCAGATGCAGGTTCAGACGCTAACTCAGGTAAAACAAAAGCTGTTCTAACTGAAGATGGCAAACACTATCTGATCACTGGTCAGAAAATGTGGATCTCAAACGCAGGTTTTGCAGATGTATTCATCGTTTTCGCAAAAATCGAAGATGATAAAAACCTGACAGCATTCATCGTTGAAAAAGACTTCGAAGGTCTTTCACTAGGTGATGAAGAGCATAAGATGGGTATCAAAGGTTCTTCAACTCGTCAAGTATTCTTCAACGACTGTAAGGTTCCTGTTGAAAATATGCTCTCAGAAAGAGGAAACGGCTTCAAGATCGCTGTAAATATCCTGAACATTGGTCGTGCTAAACTAGGTGCAGGTGTATTGGATGGTTCTCGTCGTGTAATCGAGCTGTCAACACAATATGCTAAAGAGAGAAAGCAATTCAAGCAGTCAATTGCAAACTTTGGTGCTATCAAGCACAAGCTTTCGCAAATGGCTATAAAAACATATGCTGTTGAGTCAGCATGTTACAGAGCTGGTCAGAACATCGATGACAAGATCGAGGAACTGATTGCTAGTGGCATGGATGAAGCTCAAGCAAAACTGAAAGGTATTGAGGAGTTTGCTATTGAATGTGCAATTCTGAAAGTACATGGCTCTGAAGCTCTTGACTATGTAGTAGACGAGGGGGTTCAGGTTTACGGTGGAATGGGCTTCTCGGCTGATGCTCCTATGGAAAGAGCTTACCGTGATGCTCGTATTGCTCGTATCTACGAAGGTACAAACGAAATCAACCGTATGTTGCTTGTAGGTATGATCGTAAAGCGAGCTATGAAAGGCGAGCTTGATGTGATGACTCCTGCAATGGATGTGGCACGTGAGCTTACTTCAATTCCTTCATTTGAAACAATTGATGCTTCCAAGCTTTTCAATGTTGAAAAAGACTTGCTGAAGCGCCTGAAAAAAGCAGCGCTAATGGTTGCAGGTAAAGCCGCTCAAACTTTTGAAGCTGAACTTTCAAACCAACAAGAAATCCTGATGAACATTGCTGATATGCTGATTGAAATCTATGCAGCAGAATCCGCAATGCTGAGAACTGAAAAACTGGTTGCTCAGAGAGGTGAGGATGCTTGTAAGGCTAACATCTATGCTGTTGAAGTATATATGAGAGAAGCTGCAGAGAAGATTGCTGCAGCTGCTAGAGAAGCTATTCCTGCTATTGCTAAAGGTGATGAGATGAAAGTGATGATGATGGGCGTGAAACGCTTCACAAAATATGATTTTGTGGATGTTCATGGCAAGAGAAGAGCAATTGCAGATCAAATTATTGAAAAGGGTGGTTACCCATTCTTTTTCCTTTAATCGTAGATATATATATATAGGACGATTATCAAATACTTGGTTACATGATGGAAAAAGCCCAACTGTTTCAGTTGGGCTTTTTTGTATCTAATAACTTCTTTACACTAGCTTATCAATTGCAGCTGCCAGTTTTTTGTCCTTTTCCGTGACCGTATTTCCTGCATCGTGAGTCGTTAACTCAATATCTACAGTATTCCATACATTTGACCAATTTGGATGATGATCCATTTTTTCCGCCAACATAGCTACACGGGTCATAAATGCGAAAGCCTCTGAAAAGTTTTTGAACTTAAATGTCCTCTTAAGTTTATTATCAGCTTCTGTCCACATGATGTTTATTGTTTAAGGGTTGTATGTGATTATTAAAATTCAAAGTAGAAAGATTAATCTACTCAGACAATGACTATAAAAACAAAAGGCTCCTCGAAAGGAGCCTTCTTAAAAATCAGATATATTTTCAGAATTAGTGTTTGAAATGTCTAATTCCTGTAAATACCATTGAAATATTATGCCCATCACAGTAGTCAATTGACAGCTGGTCTTTTACTGATCCACCTGGTTGAATGACTGCCTTGATACCTTCATTGTCTGCAATCTCTACACAATCAGGGAATGGGAAGAATGCGTCTGAAGCCATTACTGCATCATTCAGATCAAAGTTAAATGACTTCGCTTTTTTGATTGCTTGCTTTAACGCATCAACTCGTGAAGTCTGACCTACACCACTTGCAAACAATTGACCATCCTTAGCCAATACAATTGCATTAGATTTAGTATGCTTCACTACTTTGTTAGCAAACAGGAGTGCTTTTACCTGAGCATCTGTCGGAGCAGCTTTTGTCACTACTTTCAGGTCTTCTGTAGTTTCTGTTACAGCATCTTTTTCCTGAGCTACAACACCATTCAGTAATGTCTTGTACAAGTACTTAGGCATTGCTGTTTCCTTTCTTTCCAACAAGATCAGGTTTTTCTTGCTTTTCAGTAATTCCAGAGCTGCATCATCAAATGCTGGAGCAATCAGTACTTCACAGAACAGTTTATGAATTTCCCCTGCTGTTTCAGCATCAATCGGCTGGTTTGCAACCAATACACCACCGAATGCAGATACTGTATCACATTCAAATGCTCTCAGGTATGCTTCTTTGATCGTATCACCTGTTGCTACGCCACAAGCATTTGTGTGTTTCAGAATTGCGAATGCAGAACCTTCAGCCGCTGGGAACTCATCAATCAACGCAATAGCAGCATCAACATCAACAAGGTTATTGTATGAAAGCTCCTTGCCATGAAGTTGATTGAACAGATCGTCAAGTTTACCAAAGAAAGCTCCTTTTTGGTGAGGGTTTTCTCCATAACGAAGAACTTTTGACTCACGCACGCTTTCCTTGTAGTTCATGATATGCTCTTCTTCTGGCAACGTCTCATTGAAATAGTTGAAGATAGCTGTATCATAATGAGATGAAATATCGAAAGCTTTTGCAGCAAAACGCTTTCTGTCTGAAAGTTCAGTACAGCCTTTCTTATCTCTTAGGATATTCTCAAGCTCGCCGTACTGCTCTCTTGAAGATACAATTGTTACATCTTTGTAATTCTTGGCAGCTGCACGGATCAGTGAAATACCTCCAATGTCTACCTTTTCGATGATATCTTCATGTGGAGCTCCTGATGCTACTGTTTCCTCAAAAGGGTAGAGGTCTACAATTACCAAGTCAAGGTTTGGAATATCATATTCCTTCACTTGCTGAACATCAGTTTCGTTATCTCTTCTGTTCAGGATACCACCAAATACTTTTGGGTGAAGTGTCTTTACTCTACCACCAAGAATGGAAGGGTAAGAAGTAAGGTCTTCAACCGCTACTACAGGTACACCCTGCTCTTCAATAAACTTCTGTGTACCACCTGTAGAGTAAATTGTTACTCCGTTCTCGTGCAGAAGTTTAACAATTGGTTCAAGATTGTCTTTGTAAAATACGGAAATGAGCGCTGATTCTATCTTTTTCATTGAGTCAAGAGTTTTGGAAATGTGCTGCGAAACTAATCAGACTTTATTTAAAATTGAACCCTGAAAAAACATATTTTTAACATATAGATAAAAATACGTTCAGCTATTCATAAATTTCCATTAGAAAACTGCTCATGTAGTGCCAATAGCTTTGGTATCACCAGCTCAGAGTTATCATTGTGTATAATGATATCTGCTTTTGCAGCTCGTTCTTTATCTGAAATTTGTTTAGCAATGATGCCTTTAATTTGCTCTTCAGATCGTTGAGGATCTCTTTTTAAAACTCTCCTGATTCGTTCCTCCTCATTACAAACTACCGCTATCACTTGATCCAGTGACTTATGACTATTTGATTCAAACATCAGGGCAGCCTCTTTGACCACATAAGGAAAATGTTTCAAGTAATAAGCAGCCCACTCCTGGTAATGTAACCCAACCAAAGGGTGTACTAAGCTATTCAAGACTTTCACTTTCTCAGAATCAGAAAAAACCTGACCGGCTAAGTATTGTCTGTTAAGTGTACCGTCAGGGTAGTATGAATCATCCCCAAATGCAGATTTTACCTTTCCTACAAGATTTGGGTCTTTAACCATTAACTCTTTGGCCATACTGTCTGCATCATATACAGGTACCCCTAATAACCTAAAGAATTTACAGATCAGGCTTTTTCCAGCTCCGATTCCTCCTGTAATCCCTACCTGCACACCTTTACTCATCTTTCTTGTTTTTAATTCTCAGTTTTACCCGCTCAGGATATACAGTTACATTTCTGAAGCGATCATCCAATGTTACCATTGGTTTTATAGTTGTATCAGCTTTGTTCAAATCTTTATACTCCAACCATACATTTAAGGAATCTATATCTTCCATTATATCATACTCCTTAATCTCATAACTGATATATACAGTTTCGTTAACTGGCTCAACATTGGAAGGGAAATCTACCAGACGCAGTTTGGCTGGTACTCTTTCCTTTACAATATAAGCCACTTCAAAACTTACATTCACTTCAGCATAATCCACGGAAGTATATTTCTGATTAGCCTTGGTTATCGGTACACTCTCATCAAAACTTTCCTCAATAGGCTCGTGTTCATCCAAGTCTATCGTCCAAACGGGTGGCAACTTTGAGATAAAGGACTTTGGCCCTGTAAAGTTTACCGTATCAGGAGTGATAAATACATCAGACACTACTTCATAACCTTCACCCAGTGGGATAGAAGCAATATCAACCTTGAGAGGTACTGACTTATCAACGAGTTCATCATAGTCAAAAAACACTGAATCCTCCATCAAGTAATTAACCTTCAATCCTTTTAAAAGTCTATTTACCTCAGGTAAAAGCATCTTACCCGTCACAAAATTGATGTTGACAGGATTCTCTATATCCAGGTTCAAAGTATTTAAACTAAAACCCAAACTTTTACTCAGCAATGCCCAGCCATTGCCAGTCACATTCACTGTCAAGTGATTTGGAGGGGTACTCAAAGCTACAATGTTAGCTTGCTCATATTGTACTTTAAGAGGGATATCAATGTTAGTTGTGTGGTCTTCATTTAAAGAATGGAAAATCCAAAATGTAAATGCAGTCACAAAGCAAATGGACAGCGCCCGCCAATCCCATTTTCTTATGCTCCGGAAAAGCTCATTATCAAGGTTGATGCGCCTTCTCCAATATCTATATAAGCTTGTAACTCTGAATTTTTTCATACTGACATTGCTGAGAATGTATGGTTTAGGTCAAGTATAAGGTTCAATGTATTAGAATAATGCATAAAAATAGAAAATAAACTTAAGCCAAAAAAAATGGCTCCTATTCTTGTTTGAATAGGAGCCATTTTATATTATGAAAAGACAAACTTACTTATTTTTTCTCTCCACCTCCGAACACTGTTTTTGTGTTCTCAAAAGAAATTGAAGACTTTTCAAATCTGATCTTAGTTCCTTTATCTACTTCTACCAGTACTGTGTCCCCTTCAATTGCAGCCACCGTACCGTGCATACCTCCAACAGTTACGACACTGTCACCCTTCTTTAATCCTTTTGAAAATTCTTGCTGCTGCTTTTGCTTCTTTTGCTGAGGTCTCATCATAAAGAAATAGAAAATTGCCACCATGGCAACAATCATCAGGATTTGACTGTAGTTAGCCAACCCACCTCCAGCTTGTAAAAGTACTGTATAAAGCATTGTTTTAAATTTTTATTCTCCCCATCATGAGGAAAACTTCAGTTTAGTTGATATTAAAATATAAACCCACAAGCAATGCCTGTGGGTTTTGCAATATTATTACATGGTCTTTACTGGACCTTCTGCTGTCTCTTCTTTAACCACATTACCTGTGATCTTAATTGATGATAGTCCATCTTCAATGTTAGCATAGATAGTAATAGCCTTGTTCTGTTGGCCAACTTTACCTCTACTGTTGAAGACTACTTTCAAGTCACCTGTTTCACCAGGAGCCACTGCCTCTTTAGGCCATTCAGGAGCAGTACAACCACAAGTTGTTTTCACATTCGTGATTTGCAGTGGAATACTTCCTGAGTTAGTAAACTTGAAGATATGCTCTACAACATCACCTTGTTGGATATCACCGAAGTCATAAAGTTTCTCTTCGAATTCGATAGCAGCTACTGCTTCGTTAGTCTCAGTACCACCTGTACTAGTCTGAACTTTTACTACATCTTCTGAACCTGCATTGCTCTTTTCTTTTTCAGCATTACACGCGAAAAGCATAGATGCACTCAATGCGCAAAGTCCAATTATTTTTGTGATTTTTTTCATAACCTTTAGCTCTATAAGGGTTTCAGGGTTATATAGTTAGATATTGATTTATTATTCTGTATCTGGTCCAGATGCAATTTTATTTTTCAATGCATCAACCTCATTCATCAATTGCTCAGCATGCTTGATGGCATCAGAAATCACTTTTTGTCCTTCTGTTTTAGCCGCAGAAATATGCTCATTGCGACCTTCCATCAAGTCATCAATCAGCTCTTGAAGACTTTCTTTGTATTTGTCAAGACGGTAGCTCAACCTATCTCTTGTACTCTTACCTTTATCTGGCGCGTAAAGTACTCCTACCAATGCACCTGCCGCAGCGCCTGCCAAAAAAGCCAGCAGAGAATTACCTGAATTTTTACTCATTTGTGTGTGATTTTAGTGTGAAAAAAACTTCAGCGCTCTTCTCGATAAATTAAAATATTTATTAGAAAAGGAACTTTCCTTGTTCAATCGCCATATAGACGATTAAAGTAGAAAAATCAGCATTTTCTACCAAAAAAAATAAAAAACACCTTCAGTTTTCACTTTTTTAAGATTCTTCCTATATAAAACAGATACTGAGCTTATTGAGTAATTGTTTCAATATTCCCAGTATCTGCTTATACTTTTATCAAATCTTAAGATATTATTTGTTATCGATGAGCCCTCTACCACTCTTTCTGATCTGACCACTCTTCATCATTTGGTCAGAAACAGCATCTAGAATACCATTGATAAACTGCCAACTTTTTGGAGTAGAGTACATCTTTGAGATTTCAATAAACTCATTGATTGTCACTTTTACAGGGATATTAGGGAAGTTTACCATCTCTGTAAGTGCCATGCTCAAAAGAATGCTATCAACTCTTGCCATTCTTTCTTTCGCCCACTTTTTAGAGTTCTTACCAATTATCTCAACGTAATCTCTCTCTTGTTGTAGTGTATGCTTATAAAGCTCTTCAAAGAACACCTTATCCTCATCCCAATTTTTAGAGATAGAAAGGAGCTCCAAATCAACATCACCTTCTTCGATGCTTTTTATCGTCTTTACAAGCATGCTTTTCAGGATTGTCTTGTTTTCGGTCCAGTTGATATCCTCTTCTTCGAAGACAGGCTCAACCATATCATGCTTGAACATAAAGTCTTTCAGCAGGTAACGAGCGACAGTTTTGTCTCTTTCGAAGCTTTTCTCCTGATCAGCAAAAGCCATAAACGACTCTTCCTTTTTCAGAATTCTTAGCCACTCCTTCACTCGATCGATATCTTCAGCACGCTTGATCTTATGCTTTTCAATTTCTTCTGTAAGCTTAAAGTTTCTGTTAAGCTTTTCGATCAGCATATTTCCAGAAAGTATGTTATGAAGAATTGTATCTTTCTCAATATTCTTCACGCCACGCTCTACTTTTTGCTCCAGCTCTGATTGAGCATAGTCCGAAAGGTCAATCAGGTACTGTAAGAATTTCAGGTACTTGAAGTACAGTTTCTCTGTTTCGGAAAGCATTTTGGTTCTGAAACTTTCCTTATCGTTTTGTACAAGTGAACGATAGTAGGATACTGCATCAGCTCCAATTTTGATCATTTTTTCATCAAGCTTGTCACTTGTTAACTGAGATGTTCCATCTTCATGGTTATGGGCAAGATACTCCAAAACCAATCTTTCCTTCTCTGCAACTTGCTCTTTGTGATCCTTACCGATTATGCTCAGTTCCTCGGCAAACTCTTCTTTGATCTGATCTACAGCCAACTCGTAGTTAGACTCTTTACTTTGCTTGAAAGCATAAATGCTTTGCATTACCTTTACTCTAAGTATCCTTCGATTGAGCATATATAAAAACGATTTATCAAATTTTCAGAACCCAAAAAGGCACGTTTTGACTCAGAAAAACATACCTTTAGTCCTCATTTGGGAACATTTCCCCAAATTTCACCGCAAAGGTATAAATTAAACACGGAATCTCTGAGAATGAGTCGTTTTTTGTACTTAATAGATCTTTATCGAGGAAGTGCAATCGTTGCTATACTTACCTCCTTACAACCTTTTGAAACCAAAACCTTTATACAGGCTTCCAAAGTAGCTCCAGTCGTTACGACATCATCTACCAACAAAACCCTTAGCCCTCTAAGTTCGACGGCTGAATCTACACTAAATGCATCTTCCATATTTTCAAACCTAGCCATTCTACTTTTCTTGGTTTGACTCTCTGTATGACTCACCTTTTTAAGAAGGTTGACATCACAATTGACCTCAAGTATTTCAGAAAGACCTAATGCAAACCCATCACACTGATTATAACCTCTTCTTCTTCTCTTTACGGGATGAATTGGCACAGGAACCACCAGATCAAACTGTCCTTCAAACTCTTGTCTAAGTTGACTTCCATACCAATAACCAAACATACTGCTCAATGATTCTGCTCCCTCATATTTTAATGCATGAAGTAATTGTTGTACACAACCACCTTTATTAAAGTAGCAATATGCAAAACCATATCTGACAGGTACTTTACCCCAAAACTTTCTAACCAATTCATTATCATTCGGAGTAGTGTGAAGGTCAGTTTCTGGAATTGTCAGTCTGCATTTTGTACATACCAACGCTTCATTATTTCCCAATACCTCTCCACAGCCATGACATGACTCTGGAAATAGTAGAAACAACAGGTCTTGAAAGTACTTTTTTATAAACATCATGAGTGCTTGGCGGTTATTATAACTTACTTTGGGATAAAGGGTTATGACAGTGGAGGAGAACCTTTGTGATTATAATCATTAAATCATCAAAGCAATAGTCTAACAATCAACTCTTTTGTAATTTTGCAGGATGAACAAGATAGAAGAATTTAGGTCTTTCAGAAGTGAGATGAACGAGAAGATTCTCGCTACTGACAATAAGGTAGTTAAGCGTATCTTTAGCTTAGACTCTTTGGCTTTTAAGGAAGGGGCATTAGATGTGAAAACCAAAGAAATGATTGGTTTGACTATATCGTTATCCCTCAGATGTGATGACTGCGTAAAGTATCATCTTGAGAAATGTAAGGAAGTAGGCTTTACAAATGAGCAAATTATTGAAGGCATGTCTATTGCCAACCTAATCGGTGGTACGATTGTCATTCCTCATTTAAGAAGAGCTGTTGCTTATCTTGAGGAACTGGATAGCGAAACACTCTGATTATTTTAATTGAAGGTGTAGTCGTACTGAGCTTATCAGCCTTGACTACACTTTTTTATTTATAATTGTGACCATGACAGAAACTGAAATAAATATAGAGTGGAAAAAACTGACAATAAAGCTTCAGGAGTCTTTTCAAAAAGAGCCTGACTTAAAGACAGTTTTGTTCCTCATCGGTGTACAAGAGCTAGGAAAAGGGGCTCAACACTTTAGTAAGGAAGAGAAGCAAGACCTGATGCATATTGCTATATGTAAGATATTGAGCTACTCCGGATATTACGAACTGGAAGGAGTAGACAAGGAAGGCTGGCCTATTTGGAAAAGTACCAAGAAGCTACCATTCCTAAATATTTTGAATCAGGAATCTTTATTGAAAATGCACGTACTTGAATATTTCGAGAAAGAAGTATTTGGTACTGAGCAATAACTATCCCTTACGACTAACAATAATTACATTGTTTAAACATTGAATTAACAATACAAACTTCTTATGAAAATCATATCCTACAATGTCAATGGCATTAGAGCTGCCATGAATAAAGGCTTAATAGACTGGCTAAAAGAAGAAAATCCCGATGTCATTTGTTTCCAAGAAGTGAAAGCTGAAGAAAATCAAGTGGCATTAGATGAGTTTCATAAGCTAGGGTATGAAAATATTTACTGGTTTTCAGCTCAAAAGAAAGGGTATAGTGGAGTAGCAGTAGCTTCCAAAGTAAAGGCTGTTGGTTATTCAAAAGGAATGGGAGTAGAAGCCTATGACAATGAAGGAAGAACCATTAAAGTTGATTTTCCAGACTTTTCATTGATCAATGCTTATTTCCCTTCAGGGACATCAGGAGAAGAGCGTCAGCAATTTAAATACAGCTTTCTAGAAGATTTCAACCATTACATTGATGGGTTGAAAAGCGACCAACCGAACCTGGTCATCTGTGGAGATTTCAATATTTGCCATAAACCTATAGATATCCATAACCCTGTATCAAATAAAAACTCATCAGGCTTTTTGCCAGAGGAGCGAGAATGGGTTACTGATTTTATGGAAAAAAGAGAGTTTCAAGATGCCTTCCGTTCATTTGTTGAAGCTCCTCACAGATATAGCTGGTGGACATACAGAGCTGGAGCCAGAAAGAACAATAAAGGGTGGCGTATTGACTATTTTATGGTAGCTAACTCTATGAAAGATAAAATGACAAATAGTGACATTCTGGATCAAGTTGTACATTCAGACCACTGCCCTGTGATGCTTCAGCTACACTGCCAAAACTAATCCTGACATTAATAACAACAGGAAACCACTTTTTGTCGAGATAATCCTTAAAAAGTCTGATAAAGAAATATTTTTAAATATTTTTATATCAATGGATTGTTTTTTCAATATACAACCCATGCACTTAAGTGGTGAATCGACTACTTAAGTGCATTGGCTGATATAACTAAACCTTAGTCAATTCTCTTTTACTAAAGCTACTTTAAAAGTGCTAAGTAGAAATAAAACGAAGTGTTTGATCATTCGATAAATACCACTTGTGTATTCGTGATTGATTATAAAACCTCTTCATAAAAAATGAGATTCAACTGAAAAGTCTTCTAACACATGAAACGACTTACTACTATTTTCACCTTACTGCTGTGTACTCTAATCTACAGCTGTAAAACAACACCTGACGAAAGAACCCGTACCGACGAACTTAAAGCCGCTGATGGGGACAAGTTTTATGGTGGGATATTCAAGCTAAATGAACCTGAATATATTAAGAATCTTTTTCCTCATAGCATTATTGATATTTACTCTTACAGAGTAGCATCGCAGATTTATGAAGGGCTTTTCAAGTTTGATCAAAGAAATCTAGAAGTTATCCCTAGTTTGGTTGAGGATTATTCTGTTAGTGAAGATCAAACTACTTATACATTTAAGTTAAAAGATGAAATCTATTTTCATGACGACGCCTGCTTCCCTAATGGAAAAGGCAAAAAGCTTTCGGCTGAAGATGTGAAGTACTGCTTTACACTGTCATGTAGTAAAAGCAAGAATAATCAAAGCAGTAACCTTTTTGTAGGTTTGGTTAAAGGAGCTAAGGAGTATTACGAAGCTAGCAGCACTAACTCTGAAGCTGAACAAACTGTTCCAGAAGTATCCGGAATAAAAGTAATTGACAACCTAACATTGGAAATTACTTTGGAGGAGCCTAACTCAATGTTCCTTTACAACCTTGCTCGTCCTGGTGCATTTATCTTCCCAAAAGAGGCATACCAGCTGTATGGAGAGGAAATGAGAACCAAGTGTGTAGGTACAGGTCCTTTCAAGCTTGCCAGCGTTGACGAAGACATTTCCATCATTCTTAAAAAGAATGAAAATTATCATGGTACTGATATGTATGGCAATAAGCTTCCATTTCTTGATGCAATTGTCATAACATTTGTGAAAGACAAAAAGATAGAAATGCTTCAATTCAAGAAGCACGAATTGGACATGATGTACCGCATTCCAACAGAATATATCATCAATGTATTAGAGGAAAGCAGTGATGCTAATGCTAATAAGCAATATGAGCTACAGCGTGTTCCTGAGATGTCAACTCAATGCTTAGCCTTCAATAACAGCAGCAAAGTTTTCAAGGATGTAAACGTTAGGAAAGCCTTCTCTTTTGCTATTGACAGAGAGCGTATTTTAGACTATATTCTAAACGGAGAAGGTTATAAGGAGGGTATTCATGGTATAACGCCTCCCGTCTTCAATAAGTATGATATCACAAAGATTAAAGGTTATTCTTTCAATATCGATTCAGCTAAGATCTATTTAAGCAAAGCAGGGTATCCTAATGGAAAAGGTTTTCCAACTGTAACTTTAGATTTGAACACTGAAGGGGAACAATACAGCAATGTTGCACTTGAAGTGAAAAAGCAACTTGAGAGTCACCTCAATATCAACATTGATCTCAAAATTTCTCCTTTCGCACAAATTGTAGAAAAGAGCACCTCAGGTAACTATGAATTCTTAAGACTTGCTTGGATTGCTGACTACCCAAGTCCTGAAAATTACCTTTGGGCATACCACAGTAAATCTCTACCTGAAAACCCTGATGAGAAATCATATCCTAACCTGACTAGGTACAAAAACCCTTTGTTTGATAAATACTATGAGCAAGCAATGGCAGCAAAATCAACTGATGAGGCTTTTGAAAATTTCATGAAAGCTGAAAAAGTACTTATGCAGGATGCGCCATTTTTGGTTCTTTGGTATGACGAAGGATATAGACTGATTCAGTCATACGTAAAAGACTTTCCTAATAACCCAATGCAGTACAGAGACTTCAGTACTGTATACTTCAGCAATGAAAAAGATTTTATGGCCCAAGCTGAATAATTAGAAAATGGCAGTACTTTTCAAGGTACTGCCATTCAATACTAGCACAAGTTTGGCCTTCACTACTTTAAAACTGCAACGCTTATGTTAGAGAATAAAATCAAGCGTTACAAACAGAAATACTACCGTAATGCCATCATTAAGGGTAGTATTTTTGCTTTGACCGTGATCCTGTCTACCTTTTTGCTCGTAAATGCATTAGAATACCTAGGGTCTTTTAATAAGCTAACCCGTGCTATATTATTCTTCAGCTTTATAGCCATAATATCTATATCATTTTACCACTGGGTATTTTTACCTTTATCTAAACTATTTTTTGAGAATCGGCAAATTTCCGATCAAGATGCGGCCAAACAAATAGGCAAATCCTTTCCCACAGTAGCAGACAAACTGCTCAACACCCTTCAGATTAGTCAATCGAATCAAGACTCTGACCTAGTAAAAGCCAGTATTCAGCAAAAAGCATCTGTATTTAACCAGATAGACTTTACTGAAGCAATACAGTATAAAGAAAACAACCACTACCTAAAGTTCCTGGCGATTCCTGCATTTCTCATCATCACGGTATTAGCACTTGAACCTCAAGTCTTTACAGAAAGTACTCCAAAGATTATCAACTATAAAAAGGAATACATTCCACAAGCGCCATTTCAGTTTAACTTGCAAAACAAAGATTTGACAGCATTCCGAAATGATAACTTCACACTAGAACTGAAGCTAACAGGAAGAGCCCTACCAAATGATGTTTATATAGAGACTGAAGATGGACGGAAACTCAAAATGACAGCTGGTAAGGAGGGGAGTACTTTCAAGTATGAATTCAAGAAGATACAGAAAGGAATGAAGTTTCAGTTTGCATCTGCTGGTTATTTCTCTTCTGACTACAACCTCAAGGTTATTCAACGACCAAGTCTGAGTAATTTCAATATTCGTTTAGAGTATCCTAAGTATATTAATAAAGCAGATGAAACTGTAAGTAACACAGGCAACTTGATGGTTCCTGAAGGCACTAAAGTTTCATGGCAGTTCAATACCCAAATGGCTGAAAACCTACACATCAAATTTGAAAGTGATAGTACCGGTATTGATGCTACAAAAGTTTCTGATGCACTTTTTGAATATCAGAAAGTAGCAAAAGAGTCTTCGAACTATAAGGTTATCCTCAAAAACGATTTCAGTACTAATAAAGATAATATCGAGTACTTCCTGAATGTCATTCCTGACAAGTTTCCTTCTATCAGTCTAAGACAATTTGAGGACACTGTAATGTATAATTACCTCTTGGTAGGTGGTAATATAGGAGATGACTATGGAGTTACAGCCCTTAAACTCAGATATAGAATACACGACTCTGGAAGTAAGTCAAAAGGTCAGTTTAAGGCAATAAATATCCCTTTCAATAAAAAGGCGATAAACCAAAGCTATTTCTATAGGTTGAATATCTCTGACTTCAAGCTAAACCAAGGGCAAAGACTCGAATACTTTGTTGAAGTATGGGATAACGATGCTGTTAATGGAAGAAAAAGGAGTAAGACCAATAACTTTGAATTTAAACTACCTAGTAAAGAGGAGCTGAAAAATGAGTTGGCAAAAGAAACCAAAAACACAAAGTCCAACCTAGATAAAACACTGCAAAAAAGTCAGCAGCTAGAAAAAGACCTCGAGAATATTCAGGATAAGCTTAAAGGACGGAAACAACTAACTTGGCAGGACAAAAAGGATATTGAACAACTAATTGAGAAAAAGAAAGAGCTTGAAAATGAAATCAAGCAACTTCAAGAGCAGTATAAAATCACCAATGAGAAGTCCGAGAAGTTCAATGACCAAAACAAAGAAGAACTAAGTGACAAAGCTGCACAGCTACAAAAGTTAATGGACGAACTTCTTGATGAAGAAACAAAGAAGCTCTATGACGAACTGAATAAACTTCTTGAGCAAAACTATATCAATCAGAACTTACAGGAGAATCTAGATAATATTCAACAGAAGCAAAAAAACTTAAAGAATGAGCTAGATAGGGCCTTGGAATTATTTAAAAAGCTAAAGGTAGAACAGAAAGCCAACGAAATCGTAGATGAATTAAAAGAGCTTAGTAAAGATCAAGAAAAGCTCGCACAAGAAACAGAGAAGGAGGACAACTCCAACAACAATAAGGATGCTACTGAACAGCTGAAAGAACAAGAAGAGCTTAATAAAAAGTTTGAGGACATCAAAAAAGAAATGGATGACCTCAAAAAAATGAATGAAGAACTTGATAACTCTAATCAAGATTATGAGCAATTTGATTCTGATCAAAAACAAATTGAGCAAGATCAGCAGAACGCTCAGCAACAACTAGAACAACAGCAAAAAAAGCAAGCATCTCAATCACAAAAGAAAGCTGCTGATAAAATGCAGCAGATGGCTCAACAAATGGAGCAGCAAATGCAGTCGTCTCAAATGCAGCAAATGTCTGAGAACTATGATGACTTGAGACAAATAATGGACAACCTGATTAAACTTTCATTTGACCAGGAACAATTAATGAAAGACTTCAAGTCAGTTAAACGAATAGACCCTAAATTTGTCGATCTGTCTCAGGACCAGCTCAAGCTAAAAGATGATGCTAAATACATAGAAGACTCATTGATTTCACTATCAAAAAGGGTATTCCAAATACAATCCTTTGTGACTAGGGAAGTGACTGAGATGAACAAGTACATGGATGAAAGCTTGGATGCAATCAGAAAAAGAATCCCTGAAATAGCGTCCAGTAAACAGCAGTTTGCCATGACTTCTATCAATAATTTAGCATTACTACTTAACGATATTTTGGATCAGATGCAGATGCAAATGAGTCAAAGTATGAGTGGCAAGCAGAATAATCAACAGAAGCAAAACACTCCAAGTATGAGTGAATTGCAGAAGCAACTGAACCAGCAGATACAAGAACTTAAAAAAAGTGGTAAATCTGGTAGACAGTTATCTGAAGAACTTGCTAAACTTGCAGCCCAACAAGAAATGATTCGCAATGCGATGAAGCAACAGATGGGTAAGGGCAAAGAGCAAATGAAAGGAAAAGAAGGTAAAGAAAGTGGTGGAAAAGAAGGAGAAGGTGGGGAGCCTTACAAGCAGATGCTTGAAGAAATGGAAAAAACAGAGGAGGATTTAGTCAATAAAAAACTCACAGACGAACTCATAAAAAGACAGCGAGAGATTTTAACACGATTACTGGAATCTGAAAAAGCTGCCAAGGAAAAAGAACTTGACGAAGAAAGAAAAGGAGAAATAGCTGAACAGCAAAAGAAATCTACGCCTCCAAATAACTTCGATGAGTATTTAAAGAAAAAAGAGTTACAAATTGAACTCTTGAGAACTATACCTACTTCCTTGAACCAATATTATAAACAAGAAGTAAATAAGTATTTCGAAAAGATCAAGAAATAGCGTTTGAAACAAATCTGTAAATATGAAGCCATTTAAGCTTAAAATTCCATCGATTACTGACAACCTTAGAATTGTAGAAAGTTTTATCGATCAAGCAAGGGAAGAATTAAAATTCGATGATGATATCTACGGTAATATCATGATAGCTGTAACTGAATCGGTCAACAATGCTATTATTCATGGCAACAAAAACAATAAGGATAAAAACGTACATTTGTCGTTGGTAATGGAAGATGATAATATCTCTTTTACAGTAGAAGATGAAGGTATTGGCTTCAACTTTCTAGATCTTCCTGACCCTACAGCTCCTGAAAATATAGACAAACCTGGAGGACGTGGAATTTTCCTTATTAAGCACTTGGCTGACGAAGTTCGATTTACCCAAGAGGGGAAAAGAGTAGAAATCATCTTTTACTTGAATTCGTAAGCAAGTAAATACTTATTTTATATGGTCGATAATATTAATTTTTTCTTTGAAGATGTAGAGTTTGATTTTTCTAACGAAGAAAAAGTCAAACAGTGGGTCGGTGATACAGTCGCTCAATATGATTTCAGTGTTGATGAAATCAACTATATTTTCTGTTCAGATGAGTACCTATATCAGATCAATGTGGAGTACCTGAACCATGATACTTATACTGATATTATTACATTTGACAACTCGGAACGTGAAGGAGAGATTCTCTCTGATATCTTTATCAGTGTAGAAAGAGTAAAAGATAATGCCTCAGAGTTTAATGTTTCATTTGAAGATGAACTACACAGAGTAATGATTCATGGGATTCTTCATCTAGTTGGTCTGAAGGATAAAACTGACGATGAAAAATCAATTATGAGAAGTACAGAAAAGAAACACCTTGACTTGAGGTCTTTCTAATAGACTAGATCTAAAGGTATTTTATATGCAAATATTGAAGTGTTCCACGTGGAACACTTTTTTTATTTATAGACTATTCTACTAGTGAAATCAGTATTTTCTTAAAAAGGTTATATGCTTGAAACATTTTTGTACAAATAATTGTCTATTAGTGGCGTACTTAAACTCCTAATAAACAATTATATTTGCACTCTAGTACGAATTAGTATAAGATAATCCTTAACGTTCCACGTGGAACATTCAATAAAATAAAGCTTAATAATGTATCCTAATTACGATATTATTGTAGTCGGAGGTGGTCATGCAGGATGCGAAGCCGCCCATGCAGCAGCTACACTAGGTTCTAAAGTTCTTCTCATTACGATGAACATGGAAACAATTGCCCAAATGAGTTGTAATCCAGCAATGGGTGGTGTTGCCAAAGGACAGATCGTAAGAGAAATTGATGCATTAGGAGGAATGTCAGGAATTATTACTGACAAGACGATGATTCAATTCCGCATGTTGAACCGATCAAAAGGTCCAGCAATGTGGAGCCCTAGAGCACAAAGTGACAGACACATGTTTGCTAGAGAGTGGCGCCTAGCCTTGGAAGCTAATCCAAATGTTGACTTCTGGCAAGATATGGTCACTGAACTTGTTGTCACGAATGGCAAATTGACTGGTGTAAAAACCAGTATAGGAATTGAATTTAATGCTAAAGCTGTTGTTCTAACAAATGGAACATTCCTAAATGGATTAATCCATATTGGTGAAAAACAATTTGGAGGAGGTAGAACAGGAGAGAGGGCCGCTAAAGGTCTTACTGAACAATTAGTCGAATTAGGCTTCGAGTCTGGACGAATGAAGACCGGAACACCTCCAAGGGTTGATGGCAGGTCTTTGAACTGGGAAGCTATGGAAGAACAAAAGGGTGATGAAAAACCTGAAAAATTCTCATATAGCGACGAAACAAAACCTTTAGAAAAGCAGCGTAGCTGTTACATCACCTATACGAACAATGAGGTTCATGAAATGCTAAAAACCGGCTTTGAAAAGTCTCCAATGTTCCAAGGAAGAATTAAAGGTCTCGGTCCAAGGTATTGTCCTTCTATAGAAGATAAAATCAATCGATTTGCAGAAAGAGAAAGACATCAGATCTTTGTGGAACCTGAAGGATGGGATACAGTAGAAATCTATGTAAATGGATTCTCAACTTCACTACCAGAAGATGTACAATACAAAGCATTAAAAATGGTCCCTGGTTTTGAGAATGTTAGGATTTTCAGACCTGGATATGCTATTGAATATGACTTCTTCCCTCCAACACAATTACATAACACACTAGAAACCAAACTGATCCGAAACCTTTTCTTTGCAGGGCAAATAAATGGTACAACAGGATATGAGGAAGCTGCATGTCAAGGGATGATGGCAGGTATCAATGCTCACAATAATGTCCACGAAAAAGATCCATTTATATTAAGCAGATCAGATGCCTATATCGGTGTATTGATTGATGACTTGATCAATAAAGGGACAAATGAACCATATAGAATGTTTACATCAAGAGCTGAATACCGTATCCTTTTAAGGCAGGATAATGCAGACTTGAGACTAACTCCTATTGGTTATGAACTTGGGTTAGCTTCTGAAGATCGATTCAGAAAAATGGATGAAAAGAGAAAGAATATTAATAGTCTTTCTGATTTTATCAAGGACTATAGTGTCAAGACCAAGGATGCTAACCCTGTTTTAGAAGAAAATAATATTAGTCCTATGCCTCAAGGTATGAAGGCTTCTCAACTTCTAAAAAGACCTGAGATAAATATTAATGTTCTTCAAGAATGTTCTTCTGAGCTGAAAGAAACAATAGCTCAGTATAGTGATAAAGAAAAAGAAGAAGTTGAAATTCTTCTGAAGTATGAAAACTATATTGAAAAAGAAGAAAAACTTGCCAGCAAGCTAACAGTATTAGAAGGATACAAGATTCCAATTGGATTCGATTTTTCAACATTGAAGGCACTATCAGCAGAAGCCAGAGAAAAGTTGAATAAAGTTAAGCCTAGTACAATTGGTCAAGCGTCAAGAATCAGTGGAGTAAGCCCATCAGATGTTTCAATCCTAATGGTGCACTTGGAAAAGTAAAATTATAAAAACTGTTATAAACTAGGAAAAAGGCATACCTCTATCTTATTTTGGGATAGGGATATGCCTTTTTTTCTAAACTTTTTCCCGTATCCATTTACACAGTTCGGAACTATATATATGAAGATTTTAGAAATAACTTATTCTTTTTTGGCTATTGCTTCTACAGTATGGCTAGTAAGCTCATGTGCGAATATTCAACCTCCCTCTGGAGGACCAAAAGACACTACACCTCCTCATCTACTATTGACGATTCCAAAAAATGGACAAACCAATTATACAGATGAAAAAGTTACATTATTATTTGATGAGGATATACAGCAAGAAAAAATCAAGCAGGAGTTAATCATGACTCCTTATAAAAAGGATAGGACTTATAAAGTAAAGGTGAGGAAGAATAAACTTATTATGAGTTTTCTAGAACCACTGGATTCTAATACAACCTACCTCATGGATTTTAGAAATACGGTTAAAGACCTTACTGAAAAAAATGTCGCCCAAAATGTAATTCTATATTTTAGTACAGGTAGCCAACTGGACTCTATCGCTATTACAGGACAAGTAAAAGACCTCATGACAGGTGAGCCAGTAGCAGAAGGTTTTGTTGGACTTTATGATGTCAATGATACATTGGATATAGAAGATGCACAACCTCTCTATGTAACTGCTACCAATGAGAATGGCTTATATATCATCGACCGAATAAAAAAAGGGACATACCGGATATATGCCATGGAAGAGAAAGATGGCAACTTTAAGTATAACGATCGAATTGAAAAAATTGGCTTCAAGAAAGACAGCATAGTCATTGAAGAAAATATTGATGGCATTGACTTCAATATCACTGATTATGATAATAAAGAATTCAACTTTCAAAAAGCTCAAAAGAATAAGCAAAATATCCTACTCACTTTTAACAAGACTGTAGTTGACTATAAAGTGAATTTTCTTGACCCTGAGTTTAAGGATAGTCTTTTTTCTCAGTTGACTCCAGAAGGTATTGATATTTATTACATAGGCAATCAAATAATGAAAGACTCTGTTGATGTCAATGTAATAGCTATAGACTCAACCGAACAGCAACTTGACTTTACCACCAAAATTCTCTTTGAGCAATCTGAAGGAGATATAGAGGATGAAAAAGATAATAAAGGAAAAGGAACTGGTCTGTTTGGAAGAAAAAAAGAAGAAACTATAACTACTACTACACTTGATCTAAAAGTAGTGGAACCAAAAGATAAAAAGCTTGTACCAAATAGCACCAATGAGTTTGTTCTAAACTTTGACAAACTAGTACTGACTATCTTACCTGATAGCATATTTTTTATCCAAAGTGGAGATACTACAACCTTTGAAAATGATATAGTACTGAACCATAATAGAACTGAAGCCTCATTAGGAACAATTAAAGCAGATTCTGCATTTAGCATTCAATTAAAAAAAGGAGCTTTTATTTCTATCCTAAAAGACTCGACGAATGAACAAACACTTTCTTACAGTATCAAGAGTGAAGATGAATATGGAATTATAGAAGGTTTAGTAAAAGGAGATGCTCCTAACTTTTTTGTTCAGCTTTTGAATGATAAGTATGAGGTTGTAGAAGAACTAAAAAATATTAGAGAGTTTAGGTTCGAATTTATCAAACCTTCCGACTATTACATTCGGGTCTTAGTAGATGAGAATGGAGATGGTAAATGGTCAAAAGGAAATTACCTTGAGCGTATTCCTCCTGAGAAAGTAGTCGTATTTAAAAAGAAAATTACAGTTCAAGCCAATTGGGAAATCAGAAGAGAGGATACTATCATCAACATTGATTAATACTTCCTCTAAAGAAATCAGATACTTTATACATACCCTGTTGATAACATTTCAACAGGGTATTTTTTTATCATTTATCTTAACTCAGATACCCTTTATTTCTTATAGATATCATCATTCAATCATGACTGATATTCTTATAAAACAAACTAAATATTTAGTTATGTAATCATGAAATCAATTACTTATTAGTGTGTTGTTGATAAGATGAAGACTTATCAACATTGATACTAACAAGATTAAGTATCAACACTAGATAAACAGTGAAAATACAATACCAACATATCAACACCATGTATTTATCTGATTATCAATTAATTAACACCTAAGTGTTGATAATGAAAATTATAATAAACATATCAACAAATAACAAAATGAGCTAATGTGAATAATAATGAGAGAAATTTACTGAGTATATGAAAAAGGAAAACAGAAAAAACCAAGAGGAAGGAAAGTGAATATAAATTGAACTTAGCAAAAAAGCATTGTTGATAAACAATTGATATAAGTTGCCAAAAAAAGTATATTTTCTATTAAAATTAGCATTAATCAAATCCTCACTCGAGATTAATTGAATAATATGAGTTATATCTGTTAATATTATAAGCGATAGAAAGAATAATTGTGAATATCCACATATCAACAGTCAGAAATGTCGAACTTATGTTGACAGTTAATAAACTGTTCATAAATAGGTAAAACTATCAACAGTAACTAACAAATACACTTTACCAACACTATTCACATAGCTGTTGACAAGTCTATGTTTACAAAAATGGGGCTTACCAACTCACTTTTAACACTCAACTTTCTGTGGATTGTTGACAATATGAATAGTTGATAAACAACGTAAAGTACTGATAATCTAGTAATTTAGGTGTTAACCATCTGTTGATAGTCTGTTAGACTGTGTGGACAAGATTTTCCATCAACATATCCACACTACTACTATTACTAAAAGAGAAAAATTTTTTTATTCTTAATTTATAATCTATAAGTGTGAATTGTTGAAAACCTTAAAATACATGATCCCTAAAAAATTGGTACTTCTGCTGTCTGTAATACTTCTGATAAGTAGTGGATATGCAATTGCTCAAAACCAGCAAATCGATTTGGCAAACGAGTATTATCAAAATGGAGAATTTGATAAAGCACTCGAACTATATAACAACATCGCAAAGAGAAAGTCAGATATTGGGTATATCCATAAAAATTATCTCGATGCTATGTTGCGCACAGAACAGTACAAGGAGGCTAAGAAGTATCTGAAAAAGATGACGAAGTCTGATCCGGAAAATGCAATGTATAATATAGACTACAGTCGGTTACTTATGCAGATGCAGGATAGTTCAGATGCAAAATCTGTCATGGATGATTATATAGGGAAAATAAAACATGATAATGCACAACTGAGGTACGCTGCTTTGTATATGATTGACTATGGTATGTATGAATATGCAGAGAAGTGCTATCTGTATGGTGAGAAAAATAATCAGGAAGACTTTTATTACGAGTTGGCGGATCTATACGCATTGTGGGGGAAAAAGGAGCTAATGATTGAGAAATACCTTGAATTGTTAAGCAATGTGGATAACCAGCTTGAATATGTTGAGATAGGACTACAGGAAAGGCTTCAAAAGGATGAAGAGTTTGATCTCCTTGAAAAGACATTGCTGAAGTACATTCAGAAGAATCCAGACAAAATTGTTTATAACGAGTTGATGCTATGGTATTATCTGCAAAGACAAGAGTTCTACAAGGCATTTTTTCAGGCAAAGGCCATTGATAAACGAAAAAAACTGGATGGATTCAAGGTATTTGAGATTGGTAGAATAGCTATCAACAACAATGACTATGAAGCTTCTATCAAGATATTTGAATACTTGGTGGACAAGTACAAAGGGGGACCTGTTTATGCTGTTTCCAAGAAGATGTTGATAAGGTCAAAGGAATTGTTGGTAAAGAACACTTTTCCTGTAGATAAAGATAAGATACAGTCATTGGTTTATGACTATCAACAAATCATTGATGAAATAGGGATAAAGAGTACTACAGCGGATGCTGTTCGGAATATGGCATTGCTGCAAGCATTTTATTTGAACCAACGTGATTCAGCAGTATCAATTCTTCAGGATTTGATTGAGATAAGAAGTATTCCTAAACAAGTAATAGCACAAGCCAAACTAGATTTAGGAGATATTTATTTGCTTAAAGGAGAACCTTGGGAAGCTACACTACTTTATTCACAAGTAGAGAAGTCAGAAAAGGAAACAAACCTAGGACATGAAGCCAAACTTAAGAATGCGAAACTCTCTTACTATACTGGCAAATTTCAGTTAGCAAAAGACCATTTGGATATCTTGAAGTTGGCTACTTCCAGGGAAATATCGAATGATGCCATGAAGTTATCTATTCTGATTGATGACAACCTTAATCTTGATACTACCGAAGTCGCCATGAAAGAATATGCGGATATCGATCTCTTAGTATTTCAGGGAAGGTATGAGGAAGCCATTGGTCGATATGATAAAATGTTGATAGAGTACAAAGGACATAGCTTGACTGATGAGATTTTGTGGGAGAAGGCGAATATGTTGATCAAGCTTGGAGAGTTTAAAGAGGCATCTAAATCATTGGAGCAAATTGTTGAATTCTATCAGTATGATATATGGGCTGATGATGCCAATTTCTTGTTAGGTGATTTGTATGAAAATTATCTGGATGATAAGGAGAAAGCAATGGAGTACTACAAGAACCAAATGATTAAATTTAAGGGAAGTAGTTATGGAGTAGAAGCTCGGAAACGTTTTCGAGCTTTAAGAGGAGATGATATCAACTAAAAAACAAAAGGTGTTAGTAAATGGGCTTTACTAACACCTTTTTTGGTAAAAGTTCAAAATCATTGATTGTTATATATGATAATTCAGATGGCTATTCACAAAATGTGAATTAAACTTTCTGTACAATAAAAATCATACGGTCAGATGTTTCTTTATCAAACTTATCAAGTGAATAACTGCCCAAAATGTGGATAACTTTTAAACCAGTTCCTTCAAAATACCTTTGGAAATCAGATCTTTTTAATGCTTTTACACTTTCAGTGAATAAATGCTGTTTTCCATCGGCTTGAAAAGAAATATCCTTTTTTACGAAGCCGTTATCCACATATTTGTGAATATCAAACTTCATTTCATCCCTAAAAATCTCCTCTTTGATAGGCAAACTGTTAGTAACTTTATAAGTATTGAAGTAATCAAGTACCAAATAGCCCCCATCTTTTAAACATTCAGCGATAGCTTCGATGGCAAACATATCTTCATGGTCAGTCTTGAAGTAACCAAAACTGGTAAACATGTTCAGTACAAAGTCGAAGTAATGATGTTTGTATGGGATACGCATATCATGACGGCTGAAATGGAGCCGGTCATTTTCGAACTGTTTGGCATAATTGATACTCTCTTCAGATAGGTCAATACCTTCTACATCAAGCCCTTTATGGTTTAAGTAGATAGAGTGCCTTCCTTTTCCGCAAGCCAAGTCTAATAGTTTGTGTTCTGGGGATATGCCCAAAAATGCAATGAGATTATCGATAAACAACTGAGCTTCAGTGTAATCTCTGTTTTTGTAAAGAATATGGTAGTAGGGAGTATTGAACCACTCATCAAACCATTCTTTCTGACTCGCCATTATTTTTAATTTTAAAACCAAGCATCTGTTTACCGAACACAAATGAGACGGGAAACATGCCGTAATTCACAACTTTTCACTTTCGGGTATGAGATTAACCGAATTTTCTGCAAAGTTATTCACTATTGGTTAAGCAGTTCAACCAATTATGTCATTTATTGTTGATAATATCCCTGCAAGAAGCAAATAGTTTCTTAATTTTACGGCTTGAGCGAAAGCGCTGACAACTTGAATACAAAGAGCTTAATACGAAAATCACAATGTCAGATAATAAATATAAAAGACATACGGTCACTGCAGCACTTCCATATGCTAATGGCCCATTGCATATTGGACATATAGCTGGATGTTACCTTCCTGCAGATATATACGTTAGGTCATTAAGACAAAGGGGTAAAGATGTAGCTTTTATCTGTGGTAGTGATGAGCACGGAGCTGCTATCACCATTAAAGCACAGAAAGAAGGTGTTACACCTAAAGATATCATAGACAAATATCATGGCATCAACAAAGAAGCTTTTGAGCGTTTCGGAATTGCCTTTGATATTTATGATAGAACATCCTCTCAAACACACTGTGAAACGGCTCAGGAGTTTTTCACAACACTGAATGATAAAGGTTACTTTACAATTCAGGAATCTGAGCAGTACTATGATGAAAAGGCGAACCAGTTTTTGGCTGACCGTTACATTGTAGGTACATGTCCTAAATGTGGCAATGATAGTGCATACGGCGATCAGTGTGAGAAGTGTGGTACTTCATTGAGCCCAACTGACCTCATTGAACCTAAGTCTTCTATTACTGGCGAAAAACCTGTTCTTAAAAAGACCAAGCATTGGTACCTACCAATGAATGATCATGAGGAATGGATCAAAGAATGGATTGTAGATGGAAAACTCGAAGGAGAACAACACCACGATCCAAAAGAATGGAAAACACACGTATTGGGGCAATGTAAATCTTGGATTGACCAAGGGCTACAGCCTCGTGCTATGACGAGAGACCTTGATTGGGGTGTACCTGTTCCTGTAGAGGGTGGAGAAGGTAAAGTACTTTATGTATGGTTGGATGCTCCAATTGGTTATATCTCAGCAACTAAGGATTGGGCTGCTGCAAATGGTAAAGATTGGAAAGACTATTGGCAGAAAGAAGATACAAAACTGGTGCACTTTATTGGTAAGGACAATATCGTATTCCACTGTATCATTTTCCCTATCATACTTAAAGCACATGGCAATTATGTATTGCCTAATAATGTTCCTGCAAATGAGTTCCTGAACTTGGAAGGTGCAAAACTTTCAACATCAAGAAACTGGGCTGTATGGTTGCATGAATATCTGGATGAATTCCCAGGAAAAGAGGATGTACTAAGATATGTGTTGACATCGATCGCTCCAGAGAACAAGGACTCTGAGTTTACTTGGAAGGGCTTCCAGGAAAGAAACAATAACGAGCTGGTAGCCACCTTGGGTAATTTTGTAAATAGGGCATTGGTATTGACTAATAAGTACTATGACGGTACTGTACCGGCACGAGGTGAGTTGTCTGATTATGACAAAGAGGTGCTGGAAGCAATGAGTACTTTCCCTGCCAAGATTGAAAAACTTATAGAGTCTTACAGCTTTAAGGAAGCTCAGATTGAAATGATGAACCTTGCTAGACTTGGAAACAAGTACTTGGCAGATACTGAGCCTTGGAAATTGGTAAAGACTGATCCTGCAAGAGTAGAAACCATCATGAATATTGCTATTCAGATTACAGCCAATCTTGCAGTAGTGATGTATCCATTGTTGCCAAACACTGCTGAAAAAATTCAGCAAATGCTGAAAATGGATGTATTGGATTGGGGCCTATCTGGAGATGCAGACTTGATCAAAACAGGACATACAATCGGAAAAGCTGAATTGTTGTTCGAAAAGATTGAGGATGCTGTAATTGATGCTCAAATCGAAAAGCTTGAACAAACAAAACTGAGTCAACAAGCTGTAGAGCCACAAAAGGACGAAACATCTTTTGATGACTTTATGAAGATGGATATCCGTATCGGAACCATCCTTGCAGCAGAGAAAGTGAAAAAAGCAAAGAAGCTGCTTCAACTGACTGTTGATACAGGTATTGATAAGAGAACGATTGTAAGTGGTATTGCTGAGCACTTCTCACCTGAGGAGATCATTGGTAAGCAAGTTAGTGTTCTAGTTAACTTAGCCCCTAGAAAGATTAGAGGAATCGAATCTGAAGGAATGATCCTGATGGCAGAAGATAAAGACGGTTCACTGTCATTTATTTCGCCAACAAAACAGGTAACAGAAGGAAGTACAGTAAGGTAACCTGCTAAGATTACAGGAACTTATATAAATTAGCAGTATCAGAAATGGTACTGCTTTTTTTGTATTATATGATTAGTGAATCATCCAAACAACATTCCTGTATTTGGAAAGTATTATATATAAACAACAAACATAAGTCATGGATAAAAGAAAACTATCGCTCAATATAAGCTTGATTTTTTTTCTGGTAGGTATCGTCTTTTTGGTATTAGGCATCTATAACTATGCTGACAAGGGTTTGGATAAAGAAGCTTTTCTTATCTCAGCCTTATCATTTGTTTTGGCCGCATTCAGATATGCTAAATACCGTAAAGAACAGAAAAAGAACCAATAACATATTTCGCAATTTTTTTATTTCTAAAACCAATTAAATGAAAAGATTCTTTTCACTTATCATAGGAATAGCGTTATGTGGCTACTCTTATGGACAGAGCGATCTGGTACCTTACAACAAGGATTATTATAACCTACTGGATCGTTATGAGATAAAACAAAAGACGTTTTCACAGTCTTTTCACAGTATTAGCAAACCCTACTCAAGAGCTGACATTGCAACTTTTATCGAGCAGTACCAAGAGGCTGGGCATACACTTTCAATGGCAGATAAGTTCAACTTAGATTATTTGAAGGCAGATAACTGGCAATGGATATCGGATAGTACTGTAGCAGATGCTGAAAAACCTTTCCTCACTTATTTTTATAAGAAAAAAACAGACCTGTACCATGTAAAGACCAAAAATTTGGTGCTTCGTGCAAATCCTGTTTTGTATACCATGATTGGTTCGGATAAGGAATCTGACAGTTTCACTTTTTATAATACAAGAGGTGTAACAGTACAAGGCTCACTGGATAATAAGATTGGGTTTTACTTTTATGCTGCTGACAACCTGATGAGGTTTCCTGCTTATGTGGAACGTGATATTCAGAAACAAGGAGCAATTGCAGGAGAAGGAAGATGGTTGCCTAGTGGAGATGGCAATGACCAAAGGGAATATTTTACAGGAAGGGGATACATCACCTTTGCTGTCAGTGAAAGTATCAATGCTCAATTCGGGTACGACAAAAATTTTATAGGGGATGGTTACCGCTCCATGATTTTGTCAGATAATAGTAATGATTACCTTTTCCTTAAACTGAATACAAAAGTCTGGAAACTGAACTATACCAACATCTTTGCACAGATGATGGCAGATAATGATAAAGGAGATGGACAAGTATTACCTAAAAAGTATTTGGCCTTTCATCATTTGAGTGCCAACATACTGAAGAACCTGAATATCGGTTTTTATGAGTCTGTTATGTATGCAAGAGAAGGTGGAGGTATCGAATTGGCATATATGAACCCTATCATGTTTTATAGATCCTTGGAGCATGATTTAGGAGATGGTGACAGTGTAATTCTAGGAGCTGACTTGAAATGGAACATATTTAACTGTTTACAGTTATACGGTCAGTTAGCTATTGATGATATTCAGTTTAAAGAATTGTTCAAAGGGTCTGGTTGGTATGCTAACAAGTTTGCAATACAAATGGGCGGAAAGTATATAGATGCTTTCAAGGTTAGTAACCTTGATCTGCAAGGTGAGATTAATATTGTAAAACCCTATATGTATTCACATTTCCAGAACATCCAGAATTCAAGTAGCATAGCAGGAGGTTATCATCATTACCAGCAGCCATTGGCACATCCTTTAGGAGCCAACTTGAAAGAGTTTATTGGTATGGTTAGATACCAACCTTCTAGCCTTCCCAAATTTAACTTTAGATTAAAAGGGATCTATGTTGAGCAAGGCTTAAGCACTGAGACAGAAAACTGGGGAGATGATATCTTCCGTGACTATACAACAAGAGTACAGGAATACGGAAACAAAACAGGACAAGGAGTAGCTTCCAAAACACTGATGGCTGAAGCTAATGTATCATACCAGTTCTTCCATAACTTCTTTGTAGACCTTCAGTATATTTATAGAAAACAGTCAATTGAAGAGATGGCAACTCCTTACAATACAAGCTACACCAACTTGGCCATCCGTTGGAATGTAGGACAAAAGTTAAATGAGTTTTAATAGCACAAATACTGACCTTACATATACACAGACTACATAAAACACATAAACTGAACACATGAAAACCATCAACCCTAAAGATGTAAGTACAGGAGCTTTTCACCGCAATATGTTAGGGGCTGTAGCGCCAAGACCTATTGCATTTGCTAGTACCATTGACAAAGATGGTAATGTAAACCTGAGTCCATTTAGCTTCTTCAATGCGTTTAGTGCTAATCCTCCAGTAATGGTATTTTCACCAGCAAGGAGGGTTAGGGATAATACTACTAAACATACATTGGAAAATGTACTGGAAGTACCTGAAGTGGTTATCAATATTGTTACTTACAATATGGTAGAGCAGATGTCACTTTCTAGTACAGAATACCCAAAAGGGATCAATGAGTTTCTAAAGTCAGGTTTTACTGAATTACCATCAGAGACGATTAAGCCTCCTAGAGTAGCAGAATCACCTGCCCAATTTGAGTGTAAAGTAATTGATATAATTCAATTGGGTAATGAAGGCGGTGCTGGAAACTTGATTGTATGTGAAGTACAAAGAGCGCATTTTAGTGAGGACATTCTTGATGAGAGTGGAATTGTAGATACACTCAAGTTAGATCCTGTTGGAAGGATGGGAGGTAATTGGTATGTAAGAGCTAATGGAGATGCTTTATTTGAAGTAGAAAAACCTCTTACTACATTAGGAATAGGTATAGATAAGTTACCTCAAGAAATAAAGGAAAGCCCGATACTGACAGGAAACAATCTTGGAAAGCTAGCAAATGTGGAAAAGATACCAACATTAGAAGAATTGGAGCAGGTACAGAGTTTTACAGTATCTGGACACCCACATGATTTAGCTAGAACATTGCTCGATGGAGATAAAATAATGGAAGCTTGGAAGGTATTATTGACGTAGAAGAGAACGTTTTTATACCAAAAAGAGAACCCCATAAGTTGTCAAAGACTTTATGGGGTTGTTTTTTTATGTTGAACTCAAATGCTATTCACATCGTGTTTGAATTTTCTGTACACAAATATGTAACAGGTCAAGTTATAGGAATATTGGTAGTTATTAAGTTGAGTAGGGTACAAGAAAATTGGATTTAATCTTGAAAAGTATAACCAAAACATTTTCTTACATCACGAAGTTTCCAAGACAATCGTAACATAATTGAAGAGATGATATATTTTACTCTCAATTATAGTAAGTTGCGAGTTAATTATTTGATTTTGATATGATTGAGAAGTTCGAGAACTATTGTTTTGGATAACAATAGTAAATTTTGGTTGTTTTAAAACAGGTTCATTATTGGCAAAATGTTATATTTGCCTTTCTTTAACAGGTTGAAAAACTGCAAACAAAACTCGGATTATAACTTTTTCTAACCAATATGCTCATAAAACCTGGTCAATTGTTAGCTCAGATCGATACCCCTGAAGATCTGAGAAAATTAGAGGCAGACAAGCTATACGATGTCTGTACTGAACTTAGACAGTATATTATAGATCACGTTTCAGTATTCGGCGGACACTTTGGCGCAAGCTTGGGTGTTGTTGAACTGACTGTGGCACTTCACTATGCATACAATACACCGTATGACCGTATTGTATGGGATGTGGGACATCAGGCTTATGGGCATAAGATCCTTACCAAAAGGCGTGAACAATTCCATACTAACAGACAGTATGGTGGACTTTCTGGTTTTCCAAAACGAGATGAAAGCGAGTATGATACTTTTGGAGTAGGGCACTCTTCAACTTCAATTGGCGCAGCTTTGGGGATGGCTGTAGCTTCTAAACAGAAAGGTGAGCATAACAGACAACATATTGCAGTGATTGGTGATGGGGCTATGACAGCAGGAATGGCTTTTGAAGCTATGAACCATGCTGGTGTATCCGATTCAAACCTGTTGATTGTATTGAATGATAACTGTATGTCAATTGATCCTAATGTTGGCGCATTAAAAGATTATTTGACAGATATCACGACTTCTCCGCTTTATAACAAGATGAAGGGAGAGGTGTGGAATATATTGGGCAAACTGAAAAAAGTAGGTCCACACGCACAGCAGATAGCATCTACATTGGAGACTTCGTTAAAGTCTGCTGTGTTGAAGCAGAGCAACCTTTTTGAAGCACTTGGACTGCGTTATTTTGGTCCAGTGGATGGTCATGACATCAACCACTTGGTAAGTGTGATGGAAGACCTTAAAAACATTCCAGGACCTAAGTTATTACATTGTGTAACAACAAAAGGTAAGGGATATAAACCTGCTGAGGAGAATCAAACTAAATGGCATGCGCCAGGTAAGTTTGATAAAGTGACAGGAGAGATCAAAAAGACTGTCCACACAGTACCGCAGGCACCAAAGTATCAGGATGTATTTGGCCATACCATCTTGGAACTGGCTAAGCAGGATGAGAAAATAATGGGTATAACACCTGCAATGCCATCTGGCTCATCATTGAATATTATGATGAAAGAGATGCCTGATAGAGCAATTGATGTGGGCATTGCAGAGCAGCATGCTGTAACATTTGCCGCAGGACTTGCAGTTGAAGGTATGACTCCGTTCTGTAATATATACTCATCATTTATGCAACGTGCATATGATCAGGTGGTACATGATGCTTGTATTCAGAAGTTACCTGTTATATTCTGTTTGGATCGAGCAGGTTTTGCAGGAGCTGATGGTGCGACACACCACGGGGCATATGATATTGCTTATATGCGTTGTATTCCAAACTTGGTTGTTTCAGCTCCAATGAATGAAGCTGAGTTGAGAAACCTGATGTATACAGCGACAAAATACAAGGATGGTTCATTCAGTATCCGCTATCCAAGAGGACAAGGTGTGATGCCTGAATGGAGAACACCCATGCAGGAACTGAAGATTGGTACAGGTCGTAAAATCAAAGGAGGTGAGGATGTGGCAATCTTGACATTAGGTCATATCGGTAACTATGTAGTGGATTTAGGAGACCGTTTTAAGGAAGCTGGTCTGAACCCTGCCCACTATGATATGCGATTTGTAAAGCCATTGGATGAAGAAATGCTACACGAAGTATTTACAAACTATAGTAAAGTCATTACAGTGGAAGATGGCTGTATTATGGGTGGATTTGGTAGTGCAGTAGCTGAATGGATGTTGGACAATGGTTATTCTGCTCAGTTAAAACGTTTGGGTATTCCTGACGAGATTGTAGAGCAAGGTACTCAAATCGAATTACAGCGATATGCAGGATTTGACCATGAGGGTATCATGAATGCGGTTATGGAAATGTCAGACGTAAAAAAGCTGATTAAATAATAAAGCCTTAAGAACCCCTTACTATACTATTAGTAAGGGGTTTTGTTTTTTAGTTGATACTCAACAAATGTATCTTCATACCACCTAACAAACTTTTTAATACCTTTCTTGAAAGAGATTTTGGGTTGATATCCCAATAGTGTTTTAGCTTTTGTAATATCAGCACAAGTAATATCTACATCACCGGCTTGCATCTCAATTTGTTTGATAGAAACATCCTCATTTACAACTTCACTAATTGTCTTAATCATTTCTGAAAGACAGATAGAATGGTTGTTTCCCAAATTTATTATTTCATAAACATTGTTGTGCTCTTCCAAGTAGAGCATAGCCCTGCATATTCCCTCTACAATGTCTTCAACATAGGTGTAGTCTCTTGCCGAAGTACCATCTCCATACATTTCAATTACTTTTCCATTTTTTATTTTATGCACAAACTTGTGAATAGCTAAATCGGGTCTTTGTCTGGGACCATAGGCAGTAAAGAAACGTAAGTTGATAATATCCATTTTGTATAAGGAGTGGTAGGTATAGTTCATCAACTCATTGCTTCTTTTTGTAAAGGCATAAGGCGAAATGGGTTCTCCCACAAATAAACTTTCAGAAAATGGGAAACTTTTACTGTTGCCGTAAATGGATGATGAAGAGGCGAAAAGCATTTTGTAGCATAGCCTTTCCTTCATTAGCTCCAAGAGGTTGTTGGTACCCTGAATATTGGTTTGAATATAGGCTGAAGGGTTTTTGATAGAAGGACGAACACCGGCTTTGGCAGCCAAGTGAATAACTATATCAAATTTTGGAAGGTGGTAGAGGGATTTCTTGTCAGTGATATCCAATTCAAAAAACTGGAAATGTGGATATAAGTAGCTGTTATGAAGGTTTTGTGTTTTAAGTGAACGGGAATAAAATGAGTCAAAGTTATCTAATCCGATTACTCGATAACCATTTTTCAATAACTTTTCTGATAGGTGAGAACCAATAAATCCTGCAACTCCTGTTATCAGGACTGTTTGTAAATTTTTCATAGTATTAGTTATAAAGATAGCGCTGTGAGAGGTAGTTAGTTTGGGTAGAGTAAGGGGCTTTCTATCAGTAATAAGTTATGGACTTTATATGGTTCTGTTCGTTAATTATATTAAAATAAATAAGACAACATTTCAATCTTTATATTTTACTATTTGATTCATTGGATTCCATTAAATAGCACACATTGATCAATCACAGATGAAATACACAGGAAGTATTATAAAGAGGATTTTATGGGGAATAGCTGCTGTAGTAATTGTTTTCTTGGTTTGGAATTACAAAGCAGTGATATATGGTATTCAGCAAGGAAAAGGACAGCTAAATGTCATTATGAATGCAGAACCTATAGATAAGTTCCTGAATGATGAAAACTTTCCAGAAGAGAAGAAAGAAAAACTCAGGCTTATTCAGGAAATCAGGCAGTTTACAGTTGATTCAATCGGTTTGAATAAATCGGGAAGTTATACTGAAATGTATGACCAAAAGGGAGAACCATTGTTGTGGACCGTGACAGCGTGTAAACCATTTGCGTTAGAAGCAAAGGAGTGGACTTTCCCATTGGTGGGTAGTTTTTCTTATAAAGGTTTTTTTGATAAGGAGTTAGTTAAACAGGAGGCCGAAAAATTAAAGCAAGATTGGGATATTCGAATCGGGCAGGTAAGCGCATGGTCTACATTGGGTGTATTGAATGATCCTGTTCTTTCAAGTATGTTGGATAGAAGTGTAGGAAGTCTGACACAATTGATTATCCATGAATTGACACACGGTACATTGTATGTAAAAAACAGTGTGACTTATAATGAAAACCTTGCGGATTTTGTAGGAGATGAAGGAGCAAAGATGTTCTTACTTCACAAGTTTGGTAAAGAGTCTAAAGAATACCAGGAGTATATGTACAGGGAAGGAGACAGTCAGGCTTTTTCAGCGTATATATTGGCTTCTACTCAGCGTTTGGACTCATTGTATAAGTCTTTTGATGAGGGTACAGCAGTAGCAGTTAAACAGCAGAAAAAAGACGCAATGATTAAACAGATATGTGAAGGGATTCAAGATGTGGAGTTCAACAACAAGGCTTATTACAAGTATTTTGACAACTTCACACCTAATAACACCTTTTTTATGGGATATAAACGCTATAGAGAAAAACAGAACCAGTTTAAGGAGGAGTTTGAAACCAAATTCAATAGTGACTTCCCTGCCTACTTTACATATCTGAAAGAAAACTATAAGCCATTATTACCCTCGTTTGGAATTTGAAATGACTAACTGTTGTCTTAACTTATCTCTACTCAACTGATATCCTCTTCAAGTTCAAAGACTATCTTAGAAAGTACTTGAAAACCCAATAAAACACCAACATATGATAACCACTACACCAACCCTAAGTGCAGTTCAGATCAAAGAGATATTTGAACTGCAAAAATCAAAAGCCCCAGAGGTAAAGTTATCGTCAGTAAAAGAGCGAGTCGCCAAACTCAGGAGGTTACTCGTATATATGCTTGACCATCGAACTGACCTGGAACAGGCAGTTTACAATGATTTCCAAAAACCTTTTCAGGAAACTGCTTTGACGGAGATCTATACAGTCAGTAAGGATATTAAGCATACTATCAGGCATCTTAAAGGCTGGCTCAAACCCAAGAAAGTAAGTACTCCTCTTGCAATGTTAGGAAGTAGCTCTAAGGTTTATTTTGAGCCTAAAGGAGTAGCTTTGATATTGGCACCTTGGAACTATCCTTTTTACCTGACAATAGGTCCATTGATTTATGCGATTGCGGCAGGGAACTGTGCTATGGTAAAACCTTCTGAATTGACTCCACATACATCATTGTTTATCGAAAAAATGCTTAGGAATCTATTTCCTAAGGATGAGGTATGTGTGATACAAGGAGGTATTGATGTATCAACAGAGTTACTGAAACTAAAATTTGATCATATCTACTTTACTGGAAGTCCTCAGGTAGGAAAGATTGTGATGGAAGCTGCTGCAAAACACTTGACCTCTGTTACACTTGAGCTAGGAGGAAAGTCTCCTGTTATTGTGGATGACTCAGCAGATTTGGAAGATACAGCTGCAAAGGTGATGTGGGGAAAGATGGTCAATGCTGGACAGACGTGTATTGCACCTGATTACTTGATGGTATCAGAAAATAAGCTGAATGAGCTGCTTCCAAAGTTGAAGGAAGCCATAAAGATTCTTCAAGATCCTGAAGGGAGGGGAGTGAAACAGTCTACTTCTTTTGCAAGAATCATCAATGAGAAGCACTTCTATAGACTCAGAAACCTTATAGATGATGCAGTAGATAAGGGGGCTAATGTTGTATATGGAGGTGAAGTGGATTTGGAAACCAAATACATAGCACCAACAATACTTACAAATGTAACGCCTGATATGCAGGTTATGAAGGAGGAGATTTTTGGTCCAGTCCTTCCCATAATGACATATACAGAAACAGAAGAAGCTTTATCGTTTGTAGCTGAAGGCGAAAAGCCATTGGCATTTTACCTTTTCTGTCGTAATAGAACATTGACAGAATTAATTATAAAAAATACAACAGCAGGTTCTACTTGTATCAATGATTGTCTAGTGCAATTGGCTAACCCAAATCTACCTTTTGGAGGAGTTAATAATAGTGGCATAGGGAAAGGTAATGGGTATTATGGTTTCTTGGAATTTGTAAATCAGCGAAGTGTCTTGAAACAGAGAGTGGGCTTTACAGGTATCAAACTGTTTTATCCGCCTTATACCGAACAGAAAGGGAAAATGCTGGATATGTTAATCAAATGGTTATAAGGTTTAGACAAAAAAGGCTCACATTAATTCTGTGAGCCTTTTTTACTTTTATCCCAAATGAGCAAAGTTTTGCCAAATGATGTCATTCTTTGGAAGCTTAGCTTTTACTTTTAGCAGCTCCTTTTTAACTGGATGCTCAAACTCAATGCCTCTAGAGTGCAGGTTAATACTGCCATCCTTGTTGCGGACTTTTTCTCCGTATTTAGCATCTCCTTTAATGGTACAACCAATTTTAGCCAGCTGAGCTCTAATCTGATGAGAACGGCCCGTAAGAGGATTGATCTCCAATAGGTAGTGACTACCTACTTTCCCTAAAAACTTATAGTCCAGTTCTGCTCTTTTACCACCTCTTCTATCAGAATCGTAACAGTGTGTTCTGTTTTTCTCCGGATCTTTCTTGAGCCAGTTGATCAGTTTGGCTTCGTCTTCAGGTGGACGGTTGCTTACAAGTGCCCAATACGTTTTCTTGACTTTACGGTCTTGAAAGATTTTAGCCATTCTTTCTGCAGCTTTGGAAGTACGTGCAAATACTACCAAACCACTTACAGGACGGTCAATACGGTGTACAGGAGCGAGAAATACAGCGCCAGGCTTCTTGTATTTGTCTTTGATATATTTCTTCACCATTTCAACAAGCGGCTCGTCTCCGGTACTGTCTCCTTGTACCAGAACCCCAGAAGGCTTGTTGACCATTATCAGGTGATTATCTTCGTAGATGATATCCAATCGTTTCATATATAATATATTGAGACAATAGATTTAAGACAGGTAATTGAGACGTGAGTAGTAAGATTTTTATCTTGTACCTTGAATCTCAAGCCTCATTTCTAAAGCCTTAATTATTGATTCAATAACTTTCTTTCTCGTTAGGGAAGTCATTACTTTTCACATCGTCGATATAAGCCTTTACAGCATCAGTCATAATGTTATCAAGGTCTGCATATCTTCTTAGGAAGCGAGGCTTAAAGTCTTTTGTGATTCCAAGCATATCATGCACTACCAATACTTGCCCATCAACATCAGGACCAGCTCCGATTCCAATAACAGGAATAGAAACTACCTCAGCTACTTTTTTGGCTAGTTTGGCAGGGATTTTTTCAAGGACAATAGCAAAGCAACCACACTCTTCCAATAGTTTTGCATCTGCGATCAGCTTTTCAGCCTCTTCATCTTCCTTGGCTCTAACTGTATAAGTACCAAACTTATAAATTGATTGTGGAGTAAGTCCTAAATGTCCCATAACAGGAACACCAGCAGTCAAAACTCTCAGTACAGATTCCTTGATTTCAGCACCCCCTTCAATCTTAACAGCATGCGCTCCTGACTCTTTCATAATGCGAATCGTAGAGCGAAGTGCCTCTGATGAGTTACCTTGGTAACTACCAAAAGGAAGGTCAACAACAACCAGTGATCTATCTACAGCCTTTACTACAGATGATGCATGGTAGATCATTTGATCTAAGGTAATAGGCAAAGTTGTTTCATTTCCTGCCATCACGTTAGAGGCAGAGTCACCCACTAAAATGATATCGATACCTGCAGAATCCAGAATCTTAGCCATTGAATAATCATAGGCAGTAAGCATCGAAATTTTTTCACCTCTATCCTTCATTGCTTGGATTTGGTGAGTTGTGACTTTTTTGATGTCTGATTTATGTACTGACATTGTTTTTAGTAGTTTAGTATTGGCAGGAATTACAATTTGCTATCACGGAATATTAATATCCGTTTATGCCATGGATATGGCTTATAAAGTACCCTTGCTAAATAGCACCCAAAGTTAGCATAATTACCTGAATCGGTAAATGATAATTGGTTCAGAAGTATAGGTAGGCAGTCTGAATAACCCCAAATTGATGAATATGTTTACAAAATCCTCATTGTTGCATCTTAGGGTGCCTTTTTCTTTTTTTCTGATGCCTGTATTTCTTTTTGCGGCAGGTAGTGTAGTAACAATAGAATGGTTTAATTTCTGGATGGCATTTGTCGCTATTCACCTCTTTCTATATCCAGCCAGTAATGCTTACAATTCTTATTATGACAGAGATGAAGGAAGTATTGGAGGACTCAAACAACCACCAAAAGTAACTCAGGACCTTTGGCTTCTTTCAATTTTATTTGATGTAAGTGCTATTCTATTAGGACTCTTGGTAAGCCTCAATTTTGCACTGATGCTATTTATTTACGGAATGATCTCCAAAGCGTACAGTTATGATAGCATTAGACTTAAGAAGTATCCTATCATAGGGTGGTTGACAGTAGGTGTTTTTCAAGGAGCTTTCACTTATTTGATGACTGTAATGGCAGTAGCTCCTGATCAGGATATTTTGACTTTGAAAGTACTTATACCAGCCGTATTGAGTTCTCTATTGCTACTTGGTTCATACCCTATGACGCAAATCTATCAACATGAGGAAGATCGTAGTAGAGGTGATAAAACAATCAGTATCATGTTGGGAATTAGAGGGACGTTCATTTTCACAATGCTGTTTTTTAGCTTAGCTACAGCTGGTTTTGCTTGGTATTACCTTAATTACTTTGATAGAAGGATTGCCGCAGGGTTTGCTGTAGCACTGATGCCTGTAATGGGGTATTTTATTAAATGGGCTAGAGAAGTGTGGAAGGACCAACAGAAAGCCAATTTTGAGTCAACAATGCTCCTTAATATTATCTCTGCAGTTACGCTCAATACGTACTTCTTGCTTGTCTTTATCCTAAATCAGTTATGATGATAAGGCGATCTCGCTTCTCGATTTGAAATTGAGTAGCTTTGCTGATCTTGGATCACTAAAAAGAATGAATGGCATGTACTTGCAGCAACTGAACTTGATGAACTTCAAAAACTATGAGGAGGCACATATTACCTTTTCGCCTGAAATCAATTGCCTTGTAGGACCTAACGGTTGTGGTAAGACAAATATGCTTGATGCTATTTATTATCTGTGTATGACCCGAAGTGCTTTCAGTAGTGTAGAGTCTCAAAATGTTCGTCATAAGGAAAAGTACTTTATGGTGATGGGAATTTTTGAGAAGGAAGGTAAACTATCAAAAGTGCATTGTGGATATCAGAATAGTAAAAAGTCATTTCAGCTCAACAAAAAGGAGTATGAAAAGCTGAGCATACATATAGGAAGTTTTTCTTGTGTACTGATAGCGCCAAATGACACTGACCTTGTGCGGGAAGGCAGTGAAGAACGCCGCAAGTTTTTTGATAGTATCATCTCTCAAGCTAATCGTGAGTATCTCAATGACCTGATCCGTTATAATCAGGTACTGAAACAGCGAAATAACTTACTGAAAATGTATGCTGACATTCCCCATCAATTGGATAAGGACCTGTTACAGCCTTATGACATACTGATGTTGGAATTGGGGAAGAAAATCTACAGTGTCAGAAAGAGGTTTGCGGATGACTTAAAAGAAAGCTTTGAGAAGTTTTACAGCTATCTTACGGATGAGGCTGAGGAGGTTTCCATGCGTTATAAATCAGAAGTAGGAGAAACGTCATTTGAAGAAAATTTCTTTGGTTCGCTTCAGAAGGATCTATTGTTGCAAAGAACTACGAAAGGTATCCATAAAGATGATTACGATTTTAGGATTAATGGTTACCCTTTAAAAAAGTATGGGTCTCAAGGGCAACAAAAGTCTTTTGTGATTGCTTTAAAACTAGCTCAGTTTGAACTGATATACCAGTTGACAGGCATTAAACCTGTGTTGTTGTTGGATGATATCTTTGATAAACTCGATGATGCTCGAATCAGTAAGCTATTGCAAATGGTAACAGAGCATCAGTTTGGACAAATCTTTATTACAGATGCACGACCTGAGCGTACCAAAAGGCTGATGGAGCATATCGATATAGAGGTACAGTATCTGAATGTATCTGAAATAACACAGGAGGGTAGTAGTACAACTTGATTTAAGATTATAAAACTTAAATTTTTTCAGCGAAGTATAATTTTTCGTTGATCTCGAAATTCTTACATTAGAGTAAGAAATTGCCTAAGAATCTTACATGCCTATATTCCAATACTAAAACAATGGAAAGCAATAAAATCAAATACCGCTTCAGAAAGTACAATTTTACTCCTAAGAAGCATGAGCCAACTTCTGTAAAAGATGTAATGAATGATATTGTGAAGTCATTCAAGATGGAAGCTCGCTATAATAATGCTGTGATTATGAGTTCATGGGAGAAAATTATGGGGAGAACAATTGCTAGCCGTACAGAAAAAGTATTTGTGAAGAAGAAAATCCTTTATATCAAGATTAATTCTGCTCCATTGAAAAATGAGTTGACAATGTCCAGAAATAAGATCGTGGAGATGATCAACAAGTATCTTGGCAATGAGGCAGTCACAGATGTAAGATTTATATAGTCAAAATTTCAGAAATAAGGTATTAGATACAAATCTGACTCCAAGTATCTTATACCTGACTTTAACCCAATTCATTAATCAAAAAACGCTTATTAAAATGGAGAACAACTACGTGGTGATCATGGCAGGGGGTATTGGAAGCCGTTTCTGGCCATTTAGCCGTCAGCATTTCCCAAAACAGTTTCAGGATATTTTAGGAGTAGGAAAAACCATGATTCAGCAGACAGTTGAACGTTTTGATGGGATTTGTCCTCCTGAAAACATTTATATCGTTACAAGTGAAGACTATCTAGAACTTGTTAAAGCTCAACTCCCTTTTTTACGTGATGAACAGATTCTTTTAGAGCCTGTCAGAAGAAATACAGCACCTTGTATTGCATATGCTTGTTACAAAATTGCGTCAAAAGACCCGGATGCGAATATTGTTGTTTCTCCAGCAGACCACGTAATTCTAGATGTACCTGAGTTTAAGAGAGTAGTTAGTGGCGTTTTAGAAACCACTAAGTACAATGATATTTTGGTGACTTTAGGTATCCGTCCAAATAGACCAGACACAGGTTATGGCTATATCCAGGTACAGGAAGATTCTAAGCCAATAGGTCCACTCAAAAAGGTAAAGACGTTTACAGAAAAACCAAATCTGGAGTTAGCAGTGGCATTTGTAACGAGTGGAGACTTTGTTTGGAATGCTGGTATCTTTATTTGGAATGCCAAGACAATTCTAAATGAATTCAAGAAGCACTTACCTGATATCTCAGAGGCATTTACAGAACTGAATGATACTTACTATACCGAAAGGGAAAGAAAGGCGCTAAAAGAAGCATATTTCCAATGTCGTAATATTTCTATCGACTATGGCATTATGGAGCATGCTGATAACGTTTATGTAATGAGAAGTGATTTCGGATGGTCTGATTTAGGTACATGGAAGTCACTTTATGAGCAGGCTGATAAAAACCGTGACGAAAATGTGTTACAGGGAAATGTCATGACCTATGAAACCAGAGAGTGCATTGTAAAAACGCCTAAAGATAGATTGGTAGTTGTACAAGGACTTCAAAATTACATCGTTGCTGAATATGATAACGTTCTGCTGATCTGTGAGAAAGAGCAGGAGCAACGTATCAAGCAATTTGTAGATGATGTGAAAGAAAAGCAAGGTAAGGACTTTGTCTAAAAGCTATATGAGACAACCTTATCGAGACTTTTTCTTTCTGATAAGGTGATTTTTTTCAACGATAATAACCTTAACTATACTAAATATTAAGCCAATTAAGAGATGACTGATCCAAGAATTACTAACAAAAAGATCGGAATTATCGGTCTTGGATATGTTGGGCTTCCACTGGCGGTGGAGTTTGCTAAATACAACCTTCAGATAGTTGGCTTCGATGTCAACAAGCAGCGTATTGAAGAGTTACATAATGGTATTGATAAAACTAGGGAGGTACCTTCCAATGAACTATCAGCGGTAACGACATTGACATATTCTTATCAGTTGGAAGACCTTCAAGATGTAGATATCTACATAGTGACGGTACCTACACCAATTGATGAGTTTAAAAAACCAGACCTCACTCCACTTCAAAAGGCCAGTGCTACAGTAGGAAAAGTCTTAAGTCAAGGCAATATAGTGGTATATGAGTCGACGGTTTACCCTGGATGTACTGAAGAAGTTTGTGTACCTGTTTTGGAGGAAGTTAGTGGTTTGCAGTTTAATAAAGACTTTTTCTGTGGATATTCACCAGAGCGTATTAATCCAGGAGACCATGTACATAGAGTACATAATATTCAAAAGGTAACCTCAGGAAGTACACCTGAAATAGCAGACCTTGTGGATGCTATGTACAAAACAGTTGTAAAGGTTGGAACTCATAAGGCTTCTTGTATTAAAGTAGCTGAAGCGGCAAAGGTGATAGAAAATGCACAACGAGATCTCAACATTGCTTTTGTTAATGAATTGGCATTGATCTTTGATCGTGTTGGCATTGATACTTTGGAGGTTTTAGAAGCGGCTGGGACAAAATGGAATTTCTTGCCATTCAGACCTGGATTAGTAGGAGGACATTGTATTGGTGTCGACCCATATTATCTGACACATAAGGCAGAAAGCCTAGGTTACCATCCCCAAGTGATTCTTTCAGGTAGACGAATCAATGATAACATGGGGATCTATGTAGCCAATAAGGTGGTTAAACTCATGATGCAAAAGTGCACTCTTGAAAAAGGAGCTAAAGTATTGATCATGGGAATCACTTTTAAGGAAGACTGTCCTGATATTCGTAACTCCAAGGTAATTGATGTAATTCGAGAACTTCAAAGTTTTGGGTTGAATGTGGAGGTATATGACCCACATGCTGATCGTCATGAAGTGATGGAGGAGTATGGACTGAATTTAGCGTCGACTCCTAACGGGGATTATAAAGCTGTAGTGTTAGCAGTAGCCCATAAAGAATTTGAAGACCTTGATTGGAGTAGTTTTATAAGTGACCACACGGTGGTTTATGATGTAAAAGGGAAGTTGGATAAGCATACAGTCACGGATAGACTTTAAGAAAAAATCAATAATTAATACAGAAGGCATAATTCTAATTATAGAGTTGTGCCTTTTATTAGTAGATAGATACAGACATAAATGAAGAGAATACTCTCAGGAACTAGTGTACTTGTAACAGGAGGGGCAGGGTTTATAGGCTCTAACCTGATTGAAAGGTTATTGGAACAAGATAATAAAGTAGTGTGCTTGGATAACTTTTCAACAGGTAAGAGAGAGAATGTCAGCTCATTTCTGAATAACCCAAATTTTCAGTTGATAGAAGGAGACATTCGAAATCCTGAAGATTGTCAAAAAGCTGTTGAAGGGGTGGAGTTTGTATTACATCAGGCTGCATTAGGGTCAGTACCTCGTTCCATTAATGACCCAAAAACAACTAATGATGTTAATATCACGGGTTTTCTCAATATGCTGACAGCTGCTAAAGATGCTGGAGTTCGACGATTTGTCTATGCGGCAAGTTCTTCTACCTATGGAGACCATCCAGGTTTGCCTAAAGTAGAAGACCGAATTGGTAATCCAATGTCTCCTTATGCCATTACTAAATACGTCAATGAGCTTTATGCAAAGGTATTCTCAGATATTTATGGTATTGAGACTATCGGGTTAAGGTACTTCAATGTATTTGGCCGGAAACAGGATGCAGAGGGAGCTTATGCCGCTGTTATTCCTAAGTTTGTAAAAGCTATGATAAAGGGGGAGTCGCCGGTAATTAATGGAGATGGTTACAACTCTAGAGATTTCACATATATAGACAATATTATTCAAGTAAATCAACTTGCTGCTTTGACTGAAAATCCTGATGCAGTTAATACGGTTTATAACGTCGCATGTGGTGAAAATACAAATCTTAATGAGCTATATGAGATTTTAGTGAAATACTTGGAAGAGTTTGAGCCTGAAGTTAAATCACTAAAAGCTAGTTATGGTCCACCAAGACAAGGAGATGTAAAACATTCATTGGCATCAATAGATAAAGCAAAAGAGCTTTTAGGTTACCAACCAAGCCATACTTTTGAGGAAGGTATTAGAGAATCAGTCCATTGGTATTGGAAGTATTTGAATTAAGATATTCTTGATATGACATGAAAAATAGCCCCATTTTTAACAGATGGGGCTATTTTTTTAAAATTGCTTGTAAACAGATATGTTAGATGTATAAAGAATTACTGAATAAAGTCAAAAATAATGGTCTACTGAATGCTTCATTTTGGTCAGTGATAGCAACTGTCTTTCGAGTCCTTTCTCATATCATTTTAAGTAAATTAGTTGCTGTTTATACCGGTTCTGGGGGATTGGCAATTTTAGGTCAACTTCGTAGCCTTATTATGTTTTTGGAAAGTATAGCTACAGGAGCAATAGGAGGGGGAGTATCAAAATATCTAGCAGAATACAAAAATACTAATAAGAAACAGGTAGCTCTATTGAGTACTTCATTAAGTATTACATTAGTCTTTAGTTTGTTAACCAGTTTAGCTCTTGGACTTTTTGCTGACGAGATTTCAGAGTGGATCTTTGGCGATACAGAGTTCAAGGAAATCTTATTAGCATTCTCCTTTACACTACCATTTTATGCCATAAATATGTTGTTGATAGCAACACTTTATGGCTTGAAAGCAGTACAAGCATCTGCATATGTCAATATCTCAGGTAGTATTTCATCTCTATTGTTGGTCGGAACATTAACCTATCATTTAGGACTTAAAGGAGCAATGTTAGGGAATGTATTTTTTCAACTGATTGTATTGATTATCACTTTCTATTTTACTCAACGCTTATTCGCTATTAAGCAATTACGAATACAGTTTGATGCCTACTTTATCAAAAAGCTATTCCAGTTTTCTCTATTGGCAATAGTACTAAATGTCACAGCCTTTTCTGATATCCTTATTAGGAAAATGCTTACAGATTTGATCTCTGTAGAAGCGGCTGGAAATTTTGAGGCTATTTTAAGGCTGATGCTACCATTCAGTTTGATGACAAATATGGTCGTGAACAGTTATTACATTCCTCACTTGTCTTCGCTTCATAACACTGTAGCAATACAAAAAGAGATAAAACATGCAATGCTTTTTCTTGGAAGTGTTATGGCTATACTTTTTGTATCACTGTTCTTGATTAAGAATTGGTTAATTGATTTACTGTTTACAGACTCGTTTTCAATAGCAAAAGAGATACTACCTTTTTACTTGCTTGGAGAGTGGTGTAGACTTTTGACATGGCCTATTACCAATTATTGGGTAGCAAAAGCGAGGATTAGACTTGTAATTATAGTTGAACTTGTAGTGACAACTTGTTATTTGTTATCAGTGTATTGGTTACTAGGAGAATTAGGTGTTATGGGTATAGGTATTATTCACCTTACAGTTTTCCTAGTGTATATGTTAATTCTTTATCATTTTTTTAATAAAACTTAATAACAAAGATTGATGTAATACTCTTTTTTACTTTATTTGCTCTTACTTACATTCAAACAACTTTTTAACTAACATTAAGAGATTTATAATATTGCTAGAATTGTCTAACTCATATATAATAATATGTATATCAATCAATAAAGACTCAAGACATTAGCTAAAAATAATACTCTTAACTATCAACGTTTTACATTATTATGACTTCTGAGTTAAACATCAAACAGAAAATCCCTTCTGATAAAGGGAAAATTACGCCTGAACAAAGGTGGGAGGAGCAATATCAATCAAATAACACTGATGACGAAATAGACTTAAAGGAACTGTTTAGTCTATTAGGTAATATGCTAACTCGCTTGGGAAAAGGGTTTTTGTTACTATTAGTAAGTGCCAAAAACTTTATATCAAGATGGTTACTTTGGTTAGCTGTAATTCCTTTTATTTTTGGTATAGGTGGCTACTTGACTAAACGAATCCAATCCCCCTCTTATTCAACCTCTGCGTTAGTTAAATCTGAATACCTTAAAGGAGCAAACTTTATAAGTGAGATAGAGAAACTGAACCAACATTGTGAATCGGAAGATGAAAAGTCTAAAGTTTACCTATCTAATATTTTTAATCTATCAAGGGAAGATGCTTACCAATTATTACGTATAGAGGCATTTAGCTCAGATGAATACTATAAGATCTATGATAACATAGAAAAGGTTGCAGGATCTGAAGCTAAAATAGATTCACTAAAGCTAAATTTTGCTTTACATGGCTCTTCATTTGTTTTAGAAATAGAATCAAAAGTTCCAGATATAAATAAGGAAAAGTTACAACAAGGTATAACCAAGTACTTAGAAAAGAGTGAATATCTTTTGACTTCAAAAAAGTTGGATCAAGAAAACCTGTTGAAAGAAAAAGCTCAAATAGATAAAGAACTGAAGGAACTTGAAGAAATGAATCAAGTACTTTCTGAGATCATGTTCAAAGAAAGTAAAGAGGTGAATCAAAAGCTGAGTACTTCAAACCAAATGCTTTTATTACAAGGTCAGGAAAAAGATAAGGTAAAAACGACTGGAGACTTGTCATTTAAAGTAATGAATGAAAAACTATCTTTTATGAAAAGGCAAAGAGCGATTGATAAGAGTTTAGTTTTTATTTCAAGTCTTAACTTTATTAATGACTTTGATGAATTGACTTTGGTTAAAGTTTCAGGACTTAAGAGGGCTTTATTAGGTATAGTAATAGGTCTAGTGTTTGTTTTGTCTATTACTTTGTTGATTGAGCTTAACACGTTTCTTAATAAGAAAGAACAGATGATGTCATAAAACAAATTATTTTATATCATAAGGATTATTAAGCGATGTAAACTGCATTAAAAATGTAGTTTACATCGTTTTTTATTTTACGTATGAAAAGAAAACTGGAAGGAAAGGTTATTTGGGTAACAGGAGCCTCATCAGGTATCGGAAAAGCTATAGTTTATAAGTTAGCCCTTAATAAAGATATTAGACTAATTCTCTCTGCAAGGAATCAAAAAGCATTACAGGAAGTAAAAGAGGGCCTTCCATTGCCAATAGATCAAATAATGACACTTCAGTTGGATCTTGAAAATAGCCAATCATTTCAGCAAAAAGCGGAAGAAGTAATTAAGAAGTTTGGGAAAATTGATTTACTGATACATGCGGGAGGAGTAGGGCAGAGAGCCTCTTTTACCAAGATAAGCTCTGATACTTTTAGGAAAATAATGGAGATTAACTTTTTTGGAACAGTAATGTTAACAAAAGTAGTATTGCCTTTCCTCTTACAAGAAAAAGGTGGAGACATCATTGTTATCAGCAGTGTTCAAGGAAAGTTTGGAATCCCTGAGCGTACGGCATATGCAGCATCTAAGCATGCACTTCATGGATTTTTTGATTCATTAAGAGCTGAACATCATAAAGATGGGATTGACATTATGCTAGTTTGTCCAGGGTATGTAGACTCTGCTTTTTCATCCAATGCATTATTAGGTCAAGGAAATCCAATACATATTAAGGAAAAAAGAAAAGCCATATCACCAGAAGAATGTGCAGACTTAACAGTTAAGGGGTACCTGAAGGGAAAAAACGAAATTTACCCTGGAAGGCTTCAGCAACGTGTAGCTGTGTGGCTAAAGCGTTTTTTTCCAAACTTGCTAGATAAAATTGTTAGAACTAAGGTCTGAGGAGAAATGATTGATAGGAATACCTTTATCTTTTAAGGTGATTTGATCTGCTATATATAGCAAAACCTCTTCATAGTTAATTCCTAGAATTATGAAGAGGTTTTATATAATATAATCGATACGTCTTTTGACTTAAATATTCTGCATTAACTGATCTTTTGTCATATGAGACCTTCTTAATAGATCATTAACTTTCTTGACAGGACTAAATGTAGAAGCAGGAACCTCTACAAATATTGTATTCCAATCGGACATAGATCCATTCCAAAGTCCCGGTAATTCCTGAGACTTAACTTCTACACCATTTCGAGATTTGATAGCAATGAATCCTGTTTCAGGATCACGGAAGTCAAGCAAATTAAACTTATTGCCTTGATAGTCTTTTGTTGCACAGACAATATCAACGGGGTTAAAATGAGTAGCTTGATCAACTAGTGCTTTCTTTGTAGGATCATCCAAGTTAATCTGAGCACTTTCTACAATCTGTAATGAAACAGAGCCATCAGAGTTTGTAGCCCAAAATGGACCACCACCCGGTTCTCCCTCATTTCTTACCATACCACATACACGGATTGGACGGTTTAGTTTACCATAAACGTATGACAGCTTTTTCTCTAGATCCCAACTATGATAGGCTTCAGGGAATATGGTACAAAGGTCCTTAGTATATAGCGCTTCAACTTCTTGTAGGAGTTTTTCCTTATCTGTATCCTTATCCTTTAGATCATGTAGCAGGGCAAAAATCTTTTCCTGAAACTCGATCAATAAACCACCTAGAATCTTTTTATGTAACTCGACTGTTGGTTTAAGCCTATCCGGCTGTACATTGTCAATATTCTTGATAAAGATAATATCAGCATCTAAATCATTAAGGTTTTCCAACAGAGCACCATGCCCACCTGGACGGAATAGTAATTCTCCATCTTCTTTACGGAAAGGATCATTGCCCATCGTTACGGCAATAGTGTCAGTAGCTGGTTTCTGTTGCGAATAAGAAATGTGGTATTGCGTACGGAAACGTTGTTCATACTTTTCCTTTACTATGGCAATATGGTATTCGAACTTTCTTAAGTGCTCAGGGGAGACTGTAAAATGAATATTAACAGAGCGATCTTCATTGCGAGCATACATAGCCCCTTCCACTAAGTGTTCTTCCACAGGTGTTCTCATCTCCTGATTACCATACTTGTGGAATTTTAGTAGACCTTTAGGTAAGGAACCATATTCCATTCCATCATCTTCCAACAATGCTTCTAGCATTTCTACATAGGCACGTTTAGCAACCAACGCATCTAAATCTTTTCCTTTACGAACTAAAATGCCTTTAAGGTCATTATAAAAAGCAAACTCTTTTATCCGATCGAAAAGTACTAGAATATCGTGGTCCTCCTCAGTAGGTTTAAATGATACTGTATCTACTTCTGTTCCTTGATGTTTCCTTAAAAAACCATATGCTAGCTTAAACATACGGGTGGCAGCTCCTGACGCTGGAACAAACTTGACAATTTTTCTACTTCCTACACTATCCTCAAAAGAAGCTTCATAAGTAAGATTTTGAGTTTCAGTTAGTTGAAATACACCATCGCAAACGGTTGCGGGTTTTATGACATCCATAGACGGAAAACCTTTTTTAAAATAAGCTATTTGGTTTTCAATAGCTGATAGATTAATTCCTTTGTTGTCAATCAGTTGTTGATCCTTGTTAGTTAGCGTCATATCTTCTGTCATTTGGCTCAAAGTTTAGAAATAATTAAGTGGGTTAAAATTTATAGAATCAGAAGTAGATCTAAAGTATCAGTTAATAAGTAACGAGACTAGATATACTTCTTATAGAAGTTGCTTTATACCTAAAGTAATATTTTTTAAGGAATTAAAGGAATAATACAAAAAGAAATAGCCCATTTTGAGGTGAAATGATTTGACTCTAATCATATTACAAAGTGAAATAAAAAAGTATAGCAAAAAAATACCCGATAGATTATATACTATCGGGTATTTTTACATTTATAACTGTTTGGTAATTAGTTAACTTACTAATGTGCCTTTTCTACTGAGCACCTTTAATTCTATGTTTGGCCTACTATCTAATTTTTCAAAGATAGAGTTATTACTAACATATTCAGGTACAATAACTTTCATACTTTTGACAATCTCCCAATCATCTTTTGAAGTGGCAGTCTCAATTAGTAAATCAACTAGTTCAGATGCTTCACCATAGTCGTATTTACGAACTTTACCAATCATAATTTTTGGATGGTGAGTAGGCATTGTATTCTCCTCATTATTAAGTAGCTCTTCATAAAGCTTTTCGCCAGGTCTTAATCCAGTAACTTTAATGTCAATGTCTTTACCTTCTTCAAGCCCAGAGAGGCGAATCATTTTTTTGGCGATGTCAATAATTCGTACCGATTCTCCCATATCAAAGACAAAAATTTCCCCTCCATTTCCCATAGCACCAGCTTCTAATACTAATTGACAAGCTTCAGGAATAGTCATAAAGTAACGAGTGATTTTATCACTTGTAACCGTTAAAGGACCACCTTTTGCAATTTGCTCTCTGAACAAAGGTATTACGGAACCATTTGAGCCTAATACATTCCCAAAGCGTGTGGTTACAAACTTAGTTTTTGTTTTAGAGTCCTTACCAAGGCTTTGTGTATAGATTTCTGCTATGCGTTTGCTAGCTCCCATTACATTGGTTGGGTTGACAGCTTTGTCTGTAGATACCATTACAAACTTTTCAGCTTTATATTTTACAGCCATATCAGCTATATTTTTAGAGCCTTTTACATTGACCATAATGGCTTCAGATGGGTTTTTTTCCATCATAGGCACATGTTTGTATGCTGCAGCATGGTAAATGATGTCAGGAGAATACGTTGTAAATATTTCTTCAATCCTTTGGCGGTTAGAAATATCTGCAATCAGGATATGTAATCGGATATCTTTTCCTATTAACAAAGCCTGAACATGTCTTTCTATATCATAAAGACCTGTCTCAGATTGGTCTAGTAAGATCAGGTCTGTAGGTTGGTAATGCGTTAGCTGTTTTGAGATTTCTCCTCCTATTGACCCTGCAGCACCTGTGACCATTAGTACTTTACCCCTTACCTCATTTGCAATATTTTCTTTCTCTAGTTTGATAGGGTCTCTATCTAACAAATCTTCAATGCGGACACTTTTTATTTGTTTAGCACTAAGCTCTCCATTGATCCAATGGTTTACAGGGGGGACATTTCTGATTTCAATATCTAGATCAAGTCCAAGACAAGTATCTATTATTTTTCGTCTTTTGGGAGAAGAGATACGCTGTATAGCAATAATAATTTCATCAATATCATGCTTTAACATAAACTCTTCATTTAAAGCTTGTTTTGAAGAGTATATTGTGACACCTCCTAAAGATTTACCTTTTTTTGACTTATTATCATCTACAAAAGCCTTTACACTATAATTGCAAGAACTATCTCTTTCTAAAACCTCTTTAGTAATAATACCAGCAGAACCAGCCCCATAGACTAAGACATTTCTAACAGGCATTTTATTGTAATATAACATATTATATCCTGCCCTAAAGATTAACCTACTAGCGATAAGTATTGCGGTACTCATCAAATAAGTAATGATGGTAATAGATATAGGCAGGTCCATAACGCTATTTGATGCAAGTTCTCTTCCTACTATCGTGAGAGAAAGGATTAGCATAGTTGATAGGGAAGTAGCACTAAATATCTTTACCAAGTCTTGTAAACTAGTATGACGTATAGTTCCTGCGAAGGATTTTTTGTAGTAGAACCCCAGTACATACAAAAATGCTATATAAACAGCTTGATCTGTAGAGATGTAATCAGAACTTTGTTGAAAGTCAAAATTAAACCTTATAATAATGGCTAATACAAAGGCGAGGGATACAGAGATCAGGTCTATAGCGAGAACATACCATCGAGGAATAAATCGACCAGCATGAAAAGTTCGCTGAAAAAATCTTTTACTTTTGGTTTTCATACAGATTAGGTATAGAAATGATGTACGATTGTTAGTTGCTTACCGCAGCTTTAGTTAAGACAATTAAAGTTCATACTTTGCGCAAAATTAACATTCTTTATCAAAAAAACGTTATCTTCTCATAAAGATTGTTTCAATATGAGGAACACACAAAAAGCGAACCTTATTGGGTTCGCTTCTGAAGTACTTTTAATAGAGCAGTCTCAATACGTTGTCTGTCAGTGTCAGTCAGGTTAGAACCTGAAGGTAGACAGAGTCCATATTCAAACAACTTTTCTGAAGTACCATTGGTGTAGGCTGGATATTGTTCAAAAATAGGCTGAAGGTGCATTGGCTTCCATAAAGGTCGTGCTTCAATATTGTCTTCTGCCAAGGCTAAACGAAGTGTTTCGCTATCAATTCCTCCCACTTTTTCAGGTTCAATAAGCATACAGCTTAGCCAGTGATTGGAAAATGTATCTTGAGGCTCAGAAAGCATCGTGATACCATCGAATTCATTAAACAGCTTTTCGTAAAAGAAAAAATTATCCCTTCTTTGTTGTACTCGCTCATCCAGTACCTGCATTTGACCTCTACCAATTCCGGCACATACATTACTCATACGGTAATTATAACCAATATGCGAGTGTTGATAATGAGGAGCATTATCACGTGCTTGTGTAGCCAAAAAACGTGCTTTCTCAACCAGTTCCTGGTTATCAGAAACTAATGCGCCACCTCCTGAGGTGGTAATAATCTTATTGCCATTAAAAGAATAGACACCCATCAAACCAAACGTACCCAATGCCTTACCCTTATATGTAGAGCCTAATGCTTCAGCGGCATCTTCGATTAGTGGAACCTCGTAACGGTTACAGATTTCCATAATCTCATCCATCTTGGCAGCAATACCATAAAGGTGCACAAGAATAACCGCTTTCGGCTTTTTACCTAACTGAATTCGGTCTTTGATTGCCTCTTCCAGAAGTACCGGGTCCATATTCCAGGTTTCTGCCTCCGAATCAACAAAAACAGGTGTAGCACCCTGATAGGCTATTGGGTTAGCAGATGCAGAGAAAGTAAAACTGGAACAGATTACCTCATCACCAGCCTTGACGCCCAAAAGTATTAAGGCCAGATGAATAGCAGAGGTACCTGAGCTTAACGCAGCTGCATATTTAGCGCCTGTATAGTGACAGATATCTTCCTCAAAACCATTAACATGAGGGCCTAAAGGTGCAATCCAATTGGTGGCAAAGGCCTCATTTACATATTGCTGCTCCAGTTCTCCCATATGAGGAGAAGAGAGCCATATTTTATCATTTGTCATTGTTATATTTAATTACCTTACCCGGAGAACCAACTACAACCGCATAATCAGGCACATCTTTAGTAATAATAGCCCCAGCGCCTATAGTAGCCCATTTTCCAATTTTTATTCCCTGAATTACAGTAGCCCCAGCACCGATCCAACTACCTTCACCAACTGTCACATTGCCACATAAAGTAGCTTTAGGTGATATATGCACAAAATTATCTATCAGACAGTCATGATCAACAGAAGCAGAAGTATTGATAATGCAATGTTGACCTATGCTTGAGTCGGATTGAATGACAGCTTGATGAAAAACAACAGTGCCATCACCAACCTTTGTGTGTTGATCAATAATGGCAGAAGTATGGGAGACATTGCCAAAACGATGTTGTATAGTTTGAGCAACTTTTTGTCGAATCCTATTATTGCCAATTGCAATAATCAAATCATCATCGGATTGAAAAGTTGATTGATAGGGTCCAACTACAGGAAATGATAAAAGCAATTTTTTGGAAATATCATCATCAAAAATACCGTTTATTGGGACTCCATTACTTTCAATACAACTACAAATTACCTTTGCATGCCCGCTTGCACCATATAAAAGCATAAGTGATTATTTAGAGCCTGTAAACTTTTCCATAGTAACCGATGTATTTGAGCTAATGCCTTCAGAAATAAAGACTTTTTTGACAGTCATAAAAAGTATCCTTATATCTAAAATGAAGGACAAGTTCTCAACATACCAGGCATCAAGTTTAAACTTTTCTTCCCAGCTGATGGCATTTCTGCCATTCACTTGTGCCCAACCTGTAATACCAGGCCTAACATTATGCCTTTTTGCTTGCTCTTCGTTATATAAAGGTAAGTATTCAACCAGTAGAGGTCTCGGACCAATTAAGGACATATCACCTTTAAGCACATTAATTAGCTGTGGAATCTCATCCAAAGATGTTTTTCTTACAATATTTCCAATCCAAGTAAGACGAGCTGCATCAGGTAAGAGGTTTCCATCTGTATCTGTTCTATCGTTCATAGTCTTGAACTTTATAATTGAAAATATATGCCCATTTTTTCCAGGTCTTTTTTGAAAGAAAAAAGGTTTTCCTTTATTGAGAATATATAATGAAAATAAAGTAATTAAAAATAATGGGGATGTTATTAATAATACAAAGGTAGATGTGAAAACATCAAATAGTCTTTTGAAATAAACTATATACATGAATTTAATAATTTAATATATTTAAATATTTGTCTACGGCAATTTCTAAAGAATACTTATTTTTAGCAATATGGAAAGCATTTTCCCCACTTTGATTTAATGTGTTCTTATCTGATAAGTATTGATATAATAAATCATATGATTCATTTATTTGCTCAATTTTATTGGGTAATACAAGTCCAATCTTTTCCTTATTAATTTCATCAGCTTGCCAACCTAGATGATTAATCAATATTGGTTTTTTAGCAGCTAATGTATCAAAAAACTTATTTGCAGAGTTTGACCATAGCGCTGGAATATCACAAACAAAAGAAGATGCTATGTCAATTCTTGAATAAATATTTGGTAGATCATTCTTTGAAACAGGTGGAAGAAAATAAAGATTTTTCTCATAGACATTATTTTCCTTAGCTAAGTCTATAACCTGCTGAAGTCTATTCCCTTTTCCAATGACAACAAAAACAACGTCAAGGTTATTTCTGAATTTAGAAGCTAAATAAACTAAATAGTCTAAGCCATTGACAATGCCCACTGTTCCTGCATATAAAACAATTTTTTTATTTTTAAACTCTGGCTTATCTAATACACAAGGATCATGTGTCGTATTAGAAAATCTATTTATTTCACTAATATTTGGTATGGTTGTTATTTTATTATTATCGATACCTTTAGACTTCACAGATTTCGTCATATCTTCTGACAAGGTGACAACATGTGAAGCATTTTTATAAATGATTTTTTCTAACTTCTCTAGCAAATAAATAGCATATTTATTTTTGATCACTCCCATAGCAATTGGGACTTCAGGCCAAACATCTCTTACTTCAAAAATGAAAGGAGTATTACCTAGCCACTTTTTAATTAAGGCAGGGATACCTACCGTCAGAGGTGTTGATGTTGCTAAAACAAAGTCTCCATTTATTTTTAGAACTCTGAATGATGCAAGTAAAGTAAACTCAATAAATTTTATTATTCGAGTAATGAAGCTTGAAGTATTATCAACAGGTGAGTTAAGAATATGTAAAATAAGTCCATCTCTCTCAATAATAGCCCATTTTTTTCCATTAAATTTTATTCCTTCTATTTGCCCATTTGAGGTTATGATAATTGGTTGAATCCCATTTTCTAAAAATTTGGTAGACAGATCATAAGACCTTGTACCTCCTCCACTTGTTGGGAAAGTGAAATATTGATGAATATATAATAACCTCATGAGTCTTTGTTGTTAGAGTTAATTAATAAGCTACCAATGGAAAGTAAAAATAAAATACCTCTTTGTGCTTCGAGAAATGCTTCTGTGACAAATATAATTAATATTGATATCGAAAAAACAAATAATAAAGGATCTTTGAGAGAAAAAGAAAAATAAAAGAATACAAATAAGATCAATAATGTAGATGTAAAACCCAAAATACCATTTCTGAGTAGGTCTAATATATATTGGTTATGTGGGTTTAAATTTCGTTCTGCTAATTTTTTAAATCCATCACTTATATATGCCTGATTTAGTTCATCTTGAAAGTCACCTGTTCCAACACCTAAGAAGTAATTATCTTTAATGACTGAAAGAGATGAATTCCAAATCCCGACTCTTTGCTCAATAGCTGATTTTGCAAATCTAGTATATCTTAATTTTGATTTAATGAGTAGGCTTGAATTTGTAATGATTATGATAGAGCCTATTGATAATAATATAAATAAGAAAATATATCTCCAATTTACTAATGCTAAGAATATAGGCAAAGTAATGAATAAAATGATAAGTGGTGTTCTAGCTTGTAAAACAAACAGTGAAATAGGTGCAATTACAATATTTAGGATATGAAAGATCTTAAGGTGTTTTAATTTACTTCTGTTTATATATGTAATGGAAATATAGAAAGATGTTATAATATAAATGCCCAAGTAAACAGGGTGTATAATATCAATAGTGAGTTTATGATAAAATAAATATTGATTTGGAAATAATAAGCCTCTTATAATGAAAAATGAAGTAAGAAGAAAACAGGAAATACAAAATGAAAATAAGGCTATTTGCTTATTTTTAGTGGTAAGTTTGTTGATATTGCTATAGGCTAATGGTACTATTAATATTAATATGTACTTTTCGATAATAAATAGACCACTACTGAGATTTTTTGAGTATAAAAGTCCTATGCATAGACTTATAAATTTTAACAAAAAAACTATCGTTAGAGTGTGGAAAATAAGTGCTTTATGAGTAATACTGTACCAAATCCAATAAATGCTGGTAATTGCGAAAATAATATTTGAGAGTTGCCCACCAAATGGTAATGTGAATAATGATAATACTATTCCATATGTAAAAATCTTATGGGCTGTTTTATGGTTATGCCAAAGCATTTCTAGAGACTGATTTAATGGATGAAATAGTTAGGCTCATATATAAAAACATAAACCTTGCATCATTTAAGTCTCCGCTTACACATGAATTTATAAGGTAAAAGCAAAATAAAATAAATGATAGCTTTATATATTGTGATTGATCTTTTTGCGTTAGTCGTAAGCCTCTTCTTGTGATGATAAAAGTATAGCATAATATAAATATCAATAGAAGTCCAATAATAACTCCACCTTCAGCAAAAGTTTCAACTATGATATTGTGTGGGTAGTACCCTAGCCTTACATCTTCTCTACCGCTTATTTGCATATATTCGATTGCCCAATTACCTATTCCAACACCAAAAGGATGTTGTCCAATCATCTGGAAAGATTTTGTGTAAAAATCTAGTCTAGCTTGACCTGATGTGCCATTTATTATTTTATCAATATCTGCCATATGTTGAAGACGGCCAGGCAAGAACTCTGCAACATTAGGAAGAATAACAAATAATACTAGAAAACTAAGAATTGTAATAGGGATGAGACTTCTTAATAATTTTCTTTGTTGAATGAAATATAGTAGACCAACTGACAGAATAATACCTATAATAGGTCCTTTGCTTCCTGCCAAAATGACTAGGCTAGAGGATATCACTAGAATAGCTATTTTTATTGTTTTATACTTTTTATCTATTGTATAAAACAGGATTGTACAACCTGATATAACCCATCTGGCAAATACAATAGGACCACCGCCTGCAACAGACAGTCGATCAATTCCATTTAAACCATTAAGTGCAATTTTAAAAATAGCTAGTAAAATAAGAATGAATGATATACCCATTAAAAATCTATATACCCATTGAATTAGTCCCTTATCACTTAATGATATAATAATATTTATCGATAATAAAGTTATAAGTATATACTTTAGTAACTTATCTATAGAAACAAATAATCCTTCATAAGAGTGGAAGTGAAATATAGTATTATATAAGATACTAGCCGTATAGTATATAGCTATAAATATTAACGTTAATGAAATTGTATTTCTTGATAGTTTGTTGTATATATTAAGGGTGGTAAATGTGGTTAATAAATATATAACAGAAAATACTACAGATATATTTATAAATGATAGACTTAGCCTTTCATCATAAAGTCTGCCAATAGCCATAATTATAACTATAGAAAAAGCAATAATTATTTTAAAATTTATTTTCATAGTAAACTATACCTTCAGTAGTTATACCTTTTTTATTTATTCTTTTAGTGAGTCTTGATAAATTACTTATAAAAATAATTCCGATTGCCATTAGGCCAATAGATATAGTGTAAAACATCCTTATGATATTAAACTCAGTGCCTGTAGATACTGATAATTCTATAGAAATAAATATTACTGAACAAACTATGATAAATATAACACAAACCTTTGTGAATAGTGCAGTGAGTTGATTATTTAACGATAGTAGTGGTTGTATAATAATTTCAAAACATGAAATGACGAAGAAAGGGATGATTAACTGCTTCATCAATGTATATGTTTTGAATGTATCTTGTTGATTGAAATGACCTCTTTGAAATAAATTTTCAATTATGAAATCTCCATAAAAATAAATGACTGAAAAGAATGATAAACAGGCAATAGATATATAAGTTAAGTTTATGATTACTCCTTTGATATTAATTGTTAAAGAGTTCTCTCTGAGCATCACGGTACTAAATGCTTTAACTAATGTTGTAATTATTGCCCCTAATATTGTAGTTGAGTATAGAAAATAGGTTATTTCTTGTGATCCTGAGATACCATAAAGCACTTTCCCTAATAACAATAGAAAGACAAATGTATTGCCAATAATTAGTGTGTAAAGGTTGAAGTCTTTATAGTTTAACCTTATCTCGTATGGATGAGAATTTGTTTCTATTTTTTTATTATCTGCTAGCTTCCACCCTCCAAAGTAAAGAACAAAAACAGATAGTAAACGACTAAATGCTAGACCTGTTACACTACCAAAGTACCCTAGTGGGTAAATTGTGAAACAGTTGGTTGATGAATTGAGTATGATTGAATTTGAATATGCTTTATACTCCCCTTTTGCTTGTGTAATCATTAATCCAATATTATTGAAGATAAACATACTCATCGTCAGACTTAAAATAATGCATAAAATAGCAGTATTCACTGTTATTTCTTCCCATAAAATATAGGAGTAGATTAAGGTGAAAAGCATATTGAATATAAAAATGAAATATGAGATGTTTAGAGCATCTTTTTTCATTTCTTTAAATGAAACAGTATAATTATCTCGAAGTGCTTTTGTCAGTTTAGGGACTAAGTTTCCTTGTAAAGCAGCTTGACCAGCAAAAGCTGAAAAAAAGTCAACAAATGAACTGATTATTAGGAAATCAGCATATTCTTTTTTTGAGCCAAAGATATATGCTATGATTAAAACCCTAAGAACACCCAATACTTTTGCTATTACTGAAGAGCCTAGTAAGTATTTAATTTGTCCTAATAGATTTTTCATTCATTCTTGATTAAAGCAAAGAAATCAGACATTTATTATCTGATTCTCTAGAAATGGGATTTAATTTTTCTTTTATGGCCAACGTTATATTAAACTCTACGGTACTTTCTACTTAGTCATGGTGAGATCAAAAAAAAACATTCTTTTCAATAGGCTTTCTTGATTGCTTATCTAAGATAAAATACCGTAGAGTATAGGTGTTGATTTTTTATAGACAGTCTCAGTTTTAGATCAACTTTTGTTAGAGACAATTACCATAAAGTACGTTTTATAACCTGTCTGTAATTACTTCTTTAGGGAGGATACTTTTCACATCGTAAAGTACCGTGCCATGTCCGTTTTTAAGTGCATTCCAGTCCACATCCTTGTACGCGTCATGACCTACAGTCAGAATGATGGCATCGTAGCCTGAACCAAGTTTGTCAACTAGTTCGATTCCGTACTCTTCTTCTACTTCTTTCTTGGACGCATATGGATCATGTACATCAACCTGAATACCGAAACCCTGTAGCTCAGAGATCACATCGATGACACGTGAGTTACGGATATCTGGGCAATTTTCCTTGAATGTAATACCCATCACCAATGCTTTGGCTCCTTTTACTGCATGTCCTTCTCTTACCATCAGTTTCACCACCTGATTGGCTACATGCAGACCCATATTGTCATTGATTCTTCTTCCGGAAAGGATTACCTGAGGGTGATAGCCTACGCTTTCCGCCTTGTGAGTCAGGTAGTACGGGTCAACGCCAATACAGTGACCACCTACCAGTCCTGGACGGAAAGGAAGGAAATTCCATTTTGTACCCGCAGCTTCCAAAACCTCCAAAGTATCGATCCCCAATCTGTCGAAGATCAAAGCCAGTTCGTTGGTAAAAGAAATATTAAGGTCACGTTGTGCATTCTCGATTACTTTTGCAGCTTCAGCCACTTTCAGGCAAGATGCTTTGTGAGTGCCAACCGTTACGATAGTCGCATACAGCTCATCCACAATGTCTGCAATCTCAGGAGTTGAGCCTGAAGTTACTTTCATGATGTTGTGAACTCTGTGTACATGATCTCCCGGATTAATACGCTCAGGTGAGTAACCACAGTAGAAATCTTGGTTGAATTTCATGCCGCTTACTGTTTCCAGAACAGGAACACACTCTTCTTCCGTACAGCCAGGGTATACCGTAGATTCATAGATCACAATGTTGCCTTGGCTCAATACTTTACCTACCGTCTCACTTGCTTTTTTCAGAGGAGTTAGGTCAGGCGTCTTGAATTGGGTGATAGGAGTTGGCACAGTGACGATATAGATATCTGCATCCTTGATGTCATCCAACTGTGTAGAGTAAGAAAGGGTCGTAGCCTGCTGGAGTTCTTCTGGTGTTACTTCCAATGTGTTGTCTACACCTGATTTTAGTTCGGATACACGGCCAACATTGATATCGAAGCCTGTAACATCAAATCCATGCTTGCCGAATTCTACAGCCAAAGGCAGGCCTACATACCCTAGACCGATAATGGCTAATTTTTTTTCCTTAATATTCATTGTTAGTTATAGTTTGATATAAGAATTTCTCTCGATTAGCTTAAAAAAACTTGAGGCACAAATGTAAGAAAACATATCATTCAATTGATATTTTTTAGCATAAAAAAATGATTAACAAGTACTGATTAACAAAGAGTTGAGCTTAAAAACACTGATTTATAAAGAGGTGTGAATAAGGTGTTTTCGAATAGATAGGTGTATAGGTGGAATAACAAAATATAAACAATTAACACTGAAATAGTGTTGCGGGTGACTTGTGTTATAGGAAGTTACACAAGTGTGTTTTGTACGTTTTTATATGAATTTTATGGAGGTGTGAATAAAATAAAAATAAGCATTTATACGGAAGGAAATGCAACAAAAAGCAGATCTTGAAAATTTGACAATCAGATAGATGAGGGAGGAGTGGGATCGACAGGTAGGGGGAGGTATCCGTGATTAGGATACGTAGATTAGTATATGATATTGATAGGATTGAGGTAACTATGGATTAAACTCCTCTATAAAAAGTGGAAGTATGGGTGTTGGGAGGTTATGTTTTGATGGACACAGGCAGAGTAGGTTATTATGTTTTGCTGTAACTGTATTCGAAAAGGCTGTAGAGGTAGCCTGATTGGAAAAAGTTGTCTAGTCTGTTGAAGTAGCTGCAATAGGGGGAGTGTATGCCAATATTGAATGGGGCGTTGGTGTAGTTTAAAGGGACTTCTTTTGCGACTTTTATATGGGAAGTATTGCCTTCTAGTTCCTCTTAGGTAGTGGTCGTACCAGTCGGAGCGCCAAGCAATATAGTATCTAGGTGTTAAAAGTTGTCGTGATTTACGTTTTCGTCTTTGCAATTTGAGGCTAACGCTCGGAACATTCTTAGGAAGAGAGCCGGCCAATACCTTACGCGCTTTGTATAGTTGGTCAGCTAGGTGGGGGAGATATTTGCCTTGAAATGAATTTCTTTTGATTTCCCGACAGATGGTAGAGCGGTGTACGTCTAGCTCACGGGCAATTTCAGCCTGTGTTTGTCCAAGCTTAAGACTAAGGGCTATATAGAGTCTGTCGACTGAGGTAAGCATATAATTTGGTTTATCCCTGTAGAGTCAAGAGATATATTGACTCTACAGGGTGTTGGTTTATGGTGCTACAAATTCTTCTCCTTCAAAGGTGTAGCTTCTGTTGTCGCCAAAGTGGTTATTGGTAGCAAGGAATTGAGCATAGCCTCTTAATCCATCCCGAAGTGCTTTGATCTTGATATCACGCAAACGGGTATCCATAATTTTCTCGTTCTGGTTGGAGGACACATAGTCATCGCTTACTCTTTCTTGCAAGTCAGCAAGATCCTGCTGTAGGTCAGCTAGCTCTTTTTCATGATCTACTTTTTCATCAGCTAGCGTAGGGTCATCCACCATATTCTGTACGGCCGAGATCTGATGTTCCAGTTTGCTGATTCTTTTTAATAATTCTTCAAGTTCCAGTTGTTGTTTTTCAACCCGAATTTCTGAGGTAACATTTGAGTTGGCTAATACCTTTAGGAGAAAAGTCCCTTGGTCAAGACGACGTTGGGCTTTTTCTGGAGTGGGATCAAACTTAGCGTATGTCTCTGGTGTAAAGAGATCGTCAAAATTAATATTGTGATCTGCCAAAGTATTATTATTTATATGGTTTAAAATAAATTAGCTGAAGGGTTTCTGAACCTTCTCTTAAAACTACTAGGGTTTTGAGCTATGATTCAAGAGGTTGTAATGAATTGCTTCACCTTTATCTAAATGTTAGAGGAATGGTTTCTTTTTTCTCAAAAGGAATTAAGCATATGCAATTTTGGATAGGAACAATGCTAATATTTTTTGGAATATAGGGTGTTTTTAGGGTTTGGACGAAGATGGTACATAACTGATTTTATGTGAAAAAGCTTTTATAAAGTAGAGGTGGGCCTGTGTTGGTTATTAACTTGCCTGTTGGGTATTGGCTTTAACCTACATAAATAATAGAGAGGTAAGTGCATGTATAAATGCAATAGTACTTTGATGAAGTAAGACAGACGAAACGGATTGCCTCTTCAATTTCTACGGGAGGTACAATCGAATTTATCAAAAAGGAGTTAGGTTTGATTAAATCGTTGTTATGTGGTTAGAAGTACCTAACAACCAAATATCCTATTATGGTTAAGAGGTATAATAGGGTTAAAGGCATACCAATTTTGGCAAAATCCCTAAATGTATACCCTCCAGGACCTGCAACAATCAGGTTGGTTTGATAGCCTACAGGTGTCATAAAGGCGGCAGATGCAGCAAAGGCAATGCCTAGGTAGAACGGTGTTCCTTCAACCTGCAAGTTTTCAGCAATAGAATAGGCTATTGGAAAGGATACAGAGACAGCAGCCACATTAGTCACAAATGAGGTAATCAGTACTGTAAATAACATAAGACCAACTAGTACCATTATATTTCCATAGGGAAGAAGGTATGGCAAAGTAGCATCGGCAATCATATCGGCAGCTCCTGTACTAATAAAAAGTTGTCCAATAGCGACTGCGATAACCATTACAGTAAGTAGGTGCAAGTCCAATACTTCTCTTAGTTGTCGTAGTGTAGTAACCTTGAGAAGTACAGCTCCAAACACAACGAACATTAACCCATTAAATAATGGCAAATAGCCAAGCGCAATTAATCCAACTGTTATAAAAGTCCCCAACCAGTAAAGATTAAAACCAGTAGGTTTTTCCAAGGCAACATCTTCCATTTTGGAGAGGATATAAAGATCCTTTTTTAACATACTGATAGAGGCATTCTCGTTGGTTGCGATCATCAGTAAGTCACCATTCCTGAGTCTTAATTCTCCCAATTTTCCACTGATACCTTCTCCATTGCGGTGAACGGCAATAATGGTTGCGTTATATTTTTTACGGAAGTTGGTGTCCTTAATTCTTAATCCTTCAAGGCTTGAGTTAGCAGGAACGGATACCTCCATGATGTGTAGTCTTTCATCAAGGCGGAAGTGTGGCGTTTTTGCCAACTCAATATTTTTATTCTCTTGTACAAGCTTTAGGATAACGTCCAAACTACCTGAGAAAATCAGGCGGTCTCCGGTACGGAATTGGAACTCTCGGCTGTTAATTAGGTTGAAGGTCTCGGTGTCCCTGATAACCTCAATCAGTGAAGCCCCTTCAAGACTACCTAAGTCGGTATTCTTGATTCGTTTTCCAATATAGCTCGAACCCTTTGTCAGTTTGACTTCGATAAAATATGAACGAAAGTGTTCTTTGATGTCTTCCTCTAGCGTACCTCTCTTTGCCAAGTGTTTGTACCCAAACAGTTGTAGGTAAATAATACCCACAATGGTGACCAATATTCCAGGAATGATAAAGTCTGTAAACTTTAACATTGGAATACCATTGCTTTCCAATAACCCATTTAGAACAAGGTTAGTGGAAGTACCTATCAGTGTAATCATGCCTCCCAAAATTGCAGAGAAGGAGAGAGGCATTAATAGTTTAGATGGAGATACTTTTAATTGTTTGGCTTTCTGATAGATATAGGGCATCAACATCACGACAATTGGAGTGTTGTTGAATATGGAGGATATAAAAGCTACAACCACATTCATTTTCAACATAAATCCTCTGCCAGACTTTGAGCTTGCAAAAAGTGAATCAAACAATTGGTTTGTATTGAAGGACTTTTGTACAATGGAAGATGCCATAATCAGCAGAAAGACAGTAAGGATTTGCTGATTGGCCAAGTTTTCCACGAGTACCTTTATGGGCATGACTTCCAAGATTACCAGAATAGATGCAGCCCCAATAAATACAACAGAAGGACGATACTTGTCCCAAGCAAGCATTCCTACCATTGCTGTAATGGCAAACAGTACGATCCACTTATGTAAGAGTAAGTCTAGCATATAACCGTATATGGCGAGCTTGAAGGTTTTAATTCAAGTCCTTTTTAGTGGGAAAAAATTCTATTTAGGAAACAGGGAAGGAAAGTGAAGTCATGTAAAAATAGAGATGCAGCTTATTCAGACTGCATCTCTATGTATATAAACTAATTGCGATTCATAATCATACCTGCAGCAACAGTTTCATTGGTAGAATCATCTACTAGAATAATACTACCTGTAATACGGTTGCGATTATAAGGGTCTGCCAAAAGTGGTTTGGTTGTACGGATTTTAACCCTTACAATATCATTCATCTTAATTTCAGGATCATCTTCAACCCTATGAAGCGAATTGATATCCACTTTGTACAATACATCCTTGATCATTGCTTTTACCTCATTGGTAGTATGTTTCAATGTGTATTTTGTACGTGGAAGAGGTCCCTTGTTGTTTAACCAGCAAAGCATTACATCAACATCCTGAATGGCTTCAGGTTTGTTGTTGGTACGCACGATCATATCGCCACGGCTGATGTCAATTTCATCTTCCAAAGTCATGGTTACGGACATTGGAGGGAATGCTTCTTCTACAGGACCATTAAAAGTATCAATGCTTTTGATCTTAGACGTAAAGCCTGATGGCATTACTGTCACTTCATCGCCTGGCTTGAAAATACCACTGGAAATTCTACCTGCATAGCCACGGTAATCATGGTATTCATCCGAATGAGGACGGATAACTGTCTGAACAGGGAAACGGCAGTCAATATAGTTATGGTCACTATCAATATGGATAGTTTCCAAAGTGTTCAGTAGCGTTTCACCCTTATACCAACTCATGGCTTCAGATTTATCCACCACATTGTCACCTTTTAAGGCACTGATTGGAATAAAGCGAATATCTTTTACATCCAGTTTGGCAGAAAACTCTTTGTATTCTTCTACCACTTTATCAAATGCTTCTTCACTGTAATCCACCAAATCCATCTTATTAACACAGATGATTACGTGTGGTATTTGTAGAAGAGAAGCAATAAACGAGTGACGCTTAGTCTGTTCAATTACACCTTTGCGGGCATCTACTAGAATCAGGGCAAGGTTGGCTGTAGAAGCACCTGTTACCATGTTTCTTGTATATTGGATATGACCTGGAGTGTCAGCAATGATGAACTTACGCTTTGGAGTAGCAAAGTAGCGGTAAGCCACATCAATTGTGATACCTTGTTCTCTTTCATCTTTCAAGCCATCAGTAAGGTGGGCAAGTTCAATATGCTCCAAACCTTTTCTTTCACTGGATCTTTTTACAGCATCCAGCTGATCTTCAAAAATGGACTTTGAGTCATAAAGCAAACGACCTATCAAGGTACTTTTGCCGTCATCCACACTGCCAGCTGTGGTAAAGCGAAGTAACTGTATATTTTGATTTGTCTCAGACATAGTTCTTCAGAAATTTGGTACTGTAGCCTAGGGGTTCTAAGCTTTCAGTTAGTTTTAATCAAATAAAGAATTCAATGTGGTTTTTAGAAATGAGTACTTTCTAGAAGTAACCCTCACGCTTACGGTCTTCCATTGAAGTTTCAGAACGTTTGTCATCAGCTCTGTTTCCACGTTCAGTTTGGCGCGCAGCCGCTACTTCTGCCACAATTTTTTCCAATGTGTCAGCATCGGATTCAATTCCTCCTGTAATAGTGATATCACCTAATGTTCTGAAGCGTACCATTTTTCTTTCCATCTGCTCTTCAGGGCGGATGGTAATATGTTCTGATACAGGCAACCAAGTATTGTTTCTCCAGATTACATCACGTTCGTGAGCAATGTAAAGTGAAGGAATTGCAATATTTTCATTCAGAATGTATTGCCATACATCCATTTCAGTCCAGTTACTGATAGGAAATGCTCTAAAATGTTCACCTGGGTGGTGCTTACCATTAAACAGGTTCCAAAGCTCTGGACGTTGGTTTTTTGGGTCCCATTGGCCGAATTCATCTCTGTGTGAGAAGAAGCGTTCTTTGGCACGAGCCTTTTCTTCGTCTCTTCTACCACCACCGATACATACATCGAAGCCGTTTTCTTCAATTGTATCAAGCAGTGTTGTTGTCTGTAACCTGTTTCGGCTAGCGTCTTTCCCTGTCTCTTCCCTTACTCGCCCTTCCTGAATAGAACGCTCTACAGAACCCACTACTAACTTGACACCAAGTTCTTCTACAAGGTCATCACGAAACTTGATGGTTTCTGGAAAGTTGTGACCTGTATCAACATGGAAAAGGGTAAATGGAATTTTAGCAGGGTAGAAAGCCTTGCGAGCCAAATGTGTTACTACAATGGAGTCTTTACCTCCTGAAAATAAGATTGCCGGGTTTTCGAATTGGGCAAAAACCTCTCTAAGGACGTAAATGGCTTCTGCCTCTAATTCTTTTAGGTGGTTCAAATAATATTTACTCATGATTACTTCGGCCAATTAAGTTTAGTTTTTCAGATCACTTGATTTATTCCTGCCCTAAGAAAGTTAGTGTAACCTCCTTGATCTATATTATTAATGCTCAGAAACTAATTAATAATACAAATGTTTTATTAAAATAACACAAAGAGTATTCACACACTATGTTATTGGTGATTCTAATTGTATTATACTAATAACATTTTACATAAAAATATATTATTAACCTTTACCTCTTCTTCAAAGTCAATTCAAATGATCCATTGTTATTACTCTATTATTTCCATAGAGTAAGTGTCAAATATAAGCCAAGTTTACAATGATTTGAAGAAATGAAAGAAATATTAAGATAAAATTTATAGATAAAGGTAATTCAATATCAATTCCTTGTAAGTATAGAAAGCATACAAAAGGTAATTAACACTGAAGAAATTAGAGCTTTTTGCTGATAGCTGTCCATAGTTGCTCGATCGCTTCTTCAACAGTATACTGATCGGAAAGAATTTCAACATCAGGATTTTCAGGTGCTTCAAAAGGTGAGGAGATACCTGTGAAGTTGGAGATTTCACCAGCTCTTGCCTTTTTGTAAAGTCCCTTTACGTCTCTTTGTTCACATACTTCCAATGGACAATTCACAAATACTTCTACAAAATTGTCAGCTTCGACAATATCTCTTACTTTTTGTCTGTCTTTAGCAAATGGAGAAACAAAAGCTGACAGTGTAACTACCCCAGCGTCAACGAAAAGGTTAGCCACTTCACCAATTCTGCGAATGTTTTCTTCTCTACTTTCGTCCGAGAAATCAAGGTCTTTGTTGAGACCACTTCTCACATTGTCTCCGTCCAAAATATAGGTATGGACTCCGTTTTCGTGTAGTTTAGCTTCTAGCGCATTAGCAATAGTGGATTTTCCAGAACCTGAAAGACCCGTAAACCAAATAACGAAAGAGCGATGCCCGATTTGTTTATTACGGTCTTCTTTACGCACCTTATAATCGTGCGGAATGATATGGAGTTTCTCTGCCATCGTATGATAAATCTTAATTTAAGATTGATTAGGTATCCAAATATTCATTAAGTGTTACCTGTGTATAGGAAATTTGCAAGGTAATAAAACATTGTATTTTATAATTAAGTACTAAGACAAAAGATTTAAACTTAGTCTCTTAACCTCTTGCGGTTAGATTGTATTAACAAATGAAGTAAAAGGCATGAAAAAGGCTGCCCAACTAATTGGGCAGCCATCATTTGGATCAATTTCGTTTTCAGGAAACTGTTTCCTTGTATTTTTCAAGGTACCACTCAATAGTTTTGACAATACCTGTTTCAAAGTTTTCTTCTGCCTTCCAGCCTAATTGAGTCTCGATTTTTGTGGCATCAATAGCGTAGCGTCTGTCGTGCCCAGGACGATCTTTTACAAATGTGATAAACTGTTTGTAACTGCCATTTTCCAAAGGTTTGTATTTGTCCAGTAGTTCACAAATAGTATTGACAATGTAAAGGTTATCTCGCTCATTTCGTCCACCAATATTATATGTCTCACCCGCTTCACCTTTGTGATAAACAAGGTCAATACCTTTACAGTGATCCATTACATAAAGCCAGTCTCTAATGTTCTGACCATCTCCATAAATTGGAATGGATTGTTTGCCTAATGCCTTTCTGATGATGACTGGAATAAGTTTTTCATCATGTTGTTTAGGTCCGTAGTTGTTGGAGCAGTTAGTTGTCACTACTTGCATACCATAAGTATGGAAATAGCTTCTGACGATCATATCACTGCTAGCTTTTGAGGCACTGTAAGGACTATTTGGGGCATATGGTGTTTCTTCTGTGAAAAGCCCTGTTTTACCCAAGGTACCATATACTTCATCTGTTGATATATGGTGGAATCGACAGTCTTTATAAGCATCTTTATAGGTGAAAGGTGATTCCATCCAATATTTACGAGCAACATCTAAAAGGGTGAAAGTACCATTCACATTAGTACGAATAAATGCTTCAGGTCCCTCAATGGAGTTATCAACATGTGACTCGGCAGCAAAGTGAATTACGCCTTTTATATTATGTTCAGTGAACAATTGCGCTATCAGTTCTCTGTCACAAATATCTCCTTCAACAAATGAGTAGCGTGGATGGTTAGCCGGTATTTCAGCTAGGTTAGCTAAGTCACCTGCATAAGTCATTTTATCGAGGTTGATTACATAGTAATCTTCATATTTATTCAGGAAGTATGGTACAAAGTTGGACCCAATAAAGCCCGCACCTCCAGTTATCAGTATAGATTTCATATTTGTAGACGTAAGTGAGGTATAAGTAGTAAGTTAGATTGTAATAAGGATTATGATTCTAGTTTATCAAGACAAGCTTTGAGACTGTCACGCCAATAAGGTGTTTCAACTCCTAATTGTTTGATCTTGCTCTTGTCCATCACACTGTAGTGTGGTCTGCGGGCAGGAGTGGGATACTGTTCTGTTGGAATTGCATTTACCTTAACAGGAAGTTGCTTTAGTTCAAAGATAGCTTGGGCAAAGTCATACCAACTAGCTACGCCTTCATTGCTAAAATGATAAGTGCCATACTCAGTGGCACCTGATTCAATAATCTGCATGATGGCTTTTGCAAGATCTGCAGCGTAAGTTGGTGTCCCGATTTGGTCAGCGATGATGCTCAGTTCATTTCGTGTTTCAGCAAGCCTTAACATCGTCTTGACGAAGTTTCCACCAAAGGTTGAGTACAACCACGAAGTCCGAAGAATAAAGGATTTATCAGATACATTTCTGACAGCTTCTTCTCCTTGCCATTTGGTTACTCCGTACACACTGATAGGTGCTGCAATATCTGTTTCCTGATAAGGTTTATGATTTTTACCATCAAAGACAAAATCTGTCGAAATGTGAATCAGTACAGTACCTGACTCATGACATGATTGGGCTAGGAGAGAAGCTCCTGTTACATTGACTTTCGTTGCCGTATCCTGTTCACTTTCTGCTTTGTCAACAGCAGTATAGGCAGCACAGTTAATGCAATAGTTGTAATGTGACTTCTGGAAATAAGCACTCACTTCTTGGGCATTTGTAATATCCAGATGAGTGTGATCTGTAAAGTCAAAGTGAAATGGTAAATCGGCAGCTAATAGTTTTAATTCACTACCTAATTGACCATCTGCTCCAGTTACAAGTATCTTTTTCATACTAAGGAATTACAATTGAGAGACTGTTTTTAGGTAAGTATCTAGAGTCGGAAGCTTCTGATCTTTTTCAGATATAGTCAGTTTGCTTTCATCAAGTCCCCAATCGATATTCAGTTGAGGGTCGTTGAATATGATACCACTTTCTGCTTGTGGAGCGTAGAAGTTGTCACACTTATAAAAGAACTCGGCAGACTCGCTTAATACCACAAAGCCATGTGCAAATCCTCTTGGTATAAACATCTGCTTTTTGTTTTCACCACTTAATTTGACTGCAATATGTTGTCCATAAGTCGGTGATTGTTCCCGTAGGTCTACTGCAACATCTAGGACTTCTCCTGATAGTACAGAAACCAATTTTGCTTGGGCAAATTCACCTAATTGTAAGTGAAGACCTCTTAATACTCCAAAAGAGGATTTTGACCTGTTGTCTTGTACAAAATTAGCGGACAGTCCTGTTTCCTTTTCAAAGGTTCTTTGGTTGAAACTTTCAAAAAAGCACCCCCTTTCATCCCCAAAAACGGTAGGCTCAATGATATAGCAATCCTTAAGATTGGTTTCTTGAATGGTCATTCTAAGTTCAAAATTATGAGAGCAGATAACTTTAGGTTATCCGATTCTGGTTTCAGATTAATAGCTCATTATTTACAGCAACGGGTAGTTGTGCTACTTGCTGTAGATATTTCCCATAACCACTTTTCAACAATGGTTCTGCAATTTTAGTAAGTTGTTCCTTATCAATAAAGCCCATACGGTAAGCAACTTCTTCAATACAGCCGATTTTCAAACCTTGCCTTTCTTCAATTACTTTTACAAACTCTCCAGCTTGCATAAGAGAATTGATGGTACCTGTGTCAAGCCATGCAGTACCTCGGTTCATGACACTGACATTCAGTTTTCCTTTTTCCAAATAAACTTTGTTGACATCGGTAATTTCTAATTCACCACGAGCACTTGGTTTAATGCTTTTGGCAATTTCGACAACATCATTATCGTAATAATAGATACCTGGAACAGCGTAATTAGATTTCGGTTTGTTAGGTTTTTCTTCAATAGAAATAACCTTTCCTCCTTCATCAAATTCTACGACTCCATAGCGTTCAGGGTCATGAACATGATAAGCATAAACGATTCCTCCATCAGGATCGGTATTCTCCTGAAGTTTTTGAGAGAGTCCTGTGCCGTAAAATATATTGTCACCAAGTATCAAGGCGACTTTATCATCACCGATAAATTCTTCACCAATGATAAAAGCCTGTGCCAGCCCTTCGGGGTTTGGTTGTGTTTTGTAAGTAAACTTACATCCAATTCGTGAGCCGTCTCCTAGTAAGCTTTCAAAAAGAGGAAGATGTTCAGGTGTGGAAATGATCAGGATATCGTTAATGCCTGAAAGCATTAAAGTGGAAAGTGGATAGTAGATCATTGGTTTGTCATAAACAGGCATTAGCTGTTTACTGATAGCGATAGTAAGCGGATGAAGTCTTGTTCCAGACCCACCTGCAAGAATAATCCCTTTCATGGTATTTTAATGGATTAGAGTTGTTAGAAATAGTTAGGGTATTTAAATCAGTATATTGAAATGAATATTGATAGTAGTTTATGATGTAATATCTCTTTCATCTCAAGTCAAATCTATTAATCTTTTTGCCATTTTCTTAAAATTTCTTACAGTATCTTTGTCTGTACCGAGCTTCATCAGGGTCTCCTCATAAATCTCTTGAAGAGCGTAGAAGTGAGGATTGTGATTTAGTCGGGCCAAGGTTAGTCCTTTGAAACAACGGTGTGATTGATTGTAGATTATATTACAGGGATGCTCAGGATATTTATTGAACTTTATATCCAACATATCAACCCGGCAGTTTTCTTCTAAAAACCTAATACCTGTCGTATACATAAAGTCTTCTACATCTGAGGCGACAGCACCGATATCTTTAGGAGATCTAATGATATACCTGAAGTATTTTTGATTCCGAATACGTCCCAAAGACATGACAACGGTATTACTTTCCAAGGATCTGACATTTGTATGGTACAAATATGGTTGCACGAAATCTTCGACTTTGTCAATGCGGGTGCCGATACTTACTTCCATAATGTGTTCATCGCCTTCGTAAGTGGTTGTAGTGAAAATCACATTCTGAAAACCATCAGGCGTTAGTTTTCTGTACTGATGTTTGCTGGGAATGAAACCGAAATCTCGATCATTGAAGAAATCGTACAGTTCAAAGTGCAGGGCAGCCTCGAATTCAGCAGTTGTCATGGATATAAATGGTTTGCAGCTCAGCTTGGATGTAAGTTTTTAAAGATAATAATAATAGAATTGATATAATACCTGATTTGACCTTGTTCAAGAAAATTCTGTTTCACCGTCATTGTTAGTATTGGTGAAAGTATTATGCATATAGGAATTGACAGGTAAGGTAAATGGATGAAGTATGGAAGATAAGAAAATCAAAATAGTTGAGACGGGTGATGGTTCGAGCACACTTTACAATGAAGAACTCAATGAAACCTATCATTCTTCTCATGGAGCACTAACAGAGTCAAGACATGTGTTTATCAAGGCAGGATTTGCACCTGTAAGCGAAAAGACGAAAGAAGTAGCCATCTTGGAAATAGGCTTTGGAACAGGCTTGAATGCAATCTTGACTATTGAAGAAGCCTTGAAAAATCCAGACATCCAAATCGTTTATACTACTTTAGAACCATTTCCATTAGATAACGATCTGGTAGAAGGCTTGAATTATAAGCAGTTGATTGATGAATCATTACACCCTTACTTTGACCAGTTACATCAGGCTACGTGGAATGAAGATGTACAGATTCTGCCAAATTTTATTCTGCATAAAGCAGATAAGAAACTGGAAGAGTTTGATGCGAAGAACAGACGCTTTAATCTTGTGTATTATGATGCATTTGCGCCAAGCAAGCAGCCAGATATGTGGACAGAAGATAATCTTGCAAAGTGTTTCGCTTTGTCACAAGAGGAATGTATGCTTGTGACATACTGTGCAAGCGGACAGTTTAAGCGTAACCTAAAGTCAGCTGGTTTTGCAATAGAGTCTTATCCAGGCCCTCCAGGTAAGCGAGAAATGACAAGAGGATTGAAGTAAATAGATAAGCCACCTTAATTACTAGGTGGCTTTTTGATTTATTAGTTCATACGGGCTTTTTGGGAGAGTCGGAGTTTCATCCTGTTTTGAAGAGCTATGGCTTTTGGAAACAGGATTTCATTTTCTATACAGGCATGTATCATCAAATCCTCTTCGAAATGTTTTAACTCTGTGTAGATTACTTTTGTGTAAGGAGTTGTACGTTCACATACCTGATATCCGTTGGTTAACTCTCGTAGTCCTGACATTTTATCTTCATCATCGTGATGTTCTTCAGATAAGTGTTTCAAGTCATGGTTTTTCAAATCACGAAACAGCATATATGGATTGAATATACCCCTATCAGCCTGCATCAGTCTTTCTATAAATTTGAAGAGCGTATCTTCTTCTTCATAGATGTGCTTAATAAAGTCTTCTAAAAATACAGGGAAGATTACTTTCATATCTTCAGCTACGGCAGGATTGTCAAAAAGTCTGCTGTCAATATCATCAATCAGTTTAGCGATATAGGGAAGTTTGTAACGGATAAACTTCATATGGGCTACCTTGAGGTACTCGATAACCAGATCAAGGTCATATTTTTTCAGCTCATTGAAGTCAGGTTGTGGATTAGTTGTTTTACCCGCTTCTTCCAATTCTTTGATAACCTTTCCTTTGTCAAGGTTTTTCTGTTGACATATTTTGTCAAGTGTTTCTTCAGAATGTTGATAGAAGGGTACTCCAAAAAAGTGGAGTACTGAAGCATAGGCATAGTTTTCAGTAACTAGTTCAATAACCTTTTTGTGCAGCAAATCCTGTTGCATACAATTATATTTTTGGAGTCAGAGTGAGACTTGATATCTGTTAGTTAAGATATAGAAAGTTAGTGAAAATCAACCAAGCAGCAGATCATTGGGCACAGCCATCATCATTGGTTATCTTTGCACTGAACAGTAGAATTACTTACCAATATAGGAATTCTGTTCATGATATGAATAAGTAGGAACAAAAATAGAATGGGCAGGGCTCAAAAACATGGCAAATGATATTCAAAGGCAACGGTATTCACAAATGATCAAGCAGAAAGCGGCTGACATGGGATTTGATTACTGTGGGATTGCTCAGGCAGGTTTTCTGGAAGAAGAGGCGAGAGGGCTTGAGAAGTGGCTTTCAGAAGGAATGCATGGTGAAATGGGCTATATGGCTAATCATTTTGATAAGCGTTTGGATCCGACAAAGTTGGTACCAGGAGCCAAGTCTGTTGTTGTGTTGATGTATAACTATTATCCAGAAAAGGATGTGGCGAAGGATGATAGTTACAAAATTGCAAAGTATGCATACGGAGAAGATTATCACTTTGTCATTAAGCGTAAGCTGAAAGATTTGGTCAAGTACATTCATGAGGAAATCGGTGAAGTGGAAGGCAGGGTGTTTGTAGATTCGGCTCCCGTGATGGAAAGACAATGGGCACAGAAGGCAGGAGTCGGTTGGATAGGTAAAAACAGCCTTTTGCTGAATAAGCAGATGGGAAGTTTCTTTTTCCTTTCTGAGCTGATTATTGATCTTGATCTAGTACCTGATGGACCAGTAAAAGATTACTGTGGGACATGTACACGCTGCATCGATGCTTGTCCTACAGATGCGATTGTGGATGCTGGAGTTGTGGATGGAAGTAAATGTATCTCATATTTTACCATAGAACTGAAGGATGCTATTCCGAAAGAAGTAGAAGGGAAGTTTGATAATTGGATATTCGGATGTGATATCTGTCAGGATGTGTGTCCGTGGAACCGGTTTTCAAAATCTCATCAGGAGCTGGACTTCGCTCCATCACCCAAATTGGATGAAATGAGTAGGGCTGACTGGGAGGAAATTACAGAAGAAGTATTCAAGGAACTGTTCAGAAAATCAGCAGTGAAACGGACGAAGCTGGCGGGATTGAAACGAAACATAGACTTTGTAAAGCCAAAAGGGCAATAAGTGATCAATAAAAAAACCGACTCTACAGTCGGTTTATTTTTTTGGATACACTTTTGATTAGAAGTTCTTACGCTAAAAGCGTTGCCATTTCAAATGATTCTTCGAGAGAAAGCTCATTGAAAAAGTCAAATTTCGTTTGGCACCATTTCTTAAGTTTAATTGCTTCGTCCTCAGTGAGTAAGTCAATAGCTTTGCTAAGTTCTTTCTCAAAGAGCGTTTGATCAAAAGACACCTTCTCGAGGATGGTTTTTGAATATTCTAGCATGGTGGTTAAACGTTTTAAAAGTTAGTTGATATTTTACTTGGTTAAGCTTGTACTTAAGCCTGTTAAGCTATGTTAAATCATCTTTTGTCTTGGTCAAGATAAGTATTTTTAGCGTTAGCTATTCCTCCTTTACGAGGGTTTAGTGTAAAAGTTACCCTGTGTTAACAAATTAAACCTATTTTAACACTATCGCAATATTTTATACTTAAAAAAGTAAAAAACGTTGGATTTTATGTGGGTAATCACTATCTACTTCATTATTAAGTGTAAGAAAGTATTTATATAATTTAATATGGTGTATAGCAGAATTCAGTCATGTGATTGCAGTGTTCTAAGATACTTGGCTGCAGCTCTACTCATTGTGGTATTGTATTTTTTTGGGGGAGAAGCACAGGCCCAACAAGCTTCCATCGAGTTGGGAAAAACGGAAATAGGCAAAAACGAAAACTTTCAGATCACACTGAAAGTAACCAATGGGAAACTAAGGGACTATAAAGGCTTCCCTGAGATTTCAGGTTTTAGAAAAGGAAGACCTTCTTCTTCTTCAAGCACTACGATTATCAATGGGCAAGTTTCAACCTCACAGAGCATTATTCAATATTATTCTCCTACTAAGGAAGGCACTTTTACACTGAAAGCATTTTCAATGAAGGTGAATGATGAAACTGTCAGCTCACCTGGTGCACAAATTAAGGTAGGGCCTCCTGTACAAAGAAATGCATATGATCCGTTCGCTGATTTTTGGGGAAACCCTTGGGGGAATCGCAAGAATCAGAAGCAAGAGTTTGTTGACGTACCTGATGATGCATTCTTTGCTGTAACTACGGATAAAAATACTGTATATAGAGGTGAGGGTTTTACCATGGATATCTCTTTCTATGTGGCAGTGAATAACCGTGCCGATATGGATTTCTATAAATTGGGAGAGCAGTTGAATGATATCCTGAAAGAGGTAAAACCAAAGAACTGTTGGGAGGAAAACTTCAATATTGAGTCAATCAATCCTGAATATGTGATGATCAACGGGCGGTCATACCGTCAGTACAAGATTCATGAAGCTACTTATTATCCACTCAATACACAGGACATCAATATACCGAGTGTAGGTCTGAAGATGATTAAGTATAAAGTAGCCAAACAGCCTTCTTTCTTTGGCCGTAACCAGCAAAAAGACTTTAAGACATTTTCCTCAAAGACTAAAAGAGTAAAGGTAAAACCACTACCTGAGCATCCGAAAAAAGGCGAAGTGAGTGTAGGTAATTACCGATTGTCTGAGAACAAGGTTGAGACTACGCATGAGACAGGTAAGAGTTTTCTATACAAGTTCACAATTCGTGGAGAGGGAAACATCTCAGCGATTCCAGAGCCACAACTGAAGGAAACAGAAGATTTTATCTTCTATCCGCCAAATGTTACTCAGAATATCAATAGAGCGAATGGAAAGGTTTACGGGACTAAGACTTTCGAATATTATATAGAACCACAGGAACCAGGTAAGTTCAACTTGAAAGACTATATGAGTTGGACATATTTTAACACTAGAAAAGGGACATATGAAACATTGGAACCTAGTGTTTCAATAGAAGTGACGGGGAAAAGTCTTCGTGATGCGAATATAGCCCGTACTGATCTTGGTGGCTTCTATGAAAATATAGATGAACACAACAACAAGTTGTATAGTAGAGAGGATTACGGATGGCAGAAGATCTTAACCAATGCAGTTTTTGGAATTCTTCTGTTGGTAACTGCTCTAGTAGTTTTTAAAAAATAAATACAATCTGAAATGGTTGAATGATAATCCCGGGGAAAACTCCGGGATTATTAATTTTCAAGGATTTTGCTTTACTGCTGATTACATTTGTAGTGTCACAATAAAGAGTGTAAACAGGCAGGGCTATCAGAATGTAAATAGGAGTTAGCCATTTAAGATTTAGATGTAATATTGCTTTCAAGAATCAGAAATTGATGAAAAAAGTATTGAGGAAAACGTTTTGGGCAGTATGCCTGATGTTGGTATGTCTATCCTGCGATGTGTTCGAGAGATTTGTAGATACAGAGCCTCCAACCGTAACAGACTTTCAGATCAATAGGAAGACAGAAGATATTTTGATCAGTCGTGATCTGGATACAGATAGTGCCTTAATCTTTTCTGCATTCTTTATGGATAATTCCCGCATGGGGACATATACGGTTAGTTTTGATCCACTTGATGAAGCGCCTGAAGGATACTTATTTCCGCCGTTACTTGATATCGATACCACTTTTGATATTGGAGGGGCAGAAACCAAGATATTTAGAAAGTACAGACTTAATTCCAGCCAAGTGGCTACAGGGGATTATAATGTAAGACTGAACTTCATGGACTTTGAAGGAAACAGAGGAGAGGAAACATCACTTCCTGTAAGGATTGAAAATCGTGCACCAATGGTGCTTGTAACAAGTTATCCAACAGGTATGGATAGTATTGCGGTTTCTCGTGGTGATACTGTTCGTTTTGACGGTATCGTATCCGATTTGACAGGAGATGCCCAAACCTTAACGATGAACCTTTTCAGGAGGAAGTTTAATTTTACAACCGTCAATCCAAGTGATTTCCTCACTTTTGATACACTAGGGAGTATTAAGGTTGCAATTGATACTGCAGGGGGGGATGATTTGTCATTTACTTTTGAGGCATCCTACTTATTTGACAGCTTGTATGATGAGAATCAGCCTATTAATAGTTTTATGGTAGTGGTTAGTTCTCGGGATGAAACTTCAAGAGAGACCATATTCCCATTAACGGTAGGAATTATAGAACCTATTGCAGGACAGTAGGTTAATATCTCTAAACTTATCATAGTATAAATTGCGAACATCGATTTGAATGGGAGTCGAGATTTTGCCGTTCAACTCTTTTTCATAGATTTGCCGTTCATATGATAGGGGAGACAATTATTTTATAAAAATTCCTGTAAAAAATAGACTCTCCTAACATGTAACCAATATCCGGCACGTGTACTTGTCGGAATTCTAAAACATACAGACGTTTTTTTCAAACTTTTAAAACACATAAATCCATGCCGAAAGGATTTTATAATGTACCGAAAGCGACAAACGAGCCTGTAAAAAGCTACGCTCCGGGTACTCCCGAAAGAGCCGAGCTTAAGGCAATGATTGAGCAGATGCGTTCTGAAGTGATCGAAATTCCAATGTACATTGGTGCAGATGAAGTGAAGACAGAAGATGTAAGAAACTTCACTTCTCCTCATGACCACCAAAGAGTGATTGGAAAATACCACTTCGGTGATAAGTCACATGTGGAGCAGGCGATTAATGCAGCACTTGGCGCAAAAGAAATGTGGGCAGAGTTGTCATGGGAGCATAGAGCTTCTATCTTCCTGAAAGCGGCTGATCTTGCGGCAGGTCCATACAGAGCAAAACTAAATGCGGCAACGGTATTGGGACAGTCAAAAACGGCATTCCAAGCGGAGATCGATTCAGCTTGTGAATTTATTGACTTCCTTCGTTTCAACGTACAATACATGACGGGGATCTATAAGGAGCAGCCAGAATCGTCACCAGGTATCTGGAACAGACTGGAGCAGCGTCCTTTGGAAGGCTTTATTTTTGCCTTGACTCCATTCAACTTTACAGCGATTGCGGGTAACCTTCCTGCGGCTCCTGCAATGATGGGTAACACTGTAGTTTGGAAACCTTCTGATGACCAAATCTACTCAGCAAATGTACTGATGCAACTGTTCAAGGAAGCAGGACTTCCTGACGGTGTAATCAACTTAGTATATTCTGATGGCCCTGAGGCGGGTGAAGTAATTTTCAATCACCCAGAGTTTGCAGGTCTTCACTTCACAGGTTCCACAGGCGTATTCCAGCACCTGTGGAAAACAATTGGTGAAAACATCAGCAAATACAAGTCATATCCTAGAATTGTAGGTGAGACAGGTGGTAAGGATTATATCTTGGCACACAAATCAGCAGATGCGAAAGCTTTGGCTACTGCGATTGTTAGAGGTTCATTTGAGTTCCAAGGACAGAAGTGTTCTGCTGCTTCTAGGGTTTATGTACCTCGTAACCTATGGGCTGAAGTAGAAGGCTATGTGAAAGCAGATATCGAAGATATCATTAGCAATCGCATGGGTTCTCCTGAGGATTTCAAAAACTTCTTCTCTGCTGTAATCAACGAGCGTTCATTCGACAAGATCGCAGGTTACATTGACAGAGCGAAAGAGTCTGACAAAGCAGCGGTAATTGCTGGTGGTGGATATGACAAGTCTAAAGGTTACTTTGTTGAGCCAACAGTAATCAAAGCAGAAGATCCATTCTATGAGTCAATGAAAGAGGAAATCTTCGGTCCAGTTGTAACGGTTTACGTTTATGACGAAGAGTACTTCGATGAGGCAATCTACTTGGTGAACGAGACTTCTCCATATGCCTTGACTGGTGCTATCTTCTCACAAGACAGATACGCAATTGATTATGCAGCCAAGAAATTGGTGAATACAGCGGGTAACTTCTACATCAATGACAAGCCAACAGGTGCTGTTGTAGGTCAGCAGCCATTTGGTGGAGGTAGAGGTTCAGGTACTAACGACAAAGCTGGTTCTATGTTGAACCTGTTGCGTTGGGTATCTCCTCGTACAATCAAGGAAACATTTGTTCCTCCAACCGATTACAAATATCCATTTATGGATAAAGAGTAGTCTTTGGGTGGACTGATAATAAAAAAGCGTGGCGAGTGAGTTTCACTTGCCACGCTTTTTCTTTTTATATACTTATCTATTTATCACGAACCAATTACACCAGATCCGATTAGCTCTTCATCCTTATACCAGGCAGCAAATTGTCCAGCTGCGATACCTTTTTGAGGGTTGTCAAAGATAATATACAAACCATCCGCCTCTCTGTAGAGCGTTGCCATTTCCAGAGGTTGACGGTAACGGATTCGGGTCTCAAAGCGCATAGATTCACCTACTTCCAGCTTCATATCTTCCCTTATCCAGTGGATATCTTCTTCAGCGATGTACAGACCGATTCGGTTTAGTCCCGGATGTTCATCACCTTGACCAGTATAAACCACATTCTGTTTGGTGTCTGTTGCAATGACAAACAAAGGGAGTTTGGTTCCACCGACACCTAGCCCTTTTCTTTGCCCGATAGTATAGTAATGAGCACCTTGATGTCTACCGACTACTTTGCCATCAGTTGGTTCGTAATCATATGGAGCTGTCATAAATTTCAGCTTCTGAATACGCTCTTCAAATGGTAGGGTTTCGGGATCGATATATTGATACTTGTCAGCATCTACCGCAACTTCCACAATGTTGCCTTCTACAGGTAACAGTTGTTGCTTTAAGAAATCAGGTAGTTTTACCTTTCCGATAAAACACAATCCCTGTGAGTCTTTCTTTTCGGCAGTAACAAGATCAAGTTCCTTGGCAATTTCTCTTACTTCAGGTTTCATCAGTTCACCAATCGGGAAAAGTGCTTTGGATAGTTGCTCCTGTGTCAACTGACAAAGGAAATAACTTTGATCCTTGTTGCCATCCTTGCCTGCTTTCAGTTGGTAAACGGTATTGCCTTCAGCATCCGTGGTTTCGCTTTTGCGGCAATAGTGACCTGTTGCTACATAGTCGGCACCCAGTTTCATGGCTGCATCCATGAATACATCAAACTTGATTTCCCTGTTACAAAGTACATCAGGGTTTGGCGTACGTCCTTTTTCGTATTCATCGAACATATAATCAACAATACGTTCCTTGTACTGCTTGCTTAGATCGATGGTTTGGAATGGAATACCTAGTTTCTGAGCAACAAGCAACGCATCGTTGCTGTCATCAATCCAAGGACATTCACCATTGATGGTCACGCTTCCATCATGCCAGTTGATCATGAAAAGACCGATCACTTCATAGCCTTGCTCTTTGAGCAAATAGGCTGAAACACTTGAGTCAACTCCTCCTGAGAGACCCACTACTACTCTTTTTGCCATAACTTTACTTGAAATTTGAGGAGGTAAAGGCTCCTTTTTCAACAAATATCAGAACTGAATACAGTTCCTTTTAATCCTGCAAATTTAGCAGGTTATCTTATTTCTTTATCAACACTTCGTTGCCTCTATTGTTAAAGTCTGTATAGATGCTTTGCATATAGGCTTTCGGGATATTGAGTGTATCGCTATTCTCAGTTCCCTTGTTGACAATATATTGTTTACCAACATTGTCATAAATCAATTCAAGAGAGTCTGAAACAAACCCGTAACCATCATTTAAAGTATAGAATGCAAAGTTGTTTGACTCAGAGGATAGTAGGTTTTTACCGAATTTGTATCGCTTATTGATATCCAATTGGTGGAGAACGGTAGTAGCAATATCTGTTTGAGAACCGTATTTACTGACTACAGTGTCCTGAACAGCCAATGCGCCTCCTGTCCAAACCATCGGGATCTGGTAGCGTTCTCTTGAGTAATATTGGATGTCATCCTTGTATAAGGCGCCATGATCTCCAGTGATAATCACTAACGTATTATCCCACCAAGGTTGCTTTTTGGCTTCAGAGATAAATTCACCTACACATTTGTCAGTATAGTAATAGGAGTTTAAAAACATGTTTGTTTTATCTTCTCCCGGAAAAGCTTTAGGCTCTAAAGGAACATCAAATGGTTCGTGGCTACTGATAGTCAAAGTAGTCAAGAAGAAAGGTTTGTCCTGTGGTTTAGTATTCAGCTCATCTAAGATTCTTTTGAATACATGCTCATCGTGTACGCCCCATTTCGTTGTCCAAAGTTCCTGTGGAAAGTCCAGTTTGTGAATAACCTTTTCAAATCCAGCGATATTGAAATAGGAATTGAAGTTGGCAAAGTTGACATCATTACCGAAAATAAATTCAGTATCGTAACCATGTTTTCTTAAGTCCATGCTAAGGAAATCCATTGTTTCAAGCTTGTTGTTAAACTTGATAATGGCTGTTTTAGGCTGACTTGGATAGCTACTCAAAACTCCCGGTATTCCCTTGTCAGTTCGGTCTCCAGTTGCATAGAAATTAGAGAACAAGACACCTTCTTTAATTAGTTTGCTTAATTGTGGTGTGACACCTTTTTCAGGCCCCAACTCTTCTACAATCTGTGCGTTCAAACTTTCCCAGACGATAAGGATGATATTAGGACGGTCAGTCTTAAGCAGTTTGGTCGTTGTTCCATTATCTTTATACAGATCGGTAAATATTTGTTCCGTGTTTTCCTTGTCAAAGTAATTATTAGGATAGCGAGTCTTGTTGAATTTGGTCAGTGAGTAAAAGGCGTTCCAAACTACATTGATTGCTGAGTGGTTTGGGTATGGCTGTTTATGAAAGTAGACAAATCCAATATTCATTGGAGCCACATCAAAACTGCTTCGGATTGGGACAATAAGTAGTGCAGTTAGTATGATAAAGGCCAATCCCTTCACCCAATTGATTGGTGATAGTAGATTGAATTGTTTAGCCACCACTCGCAAATAAAATCTGAATCCTACCCAAACAGTTAATAGAAGAATAGGGATCAACTTTAATGTAGTACCTATTGGGGCTACGTTTGTTAGGTTATTGTCCCCTCCTATATAGTTCAGTGGCGTAGCATCTAGTCTGAATCCCCAATGTCGATACAATTCCATATCAACTGCTACTAAAAATGCCGAAATCAGCATCCAGAGTAGTGTGTAGAAATTAATGACAGGTCTGATAAAACTCCCTTTAATTCCCACAGTCAACGCTATAATAAGACCTGGAAGCAATGTAATATATCCCGCCATTGCCATATCCATACGTGCACCGTTTAGCATGGCAAGGAACCAATCTGTTATAGGATATTCGATTGTCTTGTCCCAGTTATATGCCATGAACAAGGCTCTTGTACCTAAGAAAAAAACTACCCAAAAAAAGAAGTAGGAAAAGAATATTTTGACTCTTGCCTTCATGAAATTTGTTCCAAATAAGTACTTAAGATAGTTGAGGTAATCTTCATAATCATGTATTGAAAGAAGAAGGTGCCCATTATCAGGACGATGCGCAAAGGTAGATATTAATTTATTGTGAAGGTATAATCACTTGTTATTTCAACCTTCTTTGCCTGTATCAGTATTCCTGTAATGTAAATGCCCTTTTAAACAATAATTCATGATGGTAGTCAGCTAAATTATTGAGTCTTTCTCGATGCTGATTTCAAGACCTATAAAACCCAATTATCATGAAATTGTTGCCACAACTAGCACTGTTAGGCTGTTTACTTTACCCTTCTGTACTCTTTTCCCAATCAGATGTATTATTAAAAGAAGACTTCTCAACCTCACTTGATACAGCTCCACATGTATGGCAACAGTATATAACTTCTACAGGTTCTTTGCCTTCAGGCAGTTTTGTTATTAATACTCAACAAACATTACAATCCGATTTTTCAGGTGGTTCGGGAACACGAAAAGTAGCTTTTTCAAGTAAGGTAGAAGGAATAAGCGCTGAAGCAGATGAATTGGTTTGGGAATTTGATGTGCAGCATAACTTTTCTTTAACAGTCAATACAGCGAAAACAAACCAATCAAGGATATTTCTTTGGAGTAGTGCTGAAGATCTTAATAGTAGTGTAGAGGGATACTACATTATGGTCAATGATGGGGTTTCATTATATCGCCAAGATGGAGAAGAGTCTGCAGCTACTTTATTACACCAGACTAGCTTAGTACTTGACCAACCAAGCATTTCTGTAAAAGTAATTCGAGAGAAAGGGGGAATCTGGAAGCTGTGGGTAGATAGTATAAGTCAAGGGACAGTGACTGATAATAGCTACCAACCGAATGGGTGGTTTGGCATACAAGCAAGGTTTAGTGCAGCTTCTCGAGGGACTTCTTTTTACTATGATAATTTTTCCATTACCCAAACTATTCACCCTCAAGCGCCAGATATAGCACCACCAGCGATCGAGTCAATCAATCCGCAGGCAGATAATTCTATTTCAGTTGTATTTGATGAATCAATAGCTGACGTTAACATCTCACAAGTAGTAATTCAATCAGTGTCTTTAGCTGATGTGTTTACAGATGGACGTCAATTAAGCATTGAGTCAATCACTGATTTTGAGCAGGACAGTACTTATTTATTGGAGTTGACAAATATCTCTGATACATCAGGCAACCTTTTATCAATTGATACGGTGTTTGTTTTTCCTGACATTAGATCACCCTCAGTAACTTCATTTAATACAGTTAATAATCAAATACTTGAAATTGAATTTTCAGAATTTATATCAGACCTGTCTAGTCACTATTTTCTTTTAGATGGAGTTGAGCCAACATCTGTAGTCAGAAACCAGAATTATGATTTGAGATGGTTTTTACTTTTTGATGAAGCATTTAGAGAGAATAAAGCTTTAGAGCTTTCAATTGAACAATTACAAGATGATAGTGGTAACCAGTTGGATACATTATTAACCTTTACTATTGATACAAAAAGGCCTTCTATAACAGAACTGAAAGTATTAAATGACCATTCCTTAGAATTGCATTTTTCAGAGTCTGTAGATAGTTCAACAGCAAAGGCCATAAACCATTATGAAATTCAAGAACTAGGTTTATTTCCCGAAACTATAGAAGTAAATGGATCATTAATTCAATTGTTTTTTAACGGTGTTTTTGAGCAGGAGCAGACCTATGAATTAACTGTACGTTATGTAAAAGACATTGAAGGTAATGTACTAACAACTAAAACATTGTCTTTTAGCTATGATACTTTACCACCAATCTTAACCACAACTACATTTCTTTATCCTGATGTCATTTCATTGACTTTTTCTGAGATCATCAATTCAAATATTTCTTTAAATCAGATGAACTTGTCAGAAGTAGGTGAGCCTGATTCGATCTTTACTTATGGAGAGAAATTGTGGTTGTATTATTCTGATTTAGGCCAACAAGACTACGAGCTTATACTTTCAAATATAGAGGATGTATTAGGAAATAAACAGCCTCAACTGACGACAACTTTTTCAACAGAAGTGACTGAATTAAGTAAAGTGTGGGTTACTGGAATGAAAACATTGAGATTGCATTATTCCAATCCAGTGTTAACTAATTCGGTAACAGATTTTGCTCTGAATAATTCAGAAAATCCAATTTCAATTACGACGGATGAAAATAACAATGCAATACAAGATTTGACTTTTACTAACTCATTTCTTGAGGTACAGTGGATGGATTTATCCCTTCTACACTTAGATACTACTGTCCAGCTACAATACCAATCCTCTGTTACAGAGATTAACGTCATTTCTGCTCAAACAATAGAGGTGAATTTACGGGCTAATCCTTCTCAAATATTACCATCAGACTTTACGATTGATGGAATAGAAATTTTTGCAATTCAAAGGGATGTAGGAATCTCGAATCGATATTACCTCTTAACCGAAAACCTCTCACAAAATCAATTATATACACTCAGAACGAATAAAATCCACCTTCCTGACAAGGAGTATTTACCAGCTTCCGAAATAAATTTTATTTGGGATCAACAGTATCCGAAAGTATTGGCAGTAAGGATTACAGCTGAAAATGAACTGACAATAGTATTCGATGAACCTTTAGAAAAAGTTAATTCTGAAATATTTAATCACTATGAAATCAGTGAAATAGGGATTTCAAATTATGCTGATTTACAAGGAGAGAAGGTTGTGATTCAATTTGATACTTCTCTTGAATTCGGTATCGACTATAATTTAAACCTGAAAGGGATTGTAGATGAATATGGTAATGTGATTTCAGATACTACTATTCAAATTCGAAGAGATTTTCCACCTAGAGCCGGAGAGTTGTTTTTGAATGAGCTGATGGTGACACCTACAGAAGGAAATTCTGAATATATAGAGCTTTACAATGCATCGGATAGGTTGTTACAGCTATCAGAAGTTAGGCTTTCGGATAATACAGGTAGTACCTCATTACCATATTTTGAGTTATCAACAGGAGAGTATGTCGTGTTATGTCCTAAGGGATATGAAAAAAGTTATCAACAATCTGGGCATGTTTTGGGGATAACTAATTGGAGAAGCTTAAATAATAATGTTGATAACATTCAACTTACTAACACAGAGAATGAGCTTATTCACAATGTTGAATACAATAGTGAATGGCTCCCAGACAGTGTTGGGATATCTATTGAACTATTTGATTATCAGTATTTTTGCTTGAAAAAAGATGTGTGGATATCATCAAAAGATACATCAGGAGGTACACCCGGAAAAATTAATAATACTGGTTATTCACAATTTACATTAACACCTTTCAACATAGTTTCACACAATGTTGTGGATAACTATACTCTTCAGTTAACTTTTTCTAGACCTCTAAATAGAGATACTCCTCCAAATGTTGATAACTTTTTGATTTTTCCAGAATCTGTTATCGACTCCGTTCACATTCTAGGAGAAAATGAATTAGAAATCCGTTTTTTCAAAAACTTATCAACAGGGGAAAAATATGAACTGACGGTTTTGGGCATAAAAGATTGCTCAAACCGTGAATTGGCGACAACAAAATTAGAGATCATCAATGGAAAAGTTCCAGACATTGGTGAACTGTTATTTACTGAGATATTTTTTGATCCGCTTCCTAAATATGGTTTACCTGAAGGTGAATTTCTTGAAATCTATAATCCGACCGACAAAATTCTAACAACAAAAGAGTGTCAGATTTTGATAGGGAACAGTTCAGCAAATTTACCAAATATGGTGATATACCCTAAGCAATTTGTACTTCTTTGTGATGAAAAAAAGGTGGATTTATGGAATAATTATGAAAATGTGGTTGGAATTCCAGATTGGAAAGGATTAAACAATGATGGAGATACAATTTCAATTATTCATTTGTCTGATACAATTTTCTCGACTTATTATCATCCGAGTATGTTGGGGGATAAAAAAGAAGGTGGGTTTTCACTTGAAATGGTAAGTCCAAATGCTATTTGTTTAGGTGTTGATAACTGGCGAGTATCGGAGGATCCATCTGGAGGATCGCCTTCATCCATTAATTCTGTTGATGGAATTGATTTTTTACCTGAATTCACTGTCTCATCTCTTTCTCTCGTGGATAACTCAATTGTTCACATCGAATTTTCTTCTGAAATCGATGAATCAACAGCCTTATTTGTTGATAACTTTATCATTTCTAATAAAATCTTACTGGATTCCATCCAAATTGTTGAAAACAATACTGTGGAAGTCTCATTTCTCAAAAAGTTATCAACAAAGTCAAGCTATCAATTTAGAATTTCAGGAATTAAAGACTGTCTCGGAAGAAATTTGTCTGATTCAACATTTATCATTAGGCCATTTTTAAATCCAAAAGAAGGTGAACTGTTGATAACTGAAATATTTTCAGATCCAATCCCTTCATTTGGACTTCCAGAAAGTGAATTTATGGAAGTTATCAACATGACAGATCATAACCAGACTTTAAGTGAAGTGAAATTAGAGATTGGTGAATTGTTGATAACTCTTCCTGATTCAGTCATTGGTCCAAATGAAAGAGTTATTCTATGTGATAAAGGGGATGTTGATAAGTGGAGTGCTTATGGGATTACAATTGGTGTTGATAACTGGAAAAATTTACCTAATTCAGGTAGTAAAGTATCATTACTTACTGAAAATCAAATAATTAACAGTATTGTTTATAATGTTGAAATGCTTGAAAATCACAGTGATGGAGGATATTCACTAGAGTTGATAAATTCAGGTTTAACTTGTTTAGGTGTTGATAACTGGAAGGTTTGTGAAAGTTTATCAGGTGGTACTCCTGGAACAATCAATTCTGTGGATAATGTTGAATCAATTCCTGATTTTCAAATTATGGAAGTCAAAATTGTTGATAACTCATTGATAAAAATTATTTTTTCTGCAGAAATCAATGAAAAACAACTGTTTAGTGTTGATAACTTTTCGATTTTTCCACTTAATCCCATATCATCTGTGGATATTGTGGATAAAAATGAATTAGAAATCCGTTTTTTCAACAAGTTATCAACAGGAATTGAATATGAAATTACATTGCCCACTTTTCAGGATTGCGCTGGCAGGAATTTACACATTCCTAAAATGATTATCCCCAATGGCAAAATTCCTCATTATGGTGATTTGTTGATAACTGAAGTATTGCCTGATCCAACTCCATCTGTTGGCATGCCTGAAAGTGAATTCATTGAAATCTATAATCAGACAGATAGTATTCTAACTACCGAAAATGGTTTTCTTTTAATTGGAGCCAGATTAGCAAAGTTACCAAATATGGTGATTTACCCTAAGCAATTTTTACTTCTTTGTGATGAGTCAGAGTTAAACTTATGGGAAAACTATGAGAATGTAGTGGGAGTACCTGATTGGAATAGCTTAAACAATGAAGAATCGAGAATTTCTTTATTGCATTTATCAGATACAATTTCTTCGATGGTATATGATAGGCGAATTTGGAATTATCAACAATCTGGAGGACATACATTAGAAATGGTAAGTCCACATGCTATTTGTTTAGGTGTTGATAACTGGCAAATATCAAATGATCCATCAGGAGGATCACCAAATACAGCTGACTTTGTTGATAACATTGATAATTTGCCCGCTTTTTTTGTCAGTTCTACCAAAATTGTGGATAACTCGACTATTCAGTTAGAATTTTCAGTAAAAATCAATGAAGAAATCGCTGAAAATGTGAATAACTATCGCGTAAGCGAAAAAATTTTTTTTGACGTAGTCAAAATTATAAATCCAAAGACAGTAGAAATCACTTTTTTACAAAGTTTATCCACAGAACAAGCTTATCAATTAGAAATTTCAGACCTAGAAGACTGTCTAGGCAGAAAATTACCAACAAAGACGATTGAAATATTGATAGGAAAAGCTCCAAATCCATTGGATTTGTTGATAACTGAAATATTTTCTGATCCATTTCCAACAATAGGCTTACCAGAAAGTGAATTTCTTGAACTTATCAACAATTCTGATCATAATATTTCAACACAAGACTGCTATCTAAAAATAGGTGAGGTAGAAATCAAACTGCCAGAAACCATTATAAAACCTTCCGAACGAATTATTTTATGTGATGCTGATGATCAACATCTGTGGATAACTTTTGGAAGAACATTGGGAATTGAGAATTGGAAAGCATTGAATAATGAAGGAACCAAAATTTCCATTTTGGATGTGAATAAAAAAGTGATTTTTCAGGTTAACTACGAAACTGGTTGGTGGGAAAAAGAAAAAAGAGATGGGGGATGGTCACTGGAACTAATAGATATCAACAGTAACTGTTTTGGGCGAGAAAATTGGAGAGCTTCTGTTGATAAAAGTGGAGGTACACCTAGTAGACAAAATTCAATTCAAGGTATGTATCTTGATACAAGCTCGCCTGAGTTAGTTAAGTATGAAATCATAGGAAATGATACTATCAAATTAGAGTGGAATGAAAGTATAGATAGCACTTTTATAAAATTAGAAAAATACAATTTTAGTTTATCTGTTAAAGAAGTCTTTTTAGAAGAAGTAAATCCTGACGAAATATATCTGATTTTATCAGATAGCTTAGAGAAAAATAGAGTCTATAATTTGATTATTAGTGGAATATATGATTGTAGTGGGAATGAGGTGAAAAATAAAAGAGTGGAATTAGTAAGACCATTAGTTGCTAATTTTGGAGAGGTAAATCTTTCTGAAATACTATTTAATCCAAAAGTTGGAGGTGTAGATTTTGTTGAGATTTACAATGTTTCAGATAAGCACTTAAGTTTACAGAATTGGCAGTTAGTTAATCACAATCAAGAAGCGCACACATTATTGAGCGAAAGTCATGTGTTTTTTCCTAACTCCTTTCTTATTCTTACAGAATCTGCCGAAAAATTTAGGAGTATTTATCCTACTGTACCAGACTCATTAATATTGGAAATGGAAATGCCATCATTTCCTAATGAAAAAGGTAGTGTGATTTTGCGTAACCCTAATGGAGAGGAATGGGAAAGGTATGATTATGATGAAGACCATCATTTTGAATTACTTAAAAATGTTGAAGGTGTTTCTTTGGAAAGGATTGATTATAGTGCACCAGTGAATGATGCTAACAATTGGAGATCGTCCTCAGGTCAGTCAGGTTATGCTACTCCGGCAGCTCCTAATTCACAAAGGAGAATTTCGGGTAATCCTAAAATGGAAAATGAATGTTTTGTAATGGATTCAGATATTTTTTTTCCAGAAGGAACAGGTTCAGTAAATTTTACCTCCTTACAGTATAAATGTAACTCAGCAGGATATACAGTTACTATTACTATCTTTGATAGATATGGTCAGCAGGTTCGAAAATTGGTGGATAATCAGCTATTGACTTCAGAAGGTTTTTATAGATGGGATGGAACCAATCAGTTGGGACGGTTGGTAAAGCAGGGTGCCTACCTTATCAGAATTGAAATGTTGAATTTAAGTGGAGAAAGTTCAATAGTGATGAAAAAGGTAGTGATAGGAAGACGCTTTTGAGATGCATTAACACATATAGGTTCTTTTTCCAAAGAAAATCAGCAACATATTCTCAATCATAGTTGATATGTTGTTGATAATGTTTTAATTTTGCAATCCGATTTGAGTTCACGAAATAGAAAATTTATAATTCATAAGGACATGAGACAAGGAATCCATCCTGAATATAGAGAGGTTGTATTTCACGACCTGACAAGCGACGAGAAATTTTTGACTCGTTCAGCTATCGAAACAAAAGAAACAATTGACTTCGAAGGCGAGACTTACCCACTGATCAAAGTGGAAATTAGCTCTGCTTCTCACCCTTACTACACAGGTAAGAAGTCAGCTATCAACAAAGCTGGTAGAGTTGAGCGTTTCAACAAGAAATACGGAAGAAGCTAAGCCAATCTGTTCTTGTAGATTCTAGAAGCGTCACAATCGTCAAGATTGTGACGTTTTTTTTTGAATTGGGCTTCCTGTATACCCAAAATATACAGAATAATAGCATGAATCAGCTATATTGCATGCTGTGTACTGAATAACAATAAATTTTAAAGGGGAGTGCTCATAATGTGGGCTTTAGGTAACCCCTGAGTGTGTACAAATATTACCTAGCTACTATCAACTCATTTTATTTTTTAAAGCTATTTGACAATTACAAAGACAATGAATGTAATTCTGTTTGATGATCCTGAGAACAGGGTGAATCTATTGCCATTTACATTTGTTCGTCCTGTATCAGCATTGAGAGTGGGAATCATGACTCTTGCAGAAAAGTGGGAAAAGGCATTGGGTACGGATGTATCTTACCTTACTCAGGATTATTTGCAGGAAAAATTCCCTTTGCAGGCAGGCAGTGACAACTTGTATATAAATGCTTCTGTATGTCCGAATTCAGAATTGGTAGATCGGATTCATAAATTGAAGGAGGGACAATGTCTAATGTGGAAAGATGAACTGCTTGCAGTTCGTACTATGGAACATTTTAGAGATCCTTCGGAGGTTTCGGCTACTAAATACGTACAGAAGGATATAGTGATAACACCAGTGATTATCAGGTATCCATGGGATATTTTTATTAATACCCGTAATCAGATAATTGCAGACTTTCCTGTTGTGACAGAAGGTAGAAAAAGTGCTCCAATTGAAGATCGCTTCACAGTAGTATATGGAGAGGAAAACATTTTTGTTGAAGAGGGAGCAAGTATACGAGCTGCTATTCTGAATGCTGAAAAAGGACCTATCTATATAGGTAAAGGAGCTGAGATCCATGAAGGCTCAGTAATCAGAGGGGCATGTAGTATTGGAGAGGGAACCAAGATCAACATGAGTGCAAAAGTTCATGAGGATTGTAGTTTTGGACCTTATTGTAAAGTTGGAGGAGAGGTGAGTAACTCAGTATTTCAAGGTTATAGCAATAAGGGACATGATGGTTTCCTAGGAAACTCTGTATTGGCTGAGTGGTGTAATTTAGGTGCAGATACAAATACTTCAAACCTCAAAAACAATTATGGTGAGGTGAAGGTTTGGAATTATAAAACCCGAAACCTGATTGAAACAGGTCAGATGTTTTGTGGGTTAATGATGGGAGACCATTCAAAAGCAGGTATTAACACGATGTTCAACACAGGTACTGTAGTTGGTGTAAGTGCAAATATCTTTGGCGGAGGTTTTCCAGATAAACATATTCCTTCATTTGCGTGGGGAGGGATAGAAGATACAGTAACTGCAGATTTCGATAAAATGTGCGAGGTGGCAACAGCCGTAATGGGGCGTCGTCATGTAGATTTTACGGAGGTAGATAGGCAGATACTAAAACGTGTGTTTGAAATAACAGCTCTAGACCGAAATTAGCGACATTCAATTGTCGTATTTAGACAATGATCGCATTAGACTTTGCAGTGATTCCGCCTGACAATTTGTTGGAGGAATCTATTGCGGTAAACCGTCAGCTTGGTGATACCCAGCTTTTGCTGGAAAAAGAGCATACGGTTCCGCATATTTCTGTTTGTATGTGTTTAGCCCGTGAGGAAGACTTACCTCAAATCACCCATGAATTGTCAGAAGTGGCAAAACAATTTCAAGTGAAAGCCCTGCATGTTGAAAGTATATACAGACATGGAGAGGAAACTATTGGGTGGAATGTGAAAAAAGAAGCTTGGCTTGAACATCTTCATGATGTGTCAGTGGCAATTATGTCCAAGTACCATCATACAATAGCATTAGATGATACTTCATGCTTTGCATGGGTTAGTGAACAGAATCCAACTTCAGGTCTCCGATACTTGAACCATTATTTTACCCAGTATGCCTATGAGCATTTCTATCCACATATTACGATAGGGAAAGGTTATACGGATATGTTGGAAAGTAAAATTGGGAAAAGTTACGACGGAGGGCACTTAGCTTTGTATCATTTAGGGTCAGGTTGTACGTGTCAGAAATTGATTCAGCGTTTTTAAGTCAATTTGGCTATTATCAGGTTTATTTGCTAGAGAAGATATATGGCAAAACAGAATATACTGAAGGTTGGTTTGGTACAGCAAACTTGTACCAACAACAGGGAAGAAAACGTAGCAAAAAGCATCGCAGGTATTCGTGATTGTGTTGCTAAAGGTGCAGAATTGGTAGTTTTACAGGAGTTGCATACAGGCATCTACTTCTGTCAGGCAGAAGATGTGGACATGTTTGATTTGGCGGAAAGTATTCCCGGTCCATCCACAGAAGAGTTCGGAGCAATAGCCAAAGAGTTGGGAATCGTATTGGTAACATCTCTTTTTGAAAAGAGAGCACCAGGTATTTATCATAATACAGCAGTCGTATTGGAAAAAGACGGAAGTATTGCTGGTACATACCGTAAGATGCATATTCCTGATGATCCTGCATATTATGAGAAATTCTACTTTACACCTGGAGATCTAGGTTTTGAACCAATTGAAACTTCAGTGGGAACCTTGGGCGTATTGGTATGTTGGGATCAGTGGTATCCTGAAGGTGCAAGAATGATGGCAATGGCAGGTGCTGATATGTTGATTTATCCAACAGCTATAGGTTATGAAATGGCTGATACGCAGGATGAAAAAGACAGGCAGCGAAATGCTTGGATCATCTCTCAACGAGGACATGCTGTAGCTAATGGTTTACCTGTTATCAGTGTAAACAGAACAGGTTTTGAAAAGGATTTTTCAGGAGTAACAGACGGGATTCAGTTTTGGGGTAACAGCTTTGTGGTTGGTCCTCAAGGGGAATTCTTGTATGAAGCTTCCAATGACAATGAAGAAAATATTGTTGTGGAAGTAGATTTGCAAAGAAGTGAAGATGTTCGCCGAATCTGGCCATTTTTCAGGGATAGGAGAATTGATGCCTATGGCGACTTGACTAAAAGATTTAGAAAATAAATAAGAAATCGACATCCGTAATTTTTCGGATGTCGATGCTTTTTAACTAAGACTATCTTACCAATTCTCTTCCTTATTTACCCTTTCAATGTTTTCCTTTCCAAATAACTCATCATTGGTTTTCCGTTCATAATTCTTAGCAAGTGATAGGTTATTTTGGGATTTATAGCAGCGGTAAAGCTCAGAATAAATAAAGGAGGCTACATAATCATTACGGTCCTTGTGATTTTGAATGAGTTCTTCAGCTTTTAGCAGCTGTTCTTGTCCCGTTTCTTGGTTACCCTTTTTCCAGTCGTAATAGCCATGCATAGCATAAGCAACGGCTTGGTAAAAAGTATCTTCAGACTGAAATAGCTTGTCCATAAGAGGAAGACCATTTTCAATCTGGTTAGAACGTAAAAGGATAAAAAGATGCGATGTGATAAAAAAGAGATTATTAGGATATTGTTTTACATTTTCAGATGATAATTCAATCGCCTTATCTAATTGATTTTCATAGTTGGTATAGATTGAAATCAGGTAGCGTCTGGCTTCTGCCGAAGTAAACATGGCATTGTCCTTAGCGTAATACAGTTGTTTGATACCTTCTTCTTTATCTCCAGATGGTAAGAACATAGCTACCGGCTTGTAAACAGGATAAGTTTCAGGGTAGGCTTCTCGATAATAATTGTAGATACCAGTCGTAAAGTAAAATTCATTGAATTCTTCTTTTTTATCTACACCAATTCTGAGTAGTGTATAAACATCTTTAGCTTCACCAATGGCCTTAAAGGTAGCATTGTCACTGCTGAATTGACGCATCTTCATGCTTTTAGCCAGCATCTTGAAAAAAATACCTTCAGTGTCAGATGAATTTTTCTCTAGTTGTTGGTCTGAAAGCTCAACTGTTTTGGTCAGTAGTTTCATATACTCTTTGGTTTCTGGTTGACCGTGGGAGAGCGGGACATTCTGCCAATACAAGTTGAGGGCTTTAAGTAAGTAAACAGCTGGGTGTTCGCCAATTTCTTGTTCAAGCTGTGTTATTTCAGCAACACCTTGATCAAAGTCCCATTTATAGATACTTTCCAAAGCCCGTGAGATGATAGCTGCATTTTGGGAATTTGTAACGACGTTTTCTGATTGAGGATTTCCAAATGCAGTGATAGTAAGGAAAAAGAAAAGAAGGATAATGTTCTTTGATCGTGGTAGCATGTGTGGTTGAATTATGAATATAGTGTAGAGTTGAGATTATAGTCTGAATTCAGAAATAGCCTTAATTTAAGATAAGCTAAAGTTGATTTTAAATACTTAAGCTTATCATATCATGTATGCTAAAAGCAATTTTAGAAGATAGTGATGGTTTAATCAATACTTTTTCACTTAAAAGTACTTCAATATTCATGATAAAATGCTAATGTCACGACTTAAAATAGTAGCACCTAGAGGATAAAGTACCTCAAAATACAAAAAAGCATTCATAACCATTTGTTACCATGCTATTTTTGTAGAGTAATCCTATAATTATCCATAAAGATAAGGGTGCTTTAATTAAATAAATTTTTCTTCAGAGATAGATATTTCTGAAATTTAGGCGCAGCTTCAGCAAGGAGCTGTTAGACCGGATAAAAAGTTAACAACCGGTTATGATGGAGCCGTACTAAAATTGATTGTTAGATAGTACTAATTTGTTTTTAAGTATTATATGAAGGCTCCTGTTCAACAATAAGATATACAATGAGTAAAAAGAAAAAAGACAATAAAAACACAGCCAATAAGAAAAAGAGACACAGTAAAAGTGAAGGTACAGAAGGGGCTGCATTGATGGTTAAGAATATCATGACCTTACTGAACTCAGCTCCTGAAAAGCCTTTTTCTCATAGGCAGATTACCAAGCAACTTCAGTTGAAAAAGAAGGGACAGAAAGACTTACTGGAGAAGTTGCTAGACAAGTTGGTTGAAGAACAGCAATTGTTGAAGATAGGTTACAGGTACCAATCGACCAATTCACAAGGTTTGATACGTGGAACAGTAGATCATGTAAACCCTCGCTTTGGTTATATTGTAACCGGAGAGGATGAGGCTGATATTTGGGTAAGTACTCCCAACTTGAATCGAGCGCTTGATGGCGATACAGTTGAAATTAGAACCTATTTTAATGGACGCAAGCGTCGTACAGAGGGAGAAGTTGTTAGGATAGTAGAACGTGCCCGTGATGAATTTATTGGTCACTTAGAGTTATCGGCAAGGTTTGCCTTTGTCGTGACGATGGGACGTAAAATGCACCAAGATATCTTTATTCCTAAAAATGGTTTGGGCGACGCCAAGCATGGCGATAAAGTGATTGCCAAAATTGACCGTTGGAAGGAAGATGATAAAAACCCAATTGGAAAAGTAATCAAAGTATTGGGTAGAGCAGGAGAGAATGAGACAGAGATCCATTCGATCATGTTTGAATATGGATTGCCATTTAAGTTTCCTGATGAAGTGGAAATGGAAGCGGAAGCGATTCCTGAAGAAATACCAGCTGAGGAAATCAAGAAAAGGAGAGATTTCCGTACCCGTACCACATTTACGATTGACCCACTTACAGCAAAAGATTTTGATGATGCGCTGTCAATCAGGAAAATGAAAAATGGTCAGTGGGAGATAGGGGTACACATTGCAGATGTAACTCACTATGTTCGTCCTGATACAATACTGGAAGAAGAAGCTGAAAAGCGAGCAACATCAGTATACTTGGTGGACAGAACGGTACCGATGCTTCCTGAAAAGCTGTCAAATGGTCTTTGTTCATTGAATCCTAATGTGGATAGATTGGCATTTTCTGCAGTATTCAATATGGATGAAGAGGGGAAAATCTACAAACAATGGTTTGGTAGAACAGTGATTCACTCTGACAGAAGGTTTACTTATGAAGAAGCGCAGGAAAGAATCGAATCAGGTGAAGGAGATTATGCAGAAGAGATCATTACGCTGAATGAAATTGCCAAGAAGATGAAAGATGACCGTTTCCGTAACGGCGCTATTTCATTTGAGTCGGTAGAATTCCGTTTTGAGTTGGATGAGGATGGCAAACCTTTAGGGCTTTTCCCTAGAATCCGAAAGGATGCCCATAAGATGATCGAGGAGTTTATGTTGCTTGCAAATAAGCGTGTAGCAGAATATGTTTACCGCAAGAAAAAGAGAATAAGAATGCAACGATGGTTTACAGGGTTCACGACTCTCCAGACCCTGAAAAAGTAATGGCATTCTCTCTGTTCGCTAAGCGATTCGGTTATGACATAGATATGAAGGAGAATAAGCTTGCTGGTTCGTTGAATGAGTTGTCAGGAAAGCTGGAAGGTAAACCTGAACAGAATATTTTGGAGCAGCAAGCGATCCGTACAATGGCTAAGGCAAAATATACAACGGAACCTGAAGGACATTACGGATTAGGATTCAGTCACTATACACATTTTACTTCGCCAATTCGTCGATACCCAGATATGATGTCACATAGGTTGTTGCAACATTACCTTGATGGTAAGCAATCTCCTGAGGCGGCAGAATATGAAGACAAATGTGTGCATTCCTCACAAATGGAGAAAAGAGCTGCCGATGCTGAACGTGCTTCTGTTAAGTATAAGCAAGTGGAGTTTATGGAGAAGTATGTGGGGCAAGCGATGGATGGAGTAATCTCAGGTGTAACGGAATGGGGTATCTTTGTAGAGCTTGAAGAAACAAGATGTGAAGGTATGATCCGTATTTCCTCAATGGAAGATGATTACTATGTCTACGATGATGAGGAAATGGCTATAATAGGTGAGAAGTATAAGGGTACCTACCGTATTGGAGACCGAGTAAGAGTATTGGTTCTGAATACAAATATCGAGAAAAGAACCATTGATTTTGAAATGCTTTAATTCACAACAAATAACTGAAACCAAAGCATTGTCGTACTTTGGTTTCGGTTGGTAATTATCAATACTAACTAAGACTATGACATCAGCAAACGTTATCCTGACACACAATCAGATAATCCAGAAGATACGTCGGATTGCTTTTGAAATTTATGAGCAAAACTTTGATGAAGCCGAAGTGGTTTTTGCAGGTATTGTAGGAACTGGGTATCGCATGGCGCAACTGTTGGAAGAGCAATACAGACAGGTGTCTACCATGAATACACAATTGGTAAAAGTGACTATTGACAAGAAGGCTCCTCTACAAACCTTTATAGAACTGGATTGTGAACTTGAGTCATTGGAAGGAAAGGTTATTGTAATGGTGGATGATGTATTGAATACAGGAAAAACCATTGCATACAGTATGAAGCCTTTCTTGAATATCCGTGTAAGTAAACTGCAAGTGGCCGTGATGGTAGACCGTAGTTACAGAAGGTTCCCTGTATTTGTTGATTACATGGGGTATGAGTTGTCAACTACAGTCAATGAACATGTAGAAGTACAACTGGATGATGAAAATAACTATCAGGTAACGCTTACCTAGGACTCAATTTTACAAAAAAGACATAAGAGCAAGTTGATAACCTTTCATCTTGGGGCTTAAATCTTTTGTCTGATGGTTTTGCTTTCTGAATTATGAAATGAAATCATTAAATTTGCTTCGTTTCATAAAAAATTGAACTTAAAGAAGTAGCAGGAGAACAGGATATTAGCTTGTTTCGATTGCTTAAAAATAATCATAACTATGCTTGAGCAGGTAGAAAAGATAGCGAAGGAAATAGAAAACACCGAAGTAAAGCTGAAAGAGGAACTGGAAGCTTTCCGTTTGAAATTTGTAAGCAACAAAGGTGTGATCGGAGAACTTTTTGGTAAGATGAAGGAAATTGAACCTGATCAGCGAAAAGAATTCGGTCAGCAAATCAATGCCTTGAAAAACGCTGCTCAAGCCAAGTTCAAGGAGTTGCAGGATACGTTCGAAAATCAGGCAATGCAGAACATCAAGCATGATGACTTGACGCTTCCAAGCATTCCAAACGAATTGGGTACGATCCATCCACTTACAAAAGTAAGAGAGGATATCATTAGAATCTTTGAAAGAATTGGCTTCAACCTTTCAGAGGGACCTGAAATCGAGGATGATTGGCACAACTTCTCAGCATTGAACTTCCCGCCGAACCACCCGGCAAGAGAAATGCAGGATACGTTCTTTGTAGAAAAAGATCCTGATATTGCTTTGCGTACACACACTTCGTCTGTACAGGTACGTGTAATGGAGAATCAAGAGCCTCCAATCAGAACACTATCACCAGGACGTGTATACCGTAACGAAACTATTTCGGCAAGAGCGCACTGTATGTTCCACCAGATTGAGGGACTTTATATCAATGAGAATGTAAGCTTCAAGGATATGAAGGATACATTGTACTACTTTGCCAAAGAGTTTTTCGGAGCAGATACAAAAATCCGTTTGCGTCCTTCTTACTTCCCATTTACTGAGCCAAGTGCTGAAATTGATATCAGCTGTTCAGTATGTCATGGCAAAGGCTGTAACATCTGTAAGTACTCAGGTTGGGTAGAAATTGGAGGTTGTGGTATGGTAGACCCTAACGTATTGAAAGCCTCAGGCATTGATCCTGAAAAATATACAGGTTTTGCATTTGGTATGGGAGTGGAGCGTATGGCACTTCTGAAATATGGAATTAACGACTTACGTCTGTTTACAGAGAATGATGTACGATTCTTACGTCAGTTCTCATCTATATAACGCAGATGAAAAACATAATAAAGAAGCCGGAGGATCAATAATCCTTCGGCTTTTTTATGTTTAAAGAGAAAGGAATCCTTTATAGTGAGTAATCAATCACTTAACCTTGTTCATAAAGTGTACATTTTATTAAATTGCCCCGCTAACCAAATTCCGGCTGCTGTACGGCTTCCGGATTTCGATGATAACATAAGTGACTTTTTGGATGAAACTTATTGAGATAACTAACAAAGAACTGATCAAGGAATTTCTGGAATTTCCAGTAAGACTGTACAAAGACGATCCTAACTATATACGTCCATTGGATAAAGATGTAGAATCGGTCTTTGACCTTGAACAGAATAAATTATTTAAAAGGGGTGGTAAGGCAATCAGATGGATACTTAAGAATGGTACAGGCAAGACAATAGGTAGAGTAGCTGCCTATATCAACCCAATGACAGTGAATAAGGATGAGTCATTGCCCACCGGAAGTATGGGATTTTTTGACTGTATCAATGACCAGCAAGCAGCGAATATGTTGTTTGATACCTGCAAGAACTGGCTAATGGAACAGGGAGTTGAAGCGATGGATGGTCCTGTTAATTTAGGAGACCGTGACAAATGGTGGGGGTGTTTGGCTGAAGGCTACACAGAACCTAACTACTGTATGCATTATAACTTTCCATACTATAATGACCTGTATCAGAACTATGGGTTTGGTGTATTCTTCAAACAATACACTTATCACCGTCTAGTACCAGATACATTGGATGAAAAGCTCATCAATAAAGGGGAGGTTATCTATAATAACCCTGATTATCACTTTGAACATATGAAGATCAGTAACCTGATGAAGTATGCAAAAGACTTTTCAGTGATATATACCAAGGCATGGACAAAGCATGAAGGTGTAAAGGGAATTGATGAGAAACAGGCTGCCAAGATTTTCAAAACGATGAAGCCTATCCTAGATGAAGAGATTGCATGGTTTGGATACTACAAAGACGAACCAGTAGCATTTTATCTTCAGATTCCTGAAATGAACCAGATTATTCGAAATATCAAGGATGGTAAGTTTGGGGTCTGGAATAAGCTGAAAATGTTTTACCATGTAAAAAGGAAGACGAGCAGAAAGCTTTTCGGACTTGTGTTTGGTGTAGTACCTGAGCATCAGCGTAAAGGAGTTGAAGCAGGAATTATTTTGGCCTACTCAAATTTCATTCAGGAAAAGCTGAAAAAGCAAGGGAAAGCAAGTGATGATCCAGCTTTTGTACACAAAGGCTATCATTACAATGAATTGGAGATGAACTGGATTGGAGACTTTAATCCTAAAATGATGCGAACAGCAGAGTTAATTGGTGGGAAAATCTTCAAGACACATATTACATACCGCAAACTCTTCGATGAAACGAGAGAGTTTAAGAGAATGACCATTATCGATTAAGGTAATACTGAATCAAGATATATGGCTGAGGGATTATCCTTCAGCCATTTGTTTTTCAGCAGTATAATAGGCTAACCACTTTTTCTGATTCATAAGGTAGTCAGATTTGTCATAAACAGTGGAAGCCATTACTAGAAGTACTGCACCGTTTGAATATCGGATAGTTCTCCATACAAAAGGAGGTAAGTAGAGTGCCTTTTGGGGATTGTCCAAAACAAAAGAGACGGTATTGCCTTCTGTGTTACTGGTTTCAACAGTAATACTGCCATTTACACAGACTAGTAATTCCTGAGTCGTTTTGTGGGCGTGGTTGCCACGCGTATGTGATTCGGGGGTATTATATGTCCAAAAAGTGCGCTTCACCTCAAACGGAATAAGTTCGTGATGTTCAGCAATAGTAACATAACCTGTTTCAGGCTCGCCTTTTTCGCAGAGTGAAATGATATAGGGCTGGTCAAATCCTTTCATACTTTCAATATATCAATAGATTGGCGAAGATAACGATTCTTTTATTACGGTCTTATCACACCCTGATGTCTAATATCTAATATCTTAAATGTACCTTTGTAAATAAGCAAAACTAATAGATTAACATACCCTTCTGAATACAAATAAACTATGGTTTCAAATAAAGAAATAGCAAAAGTTATCAAGTCAGCAGCTTCTTTGATGGAAGTACATGGTGCTAATGCTTTCAAAACGCGTGCATATTCCTCTGCCGTATTTAATATTGAAAAATCAGAAGAAGCATTGGGTGGAAAATCTTCTGATGAGCTTCAGGAATTGGGCTTTTCCAAAAGCATGGCAGAGAAAATTGTAGAAATATCTGGCACAGGATCGTTTGCTGATTTTGATAAACTATTGGAAGAAACTCCAGAAGGGGTTGTCAAAATGCTTGAGATCAAAGGTATTGGAGGTAAGAAAATTGCCACAATCTGGAAAGAACTTGAGATCGAAACCATAGAGGCTTTGGAGAAGGCTTGCCGTGAAAATAAGGTGCAGGCTTTAAAAGGATTTGGTGCCAAGACTGAACAGACAATTCTTGAGCAGATCCAATTTCTGGAAGAAAACAAAGGGAAGCTGTACTATGCTGAAGCTGAACCTTTAGCCCAAAGCTTTGTGGAATATTTGCAGCAGGCAGGTTTTTCATTAGTAGAGGCAAGCGGTGAAGTACGACGAAAGATGGAAATTGTAGAGACTCTTCAGTGGGTCGTGGCAACGGATGATTTTTCAAAACTTAAAAATGAATTGGTGAATATCCCTGATTGGGAATATCACGAGAAGGACTCAGGACCTAATGTTTGGAGAGGTGAGATTACGGATTTAGGAATGCCTGTTGAGGTGAAAATTGCCAAGGAACAGGATTTTGCTAAAACATTATTGCTTAATTCTTGCGATGGAAAACACCTTTCATTGGTTGGAGAAAAAGGAAAAATACTTTCTGAAATAGTGAGAACAACTTCCCAATCAAGTGAGGAGGCTTACTATGAAGTGGCTGGGTTGCCATTCTTTCCTCCTGAGATGAGAGATGGTTTTTTTGAAAGAGAATTACTCCAAAATGGAGGAGTACCTGAGCTGGTTAAGATGGAAGACTTGAAAGGAATCTTGCATAACCACTCTACTTACTCTGATGGAAAACACACATTAGAGGAAATGGCACGCCACTGTAAGGAGTTAGGTTATGATTACTTAGGTATTACGGATCACTCCAAATCAGCATTTTATGCTAATGGCTTGAATGAAGATCGTATTAGGCAACAACATGCTGAAATTGATGAACTGAACAAGCAACTGGCTCCATTTAAAATCTTTAAGGGGATTGAATCTGATATTTTGAATGATGGGAGTTTGGACTATTCAGATGATGTCTTGGCAAGCTTTGATTTTATCATAGCCTCAATTCATTCTAATCTGAAGATGGATAAAAAGAAGGCAACAGACCGATTACTTAAAGCTATTGCCAATCCATATACCACAATGCTGGGACATCCGACGGGAAGACTTTTATTAAAACGAGAAGGCTATCCAATAGATCATAAAATGGTAATAGATGCCTGTGCAGAACACAATGTAATGATTGAGATCAATGCTCACCCTTGGAGATTGGATCTAGATTGGAGATGGGTTCGCTATGCATTGTCTAAAGGGGTTATGATCAGTGTGAATCCAGATGCGCATGAGATGGAAGGTTATCAGTATATGCGATTTGGTTTACTAGTGGGGAGAAAAGCAGGACTAACAAAAGAAATGACCTTGAATGCGATGAGTACCGAAGAGGTAGCCAAGCGTTTTGCAGAGAAGAATAACAAGCAATAAAATAAAAGGGGACGTACTGATACGTCCCCTTTTTTATGAATTTTTTCTATCAGAATACAATCATTCGATTACCCAATAATTGCTTCAGCCAGAATTGTGATCTTGTTGTTCAGCAGTTCAACCGTACCGCCATCAATCATGAAGTTTTTAGTTTCTCCACCCTTGATTGTGATACGAACGTTACCTTTTGTCAAGGCACTGATGATGTCTGCGTGCTTGTTCAGCATTTCGAACTCACCATTGATGCCAGGTACCTTTACTGCTTGTACCTCACCTTCAAAGGCTTTTGCATCAGGTGTGATTAGTTCCAGGTACATGTCTTAGTCTTTATTAGTTAGTAATTAGTATTCAGTATTTAGTAGTTAGTTGTGAGAAATACTTCTTCTGACTACTAACTACTAAATACTAACTACTGACCTTTTATTACTTCGTTGCTTCAGCCAGCATTTTCTCGCCTTTCGCTACCGCATCCTCGATAGAACCTACCAAGTTGAAGGCACCTTCTGGCAAGTGGTCCCACTTACCATCCAGAATCTCGTTGAAACCTTTGATAGTATCTTTGATATCAACAAGAACACCTTTCAGACCAGTAAACTGTTCTGCTACGTGGAATGGCTGAGAAAGGAAACGCTGCACACGACGAGCTCTGTGTACGATCAGTTTATCTTCGTCAGAAAGTTCATCCATACCAAGGATGGCGATGATATCCTGCAGCTCGTTGTAACGCTGAAGCGTTTCTTTCACTCTTTGAGCAGTGTTGTAGTGCTCGTCTCCAAGAATATCTGGAGAAAGGATACGTGAAGTTGAATCCAATGGGTCTACCGCAGGGTAGATACCAAGGGAAGCAATTTTACGAGAAAGTACAGTTTGTGCGTCCAAGTGAGAGAATGTCGTTGCTGGCGCTGGGTCAGTCAAGTCATCCGCTGGTACGTAAACTGCCTGTACTGAAGTAATGGAACCTCTCTTAGTTGAAGTAATACGCTCCTGCATGGCACCCATTTCAGTAGCCAGTGTTGGCTGGTAACCTACTGCTGATGGCATACGACCAAGAAGGGCTGATACTTCTGAACCTGCCTGCGTGAAACGGAAGATGTTGTCAACGAAGAACAGGATGTCACGGCCTTGGCCTTCGCCATCACCGTCACGGAAGTACTCTGCTACTGTAAGACCTGAAAGGGCTACACGAGCACGGGCACCTGGAGGTTCGTTCATCTGACCGAATACCAGTGTCGCCTGAGAAGTAGCCAACTCATCGTAGTCTACTTTGCTTAGGTCCCATCCACCTTTCTCCATGTCCTCAACGAATTCCTTACCGTATTTGATAACGCCTGATTCGATCATCTCTCTCAGAAGGTCATTACCTTCACGAGTTCTTTCACCTACACCGGCAAATACGGAGATACCTGAGTATGCTTTTGCAATGTTGTTGATAAGCTCCATGATCAATACGGTTTTACCTACACCGGCACCACCGAACAAACCAACTTTACCACCTTTTGCATATGGCTCCAACAGGTCAATTACTTTGATACCTGTGAAAAGCACTTCTGTTGAAGTAGAAAGGTCTTCAAACTTAGGAGCCGATTTGTGAATGGCTGCTTTTTGAGCGCCTGAAGGCTGCTTCATGCCATCGATCGCTTCTCCAATAACGTTGAACAGACGACCTTTAATGTCATCACCTACAGGCATAGCGATTGGTGCACCTGTATCAACTACTTCGATTCCTCTTCTAAGACCTTCTGTACCGTCCATAGCGACTGTACGTACACGATCTTCACCGAGGTGCTGTTGTACCTCAAGAACAATCTCTTGACCGTTGTCCTTCTTTACTGTAAGGGCATTGTATATTGCAGGAAGCTGAGCATCGTCTTCGAAGCTCACGTCCACTACCGGTCCAATAACTTGAGTAACCTTACCAAGATTTGACATTCTGATATGATTATTTTTCTGAACTAATTACTTCTTTTTAGAAAAAATTAAGTGTATTCTGACAATTTAATTTTTGCCTCGAGTCCACTCGCACCGCAAAACTATATATATATCCCTATTTTCCAAAAGAGTTCTTAACAAAGTTAAACTCTTTAGTAGCCTTATTTCCCTTGATTTATGAATGTTGGCACAATAAAAACACTATAATTTCTTTAAATAATTAAGTAAATATTTGTCCCGATGGCAAGATTTATTTATCATCACCCTGAGAATGTCTATAGTACCGAAGAAGGTGAAAGTATAAGCAATTAGGTGTAAGGTTTAGAAAGAGGGAAAAAATTTTTAGCAAAAATGTAAAAAATCTCTCCACACTATTACATAATGATGCACAATTGGAAAATAGCTTGTAAACTGTCTTCTAACTTTTTTGCATTTAATGTATTAAAGGCTTCTTTTGCCTTTGATCTCTCTAGGACTTTTTAAAATGATATTTGAGCTCAAGACAAAAACTGAATATGCATATCCGTATACATTGTCTTCTGAAAAATTGTTCGGTTGCACTGATGCTGGTGATCACATTACTTGTTGATCTCCAAGCTTTCGCTTCCGTTATCTCAGATCCTTTGGAGAAACCGCAGCTTTGGCAAAAGCTAAAGGAGGCACCAACAGATTCGTTGCTTTGGTCTTCCTATATCGGTAAACCATGGGTTGCTATGACAATCCAAGAAAAAGAAAAGGTAGAGGAATGGAAGAGCCAACTGACAGAAGAGTTAATTAGTAACTCCAAAGAAGTTTATGCAGGTGAGACAAAAGCCAAGGCTGTTGATGATTCGCCTGAAGCATGGGAGGGCATGCCTTCTCAGGAACAGATTACAGCAAGTGAACAAATACAAATAGGCAAGGAGCTGAAAGAGCATTTCAAGGCAATTGAATCAGCAATGCTTTCAGAGCCTGACTATATCGCTGAGCTAAAGAGAAACCTGACCGTAAATTTTGTAATTCTGGATGCAACCTACCGTGAAGAGTTTGAGGCTTATGGTGTCAACTACCGTGGCTACTATGAGGTATACCCAGAAGGCAATTATCCACAGGAAAAATGGATTGCAGAAAAGTCGAGTCAGTTGAGGCTATATAAGAAGAGCGAGTTTGAAAAAATGAAAGCTGAAATGCTCAGGACAGCAAATTAAGTGTACCGTTAGGTAATAAATGATAAAGGAGTTCTAAGACTACGGTTACTTAGAACTCTTTTTTGTATGTGGGTGTTGAAGTTCCGGAAGGGAGAAAAATGTTAAATATTGGAGGAGGATAGCGAAAGGAGTATTTTTCCTTTGTAAATTACAAATATGATAACTAAGAATATACCATTAAAAAATATAATATTTCTGAGCCTGCTACTTACCTGTTTATTACCCTTAACTGTATTAGCTCAAGGTGAAAGAAGAACACTTCAACTATCAGGAATTGTTGTAGATGGAGCCGAAGATTATGGCGTTCCTGGTGTAAGTGTCTTTATTAAAGGAGCCAATAAAGGTGTAGCAACCAACGCAGTTGGTTTTTTTACATTACCAACTATTGCTGGTGATACGGTTGTAATCAGAGCGGTAGGTTATGAACAACAACAACTTGTAGTCCCTGATAAAGGAGAAGAATTAGGGATGACAATTCTAGTAGATTTACAGTCCGACACTACTTTACTACCCTTGGTAGAGGTCTTTCCATATCCAACAAAAGAACTTTTTGAAGAAGCATTTATGGCTTTAGGGGAGCATAGAGATGAAAGGATTGAAAATATGGAACGGAATTTGAATGAAAGAGCGCTGTATAATATGGCTATGTCCTTGCCAATGGATGGAGCTGCCAATTACAGAAACTTCATCAACCAACGGGCTAATGCACAAGCCAACAAATTTATGGCATCGCCTTCTAACCCGTTGTTAAATCCATTTGCTTGGGCAGAATTTATTCGATCTTTGAAGAAAAAGAAAAAATAGAGGAGTATTAGCATTTACATTGTGAACAATGTCGCAGGACAAACGGGAAGTTACTTCGACTTACTACGGCAAGCTTGCATCTGACTAAGGTGGAAGCTTTTTTATTATCTTAGAATAAAAATATTAATATTTATATAAGAAAGTTTGAATATTTCAAGTTTATACAATATATAGGCTAGAAACATTATCTATAACCTGAATAAAATGGGCCTCTTCGATTTTTTTACTTCTGAACTCGCTATCGATTTGGGAACTGCCAACACGCTGATTCTAAACAAGGACCAGATCGTGGTGGAAGAACCTTCTATTATTGCGCTTGACAGAGCTACCGGAAAAGTGATCGCGATCGGTAAGCAGGCAATGCAGATGCATGAGAAAACGCATGATAACATCAAGACAATCCGTCCATTGAAAGATGGTGTGATTGCTGATTTCCATGCTGCCGAGCAGATGATCAGAGCGATGATCAAAATGTCAAAAGTGAACAATAAGTTCTTTGCTACCTCACACCGAATGGTTATATGTATACCTTCAGGTATTACAGAGGTGGAGAAGAGAGCGGTTCGAGATTCAGCGGAACACGCTGGTGCTAAAGAAGTATTTATGATTCCAGAACCTGTTGCAGCTGCAATCGGTATCGGTATCGAAATTGATGAGCCTATGGGTTCAATGGTTGTAGATATTGGAGGTGGAACAACCGAAATTGCTATTATAGCCCTTTCTGGTATTGTCTGTGATGAGTCTATTCGTATTGCAGGTGATATATTTAACCGAGATATTCTTGATTATATGCGTAGGCAACACAACCTGTTGATAGGTGAGCGTACAGCCGAAATGATCAAGATTCAAACAGGAGCAGCCGTGACCGAGTTGGATGGTGACGCACCTGCTGACTTTGAGGTAAGAGGAAGAGACTTGGTTACAGGTATTCCAAAAATCATTAGTGTATCTTATCAGGAAGTAGCTTTTGCCTTGGATAAGTCATTAGCCAAAATTGAGGATGCAGTACTGAAAGCCCTAGAGACAGCGCCACCTGAGTTGGCTGGCGATATCTATGATAGAGGTATTCACCTGACGGGTGGTGGAGCTCTGTTAAGAGGGTTGGATAAAAGAATTTCATTGAAGACAAAGCTACCTGTACATGTAGCAGAAGATCCTTTGAGAGCTGTGGTAAGAGGTACAGGCATTGCACTGAAACATATTGATCAATACAAACCTATTCTTATGCAGTAACCTTTACTACTTTAAGAGGAAAACAAATAGATAATGTATTGAGAAAAGGTCAGAGAATTGAATAGCTGGAAGTCAAGGATTTTTTGACGGTAAAGCGTTCAGCCTTCTGACCTTTTATTATATTTGAGCACTTTCTAATAATTAGAAGGATCAACCAAAAGAAAACATTTAGCAAGTTTTTGGGCGCGGATAACAGGAAGAGAAATGCAGGAATTATTTGCTTTTATATACCGATTCAGGGTTATGCTAGTTTTTGTGCTGTTAGAGGGGCTCTGTACAGTACTGATCATTAACAACAACAGCTACCAGAGGGCGGTATTTTTTACTTCAGCTAACCGAGTTGTAGGAGGGTTATTCCAGACAACTACCAATGTGAAAGAGTATTTTACATTGAGAGAGGTTAATACAGAACTGATGGATGAAAATGCCAGACTCAGACGTTTGCTTTCAGACCTGAACGAACATAATACAATGGCTGCTTTGGAAAAGGACAGCTTGCTTGTAACGGACAGTTTGTTTGTAAAAGCTGATGATTCGTTGAATACAGTAGAAAACTTTGATTTTATCCCAGCTGAGATTATCAATAACTCAGTATTGAGGACTAATAACTATATCACAATTAACCGTGGTCGTAAAGACGGGGTAAGACCTGGAATGGGTATTATTACTTCGGATGGGGTTGTTGGACAGGTAAAGGCCGCTTCTAACCATTTTGCGACTTGCTACTCTATTTTGCATTCCAGCATGGCAGTTTCTGCTCAAGTGAAGAAAAATGGGGCGTTGTGTACGACTATTTGGAATGCTGAACAACCTGATAAGGCAGATGTGAAGTATGTTGCTCGCCATTTGGATGTGGTAGAGGGTGATACAATCATTACATCAGGTTATAATGCGGTCTATCCTGAAGGTATAGTAGTAGGTGTTGTGAGTAAAGTGGAAAAACTACCTTCAGAACGTTTTCTTCAGGTAGAAATGAAGCTTTCGGTTGATTTCACTAAGCTTTCTTATGTGTATGTGGTGAACTCACTTTTCAGGAATGAAAAAGATTCTCTTGAAGAGGAGAGCATGGTAGAGTAAGTGAAAACGTTGAATTATTTATCAAGACCTTTTTAAGTTAAAAATATATGGGAAATACAGCGATTGCAAAGCTGGTAGTAAGGTTCTTCCTTTATGTGTTGTTACAAGGGGTATTATTAAGAAATGCGTCCTTGTTTGATTATGCACTTTGCTATCCTTATGTATCTTACCTGATTTTGTTGCCATTCAGTTTTAGCCCGTTGGGCAGTTTGCTGTTAGGTTTTGCTTTGGGTATTTCTGTGGATATTTTCTATGACACGCTAGGTATTCATGCAGCAGCTTGTGTGTTAATGGCATTTGCGAGAATTCAGTTACTGAATGTATTGAGTCCTAGTGGAGGTTTTGAAGCCAATATGTCTCCGACTATTGCCTCAATGGGTTTTAACTGGTTTGTCTCCTTCAGTGCAGCCTTGATCGCAATTCATCATATATCATTATTCTTGATTGATGCTAGCAATATGTCAAAAGTAGGGGGAGCTTTGTTACAGTCATTGGCAAGTGGAGCATTTACCTTGGTAATGGTTGTGGCAATTCAGTACCTGTTTTTCCCGTCAAAAAGAAAGTTATTCTGATCAAATCCATGTAGCAGAAATGATAAGGCAGGAAGCAAGAAGTTTTTCTTTATTGCTTCCTGCCTTCTTTTTTGGAGCATGTTTATATTTAGGTAAAAGTAAGGACCAATTACATGTAAATGATGAGCTATACAATTGAAAATGGAGAGTTAAAAGCCATAATTAATACAAAAGGTGCTGAGCTTAGCAGCCTTAAAGATGAAGATGGTAAAGAATATATTTGGCATGGAGACCCTGAGCATTGGGGTAGACATTCACCTGTACTTTTTCCAATTGTCGGAAAGTTAAAAGACAATACTTTTATAGTAGATGGAGTGTCATATCAGATGTCGCAGCATGGTTTTGCGAGAGATATGGACTTTGAGTTGATCAAGCAGGAAAAAGGGAGTTTACTGTTTGAGCTTCAAAGCAACAGTGAGACTTTAAAGCTTTATCCATTTGAGTTTGTATTGAGAATAGGTTACACGCTTAAAGGAAAGAGTTTGGAAGTAAGCTATCAAGTAAGTAACCCAAGCGACAAAGAGCTGTTCTTTTCAATAGGTGCGCACCCTGCGTTTAACTGTCCAATTGAAAAGGGAACGCAGCGTGATGATTACTTCCTGAAGTTTGACAAGAAAATATCTGCTGACATATGCTTAATAGAAGGAGGCTTGCAGAATGGTAAAAAGGTAGAGCTTTTGGATAATCAAGGCAGTTTATGGATAAAAGACGATCTATTCAAGCGTGATGCGTTGGTATTTAAGCAGTTTCCAAGCAGTAAAGTAAGTTTGGCTGATGAAAACCTAAATCCGTACGTGACAGTAGACTTCAAAGGATTCCCATACTTAGGTATTTGGTCACCTTCAGAAGAGGCTCCTTTTGTTTGTATAGAGCCATGGTTTGGTATCGCAGACCATCAGAAAACTACGCAGATTCTTCAAGATAAAGAAGGTATAATGAGCCTTGAACCGGATGAGAAGTTCAAAGCATCTTATTGGATTACCATCAATTAAAATCCTCAGATTCATCATAATTCAACGCCGCTTTTCTGAAAAGAGCGGCGTTTTTTTGTCTAGGCCTGAAGGATTTCTTGTTAAAGCCAAATATTAACTTGATCAATTGTTATATAAGTATAATGATATAATGTGATTTGTATTAATACTGAAATTATCAATCAATATAATTTTTATATTTGTTATGCATGCATAACAATTTTTTATATATTTGGACAGCACAACACAAGTATAATTACCAGAAACACTAGCAGGACGCATGGAAGAATTTAAGAAGAGTACAGACAAGAGACATTTGTCTGTAGACTTTAGTATCAAGGCGACCTGGCTTGCGATATCAAAGATGTATAACCTGTTGGGGTCAAATTATGACATAACCCATTCAACAGGTTTTGTATTGCTGAATATCGATAAAGACCATGGGACCCCTGCCACTAAAATTGCTCCTCTAATGGGAATGGAGGCAAGAAGCTTAACGCGGATGCTGAAGACTATGGAGGAGAAGGGCTTTATAGAGCGGGTAGCTGATCCAGGTGACCGTCGTAAAGTGATTATTAAACTAACTGAACTCGGACAACGCAAAAGAGAAATGTCCAAACAGACTGTTAAGGTGTTTTTGAATCGCGTTTATTCTGTGATTACACAAGAGGAACTGGAAGTGTTTTTTGGTGTAATGGATAAGATTCATGATGTGATCAACGACCCTGAAAACGGTATGTTGGAAGAAATCAAGGAACGCCTTGAGGATATGGGTATTACCGAAGACAATGCCCACTAAGCATGTATTTTTTGAAGAAAGCATTTCAGCCAATATGAAGTGACCAAAAAAATGGCTGATTGCCTAACACAATAAATAACCAATAAACTCCAAAAATGAAAAACAGAACTATCAAGAAGGTAGCCGTATTGGGCTCTGGCGTGATGGGTTCCCGCATCGCATGCCACTTTGCCAATATCGGAGTGGAAGTTGTTCTGCTGGACATTGTGCCAAGAGAACTAACGGAAAAAGAGCAGAAAGCTGGTCTGACACTGGAGCACAAAAGTGTTAGAAACCGCATTGTAAATGACGCACTGACTACAGCAATCAAATCAAAACCATCTCCGGTATTTGATAAGAAAGTAGCTGGCCTAATTACGACAGGTAACTTTGATGATGACATGAAGCGCATCTCAGAGTGTGATTGGGTAATTGAGGTAGTAGTTGAAAAACTTGAGATCAAGAAGATTGTATTTGAGCAAGTGGAGAAATTCCGTAAGCCAGGTACACTGATTACTTCCAATACTTCAGGTATTCCAATGAAGTTTATGGTAGAAGGTAGAAGTGATGACTTCCGTAAGCATTTCTGTGGTTCGCACTTCTTCAACCCTCCACGTTACCTGAGATTATTGGAAATCATCCCAGCACCAGAAACAGATCCTGAAATCGTTGATTTCTTGATGCACTACGGTGATAAGTTCTTGGGAAAAGAAACGGTACTTTGTAAAGATACTCCTGCATTTATAGCTAACCGTATTGGTGTTTATTCTATGATGTCTGCTATGAAAGTAGTAGAAGAAATGGGATTAACAGTAGGGGAAGTTGACAAACTGACAGGTCCTGTATTGGGTCGTCCTAAGTCTGCTACTTTCCGTACGACAGACGTAGTTGGTTTGGATACGATGGTAAACGTAGCCAACAACCTGTATGCGGGCTTACCAGAAGACGAGTCAAGAGATGCCTTTAAGTTGCCAGGTATCGTAAAAGAAGTTTACGACAAAGGCTGGTGGGGAGATAAGTCCAAACAAGGTTACTACAAAAAGTCTAAAGACGAGAATGGTAAGAAAGTAATCTTGGAGCTGGACCTTAAAACCATGGAATATGGTGACAAGACAAGAGCCAAGTTCAAGGCACTTGAGGCAACTAAGGAAATAGATAACCTGAAAAAGAGAATTCCTGTACTGGTTAACTTTGAGGATAAGGCAGGGGAATTCTACCGCAAAACATTCTACGACGTATTCCGTTATTGCTCGAATCGTATTCCTGAGATTTCAGATGAAACTTACCGATTGGATCAGGCTGTATGTGCTGGTTTTGGTTGGGAAATTGGACCATTTGAAACTTGGGATTTACTAGGCGTAAAAGAGACAGTAGCTAAAATGGAAGCTGCTGATCAAAAGCCTGCGGAATGGGTTTACGAAATGCTTGAGTCAGGAGCAGAAAACTTCTATAAATCTGAAAATGGAAAACGCCTTTATTACGATATCTCATCTAAATCATATAAAGTAATTCCAGGAACAGAAGACCTGATCTTATTGGACAGCTTGCGTGCTACCAATGTAGTTTGGGGAAATGCTGGCGCTACTCTGTTTGATATCGGAGATGGTGTATTGAATCTTGAGTTCCATTCAAAAATGAACTCATTAGGTCCTGAAGTTATCGAAGGTATCCATACAGCAATCTCAAAAGCAGAGGAAGAAGGCTGGAATGGTCTGGTAATCGGTAACGAAGGACAGCAGTTCTCAGCTGGTGCTAACCTTGCCATGCTATTTATGTATGCAGGTGAGCAAGAGTGGGATGAGGTAAACATGATGATTGCTCAGTTCCAAAAAACGATGATGAGAGCAAGATACTCATCTATCCCAGTAGTAGCTGCAACATCAGGTCTGGCACTTGGTGGTGGCTGTGAGCTTTCAATGCACTGTGATGCTATTCAAGCACATGCAGAAACTTATATGGGACTGGTAGAAGTTGGCGTAGGTCTGATTCCTGCTGGTGGCGGTACAAAAGAACTGACACTTAGAGTATCGGATTCGTACAAAAACGGAGACGTTGAGTTTAACGCCTTGCAAGATGCATTCATGGCGATCGCGACAGCAAAGGTTGCAACTTCCGCAAATGAAATGCGTGAGATGCGTTTCATGAATGATATCTCTGAAGTGACATTGAACCGTAGTCGCCTGATTGCTGATGCGAAGCGTAAAGTACTTGAGCTACAGGCGGCAGGTTACCAGCAGCAAGCTGAGCGTAAAGATATCAAGGTTCAAGGTAGAGCAGGCATGGCATTGTTCGAGGCAGGTGTAACCGGTATGCAATACGGGCATTGGGCTTCAGAACACGATGCGAAAATTGCTCGTAAACTGAACTATGTGATGAATGGTGGTGACTTGTCACAGCCTACATTGGTTTCAGAGCAGTATCTGTTGGATTTGGAAAGAGAGGCATTCCTGTCACTTTGTGGTGAGAAGAAAACACTCGAAAGAATTCACAGCATCTTGTTCAAAGGGAAGCCGCTAAGAAACTAGAAGCTGGAACCTAGAGTCTAGAAACTAGATGAAACACAATTTCAAAAACTTGTTGGTTTGGCAGAAATCAATGGATTTGGTAACAGAAGTGTATCAGCTGACCAGGAATTTCCCAGAAAGCGAACGCTATAACTTGGTTTCTCAAATCAACCGTTCAGCCGTTTCAGTTCCTTCCAATATTGCGGAAGGTTCTGGAAGAAATACCAACAAAGATTTCGCTAGATTTCTAGGTAATGCTTTAGGTTCTTTATATGAGCTGGAAACTCAACTCATCTTGGCAGAAAGATTAAAGTTTATATCTCAAGAAGATTCAACTATCCTGATGCCTAAGGTGAATGAGATACAAAGAATGCTCAACAAGTTTACACAAAGTATAAATTCAAAAAGTTGAATTGAAAGTTAGCAGGTTGGCAAAGTCTAGTTTCTAGCTTCTGACTTCTAACTTCTAAAAAATAAAACTATGGAAGCTTATATCGTAGCAGGCTACCGTTCGGCGGTAGGCAGAGCGAAAAAAGGCGGATTCCGTTTCACTCGTCCGGATGACCTTGCCGCTGACGTAATCAAGCATCTGGTAGCTTCAGTGCCAGGCTTGGATCCAAAAAGAATAGATGACCTGATTGTGGGTAACGCAATCCCTGAAGCAGAGCAAGGTATGCAGATGGGACGTATGATCTCACTGCTGGCTTTTCCTGGAATAATCGATGTTCCTGGTGTGACAGTTAACCGCTATTGTGGTTCAGGTGTGGAGACAATCTCTATGGCAACTGCTAAAATTAAGGCAGGGATGGCTGATTGTATCATCGCAGGTGGTACGGAGTCTATGTCATTGGTTCCGATGATGGGCTATAAAACTGCTCTGAACTGGAAAATAGCAAGCGAAACACCTCAGTATTACTTGAGCATGGGTCTGACTGCTGAAGAAGTAGCTAAGGACTATGGTATTACACGTGAGGAAGCAGATACTTTTGCTGTGCAGTCACATGACAGGGCAATTGCAGCGATTCAGGCAGGTAAGTTCAAGGATGAGATTGTTCCAATTACTGTGGAAGAAACTTATCTGGATGAGAATAATAAGAAAAAGACTCGCAGCTACGTGGTTGATACTGATGAGGGACCACGTAAGTCAACTGTAGAAGGTTTGTCAGGATTAAGAGCAGCCTTCAAAAACGGTGGACAGGTAACAGCGGGTAACTCTTCTCAAACTTCTGATGGTGCTGCCTTCGTAATGGTCATGTCTGAAAGAATGGTGAAGGAGCTGAACCTTGAACCAATTGCGAGAATGGTGACATATGCAGCAGCAGGTGTTGACCCTCGTATTATGGGTATTGGACCAGTTGCAGCTATTCCAAAAGCACTGAAGCAAGCAGGTCTGTCTATGAACCAGATCGAGCAGTTTGAATTGAATGAGGCATTTGCAGCACAATCATTAGCAGTATTGAAGGAATTAGATATTGATCCTTCAATTGTTAACGTGAATGGTGGTGCTATTGCATTAGGACACCCACTAGGATGTACAGGTGCGAAACTGTCTGTTCAGTTGTTCAATGAAATGAGACGAAGAAACCAGAAATACGGAATGGTTACTGCCTGTGTAGGTGGTGGTCAAGGTGTAGCTGGTATCTACGAACTTCTGAAGTAATAATTCAGAATAACCTATAAACTATAAAGCCCTGATCCTTCAAATGGACAGGGCTTTTTCATTATATCAGTTTCAGTTTTATACAATAGGGTTGGATACTTTTTCATCAAGTAAACTAACCAGCTGAATTAGAGATGGATCATTCAATGATTCTGCTACCATCCTTAAACCACCAATTTCTTCAGGGCTTAACGGAGATGTGAAGTTATTGCCAAATGCCTTGATAGCTTGTTCATATTCTTTCAGTGCTCCATCAATCTTTCCATGTCCTTCAATACGGAATTGTTGCGGAATCAGTGGTCCGAAGAGAAATGCTTTAGCTAAGTGAGGATACTGTTCCAAATTAGGGGCAGCACCAATTTCTTGGGCAAAAAGCAGCGCCATATCATGAAAAGCTGTATTAACCCGAATTTTTAATAACTCTCTATTAGTAATGATAAACTGTTCCATTTCTTCTTTCGAAGGAAGTGACAGAAGACCTTTCCAGATCATACTGATCCAACGTCCCTGTAGTTCAAGTACAGGAAAGTAAGGACCTATTTGACCAAACTGTCCTGTAAATGCCATGTTTGGCAAAGAAGGATGAAAGGTATATTGATAGAGATCAATAAAGTCAGGGTTAGCATTAAGCGTCTTGAGTGTTTTATCATCAAGAAAAGGCAGGTGTATATCATACCCTGTAGCAAGTATTAGCACATCAATAGTCTCTTCGCTACCATCATCAAAAACAACGGTATTCCCTTTTATGTGAGATACATTTGGACGTGGAAGTATCTTTCCTTCTGATACATAATTGAGATAGTATTGGCATAAGGAGACATCTGCTTCCAAAATGTTTTCAGATGGAGTGGGTGCTCCATACTGATTTGGATGGCCACAGTGTTTTATGATAAGATCTTTCAATCCTTGGGCAGCGGCTTCTGGAGGAAGTACTTTTCCAATCAATGAGGCAAACCTTGAGAAAGCAGCACAATCTGCAGGTATACCTGCTAGGGTTTTGGTAATGTAGTAGCGAGGTTTTCTACAGGAAGAAAATACAGTAATACTTGGATCTGTTGCCATTTCGCTTGCGATCTCTGGTCCACTGATACTATTGCCAATAACTAAGACCCGTTTATTTTGAAATGGTTGATTGTCTTTGTAGTCAAACGAATGGATAATCTCTCCTGTAAATGAGTCTAATCCATTCAGGTTTGGAAATTTAGGTTTGTTGTACCTTCCGGAAGCTACAACTACATAGTCAAATACTTCTTCTTCTACTTGTCCATCTTGTAAACTAGCTACTTGATACTTACCATTCTCAAGAGTCGAAACCTGTTGTACTTTACAGTTCAGCCTTATATAAGGTGTAAGCTTGAAATGAGTTGCATAAAGGGTAAGGTATTCCAGTATTTGATTGTGTTTTGGAAACATGGGAATTCCCTCTTTATGAGGGAAGTCTGAAAAGCATAACGTCAACCAGCTGGTATTTGTCCGGAGACTATTCCATACTCCACTGTGAGGCGCTTTTGCATTCCATTGCCCTCCAATATGGCTACTTAGTTCCATAATAATAGGAGTAAAGCCTTCTTCCAGGAGTGATTTTGCTGTAGTAAGTCCAGATGGACCACCACCGATTATAGCAACTTTGGGAGGAGTGTTACCAACATTTTTCATTCTCATTTGGGTTATTTTGATAGTTATAAATGTTGAGTTAAAACGATTTGTGTAGCCTGAGTTAGTAAAGGTTAATTACGAGGGTAAAATGATTTTATAATAGAAAACCTGTTTTTATTAGGTAGGACTACTACAGATCGTAAGATAAAATAGAGGATAATAATGGTAGATAAAAGTGAAAGCGCTGTATTCTGTGGAGAAAGGAAGGAAAACAGAAGGTCAATGCTTGAAATGGTAGACCTTCTGTTTAAGGGAATTAATGGTGTTTGTATTTCTTGACACCAACAGGAATGGCAATGTCCAAATGATTTTCCTTTGGAGGAATTGGACAAGAATAACGACCACTATAAGCACAGTAAGGGTTGTAAGCTTGGTTGAAGTCAATAGTGACTTCATTACCCTCAGGAATTCTTAAATCCAAAAACCTGCCACCACCATAACTTTCTTCACCATTAGTTAAGTCTGTGAAAGGAAGGAACAAATAGTCCTTGTATTCTTCTTTAGTCATTAACCCATAGCTCTGATAGATAGGAAGCATTAGTAGCTTGCCGTCAATTTCGAAATGTAATTCTCCATACTGGCGGTAAATAGGTTTACGGTCAGTAGTGGTAGCCATCTTAAAAGGCTTGGTGAATTCAGTTCTGACAAGTTTGGCTTTTACCCGATATTTCAAGTCAACAGGAAAGAACTCCAACTCTTTGAAGCTTTTGAGATCTTCTTTGGTAAGAGGACTTTCCTCAGGATTGGCAAACTCCTCATTCAAATGTTTTTGAAAAGCCTTAATTTCCTCTTCTGGTGTTTGTTGTACTAAGGCAGTGATGCTAGCAAGTAGCAGCAGAAATGTTGTAAGTAGTTTAGTCATTAGTAAGTAAGTGTTGAAGAATGTAAAACACAAGTCTGTAAAAATATACAATATAGAAATCAAGAGAAACAAAAAAGCCTCAGTTCTTAATAACCAAGGCTTGAGTTGAAGAGGTGAATTACCCTTCTAATAACATCTTTTCAATTACCCAGAAGGAAGCAGCAATACCACTTAAAAATGTGATGCTCCACCTGATAGGTTTTTCCCAATGATTAAAGAGTAGGTTCAATGTTTTAAAGATTGATGCCAGCACTAAAAGGACTTGTTGGGTGCTTAAGCTGAGGCAAAGGATAAACAGGCATAGACAGCCATGGAATAGGTGATCGTTCATTGCTTAGTTTGGTTTAAGTCAGGTTGTTTGAGTGAATTGGTATCAGTTGCTCTGGGTAGTCGTTAGGGCATTGGTTGTCAGGCTAGGAGCAATGGGTTGTAGTGCAGTAATACGTCAATTGCTCCTGATTGGTTTGACATAGGCTACTACAGAATTCTTAATAATTGCTGACCATTTTTATGCCAATTATTGCTTTCGTATAACACTGATAAAAAGTTAATAAGCTTTTATGTCAGTTGTTTTCTTCTTGCTTAAAAAAGAGGATAGTACAGGTCAATGAAAAAGTATAACTTTGGGTATTGTGATTTGTAACTTAAAAAGTAAATACGATGCAAAAGAAAATACTGATGAGTGGGGCACTGCTAGGTGCTTTAGCTGTAGGGATAGGGGCATTTGGGGCGCATGGACTGAAACCCTTATTGACTGAATATGGTAGACTTGATACATTTGAAACAGGGGTAAAGTACCATTTCTATCATTCGTTGGCGCTGATTCTGATTGGGCTTTTACAGTTTCACATTAAAAGTAAAAAACTGGAATGGGCTGGAATATTGATGATAGCGGGCATTTTCATTTTTTCAGGTAGCTTATATGTATTGTGCTTGACCAATATTGGGATTTTAGGAGCAATAACTCCAATTGGTGGTGTAGGGTTTATTGTTGGATGGCTTATGCTATTATTTGCTGTGAGTAAGGAACTATAAAGTCATTTAGCTCATTTTGATATAGATGCATTTAGAAATTTTAGATTTTAAGTGAAAAAATTTGTACAATGCATTGATATCAAATGTATTTAATACAAGTAAATGAGCTGGAATAGGGAAGGAGGCAATCATAGGTTCAGACGCACAGAAGCGCTGACAACATTGCAAGCCACTTACAAACACTTTAGGTTAAATCCTGCGCAAAATGCAGGGATCATTTTGGTTAGAGGTGATAAAGGAACAGGCAAAAGCAGGTTGGTAAACCAGTTTGCTGATGACTTGCTTTCTGATCACCATAGCGATTGGCATGTTATTCATAAAGTGAATAATGTCTTCAACCAAAATATCCCTTATTATGCCCTGAAATCCTTTGTTGCTACTTTTACTAATGACTTCCTTTCCAATGCCTCTTCCAAGGAACTAGCAGAATTAAGAAAAGAGCTTCGTGAAAGACTTGGTGCTGGTTTCTTTCTTTTGGTAAGTTATGTGCCTGAGCTTGGAGTACTGATGGATAAGCATGGGGAAGAATCACTGGGGATGCCTTCGCATGTCAGTACCGAAAATCAGCTACCGGATCTTTTTCTCTTGTATATTGAAGCAATTCTTTCTGTACGTGAGCAGCCTGTATTACTGATAGAAGACGATTTCCATTACATTGATATTTCCAGCCTTTACCTTTTCAAACATATTATTCATCACCTTGGTGTTGGTAAATTTCTGATAGCAGCTGTTTGTGACCGTGATAGGGAGATTTCTTACTCTGCCTTGTCGCAGTTTTTGGAGGAGTTGCGTCGTCAGGATGGTGTCTATGAAGAGATAGAGTTACACCCTCTCATCCAAGAAGAAGTCAAGACCTTCGCTGAACAATGGTTTGGGGAAGGAGTTGTCAGTGAACCACTTGTTGAGTTGTTCTATACCCTGACTCAAGGTTATATACATCAATTAGACAACCTTTTACCTCAATTACTGAAGAGTAATATTGTATGGCTTGAAAATGGGCTTTGGCATGCAGACAGACATGCTGCAAAAGCTTACTTAAAGAAGCATATCAATAAACCTTCTCTCCTTAAACTCTTCGAGACACTCTCAGAAGATACAAAACGACTTTTGTTATTGATGTCCTGTATGGGGCGCTTCAGTTTGAAAGTACTGAGTGAGTACCTTCAGACTAGCAAGGAGGATGTGAGGTCTATGCTGAAAATATCAGTCAGTAAAGGCATCTTATCTCAGGATAGTGATAAATTTCACTTTACAGAAGCCAACTATGGAGACATTTTTTACCGAAGTATGCCAGAGGCGCAGCGTAATGAACTCCATTACTTTGTAGGTCATGCATATTTGAAGAGGGGAATTGAGCAGTTGACTTTTACACAATTCATATTTGCTTTAGAGCAGTTGAACAAGTCAGCGATGCTGTCCATGAAGAAGGGAGAGACAGAGCTGTTAGCATCATTGAACCTGAGAGCAGGAGATATTGCCCGCAGTAATGATGCCTTTATGATGGCAATGGACTTTTATGAGCAGGGGTTGTCATTGTTGACTTGGTCTAAGGAGCAAAATCAAGAGTTGTCTTATAAGCTAGAGTTGGCAAAGGCGCTGTGTGAGTATTATTTAGGAAATCACGACTTGGCAGAAGTGGACCTAGATAATTTGCTTAGTAAAGTCACGGAGCAAGCTCAACGGATGACTATCTATAAGCAAAAAATCACCATCAATATTCACCTTGGTAGGCTAAGTCAGGCAAGGGGCATATTGGGTTTGGCTTTGGCTGAGTTGGGAGTAAGGCTGCCTGTCTCGGTGGAAGAGGTATCAACTCAAGTGGCTGAAGAGAAAGCTACTTTTAGAAACTTTCTCTCCAAAAATGAGCCAATAGATGTTTTGTTGTTACCTCCTGTTCGTCCACTTACCGAACAGGAAACCTACTTGCTGGAGCTGTTGCATACAGGAGGTATTGCCTTGCATTATACTTCTACTCGTTTGATGATGCTTCAGTGTTTGAAGATTATTAATGTCTCACAGGCTTCTACACCCAACCGTATTACGGCATTAGCTTATGCTACTTATGGTCGAATGCTGATAGCCTCTTTGGAAGATATTGAATTGGGGTATCAACTGGGGAAGATAGCAGTTGGGTTGAATGATAAACTGGAGGACTTTTCCTTGAGAGGACGGGTGTATGGGGTATATGCCTTTTATATTCATGGATGGAAACACCATTTGAGGGAAAGTATTCCAATGCTTGAAAAGGGTTGGGAGGCAAGTATCAAATCAGGTGATATGTATGGGGCATATATCCTCAGTACCCACATCTTGAATGTGCAACTAATATATGGACATCAGTTAGAGCACTTGCAGGCATTTGGTGCAGATAGTGATGCTTCAGCAAATGGGTTTACTTCTTATATTCCGGAGTATCAGAAGGTATTGGTAAACCTACTCAGAGGGGAAATGTCAACTTTTTATCTTCCAGAGAAGATGAATAACCCACTTTCTGTCCGCTACAATTTGCATGAGGAGCTTTTTTACAGGCATTATGTGACAGGGCGTTATGCATATCACTTTGGTTTTTATGATTGGGCAGTAACCGAGCTGGAAGAAGCACATCACTATAGCACCATTCAAGAAGGATCATTATTATATCCTGAGGTGATATTTTACCTGAGCCTTTCAATACTTTCAAATCTGGTCAATTACGATGAAGAAAAAAGGCAAAGTTGTTTGGCACAACTGGATCAGTATGTAGCGTTATTCAAAGTTTGGGAAGAACACGCCCAAGAGAACTTCTCGCATAAATATTGGCTGATTCAAGCTGAGTTGATGGCATTTAGGGGAGACGAAAAAGCAGGAGAAGCTTTTGAAAAGGCAATTGCCTTTGCGGTTAAGTTTGACTTTGCTCATGTGCAGGCAATGGCTCATGAACATTACCTACGTTGGTTACTGAAGCGTGGAGCAGCTAAAGAGGTATTGCAATATCATTATACATTGTCAGCAGAGTGCTTTCGGGCATGGGGAGCTGTAGCGCTCGAAAGGCAGTTACATAGGCAGTTTGGTTTTCTGGATAAGCAGGGTGTCATGCCATTGCGTTCGGAGAACCTAATGGAAGAAGCCCAGTACCTGTTGGGGAACAGCTTGAATTTGAGAATGCTGATTCGTAGGATGCTAAAGATGTTCTTGGAAACATCAGGTGCCTATCGGTGTGTATTGCTTCAGCAGGATGATGAAAGCTTGAAAGTAATAGGAGAAGGAAGGTTCCCAGATAATTATCTCAAGTACTTTGAAGAAGGCTTGCCTTTAGAAGAAGTCAGTTTGGAGCGGGCTGCTGTTATGTATGCTTTCAGAAGGAAAGAAACACTCAATACGGATTTGAATAAAGAGATCATGCAAGTTAGTAAAGGGCTATTGTCGGTTTTCTGTAGTCCATTTCAAATGCCAGATGGAAGTATGGTGTTACTTTATTTGGAGAATAAATATGTCAACAACCTGTTTGATGACCGGAAGAGTGCCAATTTGGGTATGGTTGGCAAAATTGGAGTGCTTAACCTGCATAATGCGATTGTCCACGAAGAAGCGATCCGTTTGAATGAGGCTTTGCGTAAGGAAGTAGCAGAAAAGGAGCGGTTAAATAAGGCAATTGAGTTTCAAAAGAATGAGCATATTGAGCAAATAATCCTGACACAGGAAAATGAGCGCAAGCGGATAGCGGAGGATCTTCATGATAGTGTAGGCGGAATGCTTTCATCTGTTCGGATGCAGTTCAAGAACTTCAGTAACCGAATAGAAGGCAAAGGTGCGGAAAAGTATGCGGGAGCAATAGACTTGCTGGACCGAACCTGTGAAGAGGTAAGAAGGCTCTCACATAATATGATGCCAGGAGCACTTACCAAGTTTGGTTTGGTACCAGCACTGCAAGATATGGCTGAGCAAGTGATGGAGGCTACCCAAATCAAAATCAATGTTTATACTTGGGGAATGGATGATGAGCGATTGGATAGCAAGAAGGAGGTTGCACTTTACCGTATCTGTCAAGAATTGTTACAGAATATGGTTAAGCATGCAAAAGCCACCAAGGCGGATATTCAGCTGATGCGCCATGAAAATGCTTTGAACCTAATGTTTGAGGATAATGGAGTTGGGTTTGACATGAGTACGAAGAAGAAAGGAATAGGGCTGGAAAATATAGCCTCAAGAGTAAACTCAATGAAAGGAACACTCAACGTGGACAGCTTTCCTGAAAGGGGAACGACATTTATAATCGATATACCATTGGTATAAGCCAAACTAGTGTATAACTGCATAAAACGACAGAGATGACTGACAATTACAAAACTATCAAGGTAATGATTGCGGATGATCACCGCATGTTTATTCAGGGCTTAAGGTCTTTGCTGGAAGAGGAAGTGTCTATTGAAATAGTGGGAGAAGCATACAATGGCAAGCATACCTTGGATCAGGTCGGAAAAACGGATTTCGATGTACTGATTGTAGATATTAGCATGCCTGATATGGACGGTATCGAAGTAACCCGAAAGGCTTTGGAAATAAAGCCTGATATCAAGATCTTAGGACTTTCAATGCATAATGAGAAGCGATTTATTTCTAACTTGCTAAAAACCGGTGCTTTGGGGTATGTCTTGAAAAATACGGACAAGGAGGAGCTGGTTTATGCCATCAATCAAACCTTTAATGGAGAAAACTACCTTAGCGATGACGCCTCCAAGACACTGGTTAACTCATTTATAAAGACCAGAAGTAAAGAATACTTGAATGATTCACTTTCGGAAAGAGAGATGGACGTACTCAAGGACATTGCTAATGGATATACTACTCAGCAGATTGCCGAAAGACTTTTTATCAGCAAGAATACAGTAGAAACCCATCGAAAGAATTTATTGTTGAAAATGAAGGCAAAGAATACTGCGGAGCTGGTGAATGTCGCTTTTAAAGAAGGTATAATCAACTAACTTACTGTGACAGAAAAAAAGGGGATTTTTGAAATCACTTTTTTCAGTGATCATTTGCTATCTGATTATACAAATCTTTGTAATGCAGAGTGACATCGCACGGCAAGAGTAAAAGAATACTTTTTTACTTACTGAAAGATGAATGGTTTGTGACAAGGAAAAAGATGGGTAGCACTGCCGGAGTTATGTTCACAAGAGAGTGAATCAATCACAAACCAATAGACAACTTGTATAATTTAATAGCTTATGATGCTGATAGCAGACAGCGGTTCAACCAAAACAGATTGGGTATGTGTGGATAAAGGAAAGGTGGTTATGAACTACAAAACCTGTGGACTTAACCCATACTTCCTGTCTTTAGATGAAATGGTAGCGCTGATTCAAAAGGAATTGCTGGCTGGTGGCAATGTGGATACTCCCGAAGCTATTCACTTTTATGGAGCAGGGTGTGGAGCGAAGGAAAAAGAACTACTGGTTCATAGTGCCTTACAGCAAGCTATTCCACAGGCTCGATATATTGAGGTATCTGGAGATATGCTGGGTGCCGCAAGAAGTTTGTTTGGAATGACAGATGGCATTGCTTGTATCTTGGGTACGGGCGCCAATTCGTGTGTATATAAAGAAGGTAAGATCATTTCCAATGTACCTTCATTAGGATATATTCTGGCTGATTGGGGCAGTGGAGCTGTATTGGGTAAGGATTTGGTTGCAGCACTACTTCAAGAGCAACTTCCCAGCGAAGTGTTGGAAGACTTCTATGATACCTATCAGATGACACGTCCATATATTCTGGATCGTGTTTACCGCTCACCTATGCCAAACAGGTTCTTGGCATCTTTTGTACCATTTCTACTGAAGCATCAGGCACATCCAATTCTTCAGGCATTGATTAGAGACAACTTCTCCCGCTTTTTTGATTACTATGTATTACAATACAAAGAAGCAGGCGAAGGACTTGAAGTAAGATGTGTGGGCTCTGTTGCTTATTATTTTCAGGATCTTTTCCGTCAAGTAGCAGATGAGAAAGGAATTAATTTGGCAGGAGTAGAGCAGACACCTATCCAAAGTCTTGTCAGGTATCATGGTGTACAATCTAAGCAGGTCAGCTAATGGATCGAGTGCTGGCCTGTTACACTACAGTGATATTATTTCAAGTCGATAACTTTGTATAAACTATGGATATGCTGGTTAGGCTTTATGACCTTCCTTCAGAAGGAAATCGCCTATCTCTAAAAGCAACACTTCAAGCAGAAGGAATTGAAGTAAGAAGGGCTATTGCTCCGGAAATGCACTTGGTGGTAGAGTGGGTCAACAAGAATTTCAACCCTCATTGGGGGAGTGAAGTTATGGCAGCTTTTGCTAATAATCCAACTACATGCCTGATTGCCATTGAAAAGGGAGAAATACAGGGCTTCGCTTGTTATGAGGCGACAGCTAAAGCTTTTTTTGGACCAACAGGTGTTTCTGAAAAAGCAAGAGGTAAAGGAATAGGCAAGCTTTTGCTGTTGGAAGCTTTAAATGGGTTGAAAGCATTAGGTTATGCATATGGCATTATTGGAGGGGTTGGTCCTGTTGAGTTTTACCAAAAAGCAGTAGGGGCAATACTGATAGAAGGATCGACACCAGGGATTTATAAAAACATGCTACGATAGATACTACTAAACCAGCAAAATTTAGCTACTTTCTGACCATTCAGAGCCATGTAGCGTACAGAACTACACAAAACAGACATGATTGAAACAAAAATACCGAAGCAAAAAGCTTCCACTAACCTAAACCCATGGTCATGGGTACCTTCCTTATACTTCATTCAGGGGATTCCTTACATCGTAGTAATGAGTGTTGCTGTAACGATGTACAAGACCCTTAATATTTCCAATACTGAGATAGCACTTTATACTTCTTGGCTGTATTTGCCTTGGGTCATTAAACCCCTTTGGAGCCCAATGGTTGATGTGTTACGTACCAAACGTTGGTGGACATGGACAATGCAGTTGTTAATAGGAGGAGCTTTTGCGGGTGTAGCTTTTACCTTGCCAATGGATAGCTTCTTTCAATATTCCTTGGCTATGCTTTGGTTAGTCGCATTTAGTTCTGCTACACATGATATTGCTGCGGATGGTTTTTATATGTTAGGGTTGAGGGATGATCAACAGGCATTTTTTGTAGGAATCAGAAGTACCTTTTATCGTTTAGCCATGTTGACAGGTCAAGGAGCTGTAGTGTATATAGCAGGTACATTAGCTACTAATATGGGAGATAACTTCATTCAGGCTTGGGCTTTAACTTTTGGTGGAATAGCAGTTGTTTTAATTGGTTTTAGTTTATATCACGCATGGATATTACCTAAGCCTGAGAAAGAAGAGGTTGAGCAGAAAAATATAGCTCAGGTGATGAGTGAGTTTGGAGACACTTTTATCAGCTTCTTTCAAAAACCTGGTGTTTGGATCGGTGTAGCATTTATACTATTGTATCGCTTGGGAGAAGCACAGTTGGTAAAGTTAGCTACACCATTTCTTTTGGATGAAAGAGCTGTGGGTGGCTTAGAAATTACAGCTCAAGAACAAGGTATTATTTATGGAACGGTAGGAGTGGCATTTTTGACTGCAGGGGGGATTCTTGGAGGATATATGGTTTCTCAAAAAGGACTCAAATTTTGGCTTTGGTGGATGTTATTGTCCTTAAACTTACCAAATGGTCTCTATATCTTGTTGTCGCTGTTTCAACCTGAAAGCCTTTATATAATTGGAGCTGCTGTTGCAATAGAACAATTCTTCTATGGATTTGGCTTTACAGCCTTGATGATGTATATGATCTACATTTCAGATGGAGAGCATAAAACAGCGCATTATGCTTTGTGTACTGGTTTTATGGCATTAGGCATGATGCTTCCTGGAATGGCGAGTGGATGGATACAAGAGGCGGTAGGTTATACAAGCTTTTTCACCATTGTCTTGGTATTGGCCTTGCCGGGATTTGTAGTAGCTAGATATGTTAAAGTAGATCCAGCTTTTGGTCGAAAAGATAAATAACGATAATAACAAGGCTGTCATCAATGGCAGCCTTTTTAGTATACTAACTAAATGCTTTCAATCGCAATGAAGCAACCACCATTTTTAAGATACTACAATAGCGAATGGGTAAGCAGTATCCTTTCCAATATGACTTTGGAAGAGAAAATAGGACAACTGTTTCAAGTCGCTGCTTTTTCCAACAGAGATAAGACTCATGAGGATCATATCCTTGAATTGATACGTAACTATCATTTAGGAGGTGTGACCTTTTTTCAGGATAACCCCGAAAAGCAAGCAGAGCTGACAAACCTTTATCAGGACCATTCCAAGGTTCCAATGTTTATCAATATTGATGCAGAATGGGGTTTGGCAATGCGCCTTAAAAATACAGTTCAGTTCCCTTACCAAATGGCTTTGGGAGCAATAAAAGATGACCAATTAATCTACCAAATGGCATCCAAGATTGGAGAGCACTGTAAAAGGTTAGGCATTCATAGTGCTTTAGCGCCTGTTGTGGATGTCAATAACAATCCCGAAAACCCTGTGATCAACTATCGGTCATTTGGGGAAAACAAGAAAAAGGTAGCGGCAAAAGGAATTGCTTATATGAAAGGCCTACAGGATAATCAGATTCTGGATAATGCCAAACACTTCCCAGGACATGGTGATACTGCTGTAGATTCACATTTGGCGCTGCCTGAGCTATTACACAGTAATGAAAGGCTACATTCGCTGGAACTGTACCCATTTAAGAAAATGATGGCTGAAGGCTTAAGCAGCGTTATGACAGCTCATTTGAGTATTCCTGCTTGGGACGACCGTGTCAATATGCCAGCAACGCTTTCTCAGAAAATATCGGATGAACTATTGAGAAAAGAGTTGGGGTTTGAAGGGTTGGCAATTACAGATGCATTGGATATGAAAGGCATAACCAATCATTATACAGCTGGTATTGCAGATAAGATGGCAATTTTGGCAGGGAATGATATCATAACCAACAGTGAAAGTGTACCGAATGGTGTAGCTGAAATCAAGGCAGCCTTAGAGCGTGGAGAGATGTCTGAAGAATTGCTGGATCATAAGGTAAGGCGTATTTTGGCAATGAAACAATGGGTTGGCTTGGATAAGTATAAGCCGATCCAATTGGAAGGCCTGTTGGAGGACTTGAATGATCAGGACTCTGTAGAGCTTAACAAAGTATTGGCTGAAGCTTCTCTTACATTGCTAAAAAATGAAGGAGGTATTTTGCCGTTAGCTGCAGAACAGAAAGTGGCTTGTTTGCATATCAGTAATTCAGGTGTTACGGTGTCTGCTCGTGATCAGCTTGCACATCACTTGCAAGATATGGAAGCCAAAAAAGTGCAGAACAAATTTGCTGACTATATGCAGGAATATGGAAACACAGACCATTTCTATTGGGAAGCAGAAGAAGGGAAAGAAGCACTTGAAGCCATAGCTGAAAAACTTGAGGCTTATCACACTGTAGTGATAAGTATACATGGTGTCAATATCAAGCCCTTCAACTATTTTGATATACCTATGGAGGCTATCCCTGTCATAGAAAAATTGGCAGAAGTACAGGATGTGGTATTTGTTTTATTGGGCAATGCATATGCACTGAATGTTTTTCAGGGAATTGAAAAGGCTAAAGCAATTATTGTTACTTATCAGGAGAGTGAATATACACAGGAAACGGCTGCAAGGTTAATTGCAAAAGGATTTGAGACCAGTGGGACACTACCGGTTACCATTAATGAACATTATAGGGAAGGTGCAGGTCTGTAAATATGGTTGTCCATTAAATCTGGCTAAAAGCCCGATAGTACAAAAAGTGCTATCGGGCTTTTTTTGTGTCTAACAATGAGTTTAACTCTTATGTGTTTTAATTAAATGTCAATTATACATATAATTTGATTCTTTAATAAAGTTCTTGTCTTAGAAATACTTAAGGACGTGATACCAATTAAATAATGTTGAGTGATTAGTGTTATGGGTAATTTCAATGATGGTTTTATTTTTCAATTGATAAATGTGTTACTAATGTTTTTAATAATAGTGTTTGTTGTACGCTTAATTAAATGAAGATACATTTCATGGTTTTCGGGGATGTGTTAATGGTGGTTAACGAGCAATTTGTCACTTGAAAGGTTATTACAAACTCAAGCGGTATGGTCAAAGGGAACATTTACACAGCTTAAAACCATACGAATTTACCTAAAACAAAATCATATAATATGAAAATGAGAAAAGCTACTCTGTTTGTGTTGCTGCTATCTCTATGGAGCATGGCAGCTTGGGCACAGGAGCGAAGCATTTCTGGTGTTATCAAAGATGCATCAGATGGAAGTCCGGTGATTGGTGCGAACGTACTGATTAAGGGAACCACAAAGGGAACTATTACGGACTTCGATGGAAAATTTAAGCTCAATGTGCCGAGTGGAACCCAGGTACTGACAGTAACTTTTGTTGGTTATAAGCAGCAAGAGGTACAGTTAGGAAACAAATCAATTATTGAGGTTTTTATGGAGCTGGATGCAGAACAGCTTGAAGAAGTGGTAGTTACTGCATTTGGTGTAAAACAAGAGAAGAAATCGTTGAACTATGCAGTACAGGAAGTAAATGCAGCTGAACTAGCAGAGTCTCAACAGAGTAATATGGTCAATGCCCTTCAGGGTAAAGTGGCAGGTGTACAGATTACTTCTTCAGGTGGTATGCCAGGTGCTTCTTCCCAAATCCTGATCCGTGGTGCTAATTCCCTGTCAGGTAACAACCAACCTCTGTTTGTCATTGATGGTATTCCAGTAGACAACTCATCTAATGATGGTGGTGTTAACCGTGCAGCAGATATTAACTCTGCTGATATTGAAAGTATGACTATCCTAAAAGGTCCCGCAGCTGCGGCGCTTTACGGTATGGATGGTGCTAATGGTGCTATTATTATCACTACTAAAAGTGGTAAGGCAGGCAAAACCATGGTCTCTTTCAATAGTACTGTAGCGATCGATCAGGTAGGTAAGTTACCGGAACAGCAAAACATGTTTACAAGAGGTAGTAGCGGACTGGTGAATAGTGGAACTACTTATATGTGGGGACCAATGCTAAGACCAGATGAAATGACTTATAATAACGCCGATGCCTTTTTCAAAACAGGTGTTACCTATAACAATAACATTTCAGTTTCAGGAGGTAATGAGAAAACAAACTTTTACCTATCGGCAAACCATATTGCACAAGAAGGTATTGTACCAGAAACAGATTACGCTAAGACAAGTGTCTTGTTGAAAGGCAGTAATAAGATTCGAGATAATCTGACTGTTGGAGGTTCTGTTAACTATATTTTGACAGATAATACCAGAGGGGATATCGGTTATTCGGGAGGTTGGTTGCAAAGCTTGATGGTGTGGCCTACAACGGATGACATGAGTGTTTACCAGTTGCCGAATGGAGAGAAGAGATGGCTGTACCCAAGTCTCGTTGATTTGGAGAAAATGGTAGCTAATCAGTCTGATAACCCTTTTTGGAGATCATACAATAATCCAGTAGAGGATCAGACAAGCCGTATAATTGCCAACGCAAACCTGAACTGGAAGCCAATAGACAATCTTTCAGTTACTTATAGACTTGGACGTGATGAATATAGTTATGAGTATGCTAGAACGATATCTTACCTTTCATCTTCTTATATGCGAGGGCAAATGGAGAGAAAGATGTTACAGCGTTCGATTACAACGTCTACTCTGACTGCACAGTATGAGCAGAAATTTGCACAAGACTTTAGGTTAAATGTATTGGTAGGACATAACCTAGAGCTCTATAAGAGTAACTCATCTAGAATGCAGGCAAGTAACTTTATCAACCCAGAACTGGCTTCAATCAACAATACAAATATCGAAGATCAAGTAGCTGAGCAAGGAATTAGAAGAAGAAACAGAATGGGTGTTTTTGGAGACTTGAAGCTTGACTATAAAGGTATTGCTTATTTAGGAGCTACAGCTCGTAACGATTGGAGTTCTACCTTACCTGAAGCGAATAGGTCATTCTTCTACCCAGCAGTATCAGCCGGCTTCGTATTTGGAGAGTTGATACCTGATAATCCAATCCTTACTTATGGTAAAGTACATGCTAGTTATGCAGAGGTAGGTAAGGATGCCCCAATCCAAATGCTTTACCCTAGGCTAAATAACTATGCTGGTGTAGGTGGTGGATTTATTAACTACCACACAGCAGGTAACCCTAACCTGAAACCTGAAAGAACAAGGTCTAAAGAAATTGGCTTTGATATGGCATTCCTTAATGGTCGTGTGCGTCTAGAAGGTGCTTATTACGATCAAACATCTGTTGATCAGATTATTACAGCAAGGATCTCACCAGTAACAGGTTACATTATTCAGACATTTAATGGAGGTACTGTACAAAATACAGGTTATGAGTTAATGCTTGATGCGACAGTGTTTGAGCAGCGTGACTTTTCTTGGAACTCAAATGTGAACTTCTCTACATCAGAATCACAACTGATTGACTTGCCAAGTTTTGTGTCTGAATTCCCAGTGTCACAGGCTCAAGTAATGGGTACAGCAGCGATTGGATCCTCAATTAGAGAAGAGCCACTTTTCGGTGTTTCAGGTACAGATTATATGAGAGCTGAAGATGGTCGAGTAATGATCAATGAAGATGGCTACCCGATAGTTGATACAGAGAAACGTAATATCGGTGATCGTATGCCTAAGTACCTTATAGGTTGGACCAATACATTCAAGTACAAGGATGTGTCGCTATCTTTCTTGTGGGACTTCCGTGTAGGGGGAGATATTATGAATGCTACTCGTTATTCAATGCTGGCTTACGGACAAGACAAGATGCTGGAAGAGTATAGAAGAGAAGGGTTTGTGTTTGATGGTGTAATGGTTACAGAAAGAGATGAAGAAGGTAACCCTGTTTCTTTTGAGGAAAACACGAAAGAGGTAGTCTTGAATCAGGAGTTCTTCAATGATTACAGAACAGTAGGAACCAACTTTATGGAAGAAGTTAACTGGGCGCGTCTACGTTATGTAACCCTAACTTATAATCTACCAAAACAGTGGTTAAGTAAAGTTGGTGTCAAGAATGTACAACTGACAGCGACAGGACGTAACCTTCTGCTCTTTACCAATTACTCAGGAGGCGATCCAGAGGTGAACTCAACAGGTTCAGGTACAGGAGGTGTAGGTACAATGGGTATTGACTACTATCCTGTTCCATTGACTAAAGGACTGACATTTGGACTGAATGCAAAATTCTAAAGCTGATTACTTATGATACATAATATTAGATATAGGCTTATGGCACTGTTGGCAGCAGTGACAATCAGTGCAACAAGCTGTGATATGGATAAGTTTCTGGACGTAAACGAAACAGAAGATTTTCCAACTGAAACAACATCAGACAAACGTTTGCCAGGTATTCAAGGAATGGTGGCTACCTCACTGTATCAACATACTCTACGAGACTCTTACATTGTTCAGTACCGTACTACACTTTGGGGGACAAGTACTTTTGACGATCGCTGGGATTACAGAAACACATACCGTATTGGTGAATGGAGAAGGCATTACTTTGATGTAGGAGGAAATGTCTTTAACATGATTGAGCGATCAACCGAGGATGGAGACAATAACTATCAAGGGGTAGGTAAATCGATCTTGGCATACAGTACTTTGTTAGCGACAGATCACTTTGGTGACATGCCTGTTTATGAGGCATTTACTGGTAATGTAAACCCAACCTACGACGCACAAGAAGAGGTGTATAATTACATTTTTGGCTTGCTAGACGAGGCTGAACAAAATTATGCGAATGCAAATGCTTCAGTAGATGCACCAATGGATGCTTCGATAGACTTGATCTATGAAGGAGATATGGGTAAGTGGAAGGCGTTTAATCATGCACTTAAAGCAAAAGCTTTATTGCACCTGACGGCAATCCAACCTGACAACTATGCAAAAGTATTGGAAGAGCTGGATAAGGCACAAGGTATGTTTACTGATGCGGTATGGTCTTACTCGGAGAGCGAGGGAGAAAGCAATGCTTGGAGAATAAATCCAATGGGACCTTCTAAGGCAAGACCACAATGGGACCACATTGGTAATGATTTAAATAACAGTGTACCGACAACCTTCTTTATGTCAAAGATGAAGGCTAATAGTGTACAGGATCCAAGGTTACCATTCTTGATGATGCCTGCTGAAAACAGTAGTGAAGAGGATGTTGAAATGTTTTCGGGTATTCTAGTTTCATCAAGTATTGGTGTGAATACAAGAGAAGATTTTCCTAGCCTTTACGAAGGACATTGGACTAAAAACACCTCCGCATTGCCAATCCTAACAAAGGAAGAGCTCAAGTTTATGGAAGCAGAAGCAGCATTCCAGACGGGTGATGTCTCTAGAGCCTTTGCTGCATACCAAGCTGGTATCAGAATGAATATGGAGCGATTAGGTGTAAGTCCTGAAGAAACAACAGCATTTCTTTCATCAGAATTGGCAGCGACTTCAGCTAGTGAGTTGAAAATCTACCATATCATGGAGCAGAAATATGTGGCCCTTTACCTATCTCCAGAAACATGGACTGATATGCGTCGCTACAACTTTGATACGGCTGTTTATAGAGGAATTACTTACCCTGAGGCGGTAATCGATGAGCTGGGAGGCAAGTGGATCAGCCGACTTCCTTATGACCCTCAGACAGAGTATATCTATAACCTGCCGGAAATTGAGCGATTGGGCGCACAGGCGCCGGATTGGGTTGTGAAAAAAATGTGGTGGCAGAAATAAAGGATCTTTGATTCATTAGAAATAAGAACATTATGAAAAGCATAAAATATATCATGTTGTGGGCAGTCGCAGTAATGATACTGGCAAGCTGCGAACAAAATGACCCGATAGCAGAGCTTGGTGATAAAACAGGTTATGATGTACCAAGCATCTATATGAATGTACCCAAACCGTCTGTAACAGCTGGTGAGGATATGAATCTAACAGTGCGCTACTGGTCAAAGACAGATGACATAGCCAAAGTAGCAATATACGCAAGAGCGGAGAATGAGACAGTTTCAGAATATACGCTAGTAATCGACAATGTCTCTTTTAGTACTAACTATGAGAGTGCTGGCGAGATCGTTGAACGGTCTATGATCAAGGAAAAAGTAAGTGATTTCAATTCAGATTGGCAGACGACCAGCAATGCTTATGTATCTACTTTCGCATATATGGTACCATCCACTTATGAAGCAATCGACGCTAAAAAGAAAGATGTAGCGTACCTTCATTCAGTTAGTGCAGAGGTATTGAATATGTATGCAACATCAGTAGTACCTGCATTACCAAGAACATTCCTGAATATGATTTACGTGGAGCGTATGAATATCTATACTCAGGAAGAGTTTGATGGACTTTATAGTGAAGAGGGAGAATTGCTGACTGGTGCTGCTGATGATCTGGTAAGTAAAACTTCTGCTGAGGTGTTGATCGAAATGACCCAAAGAGCAGATGATTACCAGTTTAGTTACAAGTCTAGTACCAAGATGTTCTTTGATGCAGAGGTGTATACTTCGGCTGATAGGATGGGAGAGACCACTGAACGTGAGAGTAGTGCAGAATAAGCAAGACTTAATTACAAAACTGTCAATACAGTTTAGAAATCAAAAAACTTCGAGCAATGATAAGATATAAAATACTGAACATAATAAGGCTTTCTGCTATTTCAGGCTGCTTGCTGTTTGGGCTTGCTTCCTGCGAAAAAGATGAAAGCCCAGAGAACCTGCCTGTATCGGTAGGATTTAAATTAGCCAATACAGTGACCGAAGAAAGCCCGTTGGAGGCTCCCGCTGATGTTGTTTTGGTAAATGGGTCAAAGAATGGTCTGAGGTATGAGTGGAGCTTTGAGGGCGGCTACCAGAAGCATGATGCCGATCAGTTGGCGATTGCTACAACTGTACAGCCTGACACAATTCACTATGAGTTGCCTGGGCAATACCAAATTGGTCTAAAGGTGTTTGATGCACAAGGAGCAGTACAGGAGTCGTCCATGACTATTGAAGTGGTTAAGCCAATGCCAAGTATGGAGATTGATAAACCAGCTATTGAGGTAGCTGACGAGGTTACTTTTATGGCTAAAGCCTTTACTTATGAGGGTAAAGAGGTAAGCTACGAATGGGACTTTGGTAATGGCACAACCTCTAAAGAGGCAAATCCTAAGATAACATTTGATGCTTCTGGAATATATACAGTGACGCTTACTGTAAATGATGGAGTAGAGGTACTGACTTCCACTTTTGAGATAGAGGTGAAGGATGAGTTAGCCAAATCCATTTACTTCTTTGATAAGGAAAGTGGAAAAATTTGGAGAAAGCCACTAACAGTAAGAAGTGAGACAGAAGCTACAGCTACAGTCTTTAGTGCAAACAACGCTTTGGATATTGAAGTAGCAGGAGACAAGGTGTTTGTATTTGATGCAGGAACAGGTAATTACTTTCTAGGTAGTGGTGCTGACGGTCAAGTGTATGCTATTGACTTGTTGAGTGGTGAACAAGGAAGTGTGTTAGCAGGAATTAGTACCAATAACGTTCCATACTCTGGAACAGTTGTAGGTAATTTCTTATACTATTTGGATAGAAGAGAAGGTTTGCGTTCCATTAATATTAATGACCGTGACCTGACAGAAAGTAACCTACCTGATTACTTCGTTAGAAACAATACTTTCCATCCATTCTATAATGCTTATGCAGACCCTACTAATGGAGATCCAGGTGGAATTGGCTGGGGTAATATGAATGGTGATGCACAGCTGGTAGGTGATACTTTCTATTGGTCTAAAGCTAATAACGGGCAGAGTATCTATACCTTCAGTAAGGATGGTACTACACCTAATGCAAGACTGCTAGCGAATATTTCAGTTAAGACATTTAAGGTAGTAGGTGACAAGATTTACTTCACGATTTCTGTTCCTTCCAATGGTTATGATACCGGAGTATACATGTGTAACTTGGATGGGACCAATATCGTGGAAATTGAAAGCTATAAGGACACTGAGTTTGATCAGCTAGGAAACCTTGATGGTTTATCATACTCTACGTTGGTCGGTATTACTGGACTAGATGTAGATGAAGACAATGGTTATATCTACTGGTCATATAGGGCTGTAGGGCAAGATCCGGCAACTTCAGGTATTAAGCGCGCTAAACTTGATGGGACAGGAGTGGAGATGTATGTAGCAGGTGTAGTTCCAATGGGACTGGCAATTGATCAAGTGAAACGCTAATTGTTTTCATGAATCAGAATTGGCTCACACTTTAGCCCAAGAAAGGCAAGTGTGAGCCAAATTTTTTTAACCTGATAAACTACAAGATAGCTTATGAAAAGAATAATACTTTTTTGCTTAGGACTAATTCTATTATGCATTTCGCCCATAGAATTGATAGCACAAGAAGCACCAGAAAAAGAGCTGCGAGCAGTATGGTTTGCTACTGTCAGTAATCTTGATTGGCCTAAAAGAGAACATAAGGGTAATAAGGAGTTGCAGCAACGGGATTTAAGGCAAATGCTGGACAAAATGAAGGCGCTGAACATGAATGCGATTTTTTTACAAATAAGGCCAGAGTCTGATGCGCTTTACCAATCTGATCTAGAACCTTGGTCAAGGTTTCTGACAGGAGAGCAAGGAAAACACCCTGGTTATGATCCGTTGCAGTTTGCCATTGAAGAAGCCCATAAAAGAGGAATGGAATTGCATGCTTGGATGAACCCTTACCGTATCAATGCTTCAACTAGTGACGGAGGGACATACTATGCCGAGAATCATGTATATCAGAAACATCCAGAGTGGACGATCACTTATGAGGATAATAAGAAGATTCTGAACCCAGGATTACCAGAAGTATCAAACTATATAGCGGGAGTGGTAGCTGATGTCATAACTAGATACGATGTAGACGGAATTCATTTTGATGATTATTTCTATTCCTATGATGGCACAAGTAATGCTCTTGATCAGCAAGCTTATGACAACTACAAAGAGGAAGGGCAAAGCAGGGGCGATTTTAGAAGGGGAAGTATTAACAAGATGGTGGAGAAGGTCTACAATACCATTAAAACTGCTAAACCTTTTGTACGCTTTGGTATAAGTCCTTTTGGTATTTGGAGTACAGATGCAAGTGCCGCTACCAAATACGATACGACATTACCGACAGGAATTGTAGGATTAGATGCCTACAATCAGATTTACTGTGATCCTTTGGCTTGGTTGAAAGCAGGGACAGTTGACTATATCACACCACAACTGTATTGGCCAACTGGAGGAGGACAAGATTATGAGACTTTGATCAACTGGTGGGCACAGCAGGTGGATAGATATGGTAAACATATGTATGTAGGGCAAGGGATACACAGGTTTAACGATAACCCTGTAACAGCAAGAGTTGCATATGGGGATGGTTTACATGAGTATAAAGCCTATTTTAATACAAACATTGAGAATTACAGGGTTGCTGGAGTACAAGCTGACTGGACTTTTTCTGAGCTTACAACACAGTTAAACTTGAATAGAGCAAATGAGACAAAAGGTGTAAAAGGGAGTGTATATTTTAGGGCAAATGACTTTTGGCGTGTAGAAGGCTTGGCTGAGCATATTGTAGATAACTTCTATGAAGCACCTGTTATGCAGCCTGAAATATCATGGCAACAACCTCAAGATAATATCGAGGTATTACCTAACAACATCCGATTGGAAGAAAATGAAAGAGGCATCACAGAGCTAAAGTGGGATCACCCACAAGCTGATAGTATGCGTTTTATTCTTTTTGAAGTAGGAGCTACTACTGATACGCCAGCAATGGCAGAGAACTACCGAACTGTTGTATGGAATAATGCTTTTGCATCCACCATATCAAAAGGTGACAACACTCCCAAATACTATGCACTTTGGACTTATGACAGGCAAGGGTACCACCAAGCGACAGCTACGGAGTGGTTTATGTTATCTCTTCCAGAAGTTTCTACTTTGCTGACATCAACAGACACATTGATTTATAGGGATGGAAGCCTGAAATGGAGTGCAGGTACAAATGCCATGGGATACCTGCTGGAAATATCAACAACGGCAGACTTCAGTGTATTGGAGTATCAGCAAGATACACTGACCCAAAATACATTTGACTTGGATCAACTGATGTTGGAAAAAGAGGTAGTGTACTATTGGCGTATCAAATCGCTTAATAGCGCAGGAGAAAGTGAATATACTGAAGCTTATAGATTTACAGTTGATATACTGCCAACACCGGTATTGGTATCTCCTGAAGCTGGGCAGGAAGAAGTTGAGTTACAGCCTACTTTTAGCTGGGATGTAACTGAGAAAGCAGAAACAGTCCACCTACAAGTTATCGAGTATGGTAGTGGTGATTTTGAAGGAGAAGCACAGAGCTTTGTTGTTAACAAGCAAGTAGATGCTGATAAGCCCTATCAATTAGAGCAAGAGTTAGGACAATGGCGTGAGTATGAAGCAAGAATCAGGGTATTGGCAGGGGAGACATCTTCTTATTGGTCTGAGCCTACCCAATTTAAAACTTTGCAGAAGCCTCCTAAAGCGCCTATTTGGTTGTTGCCATTACAAGGAGCTGAAAATGTTGAGGAAGAATCGGTACAGTTTGAATGGTCAAGTGTTGAAGGTGCCCAGAAGTATCAATTGCAATTAGCGACGGATGCGACTTTTGAAAACTTGGTATTAGACAAGTTCCGTTATACCAGTACAGATACTGCTTATATCTCCGAAGAGCCGCTGATTTCCTCTACAGTTTACTATGCTAGAGTAAGGGCAGGGAATCAAAGTGGCGGTATGGGAGAATGGTCTGCCGTAATAAGCTTTACGACTTCTGAAGATACTGTAACAGCATTAGAAATAGTAGAACTGAAGACTTGGACAGTATTTCCAAATCCAGCTCAAGGAGTAGGATACCTTGACTTTAGTTTGGATAAAACCAGTGTCCTAGAATATAGTATAGTTGGAGTAGATGGAAAAGTGTTGACATATGATAAGCAGACATTCCAAGGAGGTAAATATAGGATAAGGTTAAATGCAAATTCGATTAAATCAGGTATATACCTAGTCGTTATAAGAGTTGACGATAGGGTAGAGACGCGTAGATGGGTAGTGGAGTAACCCTAAATAGTATCAATAAAGATTAGAAGCAGAGGGCACCTCACAGGGTGTCCTCTGTTTTTGTTTAAACCTTATTCTGATGCAAAGGTAGATTTGAAATCATGGTTTTCAGTGATTATAAACCACTTCTTAAGTGTCACTTTTACGCCACAAAATACCCCCTTTCTTTTTGTAAGTAAGAAAAGGTATCAACCAAATCGTATTGGGTGGATTTTTAGATGCTCAATGTTGGAGGTTGTGAATTTTGAATAGTATAAAATAACCTTATTACCCCATTACTATAGAAGGGTTGATAAGGTAAAACACTGATTGTACAGCTAAATGGAAAATAATTTCACGGTTTTCGGGGATGTGATAACAAATGTTAAAAGACAATTTGCCACATCACAATTTTTTATGTCAATAGAAAGTGCTGAACGAGTGATTGATATATGTAAATAGAAGTTTTGTTACACGCATTTATTTTAACAAAATCATACAATATGAAAATGAGAGCTACTTTGTTTGCGCTGCTACTTTCCTTGCTAAGTGTAGCGGCTTGGGCACAAGAGCGAAGCATTTCTGGTGTTATCAAAGACGCTACAGATGCTCCGATTATTGGCGCCAACGTATTATTAAAAGGAACCTCAATAGGATCCGTGACTGATCTTGAAGGAGCTTTTAAGCTGAACATTTCTGAAAGTCAAACAGACCCTGTTCTTTTAATCACTTTTATTGGTTATGAGACAAAAGAAATAGCTGTAGGCAATCAGACTGTTTTTAATATAGTTTTAGACGAAGACCTTGCGCAACTTGAAGAGGTTGTGGTAGTAGGGTATGGTGTGCAAAGAAAATCTGATTTGACTGGAGCTGTTTCCAGTATTTCAAGTAAAGACCTTCAAGCTCAGCCAGTCCCTGATGCTACAGTATTATTACAAGGTAGAGCATCAGGTGTTCAAGTTTCTCAAAATTCAGGGGCTCCAGGAGCTGGGCTTTCAGTACGTGTACGTGGTACAGGTACAGTAAATAACTCTGAGCCACTTTATGTAGTAGATGGTATGATGTTGAGTAATATCTCACATATTAACCCCTCAGACATTGAGAGTATTGAAGTATTAAAAGATGCTTCTGCTACAGCAATTTATGGTTCTAGAGGTGCAAATGGTGTTGTACTGGTTACAACAAAGAAAGGTTCTTCTGATCAAGTAAAAGTACAACTAGAGCTAATGACGGGTGTTCAAAGTGCTTGGAAAAGGCCAGACTTAATGAACTCTCAGGATTGGCTAAATGCGATTAATACAGCACAAACGAATGCCAATACTTTCAGCAACTCGACTTCATACCTTCCATTTGATCTTAAAGGAGCTTCGACAGATCCAACAAGAACTACAGATTGGTTTGATGAAGTGACACGTCAAGGCGTGATAAATAAGGCAAACGTAACTGTTTCAAAAGGAGATCAGAATGCCAATATCTTGATGAGTGCAGGATATTTTAAGAATGAAGGTATTGTTAAAGGGTCTGATTACGAGCGTATTAACCTAAGGTTAAATACGAACTATACAATTAGTCCTATGTTCAGAACAGGTGTAAATGTTTCAGTATCAAACACTCAGTCTAATAATGTCAAAAGCGACTACTACACTGGGATCGTAACAAACGCCTTGAGATTGGATCCACTTACCCCAGTAAAAGACCCTGCAACAGGTGAATATGCCTCAACTCCTTATTCAGACTTGGGTAACCCGGTAGCAGCCGTAAATAGAGATGTGGATGTAAGTGAGTCACTATTGTTGTTGGCAACTTCATATCTAGAGTTTGAGCCAATAAAAGGTTTGGTGTTTAGGTCAGCATTGAGTAACAATCTTTCTAATTCGAAGAGAAAGGTTTATTTGCCAACATATTCATATATCGGAGGCGAAAATAATATAACCAATAGCTTGGATAAAAGGACCAGTAATTTTACAGGGTGGCTTTGGGAAAATACAGTGAATTATACCAAAAGCTTTGGTAAGCATAATGTCAATGTTTTAGGTGGTTTCACTGCGCAACGTGATCAAAGTGAATTTTTGTCAGCGACTCGTAACAATATTCCTGGAAACAATGATGAGGTGCTACAATACTTGAACTCCTCTATAGACCTGAAAAGTACTAATGCTTTCAACTCAGGAGAAGATATCAGAATGTATTCATACCTGGGAAGAATTAATTACAGCTACGATGATAAGTATTTCTTGACAGCCTCTTTCCGTCAGGATGGATCATCAGTATTTGGACCGGGTTATCGTACAGGTAACTTCCCTTCTTTCTCTGCAGGCTGGAAATTGAGAAATGAATCTTTTATGGACTTCTTGTCAGACGATATGGTAACTCAGTTGAAACTGAGAGCAGGTTGGGGTAGAGTAGGTAATGCCAACATTGACCCTTACGGATTCTTGTCAACGCTACAGAGTGGTGAGTCATTATTGGAGTATAGCTATGTATTAAATGATTCAGAAGTGGCAGGTAGAGCGCCTGTTACATTAGCCAATGAAAATATTCGTTGGGAAACAGTTGAGTCTACTAACATAGGTATTGATGCAGCCTTCTTGAATGACAGAATAACGCTAACAGCAGACTACTTTGTGAAAAATACAAAAGATATGCTGGTACAGGTTCCTGTTACATACTACTCTGGATATGCAACAAACCCTTATATAAACGCAGGTGAAGTACAGAATAAAGGATTTGAAATCGATTTGGGTTACAGAGGTGAAATAGGAACAGAGTTTTCATACAGTGTGAACCTGAATGTTTCATCTGTGAAAAATAAGGTAATTTACCTAGGAGAGGATGAAAAGCCGATTGATGCAGGTAATGTAGCATTCCTAAATAATACCACTAGAACAGCTGTTGGAGAGCCAATTGGTTCATTCTATGGCTATCAGGTTGAAGGTGTGTTCCAAACACAAGAAGAAGTAGATAATAGTATACAGGCAGGTGATAATGTTGGTGTAGGTGATTTCAAATTTGCAGATACCAACAATGACGGAGCTTTCAGTGGAGATGATAGAACCTTCTTGGGAAATCCTACTCCAGATTTCTTCTACGGAATCAACTTGGGTATGAAATATAAAGGCTTTGATGCCTCATTCTTTATCCAAGGGGTACAAGGCAATGAAGTAATGAATGCATTCAAGTACTATAACTATGCAGCTCATAAGCATTATGGTTTGTCAAGCGATTATGCAAACCATTGGTCTGAGAGCAATAGAACCAATGAGCTATTTGGATTGAATACAGCTACAAATGAGAAAAACCTAAGATACTCAAGCTTCTATATTGAAGATGGATCTTATGCTCGCTTAAAGAATATGCAGATCGGTTATACTTTCCAAAATCCAACACCTTGGATGTCAAACGTACGAGTGTATTTCTCAGGACAGAATGTATTTACCCTAACTAAATACAGTGGAATGGATCCTGAGATTGGTGGTTTAGGCGATGGTGCTAATGGTACGCTGAATCAAGGAGTAGATTACGGTACTTACCCACAAGCAAGGGTATTCTCATTCGGTGCTAATGTTACATTCTAAAAGAGCATTTATCATATGAAAAATCTATATAAAATGTTGGCATTGGGACTAATAACAGTAAGTCTCAGTGCATGTTCAGAAGATTTCTTAGAGACAGAGAAAATAGGAGAGCCAACAGCAAGCAGTTTTTACTCTGGTGATGTTGATCTTGTAGAAGCTTCTAATGCGTTGTATGCGCCTCTGTGGCAGTATCACTACAACTGGGCTCGCAATACCTTTGCTAACTTGGTAACAGATGATGGACTTGACCGTGAGTTGCTGAACTTCCATGAGTTTACATTCGATGAAACACATTTCCTTTTTAGCTATAATTGGAGGTACAATTACCGAGGTATTTTGATTGCCAACCAGTTAATCAACAATGTAGATGGAGAGGACCTACCAGGGTACTAGATAAAAACCTTCAAAAAAGAGTAGTAGCAGAAGCGAAATTTGTGAGAGCATATTACTACTATGATTTAGTGAAGAATTTTGGAGGGGTGCCTTTAGTCAAACAAGCACTTGCTTTGGACGAGATGACGTTTGAAAGAGCAGATGCAAAAGAGGTGTATGCATTCATTGAGGAAGACTTGAAAGCAGCAGTAGAAGATTTGCCATTGAAGTCTCAGATGGAAATTGCAGAACAAGTAGGTAGAGCAACAAAAGGAGCAGCACTGGCTATGCTTGTTAAAGTATCTGCTTCACAAGCGAGTGAAGGCTATAGTAGACAAAGTTTCTACGACCCAAACAAGTGGGCTGATGCTAAAGAGTATGCAGAGCAATTGTTTGCCTTGGGTAAGTACTCACTCTATATGGGTGATTATCATGATATTTTTACAGAAGCAGGGGAAAATGGTCCTGGGTCAATTTTTGAAATACAATATTATGACTCTCCACTTAATGATGGTGCTACAACTGACAACGGTAACTTCAATACTTTCTTGAATAATACTTGGTTTGGAGGTGCTGACCCATACGGTAAGCACGGAGTTACTTATGATGCCTATTTGGCCTTTGAAGATGGAGACCCAAGAAGAGAGGCTTCGATTATCAATATTGTAAAGTATGCGGATCAGTGGGGAGAAGACCCTGAAGATGCATTTACTTTGACAGGTTTCGCAAACTACAAGCACTATATCTCTAAAGAAGAGTATCAGGCATTGGGTAATCAAAGAAACTCGCCAATTAACGAACGTATTATTCGTCTTTCAGATATCTATTTGCTTTATGCAGAAGCATCTTACCATACAGGAGATGAGGCTACAGCTTTACAGTATGTAAATATGGTTCGTGAAAGAGCTAGAGGAGCAGGAACAATTCCAGCAGATATCTCTTCAACGGGTACAGCATTATTAGAAGATATCTATTTGGAAAGAAGACGTGAGTTGGTAAGTGAAGGACATAGATGGCACGACTTGGTACGTACGGGACGTTTGGATGAACTGAATGCTGATGGTTACAAAGTAAAAGCAAGTATCACTAGAGATGGCGTAGGAGGATATATTGTTACTGACTCAGGTGATCCTATCTTTAAGCCTACTAACCTTGCTCCGACAACACATATTTATTTCCCTATTCCAATTAGTGAAATTGATAATTCCGGAGGAGTAATAACACCTAACCCTGGCTATTAATATTTCATATATCGGATCGTAATAAATTATTGATTGAAGACACCCTTGTTACAAGGGTGTCTTTTTTTGTAGTAAGGCTAAATTTTCAAAATCCCTTTTTTCTGTGAATCATTCCCTCCTAATTACGTGTATGTTTGATGTGTCTTGTATCTTAGAGGCATATGCTGAAACATCAGGACAATAACATACCAATTTCGCTATGATAAAGAGACTATATATTTTGGCTGTTGGCATGATAGCCATGCTTGCCTGTGGTTCGACGAAAAGTCAGGAACAGGTAAAGGAAAGTAATGTACAGACGCAGCAAGAACGCATTGTCATGGGAGCGGAGCAGCTGGATATGTACCTTCCACAGCTGAAAGGGAAGCGGGTAGGATTGCTCGTTAACCAGACATCAAGAATTGACAATGTACATTTGGTAGATTCTCTTCACAGCCTTGGAGTAAACCTGCAATATATATTTGCACCAGAGCATGGTTTTCGTGGGGATGCTGACGCTGGTGCCCATATCAGTGACTCAAAAGATTCTAAAACAGGAGTAGAAATTATCTCCATTTATGGTAAAAATAAGAAGCCAGGTCCTGAATATATGGATCAGCTAGATGTTGTTGTTTTTGATATTCAGGATGTGGGAGCGAGGTTCTATACCTATATCAGCTCTATGCACTATATGATGGAAGCCTGTGCTGAGTCAGGTACTAAAATGATGGTGCTTGACCGACCAAACCCGAATGGGGACTATGTGGATGGACCTATTCTGGAGCCATCTCAAAAGTCATTTGTCGGAATGCATCCAATTCCAATCGTACATGGTTTGACAGTTGGAGAGTTGGCGCTGATGATCAATGATGAAGGTTGGTTGGAAGGTGGTAAATCATGTGACCTGACGGTGATTCCTGCCAAAAATTATGACCATAGCAGGGCTTATAGTTTACCTGTAAAACCTTCTCCGAATTTACCGAATGATGTAGCGATCAGACTCTATCCTTCCATCTGTTTCTTTGAGGCAACACCTGTAAGTATAGGACGTGGTACGGATTTTCCTTTTCAGGTAATAGGCTATAATGATACTACAATGGGTGATTTTACCTTTACTCCAAGGTCAATACAAGGAGCGGCATCCAACCCGATACTGAAAGGGGAGAAATGTTATGGAGATGACCTGAGAGGTATTGCTAACAGTAAATTTACTTTGCAGTATATATTGACTTGGCACAAGATGTTCAAGGAAAAAGGCATGGACTTGTTCTCAAGAGCGAAGTGGATGGATAAGCTATCAGGCACGGACAAGTTGAGAAAGCAAATTGAGGCAGGCATGACAGAAGAAGAGATAAAGGAGAGTTGGGAGCCTGAGCTAAAAGCTTACAATGAGATAAGAAGAAAGTACTTGCTGTACCCAGATTTTGAATAAGCAGAAAGACAGCTTGCTGTAACTGAAAACATCAACTGAACTATGGAGCCAACGATCGTATTTGGGGTAATATTTATCTATTTTCTGGTCCTAATGGGCATTTCCTTTGTGACATCAAGAAATGCTGATTCAGAGACTTTTTTTACAGGAAACCGCCAGTCGCCTTGGTATTTGGTTGCTTTTGGAATGGTCGGAGCCTCCCTTTCTGGAGTTACGTTTATTTCTGTACCAGGAGAGGTGGGTAACTCTGGGTGGTCATACCTGCAATTTGTATTGGGTAACTTTGTAGGGTATTGGGTAATTGCCTTTTTGCTGATTCCTTTATACTACAAGCTGAAACTGGTATCCATTTATGAATACCTGAACCAACGGTTTGGGTGGCAAGCTTATAAGAGTGGAGCCTTCTTCTTTCTGATTTCCCAAACGATTGGAGCGTCTTTCAGACTGTATCTGGTGGCTACAGTTTTGCAGATTGCCTTTTTTGATGCATTCGGTATCCCATTTGCCGTCACAGTGTTAATCACAATTCTACTAATTTGGCTCTATACTTTTCAAGGAGGTATCAAGACCATCGTTTGGACCGATACGTTACAAACACTGTTTATGCTAATGTCTGTGGGTGTTAGTATTTGGCTGATTGACCAACAACTGGACTTCTCTTTCGGGAAGCTGATGGACACTGTTGCATCTCATCCTTACTCAGAGGTATTTGTGTGGGACTGGCAGTCAGGTAAGAACTTCTTCAAGCAGTTTATGGCAGGTGTGTTTATTGCGATTGTGATGAATGGACTTGACCAGAACATGATGCAGAAGAACCTTACTTGCCGTACCCGATGGGATGCTCAAAAAAACCTGATCGGATTCAGTATAACCTTTGTTATCTCTACAGTATTGTTTCTTGTTTTGGGAGTGATGCTTTATGTGTTTGCGGAAGCCAAAGGTATAGCACTTCCTTCCCGAACAGATGAACTGTATCCGTTACTGGCATTGGAATACTTTGGTACTTTTGCAGGTGTCATATTCCTGTTGGGAGTGACGGCTGCTGCTTATTCGAGTGCCGATTCTGCACTTACAGCGTTGACGACCTCTTTTTGTGTTGACATGTTGGATATCAGTCATCAGCCAGCCAAAGATCAAAAAAGAATACGTTTTGCAGTTCACATTGGCTTCTCACTCCTGATGTTTTTGGTAATTGTAGCCTTCAGAGCATTCAATGACCAAAGTGTAGTAACATCTGTATTTAAGGCAGCAGGGTTTACATATGGCCCATTGCTGGGGTTGTTTGCCTTTGGGTTGTTTACAAAAAGACAAGTTAAGGACAGGTTTGTGGCAATGGTATGTTTGCTCTCACCAGTAATTTCCTATATCCTGAATGCCAATTCAGAGGAATGGTTATTCGGGTATAAGTTCGGTTTCGAAATACTGATTGTGAATGGACTGCTGACATTTATTGGGCTTTTGCTAATCTCACAAAGAAACGAGACACTAGAGAAGGTAAGCTTGAGATAATGTAGCCTAATTTTTAATAGTAAAATCTAATATCTAAAAATATGACATCGACAACGGAATCATCATCACTATACGATAACCTTGAACAGATGCCAGTAAAAGAGTTGCTGGAAAACATCAACAGGGAAGATGCTAAAGTACACGAGGCGGTTGGTAAAGCTATTCCGCAGATTGAAACCTTAGTGGAAGGGGTTGTAGAGAGAATGAAAAAAGGAGGAAGACTCTTTTATATTGGAGCAGGTACGAGTGGCCGTTTAGGGATTCTGGATGCTTCCGAAATTCCTCCAACATACGGTGCTGACCCAGGAAAAGTAGTTGGATTGATTGCTGGAGGAGACAAAGCGATTCGTAGTGCAGTAGAAGCTGCTGAGGATGATGAGCAACAAGCTTGGAAAGACCTTGAAGCGTATGGCATCAATGAGTTGGATACATTGGTAGGAATTGCGGCTTCGGGGCGCACGCCTTATGTGATTGGAGGGTTGAGAGATGCAAATGAGCATGGCTTGTTGACAGCATGTGTAACTTGTAATGCGGGGTCAGCTGTTACGGAAGAGGCACAAGTGCCAATTGTAGCAGTGGTAGGGCCTGAGTTTGTAACAGGTAGTACAAGAATGAAGGCAGGTACTGCGCAGAAACTTATCCTGAATATGATTTCAACCTCGACAATGATCCAATTGGGACATGTGAAGGGAAACAAGATGGTGGATATGCAACTATCAAATGAGAAACTGGTGGATAGAGGAACCCGCATGATTCAGCAAGAAACTGGTATTGAATATGAGGTAGCGCAGACACTACTACTAGAACATGGTTCTGTACGTAAAGCGGTCGATTTTTATAATAAACAATAACAGTGATAGGGCAAATCAATGGGTTTATCAGTAACCCGTAACGATATATATCATGCAAAAATGTTTTTTTTGGCTGGCACTAGTCAGCATCTTTTTTATCAATCATACTTCCTCTGCGCAGAAAAGCCGCAAGAGAGAGCTACGTGCAACATGGATTGCATCGGTCGTAAATATTGATTGGCCATCAAGAAGTGGTCTCTCCAGTTACCAACAGAAACAGGAGTTTGTCCGCATTCTGGATGAGCATAAGGAAAATGGAATGAACGCCGTGATTGTTCAGGTGCGTCCTGTGGCAGATGCATTTTATCCATCTGAAGCAGAGCCTTGGTCAGAATACCTGACAGGGGAACAAGGAGCGATACCAACTCCTTATTACAACCCACTGGCATTTATGATTGAGGAAGCGCATAAACGCAATCTGGAGTTTCACGCTTGGTTCAATCCTTATCGGGCAAGTATGAAGGATAGCCTTGATCATATTTCACCTGAGCATCCAATCAAGCAACACCCTGAGTGGTTTGTGAAGTACGGACCGAAATGGTATTACAATCCAGGAGAGCCTGAGGCTAGAGAGTTTGTGTTGGATGAGATTATGAGAGTGGTAAAGCACTATGATTTGGATGCTGTACACTTTGATGATTATTTCTATCCATACAAAATAGCTGGAGAAGACTTTCCGGATGAAGATGCGTATCAGGCATATTGTGGAACCTTTACCAATAAGGAAGACTGGAGAAGGTACAATGTAGACTACTTTGTACAACAGCTTTCATTCAGAATCAAAAAGGAAAAACCGTTTGTCAAGTTTGGTATCAGTCCGTTTGGAGTATGGAGAAATCAGGATAAGGACCCTGATGGTTCTGCTACTAGAGCGGGACAGACTAACTATGATGACCTCTATGCAGATGTTTTGAAATGGATGAGAGAAGGGTGGATAGATTATGTAGCGCCACAGTTATATTGGCATATAGGGCATCCTGCAGCTGACTATGCGACCTTGGTAGATTGGTGGAACAAGCATTCATATGGAAAGCACGTCTATATCGGTCAGGGGGCTTATAGGGTTGGTAAAAAAAATTGGGAAGACCCAAATCAGCTGATAGACCAATTGATGCTGAACGAAACCTATTCTAATGTACATGGTAGCATGTTTTTCAGTTCAAAATCACTGACCGCTAATCCACTTGGTGTTCGAGACTCACTTAGAAACTACTATCAGGATGAAGCATTGGTGCCTATGATGAAGTGGATTGATAACAAGCCTCCTCAATCTCCAAGAATAACAGCAGTGGAAGGCAGTAAAAAAGATGGCGTGATTGTAAAGTGGGAAGACAGCGAGACTAATGATTCGAACTATTATGTAGTGTACAGGTTTGAGGGAGATAAAGGTGGTAACACTGAGAATGCGGGTGAAATGGTCGCTAAAATAAGACGCTCTCCGTACCCACAACAACAATTTACAGATAAGGAAGCAGAGGTTGGCAAAAAGTATTCTTATGCTATTACAGCGGTTGATAGGTTACATTGTGAAAGCAAATCAAGCAATCAAATTGCGGTAAAGCACAGAAGATGGTTTGGGATAAAAGTGTTGTAAAACGTTATTTATAAACCAATTGATCTTTTTTTCCGCAGAACAAAGTTATATTTGCGGACAATATGGGGTTTGATCTCTATGTTGTCCGCTTTTTTTATGAAATAAAGGGAATGCTGTTGTCATAATAGCGACATACATTTTATTTCAATCTCTTTAAAATAAACCTTTAGTATTGGATTTGAGTTGGGAAAAAAGATTTAAATAGAATTTTTTTAGTAAAAAAAATAAAGATATGATCATATATAATGTAACTATTAACGTTGAGAAAGATGTAATGGATAGCTGGAAGAAATGGATGACAGATGTTCATATTCCAGAAGTAATGGCAACAGGGTATTTTCAAGAACATAAATTCTTGAGATTGCTGGATGAAGTACCAGGTAATACTGGCGAAACTTTTGCCGTTCAGTACATTGCAGAAAGCATGGATAAGCTAAACACTTACATTGCAGAACATGCTGTGGAAATGAGAAATAAACACGAAGAAGCTTATAAAGGAAAGTTTGTTGCATTCAGGACTACCCTTGAAGTGATTGGTTAAGCCTTTATGCTTTTTTACATAATCAACCGCTGTTAAACATCAAAAGCGTCGTATATCATGAAGAAGCACTTTTTTTTAACTCTATTGGCTTGTGTAACATTCCTTACTTCAGGGGTGGCACAGCTGATAAACCCCGTAACTTGGACATCACACATGTCTGCTCAGGAAGCAAAGGTGGGGGATGTTGTCGAATTAATCTTTGAAGCAAAAATTGAAAAAGGCTGGTACCTCTATTCTTCGGATTTTGATCCTGATTTGGGACCAATCGTTACTTCAGTGAGCTTCGATAAAAATGCTACTTACGAATTGGTGGGAGGACTTACACCTATTCACCCTAAAAAGAAATATGATGACCTTTGGGAAGGAGAGATTTCTTACTTCAAAGGTACTGGTCAGTTCCAGCAAAAGGTGAAAGTGCTTAAAAGCGATTTTCACGTAGAGGCTACTTTGAAAGGACAAACTTGCTCTGACGAAACAGGACAGTGTATTCCATTGGAAGAGTCATTTGCATTTAAAGACTTGAAAGTGACAGTTGCTGAAGCAGCAAAAGCTAAAGAGACAAACAAAAAAGCAGATGAGGTAAAAGCTGAAGAAGTAGCTGAACAAACAGAGACAACAGAAAATACTGCTGTCGCAGCACAGACAGAAGTAAAGGAGAAAGCAACTGTAGCAGAACCTGCAGAGGAAAAAGCTGAAAAACTGTCGCCTGCATCCAAGAATGAAGTGACGCCGGTTTCAGCAGAAGAGGAAGATACTATTTGGGGCTTTATGATTTCAGCATTCCTGTTTGGTTTGGCAGCGATCTTTACACCTTGTGTATTCCCAATGATTCCATTGACTGTGTCATTCTTTACAAAGCAGGAAGGTGGTAAGGCGAAAGCATTGCTATATGGTTTTTCTATCATCTTTATTTATGGCTTGGTAGGTGCTGTATTGGCTCCACTTACAGGTGACCCAAGTGTGGCTAACCTGATCAGTACACACTGGTTACCGAATATCGTCTTCTTCGTAATCTTTATCGTTTTTGCAGCATCGTTCTTTGGTGCATTTGAGATTACGTTGCCAAGTAGCTTGGTAAACAAGATGGATGCGCAGTCTGACCGTGGTGGTCTGTTGGCTGTATTCTTTATGGCATTTACGCTTGTACTGGTATCATTCTCATGTACAGGTCCTATTGTAGGTACTATCTTGATCCAGTCAGTAGGAGGACACGTATTGAGACCGATGTTGGGAATGATGTCTTTCGCGTTGGCATTCGCATTGCCATTTACACTGTTTGCCTTGTTCCCTGGACTTATGAAATCAATGCCTAAGTCAGGTGGCTGGTTGAACTCTGTAAAGGTGGTATTGGGCTTTATCGAATTGGCATTTGCCTTTAAGTTCCTTTCAACAATCGATTTGGTTTACAACCTTCAGATTTTGGACAAGGATGTGATGGTTGCGATTTGGGTAGTGGTTTTCTCAATGTTGGGTTTCTACCTGTTGGGTAAAATCAGATTGCCACACGATATGCCTGTTGAAAGAATTTCAGTAACGAGACTGTTGCTGTCTGTCGTTGTATTCTCATTTGTGGTTTACCTGATTCCGGGTCTTTTCGGAGCGCCTCTGAACTTGCTTTCTGGAATCTTGCCTCCACAAACACACCATAGCTTTGATGTTAACTCAATCATCAGAAAAGAAGTGAGTTTTGTAGGTGTAAGCGGTAACCATCAAGGTGCAAATGAGGAAATCAAATGGGCTGACAGGTTCCATTTACCTCATGGTTTGCATGGCTATTTTGACTATGAGCAAGCATTGGCAGCATCTAAGCGTGAGAACAAGCCAATCTTTGTAGACTTTACAGGACACGGTTGTGCTAACTGTCGTAAGATGGAAGACAATGTATGGGCGCAACCTGAGGTACTGAAAAGACTGAGAGAAGACTATATTATTTTGGCATTGTACGTGGATGACCCAACAGAACTTCCTGAAGAAGATTGGGTAACGTCAACATTTGATGGCAAGGTGAAAAAGACTATTGGTGCTGTAAACTTTGATTTCCAAATCTCTAAATTCAACAGCAACGCACAGCCTTACTACTGTCTGCTAGACAATGAAGGTGAGTTGTTGATTAAGCCAAAAGCTTATGACCTGAATGTAGAGAACTTCGTAAACTTTCTTGACAATGGAAAAGAGGTTTATGGGGCACAACAATCAACAGTAGCAAGTCACTAATCAGTATAGTTGATAAATATAAAGGGAAGCAGATTTCGGTCTGCTTCCCTTTTTTATGTCCCAAGTAAATTACTTGTAACAGCTTATTTGATTCTGGTGCTGAATTGCCAGCCACTTGTACTTGTCGAAGCTTCTAGCTTGTCTTCCAAGGAGTCTTCCAAAGCAGGGAAGAAATCTATTCCTGTCATTTTCTCAATGGAATCTATAGAGACAACAAATGAAGTGAAAGGCTTTTTGCTACCCTCATTTGGCATAAGGAAAGCGATGGCTTTCGGTGTGTCAGTACGGTCTACTATAATCTTGTAGTACTGTTTTGGGACAGCCACTTTCTTGTTGTTTTTGTCACTTCTGCTTCTTTTTCCAATGACTTTTAGCCCTGGTTCCAGTATAGGTCCAGTAATTACATAAATAGCTCTTTCTCGGAATGCCCACTCTCTTTCTTGTTCTTCCAGTTTTCTCCAGATTCCACGGTTGAAGTCAGGGTCCTGAGGGCTCATATTAGAAAGGAAAAAGCTTTCAGACATCGTCTGAGTTGAGTAGCCAACAGAAGCAGCAGGAGCAAGGTGTCCTCTGTCATAGCCGCTGTTGTAGTAATCATCTAATTGAGCAGAACCTGTACTTACAGCAGGGTCTTCCCTAAAGTTGTCAGTACGTTTAATTTTATTCTGACTTCTTTCCTGCATTTTGGCTCTAGTTACTTCATAAGCAACCCATTCAGCTTGTTCATACGCTTCTGAGTAAGAGAGTGTAAAGCTGGAATGTCTGATAACTTCTTTTGTGGTAGAAGAAGGGGTAAAGTCAAGGTCAGCAGGAATAGTGTAATTGTAATTCTCAGTAGATGAGTTAGCCTTGTTGGAAGGTTTGCTGCTCGTTTTGTTGGAGGCAACACTCTTCTGAACATCATCAGCTAGCTCTTTTAATGCTTTGATGTCTTTATCGGAAAGGATTGGTTTACCATCCTTTTTTTTAGGGCCACATCCGACTATGGTTAGTAATATAAAAGCGTAAAAAAATAGTTTTTTCATTTGTTGTGATAGATTAGTCGTCTAAAGTTTATAATCCAAGATAGTAATGAATTTTGTTTATGTGCCGTATCTGTTGAACCAACTTGATTAAATTGAGTTATCAAAGAGCATACAACACAAAGAACTTATTACCTTTGCTTTTGCTACACGATAGCTTTAGCGTAAAGGCATGAAACAGCAGACATTAATACAGCATCTGAATGAAAGAGCTTAGACATCTCAATAAATATCTTTACAAATACAAAGGACACCTTTTTATGGGGACGTTGTTCGTCATCCTGTCCAATATATTTGCCATTGTACCAGCCCAAATGGTAAGGCATGCACTTAACCTTGTACTCGATGCGCTGAATGTGTATCCGCTGTTTGATGGGGGACAGTTGCAAGATTCATTCCGTTCAGACTTCTACATGACCATTCTGTTCTACGGTTTGCTGATTGTAGCCATGGCATTTCTTCGAGGGGTATTCCTATTCTTTATGCGTCAGACCATTATCGTGATGTCTCGTCTGATTGAGTACGATTTGAAAAATGATGTATTCAAGCATTATCAGTCATTACCGCTGAGTTTCTATAGAAGAAACAATACAGGGGACTTGATGGCTCGTATTTCCGAAGATGTTAGTAAGGTCCGGATGTACCTTGGCCCTGCGATTATGTATGGCATTAACCTGACAGTATCTTGTATCTTGATTATAGGCTACATGCTGACGGTAAACGTAAAGCTTACCTTGTGGGCTTTGGCGCCACTTCCTTTACTTTCAGTGAGTATCTATTATGTAAATAACCTGATTAATAAAAGGTCTGAAGCTATTCAGAAAAGCCTTTCAGGAATGTCAACTTTTGTACAGGAAGCATTCTCAGGCATTCGTGTGATCAAGGCATTTGTCAGGGAGAAAGATTCAGCAGGCTTGTTTGATGATGCAGCCAATGACTATACAGACAAGCAGTTGTCTTTGGCTAAAGTAAATGCCCTTTTTTATCCTTTGATGTTGGTGCTAATTGGCTTGAGTACTATTCTTACGGTGTATGTTGGAGGTATTGAAGTGATTAGAGGCTCTATCACACCTGGTAATATTGCAGAGTTTATCATGTATGTCAATATGCTTACATGGCCTGTAACATCATTGGGTTGGGTAACAAGTATTGTACAGCGAGCAGCAGCATCTCAGAAGCGAATCAATGAGTTCTTGCATACTGAAAATGAGATTGTCTCAATCAGTAATTTGGAAGAGCCGATCAAAGGTAAAGTAGCTTTTGAAGATGTGACATTGGTATACCCTGATTCAGGTATTGAGGCGGTAAAGAAGGTATCTTTTGAGATAAACGAAGGAGAGACACTGGCAATTTTGGGGACAACAGGCTCAGGAAAGAGTACGATTGCCAACCTGCTTTGCCGTATGTATGATCCAACAGATGGACGAGTATTGATCGATGGGAGAGATATCAAGCTCTTTGATATCAATCACATTCGAAATAAAATGGGGTATGTACCTCAGGATGTATTCCTATTCTCAGACTCAATCCGTAACAATATAGCCTTTGGTAAGGATGATGCGACAGAGGAGGAAATCATTCAGGCAGCCAAGGATGCAGACCTTTGGAACAATATATCCATGTTTGACAAGGGCTTGGAAACAGTCTTGGGAGAAAGAGGGATTACCCTTTCAGGAGGACAGAAACAGAGAACATCAATTGCACGTGCATTGATCCGTAAGCCTACTGTTCTGATTTTGGATGATTGCCTTTCGGCTGTGGATACCAAGACGGAGAATGCAATCTTGAATAACCTGCAAGGTATTATGGAGAACCGTACCAGTGTCATTATTTCTCATAGGGTATCATCTGCTAAGTTGGCAGACCGTATTCTGGTATTGGATCAGGGAGAAGTTGTAGAAACAGGCACGCATGCAGAACTTATGGAAAAGCAGGGAGCTTATAAGGAGTTGTATGAAAAGCAGGTGAGTACAGGTACCGAAGCTGAATAGTTATCAGTGGTTCAGCTTCTAAACGTATGTCTTTTATTAGGACGTATTTTATATTATAATTGAATTATACTTCCATATAACCTATAAATATTTTAGGTTATGATAAAGTATGATATTACCATAACTGATATAAGAAATAGCTAAAAACCTATGAATGACGCCTGGTACCAAGTCATTTACCAGCTACAAGAATATTTTACCGTATGGGCAGTGCTGTTGGGGGCAAGTGTCATCTCTATGCTGGTATTTCTGATTTATAATCCCAAAAAGAAGTTTCAGACCGAAGAAGATCGGATGCAATACCTTTTCAACGAGCTGAAAGTCTCCAAAGCCAATGCTGATAAGATCATGGAAGTTTATGAGCAGCGTTTGGAGGACAAAGAGCTGGAGATAAAGCAGAGAGAACGCCGTCTGAAAAGTATTGAAGAGCAAATTGCAGCACAGGAAAGCGATTTGTTGTATGTGACTGATTTGCCTGAAGACCTTCAGGGACGTATTGTCACAGCCAAGCGCCGAACCAATTATAAAATGCTGCTGCTAGGTATCTTATTTGGAGGACTAGTAGGGGTGATTTTAATGTTGTTGATATTAAATCAGGATACCCTGATGTCATGGTTCTAGCAACCTGAATAAAACATTGATAAACTGAAACGAAAGGTCAGAAACAGGAATTAGATTTTTGTTTCTGACCTTTCGTTTTATCTTTTGAACTCAAAACTATCTTACTCTGCTGAGAGTATAATTGAGATATACATGAAGCACACCGTTTGGAAAATAAAAGAACAGGCAACGCCAGAACAGGTAGGGGTACTTTGTAACGCTATTAACGTTAGTGCCCCAATGGCATCTTTGTTATTTCAGAGAGGTGTAACAGATTATGATTCAGCTAAAAAGTTCTTCAGAGGAGGTTTATCGCTTTTGCATGACCCTGCACAGATGGCAGACATGTCAAAAGCAGTAAACCGTCTGTCAGAAGCATTGGAAAATGAGGAGCAGATTCTGTTTTATGGCGACTACGATGTAGATGGAACGACTTCAGTCGCCATGTTTTTGTCATTTTTCAAAGATGTTTATCCGTATGTTGACTATTATATTCCAGATAAATACCGTGAAGGATATGGGATTTCCGATAGGGGATTAGCATATGCAGAAGAAATAGGGGCAACGCTTATCATTACTTTGGATTGTGGTATTCAGGAAGTAGAACAGGTTCAGAAAGCGAAAGAAAGCGGGATTGAGGTTATCATCTGTGACCATCATCAACCTGATGATGTATTGCCATCGGCAGTAGCCATACTGAATCCAAAGCGTGAAGACTGCCCTTATCCGTATAAAGGACTTTCAGGTTGTGGAGTTGGGTTTAAGCTGCTTCAGGCTTTTTGTCAGGAGCATGATGTGCCAGAGGATGATCTTTGGAGACTAACAGACTTGTTGGCTGTAAGTATAGCTTGTGATATTGTACCGATTACGGGAGAAAACAGGGTTTTAGCCAAAGAAGGGTTGAGGAGGTTGGAATCAACAGAGAACTATGGGCTTCAGGCATTGATGAAAAGAATCAAAGGAGATGAGCCAGTGACAATTTCCAAGTTAGTATTTGGTATGGGGCCAAGGTTGAATGCAGCAGGTAGAGTAGCGCATGCCAATCTTTCAGTTAAGTTATTGACTTCTAATTCTCATACAGAGGCTGAAAACTTTTTGAAAGATATTGAAACAAAGAATCAGCAAAGGAAAGCGTATGACCAGTTGGCAACTGCTCAAGCACTACAGATGATTAAAGAAAATGGATGGGGAAATAGGTTCAGTACCGTTTTATACCATCCTGATTGGCACAAAGGTGTGGTAGGTATCGTAGCATCACGTTGTACGGAGGTATATTACCGACCTACAGTCGTATTAACTTTTTCAGATGGTTTTGTAACAGGTTCAGCACGTTCGGTCGGTGACTTTGATCTTTATGGTGCTTTGCATGAATGTCGTGAATATTTTATTTCCTTTGGAGGACATAAAGCTGCCGCTGGGATCAAGCTCCTGCCAGATGATGTAGACAGTTTTAGAGTAAAGTTTGAAGAGGTTGTCAAAAACAAACTTAATGGGGAAGAGTTTGTAGAAGAGTTACCTATAGATGTTTGTTTGAATTTGGATCAGGTAACTGCCAATTTTTATACCCTAATACAGCAAATGCGTCCTTTTGGTCCCGAAAACCGACAACCCCTATTTATGTCAGAAAGGCTGAACGTCTCAGGGAATGTAAGGGTTTTAAAAGATAAACACCTGAAGTTTACCGTCAGGCAGGAGGGTAGGTTACATCGCTATGAAGCCATAGGATTCGGGATGGCTACTGACTATTTGTCACTTTTGGAAAGTGGAGAGTCTTTTGATATCTGTTACCATATACAAGCTAATGAATATCGTAACAATCGTTTCTTACAATTAGTCATTAAAGATATAAGAATACATGGCAAGGCTTGAGGAATAGTATTACTTGACTAAGCTTGCTGCCAAACTATAAAACCGCTAAAACAATATGGGAGGAATTGTCATAACGCCAGTTGTGCGTACACTACTACTGATCAATGTTGGGATATATGCCGTTCAGGCACTTTTGAACCTACCATTAGATGACTGGTTGGGGTATCATTATATTCACTCAAGTGAGTTTCAGCCATACCAGCTGATTACGTTCATGTTTGTACATGCCAATTTTGATCACCTATTCAGTAATATGTTGGGCTTGTTTTTCTTTGGGCCTGTTTTGGAACATGTATTGGGACAAAAGCGTTTTTTGGTACTCTATATGGTAGCTGGAGTTGGTGGAGGGTTACTTTATGGCGCATTGAACTACTATGAGGTCCATCAAATTGAAGTAGCTGCCAGAGAGTTTCTTAATTCTCCAACACCTGAGTTGTTTCAGCAGTTTATTACTGATCATGGAACAGCAGTAGGAACCTGGCTATCACAAAATGAGGCTTATGCTTTGGCTTATGATCAGTTGCCAGCCCATCCAGAAAGTGCAGCATTGATAGATAAAGCATCTTTTATAGTAAAAGAGATCTATGGCTTTTTCTCAGGCATACCAATGGTAGGGGCCTCAGGAGCAATTTTTGGTATCTTGATTGGTTTTGGATACCTGTTTCCTAACAAACAGATTATGTTACTTATCCCACCGATTCCAATGAAAGCTAAATACCTGATTGGTGCATACTTGGCTTATGAAGTGTACATGCTTTGGAGACAAAACCCTGGTGATAATGTTGCACACTTGGCACACTTGGGGGGAGCCTTATTTGCGTTTATTTTGTTGAGAAATTGGGGTTACAAACCAATGAGCTAAACAATATAAACCCCTTATTCGTAATCATAATGGAAGGTTTTGTATTGAAATATTAATATTTACATATTCCTCCAAATTGATTACATTGTTGTAAATATTTGATGGTCCATTCCAATGAAGATATAAGCAGATGAACAGTTTTGTTACCGACCTGAAAGCAACCTGGAATAAACCAAACAGTGGTTTGGCAAGGCTAATAATCATTAACGTCATTGCTTTTGTAGTAATGAGTTTGATTTCCTTGGTCTGTAGGTTTACGGGGTTTGAAGGCTTTTTTAATGAGTACATTTTTAGGAATATCGCCTTGCCGCCGGATATAAGTGATTTTATCGTCAGACCTTGGACGTTGATTACTTATTTTTTCAGCCATAGCTTACAGGAGTTCTTCCACATATTGTTCAATATGTTGATGCTCTATTGGTTTGGAGTTATTTTTATGGAGTTTTTGGGAAGTCGAAAGCTTGTGGTACTGTATATCTTGGGAGGATTAGTTGGTGGACTTCTATACCTCACAATGTATAATCTTGTTCCTTACTTTATTAGTAGACAGCCTGTGGGGATGATTGGAGCTTCTGCATGTGCTTATGCAATTGTGGTAGGTGCAGCAACACTGTCTCCAGATTATCGAATGAACCTGCTTTTCTTTGGGCCTGTAAAAATCAAATATATAGCAGCGGTTACAATCTTCATTTCACTGATCGGAACCTCAGGAGCAAATGCTGGCGGTAATTTGGCACACTTGGGTGGAGCACTGATAGGGTTTGTTTACATCAAGGCACTTAAAGCCGGAACAGACTTGGGTAAGCCGGTATCAGCTGTATTGGATTTCTTCTCTAATATTGGAAAACCATCATCCAGCCTAAAGGTGACTTACCGTAAGAACTCAGGTTCAAAGAAGGGAAAGGGGGCAAAAGATGGAGAGCCAGATCAAGAGATTGTAGATGCAATCTTGGATAAGATTTCTGAAAAAGGGTATGAAAACCTAACTCAGGAAGAGAAGCAAATCCTGTTTAAAGCGAGTCAGAAAAAAGGTTAATAATCTTAGAATAATAATAAATGAAAAGGGAATCTGAATTACTCAGATTCCCTTTTTTAATATCAGTCATTGCCGTTTTCAATCTCTTTTGTAATCACCTTAAGGTTTTCTTTTACAAAGTTGATTTTTTCTAGCAGTTTGTCCTTGTCTTCATCAATGATGGTCACGTGACCCATCTTACGGTGAGGCTTGGTATAAAGCTTACCATACAAATGGACATAGATTCCTTCTTGAGCAAGAACTTCATTCAGTCCTTCATAAACAGCTTTTCCTTCATATCCAGGTTCGCCCAATACATTTACCATTGCAGAAGGTGTACGCAGTTTAGTGCTACCCAAAGGCATATCCAATATAGCTCTTAGATGTTGCTCAAACTGAGAAGTATAGTTGGCTTCGATTGTTTGGTGACCGCTGTTATGTGTTCTTGGAGCAATCTCGTTTACAAGGACTTTTCCATCCTTTGCAACAAAAAGTTCTACCGCCAGCAGACCTACAAACTCCATTTTGTTTACAAGGTCAGTTGCAATCTCTTCTGCTCTTTGTGCTACCTCTTCTGAAATCTCAGCAGGTCCCAACAGGTAATCTACTAAGTTAGCATCATGGTAAACCAATTCAACTGGAGGGAAAGCTTTTGTCTCTCCTTTTTTGTTACGGGCAATAATGATAGAGATCTCTTTTTCGATATCTACGAGTTTTTCTAATACTGAAGGAGCATCAAAAGCTTCTTCAAAGTCTGACTCGTCTTTCAGTTTCAGAACGCCTCTGCCATCATAGCCGCCTTTTCCGATTTTTTGTACAGCGGGTAGGAAATTCTTGAAGTCTTCAAGCTCTTTTTTGTCGCTGATCAGGAAGAAGTCAGAAGTAGGAATATCGTTTTCACGATAGAACTGCTTCTGTGTACGCTTGTCCTGAATCATGCGGATCAGGCTAGGTTGAGGATAAACCTTAACTCCCTGTCTTTCGAGCTCTTCCAATGCCTCTGTGTTTACATTTTCGATTTCGATTGTAAGCACGTCCACATCTTCTCCGAACTGCATTACGGTTTTGTATTCCGTAAGTGCTCCTACCACAAATTCATCTGCTAGATTGCTGCATGGTGCCGACGGGTCTGGATCCAATACTTTTGTATACAGATTCAGGTTGATACCTGACTGAATGAGCATCCTCCCGAGTTGTCCGCCTCCCAGAACACCTAACTTGAATTGCTTGTCCGCTTGTTCTTGCATAAAAAATGGATATAGTGATTAATTGTAGTGTAGGAAAAGTAGAAAGCTACTTTTCCTGACAGTACCTCATACTATTAAAGATCAAAACCGATATCGGTTCTGTAGTATTTCTTTTCAAAGTTTACTGCTTTAGCAGCTTCAAAAGACTTGGCCAATGCTTCATCTTTATCCTTGCCAAATGCTGTTAAGGCGATTACACGTCCACCTGCTGTAACTACTTCACCAGCTTCGTTAAAGGTTGTTCCAGCATGGAAAGGAATTACATCTTTTACCTGACCAATGCCAGTCATGACTTTACCTTTCTCATAGCTTTCAGGATAACCACCTGATACAAGCATTACTGTTGTTGCTGTCTCTTCTGTGAACTCAACAACTGCCTTTTCCAGCTCTTTGTTTCCTGCCAGCTCAAAGATTTCCAGCAAGTCTGATTTCAGACGAGGGATAACTACTTCTGTCTCAGGATCCCCCATTCTTACATTATATTCGATTACATAAGGCTCTCCGTCACAGTTCATCAGACCAAAGAAGATAAAGCCAGTATAATCGATATTGTCTTTCTGAAGTCCTTCAATTGTAGGTTTGATGATTCGCTCATCTATCTTTTTCATAAAGGCATCATCAGCAAATGGGACAGGAGAGATGGCACCCATACCACCAGTGTTCAGTCCTGTATCGCCTTCACCAATACGCTTATAGTCTTTAGCAGAAGGCAATGTTACATAGCCTTTGCTATCTGTCAAAACGAAAACAGAAATTTCAATACCAGATAAGTACTGTTCGATCAGAACCTGATTGCTGGCTTCGCCAAACTTGCCTTCCAGCATTTCTTTCAGGTCACTTTTAGCCTGATCAAGGTCTTCTGTAATGATTACTCCTTTACCAGCAGCTAAACCATCCGCTTTCAATACATACGGAGGTTTTTGCTCTTCTAAAAAGGCATATCCAGCTTCAAGTTCAGCCAGCGTAAAGCTTTCAGCAGCAGCTGTAGGGATACCATGTTTTAGCATAAACTGCTTACAGAAGTCTTTGCTACCTTCTAATTCGGCACCGGCTTTTTTAGGACCAATTACTTTGATGTGAGACAGTTCCTGTTTTTCAGCGAAGTAGTCAGCAACGCCTTCTACCAATGGAGCTTCAGGTCCTACCACTAACATGTCTATTTCTTTTTCCAAAGCAAACTTGCTGAGTGCTTCAAAGTCCGTAACACCAATGTTTACGTTTTCTGCCACATCAGCAGTACCTGCGTTGCCCGGTGCCACATACAGCTTTGTCAGTTTAGGGCTGGAAGCCAGCTTCCAAGCAAGTGTATGCTCCCTTCCGCCGGAGCCAAGAACTAATACATTCATTTTAAATAATTGGTCTGAGATTAAATGATATAAGAAGGAATGTGCCACAAGGAATCATCCTTCCTTTTTCACGGTGCGAATATGGCAAAAAAAAACAGGCTGGAAAAGTGATGTTACCAGCCTGTTCATGATATTTATATCAGTTACAGATTACATTGCTAATTCTGATAGGAATTTGATTCGCATTAGACGGATTTCATCTTCTGAAATATCTTCATCCAATTCATCTAATGCTTTAGAGAGACTGTCTGTTTCAGCTTCCATAAAGTAATCATAGATTTCATCAATCTTTTCGTCATCCATGATTTGCTCTATGTAATAATCAAGATTCAGCTTTGTGCCAGAGTAACAAATGTGCTCAATCTCAGAGAGTAAGTCATCAAAGCTCATCCGCTTGTTGTCCGCAATGTCCTCAAGGTCCATTTTTCGGTCAATCTGCTGGATGATATAGATCTTGATTTTTGACTTGTCTACGGCTGATTTGACTACTACGTCAGACGCTGTTTCAATCTCATTTTCTTCCACATATTTTTTGATCAGCTCTGCGAAAGCCTGACCAAATTTGCGTGCTTTACCCATTCCGACACCATTAATTTGTGCCAGATCCTGAATTGTAGTAGGATAAAGTGTTGCCATTTCCTCCATAGAAGGTTCTTGGAAGATGACATAAGGGGGAAGGTTTTTCTGCTTGGCAATTTTCTTACGAAGCCCTTTTATCAATTCATAAAGTGCTTCATCGAAAGATAGCGCTGCAGCAGGCTCTTCAGTATCGTTTTCTTCCACCTGTTCATTGGAGTAATCATGATCCTTGGTGAGCATTACAGCACTTGGCGAATCCATGTAGTCTAGGCCCTCATCAGTTACCTTCAGTATTTTGATGTTGTCTGTATCTTTTTGGATAAAGTTCAAAATCATAGCCTGACGGATGACGGTTTCCCAGTAGGCCTTGTCTTCATTACTTCCCTTGCCGTATACTTCAAGGCTGTTATGGTTATAGCTGTTCACATATTGATCATCTATTCCCATAATGACATTGATAATATGTTCAATGCCAAAGCGCTGTCCTGTTTGGAGAATCGCTTTCAAAGAAAGAAGAACTGCGTCTTTACCTTCAAACTCTTCGTGTTTTCTGCGACAGTTGTCACAGTGTCCACAGTTTTTGCCCATATTTTCTCCAAAGTAGTGGAGCAGTTGTCGTGGGCGGCAAACAGAGGAGTTGGAGTAGTAAGACATTTCCTGCAACAGTAGTCGAGCATTGTCACGCTCTGTTACAGGTTTGTCTTTATTGAATTTCTCTAGTTTCTGAATGTCTTTAGGGCTGAAGAACATCAGACATTGCGATTCAATGCCATCACGTCCTGCACGTCCTGTCTCCTGATAGTATCCTTCTAATGACTTTGGAACATCATAATGGATAACGAAGCGGACATCAGGTTTATCGATCCCCATACCAAAAGCAATTGTCGCAACAATTACATCAACATCCTCATTTAGGAACCCATCCTGATTGTTCATCCTGATAGAAGCATCCATACCTGCATGATATGGCAGAGCTTTCACATCATTGACACGCAAGAATTCAGCAATCTCTTCCACTTTCTTTCTGCTCAAGCAGTAGATAATGCCAGATTGTCCTTTGTGCTGCTTAATAAACTTAATGAGTTGCTTTTGAGGGTTGACCTTTGGTCGGACTTCGTAGTAGAGGTTTTCCCTGAAGAAGGAGGATAGGAAAACATCTGCGTCTTCCATACTGAGGTTTTTCTGTATATCAGCCCTAACTTTAGGTGTGGCTGTGGCAGTCAGGGCAATGATCGGAAGTCCATCTCCCAACTGCTCGACTATCGATCGAATACGGCGGTACTCAGGTCGGAAGTCATGACCCCATTCTGAAATACAGTGAGCCTCATCAATTGCAGCAAAGCTCAAATGACAACTTTGAAGCAAGTCTATATTTTCTTCCTTGGTGAGGGACTCAGGCGCTACATAAAGTAACTTTACCTCACCCGCAAGGAGTTGTTTCTTAACCTTATTGGCTTCACTTTTTGAAAGTGTTGAGTTCAGGAACTGTGCATTGATCCCAACAGCATTCAGCTGATCAACTTGGTTTTTCATCAATGCGATAAGTGGTGAAATAACAATGGCAGTCCCGTCTTTAACGAGGGCGGGTAGCTGATAGCATAGCGACTTTCCCGCACCTGTAGGCATGATTACGAATGTATTTCTGCCAGCCAATATATTTCTGATAATATTTTCTTGTTCCCCTCTGAACTGATTGTACCCAAATACTTCTTTTAATTTGAGCCTCAAGCTGTCATCAATCTCTGTTCTTACCATGGTGTAAGTAAGTTACTTCACATTAATCGTTCGTTTCGAATAAAAATCTGAATCATCAGTTACTTAAAGGCTAAAAGCCCAGTACCCGTGAGTATGTCCACATCGCTCACCAAGTTGGAGTGTTGTGTTATATAGGTCACGCCTATCAATTCTAATTTGCCAAAATATTCTAAGGAGCAGCTGTCAATGGCTAGCTACATAGTGGTTGTTACTTTATTGCAATATGAATTTACTAAATAGGACTTAGTTTTCATAATATTTTTCCTTTGAAATGTCCGATTTTGGAACGCTGTTTTAAGACTTTTAAGTTTAACTATACGTATTAAATATGTGATTTTTTCAAGATACTGATGAGTAGGTTTTTGGGTGAAATTCGTGTGAATAGACATTCACACTGTTGGGTAGAAGTTGCTTATTTATGCAGTATGCTATTTGTTAGATAAGCCTAAAAATGAAATATTAAAATGTACAAAAGCAAGGCTGTGATAGAAGGAAAAAGCCAGTTGTTACTAGGTGAAAAAATTATTAAGATGAAAAAAAATCTGACTTTTTCCTTTCTGTAATGTATTTGATTGTGAGTGAGTTTAGTGACTTACCCACTCAAGTTTCGAACGGTTTAGAATCACAATGTTCTTATCTTTTACTTCAATCAGCTTTTCATCTTTGAAATCTGATAGTGTTCTGATCAATGTTTCTTTGGCAGTACCAACAATCTTTGCCAAGTCATCTCTAGTAATAGGCATTTTACCTGTCTCTTCTTGTTTACGATCTAGGTCAAGTAATACCTCTGCAACACGTTGTCTTACTGAGCCATACGCCAAACGAAGCATTTTTTCCTCATTCTCTACTACTTCGTTGGTCAGCATCTTGATGAACTTGTGTGATACATCACGGCTTGAGTGAACTAGCGTAAAGAAGTCTTCTTTAGGAATCATGCTGATTTCACAAGCTTCCAAGACTGTAGCAGTTTCATTGTAGGCAATGTCTTCCAGCAGGGCAACATAACCTAGGAATGAACCCGGACCATGAATACCTGTAATATATTCTTTGCCATCTTCATTCGTTTTAAAGGTCTTGACTTTACCGTTTACTACATAGAGCAGGGAGTTCGGGTAGTCACCTTCATAGAAAAGAACACTCTTCTTTTTATAAGCACGCGTCTTGCGATTCTCTGCCAACTTATCGAGATCTTCAAGTCCTTTGGCGTCATTGATAAACGCTTCAAGCCCTTCTTCTCCTTTATCATATTGCTTTTTGATGATCTCATTCTTTTTCAGACGGCTTTCAATCGCGTCCAAAAGCTCCATATCATCAAAAGGTTTTGTCAGATAGTCATCAGCACCATGACTCATTCCCTTTCGGAAATCGGATTTTTCAGCTTTTGCTGTCAAGAAGATAAATGGGATACTAGCTGTTTTAGGGTCTTTGCTAAGGGCAAAGAGTACACCATAGCCGTCCATTTCAGGCATCATAATATCACTGATAATTAAATCAGGAAGCTCTGCCCTAGCTTTTTCAACACCGACTTTACCATTTTCGGCAGTAACAACGTCGTAATTGGAGAGTTCAAGGATTTCGGCAGTGTTCTCTCTCATCTCAGGATTATCTTCTATCAGAAGAATCTTTTTCATGGTGATAGTAGGTTTGTTTTGGAATAGTAATTTTAAAAGTGGTTCCTTGATCTGGGATGCTTTCGAACTCGATTTGTCCGTCTACCAGATCCAAATATTTTTTTACAATGTACAGACCGAGTCCTGTCCCTTGTATGTTAATCGCATTTTCGGCTCTGAAAAAGCGACTAAATAGGTATTGCTGGTCTGTTTCAGGAATGCCGATCCCTTCGTCTTTTACAGAGATAGTAATATCGTTTTCTTCATTACTTGAAGTTACCCATATATTTTTATCATTTCCTGAATATTTGATAGCATTTGAAATCAAATTAATCAAAATGTTTTTCAGGAGTTGTCCATCTGTCTTAAAGTCAATCGCTTCTCCAGTATGCGTGTAGACAATGCGTTGGTTCGGTTTTTTGACAGCACTCATTTCATCACAGACCTCATCTATAAAAGCGGAGAGGTTTATTTTTGAAAGGTGAGTGATGGCTTTCCCTTCTTCCAGCTTACTGATTGATAGGAAATCATTGAGAATCTGGGTCAGGTTGTTGACACTTGACTTGATTCTGTTGATGTGCTTGTTTCGTTTTTCGGCTTGTTCTTCTGTGTTGTATCGAGAAATAAGTGAAACAGATGAAAGTATCGTACTTAGAGGTGTACGGAACTCGTGTGAAGCCATTGAAACAAAGCGTCCTTTCAGCTCATTCAGTTCTTTTTCTTTATTCAGGGCTTTACGGATCTCATTTTCTGCTTTTTTCTGATCTGTAATATTCATGGCTACGACCAGAATCTGCTTTACTTTTCCTTCGCTGTCAGGCATTGGAACAGCATTGAAAGAGTATTGGCGGTTTCGGAACTGTACCTCAAGCATCACTTCTTCACCATTAAAAGCGCTCTTGATGCTTTGTGTCAGGGAGCTGTTTCCTTGAGCGAATAGCTCTTTTGCATTAGGTAGAAACTTGCCTGTTAGTTCCTCAGGGTTTAAACCCAATGAATGCAGTTCTTTACCCTCTACAAATACAAATCTGAGGTTAGCATCCAATACACATATGATTCCGTTGGGGAAGTTCTGGGAAATAGTTTGGTAGATATGCTGACTTTCACGGAGTGCTTCTTCAGCTCGTTTCCGTTCTTTGATTTCCTTTTGAAGATCATGGTTCATTTGCTGAAGTTCCAGTACGGCTTCATTCAGCTGGTGGGTACGCTGATGCACCCGTTCTTCCAACTCTTCATTGAGTTGTCTTATTTTTTGTAAGTTCTGACTATGCTGGATGCTGTGTCGTATTGACTTTTCCAGTTGGGCAGCATCAAGTTTCCCTTTGACCAGATAATCGAAAGCTCCTAGGTTCATTGCTTTCTCATCAATTTCAAAGTCGCCTTGTCCTGTCAGTAAGATGAATGGTTTGTCGTTTCCTTCGTTTTTAGCTTCTTCAATGATCTCAAGCCCATTTTTGGCTCCTAATCTATAATCAACAATATAAACATCGTGTTCAGCTTGTTTTATTTTCTCCAAAGCTTGATGATAAGATCCCGCCCAATCCAACTGATAATCCTGAACAACAATGTCTTCTATAAGGTCACAGGTAATCAGATAGTCGTCTTCATCGTCATCAATTAAAAGTACTTTTATAACCTCTCTCATAGGTCAAGTTTTGTTATGGAAATAAGATATGGAGATACAAAGAAATTATATTATCAATCTTAGCAATTTAGTGAAGTCGGCAGGATATAAGGATGACTTAGGTCAATCCTTTTAGGTGAGAATCACAGGTAGAGGGCATAAAAAAGCCGACAAGAGTGAGTTGTCGGCTTCGGTTGTAACGTTTACTTAGGCAATTTTACCAGTTCAATCCAGTATTTGCCTAATGTTTTAATAGTATCTACAAGAGAGTCAAATGAAACAGGCTTCGTAATAAACGAGCTGACACCCAACTCATAGGTATCATGAATATCATCTTCATCGGAAGAAGTAGTCAGTACCACAATCGGAATCATTTTAAGCGAAGGGTCAGACTTGATTTCCTTCAATGCTTCCCTTCCGTCTTTTTTTGGCATGTTAAGGTCCAATAATATTAGGCCTGGAGTTGGAAACTCTTTTTCATCTGCATATTCCCCTTCATGCTTAAGGTAGCGTACCAGTTGATCCCCATCTTCAACAAAGATTAACCTGTTGAGTAGTTTACATTCTTCAAACGCTTCCTCTGCGAGCATACGATCTTCTGGATCGTCATCTGCATAAAGGATTACAAAAGGGTTTCTGCTGTTTTCTGATAAATTAGACATAAAAGTAAAGAAGAAGTTCTCTAGTCTATATATTAAAGTGTTTTCACTTATGAAGTTGCATTCATGTCCAAGGTAATAGTGAATGTGGCACCGTGTTCAGTATTACTTGCTGCACTTATATCTCCACCATGCCTTTGGGCAATCTTCTTACAGATTGCTAATCCTATACCTGAACCTTCATATTTTCGGCCTTCAAGCCTAGTGAAAATTTGAAATATCTTGTCTGCGTATTTTTCGTCAAAACCAATACCATTGTCGATAAAAGAAAGTTCCAACATATTATTAGGACCATGGTTGAATGTTCTCATGGTCACATTAATTTCAGGAGCTATATCATCTCTTCTGAACTTGATGGCATTACTGATCAGATTCTGAAATAATTGACGTATCTGAGTATGGTCAGCATTGACAGTCGGAAGTTTTGGAATATTGACTTTTGCATTAGCTTGTTCAATTGCTATTTCCAAGTCACTGATAACTTCATCCATAACTTGATTCAGGTCAACAGCCTTAAATGGTTTTGCCTTTGATGTGACACGAGAGAATGCCAGTAAATCGTTAATCAGCATCTGCATTCTGGAAGCCGAGTTTAGCATGCGTTCCAGATAGTCTTTACCTCTTTCGCTGAGGTTGTCATAATCTTTTTGCAGTATGCGATCTCCGAATGTACGGATCTTTCTCAGAGGTTCCTGTAAATCATGCGAACTGATATAGGCAAAGTCTTCCAACTCTCGGTTACTACGTTCCAGTCTTCTGGTATACTGTTTAAGCATGTTTTCACTACGCAAAAGCGCATCCGCAGCAACCTTTCTTTCGGTGATATTTTCGGTAAAGATAATAATACCTCCAATTTCTCCATCATGATCACGCCAAGGGTGAGCTTCCCAACGCATCCACATCTTGCTGCCATCCTCATAAATGATTTCATCTTCTTCACAGGTGATGATGTCTCCCTTCAGGCAATGCTTGTAGGCAGCACTCCATCTTTCCTGATAGTGAGGAAAAACCTCAGGATGTGGCTTATTCAGATAGTCCAGATCAGTAAACTTGTAATCTTTTACCCATCTGGAGCTAACAATCAGGTAGCGTAGCTGATCGTCAAGCATGGCAACAGCAGCAGGAGTGTGCTTAACAAAATACCAAAGCAGCTCCTTGCTTTTGATCAGTTGTATCTCCGCTTTCTTTCGCTCAGTAATATCTGTTACAAAAGCTACAGCATATTGCTTGTCACGGATAGTTATACTGTTAATACTGACTTCTACTGAAAACAGACTACCATCTTTACGTAGTGCTGGAAAGTCCTTTCCAAGTCCCATTGGTCTAGCACTAGGGTGGTTATGGAAATTATCTCGATGTTGTTTATGGGGGCCTCTGAGCATTTCAGGCAATAGCTTATCCACATTCATCTCCAGCATTTCTCCACTGCCATAACCAAACAATTCCTCTACTTTAGGGTTAGCCATCAGGATCTTTCCTGTTTTGTCGGCTATAAGTAACCCCTCTGCAGATGACTCGAAGATAGCAGATAATACTTCGGCACTGTTGTCGATAAGTAATGATTGATGGTCTTTGCTCTTGAAATCGCCCATGTTTCCCAATGTTTATTCCTATCAAAGATATTAACAGTCCGTATATTTCAAAAGTGAATATCTTCTCTTGCTTTGTGTATAAAGATACCACCCTATGTAAAGATGATGGTTTTAAGAATGTTAGACTAGTTTAGTCCAAAAAAATATACAAATAGTTGTTTATAGAGGGGAATTTGATTCCTGTATTGTATTTATTGCATGGCAAATTTTATTTCATAACGATATAAGTGGGGTAACCCTAAAAAATACTATGGCATTGTTCAGAAAGATGGCAAGCAAACAGCAGGCTACAGAAAAGAAAAAAAAGTTGGATGGAGGCAGTTTAAAGAGACTGTTAGGAATCTTCCGGTTTATGGCTCCCTACAAAGGCTATTTTGTGGCGGGCATGATATGTCTATTCTTTTCTAGTACGGTATTGCTGGCATTCCCATATTTTACTGGTGAATTGGTAAATGCAGCAGTTGGTGTAAATGACAACAGTTGGCTAGAAAGCATTAATCAGATAGCGTTGGCTTTGGTGGCTGTATTTGCTGTTCAGAGTATATTTTCATTTTTCCGCATCCTCTTTTTCGCACAAGTTACGGAGCATGCAATGGCAGACTTGAGAGAGGCACTTTACAGAAAATATATCAGCCTGCCGATGGCATTTTTTGATAAGCGCAGAGCAGGAGAATTGTTTAGCCGTATTACAGCTGATGTGTCCCTGCTTCAGGATACATTCTCAACAACTTTGGCTGAATTGTTCAGGCAAGTATCCATTCTGGTTTTTGGGGTGTCGATTCTGTTCTTCAAGAACTTTCAACTAACGGCATTTATGCTCCTGACTTTCCCTGTTCTTGTAGTGGTGGCATTGGTGTTTGGTAAGTCTATCCGTAAGCTATCAAAGAATACGCAGGATGAGTTAGCAAGTACCAATGTGATTGTAGAGGAAATGTTACAGTCTGTTAGTGTGGTAAAGGCTTTTACCAATGAGTTGTTTGAGATTAACCGTTACAGTAACTCTTTACAGAATGTCGTGAAGATCGCATTGAGAACAGCCACCTTTAGAGGGGCATTTGTCTCTTTTATTATTTTTGGTCTTTTCGGAGGTATTGTACTCGTGCTTTGGTATGGTACTACTTTGGTAAGTGAAGGAGCCATTAAAATAGGAGACCTTTTCTCATTCATTATTTATACCATGTTTATCGGAGGCTCAATTGCGGGCTTGGGTGATATCTATGGTAAGTTACAGAAAGGAGTTGGCGCTTCTGATAGGGTACAGGAGATCTTGGATGAGGCAACTGAATACGAAATCAATGAAGAGGTAGCTGCACTTCCACTGAAAGGAAACATTTTATATGAAAATGTACGTTTTGCTTATCCGACAAGGGATGAGATTGAAGTGTTGAAAGGAGTGAATCTGGAAATAGGCGCAGGAGAAAAAGTAGCATTTGTAGGAGCTAGTGGAGCTGGTAAATCTACAATGGTGCAGACATTACTTCGATTCTATGACCTCAATGGTGGAAGCATTAAAGTAGACGGTGAGGATATAGCTGGCTACGACTTGATAGCTTATAGAAGTAATATTGGTATTGTTCCTCAAGAAGTGATCTTGTTCGGAGGAACTATTCGTGAGAATATAGCCTATGGTAAGCCAGGTGCTTCGGAGTCAGAAATCATAGAGGCGGCACAGAAAGCAAATGCCTATGATTTTATCATGAGTTTCCCTGAAGGACTTGATACTTTGGTTGGTGAACGAGGAGTGAAACTGTCTGGAGGACAACGCCAAAGAATCGCCATAGCAAGAGCGATATTGAAAGATCCTGCTATCCTGATTCTTGATGAAGCAACCAGTTCATTGGATGCTGAGTCAGAAAAACTGGTACAGGATGCGCTGAATGTATTGATGGAGGGAAGAACAACTATCATTATTGCACACAGACTGACAACGATCAGAGAAGTAGATAAGATTTGTGTGCTGGATAATGGACAAATTGTAGAGATGGGTGCGCACAATGAACTGGCTGACAAGCAAGGAGGGATTTACAATAACCTGCTGAACCTGCAAATGCAGAATATGTAACAAAGTATTGGGGGATGATGTGTGAGATGATAACTTTGCAGCACTTAAGTAAAGAACACTAATTCATTACGATAATGACTTTATACGATAAACTGAAATCGGGACCTTTTATCATATCAGGACCGTGTGTGATTGAGAATGAAGCGATGATCATGGATTTGGCTGAAACGCTAAAGAAGATGATGGAGGAGCTCAATCTGACTTATATCTTCAAAGCGTCTTTTGATAAGGCAAACCGTACGTCGGTAGATTCATACAGAGGACCAGGACTTGAAGAAGGTTTGAGAATCTTGCAAAAGGTTAAGGATACATTTGACTTGCCTGTTACGACAGACATTCACGAAGCTTCACAGGCAGCTCCTGTAGCTGAAGTAGTAGATATCTTACAGATTCCTGCATTCCTTTGCCGTCAAACAGACCTATTGGTTGAGGCAGGGAAAACAGGCAAGATTGTCAATATCAAGAAAGCGCAATTCCTGTCTGGAAAAGACATGATTCATCCTGCTAAGAAGGTTGAAACAACTGGTAACCATCAGGTGATGTTGACAGAGCGTGGTAAATCATTTGGAAATAATGACCTTGTAGTGGACTTCCGCGACATTATCGAGATGCAGGAGTTTGGGTACCCAGTAGTAATGGACGTAACTCATTCTTGTCAGAAGCCGGGTGGAGCAGGTGCTAAAAGTGGAGGAAACAGTGCTTTCGCTCCTTATTTTGCTAAAGCAGCAGCAGCGGTTGGCGTAAGAGGATTCTTCTTTGAAACTCACCGTAACCCAGCAGAGGCGCTTTCAGATGGACCAAACATGGTAAAACTGGATGAGTTTAAAGGTGTATTGGAAGATGTGAAAAAGCACTTCTAATCATTACTTAAACTGCTGATAAAAAAAGAATCCGTAACTGGTGAAGCATTTAAGCTCAATCACCAATTACGGATTTTTTTATTTACTTCCACTCGTTGTTGAGGAAGTGATCAAATGTATCACCTCTTAGACCGAGTCTGATTGTTTCTAATGGAATAACTTCATTAGGAGCAATATTGCCAAGGTTAACGTTTGAGCCCATTAGTTTGATAAACCAAACTTGTTGTGCTTTTTGAGGAGCCTCCCAAATGATCTTTTCATAAGGAATCTGTGTCAGGATTTCATCAACCAAACCAGTTCTTACCTCACCTGAAGATCTGAAAAGCCCAACATTTCCACTTTCACGAGCTTCACCGATTACTTTCCACGCACCAGCGCTAAGCTCATCAGTCATTAGTTGAATCCATTTGTAAGGAGGAATGATTTTTTCAGCATCCTTGGATCCAACTTCAGAAAGTACAGTAACTTGTTCTGAAAGCTGTCTGATATATTGGCATTTTATATCATGTGGCATTTCAAGTGAACCGTCTGAAACTTCAGCAAGCTCAAGTCCAAACTTGTCAAGTACTCTTCTGTAATCATCAAATTGGTTTCTTACTACGAATGCTTCAAAGAGTGTTCCGCCAAAGTAAACACTAATACCGGCATCCTTGTATATTTTGATTTTCTCTTCGAGTTTTGGATAAACATATGAAGTAGCCCATCCCAGCTTAACAATGTCAATGTAATCTCCAGAAGTTTCCAAAACATCCTCGACCTCTCTTAGAGACAACCCTTTGTCCATGACCATGGTCAGTCCTTTCTCACGAGGCTTCAACGCTCTTTCCGGAATATTTTCAAGGACGTAGTTCATCTTTAATTGTTTTGAGTGTGAAATTTAGTATAAGTACTTACGCATAGTATGTGTAAAAAACATTTCCCTCCTCAGTCAAAACTGTATGGCTACATGGAATGACCCAAGAAAAACGAGTACAAAGAAATCAATCTAAATAATCATTTTCAAATAAAATATGTGAATATATATATAAATAGCCATGTAATAGATAGTCTGATTTATAATAACTTGAGGATATTATAGGTGAAGTACAATAAAAAAAGCTGCTAATGTTATGGGAAAACATAAGCAGCTTTAAAGCTTTATATCTCATTGAAAATCGATCAGTCAGAGAAATGCTGAATCATTTTCTGCAAGGCTTTCTGCATTTCAACTTCAGGAAAATATTCAAATAGCTGAATATGCTTTTCTCTGTCCAATGTCAAGGCTTGTTCAAGGTATTCACAGGCTTTGTCAAGGTTACCAATAAGTAAGCTATAGGCAGTTGCACGATAAAGCAAGTCAGCGGATTCAGGCAATTCATCGATCGCATCTTCTATCAACTCTGCTGCTTGTGTCAACTTGTCATTATCCTTGAGCGCTTCAGCCCAGTTAAGCCATACCTCAGCATTGGCAGGGTTGAGGTTGGAGGCTGATTTGTAAGCATCCAACGCAGCGTTAATATTTCCTAATGCACCTTCGGCTTGGGCAAGTGCTAACCAATATTCATCCTTAAACTGGTTCAGTTGCGTGGCTTGAGATAGGTAATGCACAGCCTCCATGTATTTATCCAGCTGTCTGAGGCATTCTCCTCCTCCAAACCATGCTTCATCATAGTCCTTGTCAAGGTCAGTTGCCTTTTTGTAGTACTTTAGGGCAACGTTATAATCCTCCATTTTCTCAGTAGCAGCTGCAATATGACAGTATACCTCTGCATTCGGGCCTTCATGCTCCAGCGTGTTAAGATAAGAGCGGAAAGCACTAGGGTAATCCTCCATATTCATATAGCAGTGCCCCATATTGAAATAGGCCGATGAAATGGTTTCATCAATCAGTGTGGCATATTCATAAGCATTCAAAGCTTCAGTGTCCTGACCTGTGCCACTATATATGATGCCCATGTTGTACCATGCGTAGGCATTGTATGGGTCTTCATCAATAAACTGTTGGAAAAACTCAATGCCTTCTGTCTGTTTTTCAATCTGGTTGAGAGAGAAAGACATTTCGTGAACAGCATCTTCATGTGTAATATCTTCTAACAATGCTGATTGATAGTATTCAATGGCTCTTTCGTATTTGTTGTATGATTGATAAGTAAAGCCAATACAGTAAAGTACTTCGGCTTTGTCTTCTGCTAGGGTAAGGGCTTTCTCATAATATGCGACAGCATCTTCGTAATTGTTGAGTGCTGACAACAGCGAAGCTTTACAGAAGAGCACATCAAACTCATAAGGTTGAATGCTCTCAGCAACTTCAATTACGTTAAATGCTTCTTTGAACTGCCCCATAAAAGTGAGTGTACGTGCTTTGTGAACCAGGATTTCCACTGAGTAGGGATACTGATTGTTGGCCACGATACATACCTTGAGTGCTTCCTCTGCCTTGGCATTGGTAATGTAGTACTCAATCATGTCCTCGAATACATGCAGGTCAAAAAACTGGTTGCGGTTTTCTTTTAGCATCTTTTCGAACCGGACAAGCGCATCATTAAGTTCTTTGTTGTGAAAATCCGCCATTAACGTATGATATAAGATGGTTTAAAAGACATTCAGTGCAGAGCAGTAAGTTCTTGCTCTCAAAATATAATAAAATTCAGGTATTATTGTAGTGTTTTCCAACCCACTGCATGGTATCTTCTAGTTTTCGGAACTCATACCCAAATTTGTGCTTTATACGTTGATTGCTGTAGTAATATTTCTTGGCAGTAGATCTGATAAGGTCGTCCGTTATTTTAGGTTCTTTATTAGCCATCCATGCTCTGAACGCCTCTATTTTTACTAATACTTTAGCTAACAATAATGGAAGCTTTTTGTTTGGAGCCTTGGCTCCCAAGTGTTTAGCCATAATAGAAAACGCCTTCCTATACGGAATCGCTTCAGCATTTAGGATAAATCTTTCGCCTGTCGTATTGCTTTGAATCAGCTTTAAAACTATCTCAGAAACATCCCTTACATCAACATAGTTCAGTAAACCAGAAGGGTAATAAGGAGGGTTTTCGGTAATATAGTTAAACACTTTTACACTACTTCTTTGCCAATCACCAACACCCAAAACTACAGACGGGTTAACAATTACAGCTTCCAATCCTTCGGCTATTCCTCTCCAAACTTCTTGCTCTGCTAAGTACTTTGACTCAGAATAAGGAGATGTAAGGTCATCATTTACCCATTTGTTGGTTTCATCTAGTTCCAAAGTGTGTTCAGAAGAGCCAATAGCGGCAATCGAACTGATATGGCAAAACTTCTTAATACCAAGTTCCAACGAAGCATTGACTATATTGGCAGTGCCCTGTACGTTGGTCTTGAACATGTTTTCCTTTTGAGCAGGGTTAAAAGAAACTGTGGCTGCTGCATGGATTACAATATCGGTGCCTTGCATCGCTTCCTGCAAGTTGTTCGGATCCATTATGTTGACATCCGTCCACTCTATTTGCTCAGCAAGACTTCCAAGAGAGGACAAGTCACTATTTTCTCTTTTCAGTGCTTTAATTTTGCCTCCACTGTCTATAATTTTTTGAGCGATATGACTTCCAATAAAGCCAGTGCATCCGGTAATGAAGTATTGCAATTCGTTAAGTATTTAAAAGGTTTTAACTGAATTGATTTAAGGGAGGCTATTGGTCAGGCGTATGACTTAAAGTGAATTATTGAGCAAGTTGAGCGATAACGCCTTATTGTAATAGCGCAATGCTTGAGCCTCTTGAAGACGGTCAGCATGTTTAAGCTTGTGACAATCGCTGCCTATAAAGGAAACAACCCGGTCGTCAATCAGTTTTTCGGCAATATTTTGTGACACTTTAGAATAATATCCCATCAGGGAGAGTGTATTAACCTGCAAATGTACACCTTTTTCTTTCAGTTCTAGTAATTCGGAATAGTTTCTAGAAAGGTAAGTATAGCGTTCAGGGTGAGCCAATACAGGTTTATAACCTTGAGATTGCATCATGAAGACAGCCTTGTCTAGCCACTTGCTTGGGTTCATGTAAGACATCTCGAAAAGCAAATAACGATTTCCGAATGTAAGTAGAGGCTCTTCGTTTTCCAGCTTTTCAATCAGACCTTCATCCAAGTAATATTCAGCTGCAGCTTCAAGTTCTATATCAATACCCTTTTTTAGGGCAGCTTCCCGAAGTAAGTCCAATTGTTTCATGATTATTTCAGGAGTATTCTGATAGAAGTCCATCATGATGTGAGGTGTCAGAATCATTTTCCGATACCCGTATTGGGCAAACTTTGAAAGCATTTCAAGGCTATCCTCAATTGTTTCTGCACCGTCATCAATGCCGGGTAGCAGGTGAGAGTGAACATCCACAGTTAGAGGTGTGATGTTTTCATAAACCTTTGGTTCTTTTTTACTCTTCTTTTTAAAAAATGAAAATAGCATATCTTAACCTTCTTACTTGATGCTGTGGCTATTTACGAAACACTTTATTAAGCAGCTTAGCCATAACACTGCTATTCTTTTCCTCCTTATCATCCTCGTAGTAGCCAGCACCATAATGTTTATCAAAACTATAATAGCCACTGTAGTTGAGTCCTCCATAGCCGTACCCTCCATATCCATAGCCTCCGTAGCGGGCTTTAGTAGGAACAGAGTTTAGAATGACTGAAAGGTTCTTGAACTTTTTAGAATTGAACAGGTAATTGACATTCTCAATAAAGCTGACCTTTGAGTATTCGGCTCTCATGATGTAAATAGGTAAGGTTACATATTTCATTGCAATAATGCTATCTGTAACTAAACCTGCTGGAGGTGTGTCAATTACTATAACATCAAACTGCTCCTGAAGTTTTGTTAATAATTCCTCAAAACGTTCAGACATAATCAGTTCCGAAGGATTTGGCGGTACTGGACCAGCCGTAATATACTTTAATGTATCAATTGCAGTATCGTTGAGACAGTCTTCAATACTTGCTTTGTTGATAAGTAGAGAAGAAATGCCATCTAGGTTATTCCCACCAAAAGCCAAGTGCACTTTAGGTTTCCTTAAGTCAAGGTCAAGTATGACTACCTTCTTCCCTGAAAGGGCAATTACACCAGCTAGGTTTGTAGATACAAAAGTCTTGCCTTCCCCACTGACTGTTGAGGTAACAGAGATAACTCGTTTCTCAGAGTTATTAGTGGTTACCATAAAGTCAAGGTTTGTCCTGATGGATCTGAAAGCTTCACTAATAGAAGACTTAGGATTTTTGTGTACAATCAGCTGAGAAAACTGCATCTGCTGCTTATCGTATTTTGGAATAACTCCCAAAATTGGAATGTTGGTCTTGCGTTCTATTTGCTTGGTGCTATAGATTTTGTTTTGTAGTACATAACGTAACATCACAAGCATTACAGAAAGCAATACACCAAGAGCTCCTCCTATACCAAATACTTTAAGAGGTACAGGTGAGACAGGTACAGGAATGGCAGTAGGAGGGGCGATAATTCGGAAATCTTCTACGGTTCCTGCTTTTGCAATATTGACTTCAATAATCTTGCTGGTGATCATGGAAGCCATTTCCTCGTAGATAGCGAGGTTCTTATTGATTTTCTTCAGTACAGGGTCTCCACCAATATTCTGGTAAAACCGTTTTTGTAAAGCCTGAATTTTAAAGCTCTGTTCTTGTATCTCTTTTTCTAATAAAGTAGTCCTGAACTTAACAACTTCATTAAGCCTTTCTTCAGCCTTGGCTATAAACTCACGGTGTTGTGCCTGAGCAACTGTTTCGTTGGTGTAGGATTGGTTAATCCGTTCCATTCGCTCCTCTATAGTTCGAAGTTCACTGATGATCTCGATAAGTTGTGAGTCTTCCAAAATGGTAGCAATCGCCTCTAAGTAGATAGCGCTTGAATCTGCATCGATCAGTTTGCCTAAATGCTCATAATTTTGGAAAGCGTTCTGAAGCTGTATTTTCCCCCTTTCCATTTCTCGGATCTGCTCCACAATTTCAGCTTGATCACTCAGCTCAGAGAAATGGTCTATGGTTGTATAAGCCTTATAATTCCCTTCATATTTCCCTAGAGAGTCTTTAATCATCCGAAGCTGATTGTTGAGGTACTCCAAGGAGCGTTGATGAACCAGGTTTTTATTGGAGAGTGTCTTTTCTATATAGTTTTGATTGAAAGCTCGAACAATAGCAGTCGCTTTCTCTTTATTGGTAGCTTCAAAGTTTGTGATGAGTGTATTGGCTTTGCGATTATCTACATTCACTACAAGGTTTTTAGCCAAATAGGTTTTGATCTGTTGGGATGTATTTAATACAAACTTATACTTTTGTTGCGGTATGATGTCAACAGAAGGTGTACGGAGCTTTAGTGACAGCTGAAGATCTGTGAGGTTATGTAACTCTCCAAAACTGAGGCGCTGTCCTATCGTCTTATAGTTTACTTCATAGGATAGGAAATAAGAGTCCTTGTCAATGACTTCAACTATAAACGGAATGCCATAAACGGCAGGGTTTAAAACTTGATGGGTCGTAACTTCAAATGGACCGCTGTTAAACAGTTCAGTGTCCATTACTTCCCCAAGAGTGTAATAGCTAACCCTTAAGTTAAGGGAGTCCATTACACCTTCGTACATAATGTCTGACTTTAGTAGCTCCATTTCACCAGCCATATTGACTGATTCATATCCCATATCATTGAAGAAGCTATATTCATCATTCAAAAAGCTTTTTGAACTGCGAACTTCCAGTTTAATGATAGAGTAAGCACGATATACATTTGGTGTCCATCTAAGATATAGATATGCACCTATTAGAGATATTATGAATATAAGGATAACCCACAGGAAATTTTTCGACAAGACAAACTTGAACTTGTCGATATCAAAATCACTGTTGGTTTGATAAGTCTCAATGTCAGGATTTGGGGAATTCGTATGTTCAGACATATACTGAAAACGTATTTATATAAGTAGCATACTAAAAATAACCACAGCTTGACTGCGTGTTCATTAGTTGCCAATTTGATTAATAAGCAAATAGAGAGAAACAACGCCAGTAATAGAAGAAGTAACAGCACCAATAATAGATGTTACATCTCTTAGGTTTTGGGAATCCAGTTTTCTGCGAGGCTCTATATATATAACATCATTGGGGCTAACGTTAATATTTGCCTTACGTAACCCATCTATAGTAGTTAGATCTATAACCTGAACACTTGCTTGCTTAAACCCTTCAACAGGGTCAGGTCTGATGTGCCTAATATTATTCGCTTTTCCGTTTTGTAATACACCACCTACTATTGTGATAACCTCAATGACGGTCATGTTTTCATTCCTGATCGGAACAACTTTCTCACCCAAGGCCCCCATAACGAGCACCCTTTTATTGACATATTGACTAATTACAAAAGGTTCAAGGTAATACTGCTTGTACTCAGATGCTAAAAGGTCATCAACTTCATTGAGAGTAAGCCCTTTTACTTGCTTACGTCCAATAAGGGGAAGGTTTACGTATCCTTCACCATCAACTACATATACTGATGGTGTAGCAGAGTTTTCCATGATTGGAAGTTGGGTGATACTATTGAAGTCCTCTCTGTTTTGTTGTAATTGTTGATTTCTGTTCGACTGACTAACATTGGTTAGAGGAGCGCTTACCTGAAACTCTTTATTAGGATCAATAAGGCGCTCACCTTTGTTAGTAAATACAGAGATAGCCAAATGGTCATTACAGTCTACCAAGTAGTTTTGTGTCGCTTGATTTACTGAAAACTCAAATGCGTTTGGGTTTATATCATTATTTGTCTTGAACAGAATACTTTGTTTAAAAGTACAAGCATTGAATAAAACACTTGTTACAAGCAAAAGTATTACGGGGTATATATTCTTAGTTACTAGATGCATCAATGTTGACTCTAAAAATGGGTAATTACTCCAATTGTATTCTTTTTATCAGTAAAGTATGGTAATAATACAATTGAATACACTCTTTATAACACAATAATGTATGAGATATTTTTTATTATATCTTTGTTAAAACCTATTTAGGTGAAACTTACTTCAAATTAATAGAAAAAACCTGACCGAAATTTAGTGTATAAAGTGGTTAGCGGAAAATTCTTCGAATATTAAATCATATGAGGGTAATTATAATTGATGATGAAAGGCTTGCTCGTTCAGGGATGAGATCTTTATTAGCAAAGTATGACGATGTTGAAGTTGTAGATGAAGCAAACAACGTGGATGAAGCCTTTGATAAAATTATAGCCTTAAACCCTGAGGTGATTTTTCTAGATATTCAGATGCCTGGCAAATCAGCGTTTGAGTTGCTTGAGATGTTACCTCGTACACCTTTAGTAGTTTTTGCTACAGCCTATGATGAATATGCTATAAAGGCATTTGAGACGAATGCACTAGATTATTTACTAAAGCCTATTGAACCAAAACGCTTAGATGCTTGTATAGAAAAATTAAGAGGACAACTCGAAAGCAAGCCTAACAGTCCTGAAGATAGATTAAAAGAAGGGGACAGGGTGTTTGTTAAAGATGGAGAGCGTTGTTGGTTTGTTCAACTTTCGGATATCAGGATGTTTGAGTCGGAAGGAAATTATGTAAAGGTGTATTTTGAAGGAGAAACACCGCTAATTCATCGTTCTCTAAATGCATTGGATGAAAAGTTAGATGATAAAGCTTTTTTTAGAGCAAGCAGAAAGTATATCATTAACCTCAGGTGGATAGATAAGATAGAACCATGGTTTAATGGAGGCTTGATGGTTAAGTTGAAGAATGGTGAAAGTGTCGAAATATCTAGAAGGCAAGCGGTCAAGTTTAAAGAAATGTTGAGTATTTGAAATTAAATACATTGATAATCAGGTAACACTGATCACTCCTATTTAAAATCCTATTATTAATCTTGTGTTAACGGAATGTTTTTCTACCTTTGCACTCCGCAAAACGGGAAACACCCGCAGCGGCCAGCCACTCCAACGGGAGCGGCAATAATGCTTCCTGACAGCGACAATGGATAAGTGAAAATTAATTCACAATGTTGCTTGCAAATAACGGGGAAAAGGTTTTACCTTTGCATCCGCTTCTTTCGGGAAGGTTTTCGAGCTAACGGTTCGGAAATAAAAAATAAAGAAAAGTCTTGGAGTTTTGGTGAAGGTTTTCTTACCTTTGCAGCCGCTTCAAGCGAAAAGGTTCCGGAAGGGTCCACGGAAAAGTCCAAGAAGTTGGATTTTGAAAAGTTCTTTGAGAGGATTTAGGACAGTGGTAAGAGATAAAGCTTTAGGGTTTTATTTCGATCACGCAAAACAAGTACGACAAGACAAGCACAAGCGTCAATTCCAACAATTGAAAAGCAGGAGACAGGTCAGAAAACACGACGACAATTGGAGCTGTTCCTTTCAAGGGGCAGCCCAAGTCAACAATCTCTTACAATGGAGAGTTTGATCCTGGCTCAGGATGAACGCTAGCGGCAGGCCTAATACATGCAAGTCGCGGGGTAGGGTTTCCTTCGGGGAGCCTGAGACCGGCGCACGGGTGCGTAACGCGTATGCAACCTGCCCGCTGCAGGGGAATAGCCCGGAGAAATCCGGATTAATGCCCCGTAGCACTGTTTACCTGCATGGGTGAATAGTTAAAGGAGCGATCCGGCAGCGGATGGGCATGCGTCTGATTAGCTAGTTGGCGGGGTAACGGCCCACCAAGGCCACGATCAGTAGGGGTTCTGAGAGGATGATCCCCCACACTGGTACTGAGACACGGACCAGACTCCTACGGGAGGCAGCAGTAGGGAATATTGGGCAATGGGCGCAAGCCTGACCCAGCCATGCCGCGTGAGCGAAGAAGGCCCTCGGGTCGTAAAGCTCTTTTATAGGGGAAGAACAAGTGGGGTGCGCCCTGCTCTGACGGTACCCTATGAATAAGCACCGGCTAACTCCGTGCCAGCAGCCGCGGTAATACGGAGGGTGCAAGCGTTGTCCGGAATTATTGGGTTTAAAGGGTACGCAGGCGGTCTGTTAAGTCAGTGGTGAAAGTTCACAGCTCAACTGTGAAAGTGCCATTGATACTGGCAGACTTGAGTACCGGAGAGGTAGGCGGAATTCCCCATGTAGCGGTGAAATGCACAGATATGGGGAGGAACACCGAAAGCGAAGGCAGCCTACTGGCCGGTAACTGACGCTCAGGTACGAAAGCGCGGGGAGCGAACAGGATTAGATACCCTGGTAGTCCGCGCCGTAAACGATGAAGACTAGGTGTCTGCCCTTCGGGGTGGGTGCCCAAGCGAAAGTGATAAGTCTTCCACCTGGGGAGTACGCTGGCAACAGTGAAACTCAAAGGAATTGACGGGGGTCCGCACAAGCGGTGGAGCATGTGGTTTAATTCGATGATACGCGAGGAACCTTACCTGGGCTCGAATCCCATTCGACAGGTCTAGAGATAGATCTTTCTTCGGACGGATGGGAAGGTGCTGCATGGCCGTCGTCAGCTCGTGCCGTGAGGTGTTGGGTTAAGTCCCGCAACGAGCGCAACCCCTACCTTCAGTTACCATCGGGTAAAGCCGGGGACTCTGGAGGAACTGCCTGCGCAAGCAGAGAGGAAGGCGGGGACGACGTCAGGTCATCATGGCCCTTACGCCCAGGGCTACACACGTGCTACAATGGTAGGGACAGAGGGCAGCGACATGGCGACATGAAGCGAATCCCAAAAACCCTATCTCAGTTCGGATCGCAGCCTGCAACTCGGCTGCGTGAAGCTGGAATCGCTAGTAATCGCGTATCAGCAATGACGCGGTGAATACGTTCCCGGACCTTGTACACACCGCCCGTCAAGCCATGGGAGTTGGGTGGGCCTGAAGAGGGTGGCCGTAACAGGAGCTCTCAAGGGCAAAACCAGCGACTGGGGCTAAGTCGTAACAAGGTAGCCGTACCGGAAGGTGCGGCTGGAACACCTCCTTTCTGGAGACCGTCCCTGCAGTTGTAGGGGAAGGCGCCTGTGCCGCTGGTTGTACGGCGTGAACACTGTCCAAGTCACTCAAAACAATCCTTGAGATTAGATGACCGGGGGATTAGCTCAGCTGGCTAGAGCGCCTGCTTTGCACGCAGGAGGTCATCGGTTCGACTCCGATATCCTCCACCTCATTTTCCGGGTATTCCCTTCAAGTTTCAGACGAGAAACAGGACAAGGGAGACCGCAAGACGGAAAAGAAAGGTTCTTTGACATACTGCCAAATTAAAAAGCAACGAGGCCTGCCTGCCGCAGTTGATGCTGATTGTTCGGTATTGACGGCAGGCGGCAAGAAGAAAAGCAAGAGAAAGTAATAAAGGGCGTACAGTGGATGCCTGGGCTTCCAGAGGCTATGAAGGACGCGACAAGCTGCGAAAAACTTCGGGGAGGTGCACATGACCCTTGATCCGAAGGTATCCGAATGGGACAACCCACCATGCTGAAGGCATGGTTTTAGAGCCAACGCGGGGAACTGAAACATCTAAGTACCCGCAGGAAGAGAAAACAAGAGTGATTCCGCAAGTAGTGGCGAGCGAACGCGGAGAAGCCCAAACCGTCGGTGTTACGGCACTGTCGGGGTTGTAGGGCTTGCATAATGTGAAGACACGGAACTGGAAGGCGCTGGAAAGCGCCGCCGCAGAGGGTGAGAGTCCCGTACAGGCAATGTGTTGATCAGGCAAGTACCCTGAGTAGGGGGGAGCCGGTGAAACTCCCTCTGAAGCAGGCAGCACCATCTGCCAAGGCTAAATACTCCTGGAAGACCGATAGCGAACAAGTACCGTGAGGGAAAGGTGAAAAGCACCGTGAATAACGGGGTGAAATAGATCCTGAAACTGTACGCCTACAAGCGGTCGGAGCCCATCAGTTGGGTGACGGCGTGCCTTTTGCATAATGAGCCTACGAGTTGCACCTCACCAGCAAGGTTAAGTTCTTCAAGGGACGGAGCCGCAGCGAAAGCGAGTCTGAATAGGGCGCCATAGTTGGTGGGGGCAGACGCGAAACCGTGTGATCTACCCATGGCCAGGGTGAAGACGGGGTAACACCCGTTGGAGGCCCGAACCAGTTGACGTTGAAAAGTCTTTGGATGAGCTGTGGGTAGGGGTGAAAGGCCAATCAAACTCGGAAATAGCTCGTACTCCCCGAAATGCCTTTAGGGGCAGCGTGGGGTGTTTTCTTGCGGAGGTAGAGCTACCGATTGGACTAGGGGGCTTCACCGCCTACCGAATCCAGACGAACTCCGAATGCCGCAAGATTAAGCCCTGCAGTGAGGGCTGGGGTGCTAAGGTCCCAGTCCGAGAGGGAAAGAACCCAGACCGCCGGCTAAGGTCCCCAAATCTGTGTTAAGTTGAACAAAGGAAGTGCAGTCGCGGAGACAGCCAGGATGTTGGCTTGGAAGCAGCCATTCATTTAAAGAGTGCGTAACAGCTCACTGGTCGAGTGACAGCGCATCGATAATAATCGGGCATTAAACACAGTACCGAAGCCGCGGACTAGCAATAGTGGTAGGGGAGCATTCTACGGGCATCGAAGCCGCATGGTGATGTGTGGTGGAGCGCGTAGAAAAGCAAATGTAGGCATAAGTAACGATAAAGAGGGTGGGAACCCCTCTCGCCGAAAGACCAAGGTTTCCCGGGCAACGCTAATCGGCCCGGGGTCAGTCGGGACCTAAGGCTAAGCCGAAGGGCGATGCCGATGGCAAGCGGGCAAATATTCCCGCACCCGCATGGCAACGAAAGTGACGGAGTGTGTGACTCCTCGCGCAGTGACGGAATACTGCGTTGAAGGACTCGTCCGACAGTACTGCAAACCCTCGGGGGCGCAGATAGCAGGGGGAGCACGCTTCCAAGAAAAGCAAGCCATGCGGCCCGTACCGCAAACCGACACAGGTGGTTGGGTTGAGCATACTAAGGCGCTCGAGTGATTCATGGCTAAGGAACTAGGCAAAATGGTCCTGTAACTTCGGGAGAAAGGACGCCTCCTCCTTCGGGAGAGGCCGCAGTGAAAAGGCCCAGGCGACTGTTTAACAAAAACACATGGCTTTGCGAAGTTGAAAGACGATGTATAAGGCCTGACACCTGCCCGGTGCCGGAAGGTTAAGGGGGGACGTTAGCGTAAGCGAAGCGTTGAACCGAAGCCCCGGTAAACGGCGGCCGTAACTATAACGGTCCTAAGGTAGCGAAATTCCTTGTCGGGTAAGTTCCGACCTGCACGAATGGTGTAACGATCTGGGCACTGTCTCGGCCATGAGCTCGGTGAAATTGTAGTCGCGGTGAAGATGCCGCGTACCCGCAACGGGACGAAAAGACCCCATGAACCTTTACTGCAGCTTAGCATTGGCTCTGGGTAAGTGATGTGTAGGATAGGCGGGAGACTGTGAACCGGGTTCGCCAGGATCCGGGGAGTCGCCCTTGAAATACCGCCCTTTGCTTGCCTGGTGTCTAACCCTTAACGGGGGACATTGCTTGGCGGGTAGTTTGACTGGGGTGGTCGCCTCCAAAAGAGTAACGGAGGCTTTCAAAGGTCCCCTCCGTACGGTCGGCAACCGTGCAGAGAGCGCAATGGCACAAGGGGGCTTGACTGTGAGGCTGACAAGCCGAGCAGGTAGGAAACTAGGACATAGTGATCCGGTGGTTCCGCATGGAAGGGCCATCGCTCAAAGGATAAAAGGTACTCTGGGGATAACAGGCTGATCTCCCCCAAGAGCTCACATCGACGGGGAGGTTTGGCACCTCGATGTCGGCTCGTCACGTCCTGGGGCTGGAGAAGGTCCCAAGGGTTGGGCTGTTCGCCCATTAAAGTGGCACGCGAGCTGGGTTCAGAACGTCGTGAGACAGTTCGGTCTCTATCTGTTGTGGGCGTAGGAAGCCTGAGGAGTTCTGACTTTAGTACGAGAGGACCGAGTTGGACGAACCTCTGGTGCACCGGTTGTTCCGCCAGGAGCATTGCCGGGTAGCTATGTTCGGATGGGATAAGCGCTGAAAGCATCTAAGCGCGAAACCCGCTCCGAGATGAGGCTTCCCTTAAAGGGGTGTTGTAGATGACAACGTCGATAGGCTGCAGGTGAAAGGGTTGAGAGACCCGGGCCGAGCAGTACTAATCCCCCGTGACTTTCCTTCGCTTTTCTTCTGCCCGCAAGGCGGGCAGGCCTCCAGGCAGTATGGTACTATAAAAATCAAAGAAACAGAAAGCCTTTCAAAAGCCTTCATGGCGGTGAGAGCGCGGGTGAACACCTCTTCCCATTCCGAACAGAGCAGTTAAGCCCCGCAGCGCCGATGGTACTGGGATAACACCCGGGAGAGTAGGTCACTGCCAGTCTTATACCAAGGGAATGGTTTTCCTTTAGCGAAAAAGCGTAAAACCATTCCCAATTTTTTCCTTCATACGAGAAGGGGAAATAAAACAAAAAAAGTAGCGAAAAGTGCTTGCAAACAAAAAAGGTTTTCTTACCTTTGCAGCCGCTTCAAGCGAAAAGGTTCCGGAAGGATCCACGGAAAAGTCCAAGAAGTTGGATTTTGAAAAGTTCTTTGAGAGGATTTAGGACAGTGGTAAGAGATAAAGCTTTAGGGTTTTATTTCGATCACGCAAAACAAGTACGACAAGACAAGCACAAGCGTCAATTCCAACAATTGAAAAGCAGGAGACAGGTCAGAAAACACGACGACAATTGGAGCTGTTCCTTTCAAGGGGCAGCCCAAGTCAACAATCTCTTACAATGGAGAGTTTGATCCTGGCTCAGGATGAACGCTAGCGGCAGGCCTAATACATGCAAGTCGCGGGGTAGGGTTTCCTTCGGGGAGCCTGAGACCGGCGCACGGGTGCGTAACGCGTATGCAACCTGCCCGCTGCAGGGGAATAGCCCGGAGAAATCCGGATTAATGCCCCGTAGCACTGTTTGCCTGCATGGGTGAATAGTTAAAGGAGCGATCCGGCAGCGGATGGGCATGCGTCTGATTAGCTAGTTGGCGGGGTAACGGCCCACCAAGGCCACGATCAGTAGGGGTTCTGAGAGGATGATCCCCCACACTGGTACTGAGACACGGACCAGACTCCTACGGGAGGCAGCAGTAGGGAATATTGGGCAATGGGCGTAAGCCTGACCCAGCCATGCCGCGTGAGCGAAGAAGGCCCTCGGGTCGTAAAGCTCTTTTATAGGGGAAGAACAAGTGGGGTGCGCCCTGCTCTGACGGTACCCTATGAATAAGCACCGGCTAACTCCGTGCCAGCAGCCGCGGTAATACGGAGGGTGCAAGCGTTGTCCGGAATTATTGGGTTTAAAGGGTACGCAGGCGGTCTGTTAAGTCAGTGGTGAAAGTTCACAGCTCAACTGTGAAAGTGCCATTGATACTGGCAGACTTGAGTACCGGAGAGGTAGGCGGAATTCCCCATGTAGCGGTGAAATGCACAGATATGGGGAGGAACACCGAAAGCGAAGGCAGCCTACTGGCCGGTAACTGACGCTCAGGTACGAAAGCGCGGGGAGCGAACAGGATTAGATACCCTGGTAGTCCGCGCCGTAAACGATGAAGACTAGGTGTCTGCCCTTCGGGGTGGGTGCCCAAGCGAAAGTGATAAGTCTTCCACCTGGGGAGTACGCTGGCAACAGTGAAACTCAAAGGAATTGACGGGGGTCCGCACAAGCGGTGGAGCATGTGGTTTAATTCGATGATACGCGAGGAACCTTACCTGGGCTCGAATCCCATTCGACAGGTCTAGAGATAGATCTTTCTTCGGACGGATGGGAAGGTGCTGCATGGCCGTCGTCAGCTCGTGCCGTGAGGTGTTGGGTTAAGTCCCGCAACGAGCGCAACCCCTACCTTCAGTTACCATCGGGTAAAGCCGGGGACTCTGGAGGAACTGCCTGCGCAAGCAGAGAGGAAGGCGGGGACGACGTCAGGTCATCATGGCCCTTACGCCCAGGGCTACACACGTGCTACAATGGTAGGGACAGAGGGCAGCGACATGGCGACATGAAGCGAATCCCAAAAACCCTATCTCAGTTCGGATCGCAGCCTGCAACTCGGCTGCGTGAAGCTGGAATCGCTAGTAATCGCGTATCAGCAATGACGCGGTGAATACGTTCCCGGACCTTGTACACACCGCCCGTCAAGCCATGGGAGTTGGGTGGGCCTGAAGAGGGTGGCCGTAACAGGAGCTCTCAAGGGCAAAACCAGCGACTGGGGCTAAGTCGTAACAAGGTAGCCGTACCGGAAGGTGCGGCTGGAACACCTCCTTTCTGGAGACCGTCCCTGTAGTTGTAGGGGAAGGCGCCTGTGCCGTTGGTTGTACGGCGTGAACACTGTCCAAATCTAATCTCACAAAAGTGAGGGCGCGTAGCTCAGGTGGTTAGAGCGCTACACTGATAATGTAGAGGTCGCTGGTTCGAGTCCAGCCGTGCCCACTCACTCCTTGTGTATCCCCTTGATTTAAAGGGGATACGTTCTACAAGGGAAAGGTTCTTTGACATACTGCCAAATTAAAAAGCAACGAGGCCTGCCTGCCGCAGTTGATGCTGTTTACGGTATTGACGGCAGGCGGCAAGAAGAAAAGCAAGAAAAAGTAATAAAGGGCGTACAGTGGATGCCTGGGCTTCCAGAGGCTATGAAGGACGCGACAAGCTGCGAAAAACTTCGGGGAGGTGCACATGACCCTTGATCCGAAGGTATCCGAATGGGACAACCCACCATGCTGAAGGCATGGTTTTAGAGCCAACGCGGGGAACTGAAACATCTAAGTACCCGCAGGAAGAGAAAACAAGAGTGATTCCGCAAGTAGTGGCGAGCGAACGCGGAGAAGCCCAAACCGTCGGTGTTACGGCACTGTCGGGGTTGTAGGGCTTGCATAATGTGAAGACACGGAACTGGAAGGCGCTGGAAAGCGCCGCCGCAGAGGGTGAGAGTCCCGTACAGGCAATGTGTTGATCAGGCAAGTACCCTGAGTAGGGGGGAGCCGGTGAAACTCCCTCTGAAGCAGGCAGCACCATCTGCCAAGGCTAAATACTCCTGGAAGACCGATAGCGAACAAGTACCGTGAGGGAAAGGTGAAAAGCACCGTGAATAACGGGGTGAAACAGATCCTGAAACTGTACGCCTACAAGCGGTCGGAGCCCATCAGTTGGGTGACGGCGTGCCTTTTGCATAATGAGCCTACGAGTTGCACCTCACCAGCAAGGTTAAGTTCTTCAAGGGACGGAGCCGCAGCGAAAGCGAGTCTGAATAGGGCGCCATAGTTGGTGGGGGCAGACGCGAAACCGTGTGATCTACCCATGGCCAGGGTGAAGACGGGGTAACACCCGTTGGAGGCCCGAACCAGTTGACGTTGAAAAGTCTTTGGATGAGCTGTGGGTAGGGGTGAAAGGCCAATCAAACTCGGAAATAGCTCGTACTCCCCGAAATGCCTTTAGGGGCAGCGTGGGGTGTTTTCTTGCGGAGGTAGAGCTACCGATTGGACTAGGGGGCTTCACCGCCTACCGAATCCAGACGAACTCCGAATGCCGCAAGATTAAGCCCTGCAGTGAGGGCTGGGGTGCTAAGGTCCCAGTCCGAGAGGGAAAGAACCCAGACCGCCGGCTAAGGTCCCCAAATCTGTGTTAAGTTGAACAAAGGAAGTGCAGTCGCGGAGACAGCCAGGATGTTGGCTTGGAAGCAGCCATTCATTTAAAGAGTGCGTAACAGCTCACTGGTCGAGTGACAGCGCATCGATAATAATCGGGCATTAAACACAGTACCGAAGCCGCGGACTAGTAATAGTGGTAGGGGAGCATTCTACGGGCATCGAAGCCGCATGGTGATGTGTGGTGGAGCGCGTAGAAAAGCAAATGTAGGCATAAGTAACGATAAAGAGGGTGGGAACCCCTCTCGCCGAAAGACCAAGGTTTCCCGGGCAACGCTAATCGGCCCGGGGTCAGTCGGGACCTAAGGCTAAGCCGAAGGGCGATGCCGATGGCAAGCGGGCAAATATTCCCGCACCCGCATGGCAACGAAAGTGACGGAGTGTGTGACTCCTCGCGCAGTGACGGAATACTGCGTTGAAGGACTCGTCCGACAGTACTGCAAACCCTCGGGGGCGCAGATAGCAGGGGGAGCACGCTTCCAAGAAAAGCAAGCCATGCGGCCCGTACCGCAAACCGACACAGGTGGTTGGGTTGAGCATACTAAGGCGCTCGAGTGATTCATGGCTAAGGAACTAGGCAAAATGGTCCTGTAACTTCGGGAGAAAGGACGCCTCCTCCTTCGGGAGAGGCCGCAGTGAAAAGGCCCAGGCGACTGTTTAACAAAAACACATGGCTTTGCGAAGTTGAAAGACGATGTATAAGGCCTGACACCTGCCCGGTGCCGGAAGGTTAAGGGGGGACGTTAGCGTAAGCGAAGCGTTGAACCGAAGCCCCGGTAAACGGCGGCCGTAACTATAACGGTCCTAAGGTAGCGAAATTCCTTGTCGGGTAAGTTCCGACCTGCACGAATGGTGTAACGATCTGGGCACTGTCTCGGCCATGAGCTCGGTGAAATTGTAGTCGCGGTGAAGATGCCGCGTACCCGCAACGGGACGAAAAGACCCCATGAACCTTTACTGCAGCTTAGCATTGGCTCTGGGTAAGTGATGTGTAGGATAGGCGGGAGACTGTGAACCGGGTTCGCCAGGATCCGGGGAGTCGCCCTTGAAATACCGCCCTTTGCTTGCCTGGTGTCTAACCCTTAACGGGGGACATTGCTTGGCGGGTAGTTTGACTGGGGTGGTCGCCTCCAAAAGAGTAACGGAGGCTTTCAAAGGTCCCCTCCGTACGGTCGGCAACCGTGCAGAGAGCGCAATGGCACAAGGGGGCTTGACTGTGAGGCTGACAAGCCGAGCAGGTAGGAAACTAGGACATAGTGATCCGGTGGTTCCGCATGGAAGGGCCATCGCTCAAAGGATAAAAGGTACTCTGGGGATAACAGGCTGATCTCCCCCAAGAGCTCACATCGACGGGGAGGTTTGGCACCTCGATGTCGGCTCGTCACGTCCTGGGGCTGGAGAAGGTCCCAAGGGTTGGGCTGTTCGCCCATTAAAGTGGCACGCGAGCTGGGTTCAGAACGTCGTGAGACAGTTCGGTCTCTATCTGTTGTGGGCGTAGGAAGCCTGAGGAGTTCTGACTTTAGTACGAGAGGACCGAGTTGGACGAACCTCTGGTGCACCGGTTGTTCCGCCAGGAGCATTGCCGGGTAGCTATGTTCGGATGGGATAAGCGCTGAAAGCATCTAAGCGCGAAACCCGCTCCGAGATGAGGCTTCCCTTAAAGGGGTGTTGTAGATGACAACGTCGATAGGCTGCAGGTGAAAGGGTTGAGAGACCCGGGCCGAGCAGTACTAATCCCCCGTGACTTTCCTTCGCTTTTCTTCTGCCCGCAAGGCGGGCAGGCCTCCAGGCAGTATGGTACTATAAAAATCAAAGAAACAGAAAGCCTTTCAAAAGCCTTCATGGCGGTGAGAGCGCGGGTGAACACCTCTTCCCATTCCGAACAGAGCAGTTAAGCCCCGCAGCGCCGATGGTACTGGGATAACACCCGGGAGAGTAGGTCACTGCCAGTCTTATACAAGCACAAAGCCTTGCACATATCAATATGTCGCAAGGCTTTTTTTATTATCAATTTTTGATTTCTTTCCTTCAGCTATTCCATAAATTGCTTTCGATTATTTCTAAGACATGTCCATCAGGGTCTTCAAAATAAAATGACTTTCTATTATGACTCCAAGGCCATACTTGTTCATGCGTGATATGGATACCAGCATTGGAAACTTTATCTTTCCAAGCATCATAGTCTCCCTCATTAGCTTCGAATGCCATATGTATTTTGCCACTACCGTAATGTGGAGGAAGGGTTTCTTCCTGCCGAGTGACTTCAGCAATGAAGCATAGTAGAACGGAAGTTCCAGCTCTAAAAAATATATGTCTATTTGCAACTGTCGAAATAATGGGTAAGCCTAGTTTATTATGATAGAAGTCTTCGGTTAATGTTAAATCTTTGACGTAAAGACATGTTTCAGTAATCTGTTTGAAGTGCATAAATATCACGGATTATGAAGTAAACAAGTAGATTATTGTGAAGTAAAGGCTTACTAATAGGATTTTCCGAAAAGAGGCTAACTAAATGAGAGAAGTCATGAAGTTAAAAGACTTTTATCATAATAATAGGGAATTTTCTGCCCTACATTTGGTATGGATAATTCTGATAATATACTGACACAGTCAAGGGCTTTCATAGCTTTTGGCTGTGTTTTTTAAGCTATTTTGTTTCTATTTTTAATTCAGTAACAAAGACTTTTCTACTCAGAACAATAACAAGGTATGAAGTAGTTCAGAATCTAAGTTGTCTTCCTCTTTTCCCTTTCACTCAATATTCTATCCTAATTTAGAACACTTTCAAGAATCCAATAAAATATTAATATGGTTATCAATATCATATGTATGGTAAAATAGGATTTTCCATATTAAACTATATTACTTGTTTACTTTTCCTAATATTTATTTGAAAATATATCTTAAAAAGAAGGAGTACAGCTTTTTAAGTCCCTGATTCTTGTCTAATTTTAGGGTATTATCAGAATTTATCCACGACATACGATGATGAAATTGACACAACCTGCTTGTAAGTTTTGCAAGGGGAGTGAAAGTTCTTTATTTTCTTGCTGTACACCGGAAGAACACGAAAAACTCGGCCTAGCAAAAAGCTGTAATTTCTACAAAAAGGGACAGCCAATTTTCCAGGAAAATTCTATGCCAGTAGGCCTTTACTGTGTAAGTGAAGGTTTGGTGAAGATCACTAAACTTGGAAGCAATGGTAAGGAGCAGATATTGCGAATCGCCAAACCTGGTGATATTTTTGGCTATCAGTCCCTCATCAAAAACAGTCGTTATAAAGCCTCCTCAATAGCTATCGAAGACTCATCCATTTGTTTTGTACCTAAATCTCAGTTCAATGAGCTGTTGACTAATAACAAAGCTTTTTACGATGGAATCATGCGTCTTTTATGTGATACGATTGAAAGTGCTGAAACGAAAATTACAGACATTGCCTACAAGCCAGTAAGAGGTAGAATAGCGGAAGCGCTTATTCTATTGGACAGAGCTTTTGAAGGCAAAGAACACATCACACTTACTAGAGAAGACTTAGCTGGACTTGTTGGAACGGTTAAAGAAACCGCAATCAGGATTATTTCAGAATTCAAACATGAAAAGCTGATTGAAATCAACAAGCGAAGTATCAAAGTCATCAATCAGGAAGGCTTGATGAAAATCAGTCACCTGTATGATTAAAGGAAAAGAATTAAATCTAAAATCCACTGCAACTGAGGTTCGGTGGATTTTTTTGTTGCCTGATATTGTAAATTTTAAAAAGTAAAACACTCTTCTTTTTCTAGAATGTTTAGCTTTGTGCTTGATTTTGTTTAGGTCATCTAGCTGTTAGAATCAGAAAACTGAAGAGAAAGCAGCAAGTAAATTAGCATACCCGATATGAAAAGAGACGAAAAAATCTTTGAACTGATTGAGAAGGAAAAAAACAGACAAATTTCCGGTATCGAATTGATCGCTTCTGAAAACTTTACATCTCCTCAAGTAATGGAGGCAATGGGAAGCGTACTTACAAACAAATATGCGGAGGGACTTCCAGGTAAGCGTTACTATGGAGGTTGTGAAGTTGTGGATGAAGTGGAGTCTCTAGCAATTGAGAGGGTAAAAGAACTATTTGGTGCTGAATGGGCAAACGTTCAACCGCACTCAGGCGCTCAGGCGAATGCAGCAGTAATGTTGGCTGTTTTGAAGCCTGGTGATAAAATTCTAGGTTTTGACCTTTCTCATGGTGGTCACCTGACGCATGGTTCTACTGTGAACTTCTCAGGTAAACTTTACCAACCATCTTTCTATGGTGTAGAGCAGGAAACTGGCTTGATCGATTGGAACAAGGTTGTAGAAAAGGCAAGACAAGAGAAGCCTAAGATGATCATCTGTGGAGCTTCAGCTTACTCAAGAGAGTGGAATTATAAGGCTCTTCGTGAAGTAGCTGATGAAGTAGGAGCTCTCTTGTTGGCTGATATTTCACATCCATCAGGACTGATTGCTAAAGGTCTGTTGGATGATCCTTTGAAGTATTGCCACATTGTAACATCTACAACACACAAAACACTTCGTGGTCCAAGAGGTGGTGTGATCATGATGGGTAAAGACTTTGAAAACCCTTGGGGATTGAAAACACCAAATGGAAAGACTAGATCAATGTCTTCTTTACTTGACTCTGGTGTATTCCCTGGTACACAAGGAGGTCCATTGGAGCACGTAATTGGTGCTAAGGCGGTTGCTTTTGGGGAAGCGCTTTCTGATGATTACTTGAAGTATGTACAACAAGTACAGAAAAATGCTAAAGTAATGGCAGAGCACTTTATCGCAAAAGGTTATGATATCATCTCAGGAGGTACTGATAACCACTTGATGTTGATTGACCTACGTTCGAAAGGACTGACAGGTAAGTTGGCTGAAAATACATTGATTAAAGCTGATATTACAATCAACAAAAACATGGTACCATTTGATGACAAATCTCCGTTTGTAACATCAGGTATGCGTATTGGTACAGCTGCAATTACTACTAGAGGCTTGAAAGAAGCTGATATGAGTAGAGTAGTGGATTATATTGACAGAGTACTGGTTAACCATGAAAAAGATGCTGAAATCGAAGCAGTAAAGAATGAGATTAACGAGTGGATGAGACAGTATCCATTATTTAATGCTTAATCTAGTTTTGATAAGCTTATAATATATAAAAAGGTTTCTCCTGCCAGTTGTGTTGGAGAAACCTTTTTTATTAAGCGAATAATCAGTTTGTTACTTTTTGAGGGCAGCTTTGACTGAGCTGTTCAATAAACTCCTCTTCTTTTTTGTCCTTTTTTCTTCCCTTGATCATAGAAATAGCAATACTTACTAGCTGTACCATGCAGACTAGAAAGAGTACAAGAAAAATGATATTCATGTTTCTTCAGTTGGTTTTTGATTGGATTCAGACTAGAATCAGTTATTCTTTTAGAAAGATAGATGATATACTGATTGTTCGAATATGGTAATATTTTTTGTCTTAACCCAATTAAAATCAATAAGTAGGCTATTAAATTTATCCAATAAAATAAAATAAATATTCAATGAATGAGCTCTTATGTAATAGAAAGAACCTCTCTTCTATTAGCTGTTTATTCAAAATGTTATTGGATGTGCTCTTCATATTGCATGAGGGTAAGGTTGCACTTGAGCTTCATTCATTCTCAGAAGGGGGATTGGATATTGGAATCGTACTTGGATATGAACTAGTTGAAAAATGAAACACTCAAAATGCAAAAATATCTTTCAGTGGTATAAAAACAGAGAGATAGTAGCTGATTCCTAGAATAAATACAGAGATTCTTAAGACAAAAAAGGTGTTTTAATGTCATCTGTAACAAAAGTTATCGAATTACATGGTTTTTGAACCAAAACATTACCTGCACAGTGTTGATGCATGGGGGAAGTGTTGAAATTGATTATATTAATTTGAAGTAGTTACATAATCGACAGTCAAAGTATGTAAAAGCGATTAACCTCTTACTTGTGTAATGTTCTGCCTTAACCTAAGAGCATTACCAAACATCAACAACCACTATGATAATTCTTTAATTAACCCTCTACCTAATTATGAGTAATCTAAAAAACATTAACCGAAACAAATTGAGAATTAACACGAGGCATAAGTATGAGCAGGACTTAGCCAAAAGAAAGATGGAGTTGCAGCAGCTGGAAGATATGATTGCGGATTATGACAGTCACCTTAATAACAATACTTACGCATTGCAGGAGAAACGTCGCTTATTAAACAAAAAGCTTAAACTGGAGCGGATAATCATGGAGATCACACAAATCAAAGATAACCTGAGTGAAGGAGATAGTAAGGCAGTTTGATACAGGTAAAAACAAAAAATATAAGGTGAAACTACTGGGGTGGTTTCACCTTTTTTATGTCAAAAATGAAGTGAGTTATCACAGAAGTATCACATAAACTTAATAATTTAAAATTCTGATAAACAGTTGATTATTATTTCATATCATTAAATAGAATTTTACCTGATATATAAAATGTTGACTGGAATTAGTATGAAAAACCCTCTTTATATATTAATACTTTTGATGTTGTTGTGGCTGTCAGGGTGCATTGGTGATGATATCATTCAAGACCGAGTGGAAGAAAGGGTAGTAATAGTTGATTTTGTAGACTCATTGAGTTTAGAGGCTACCTATCAATTCAAAGCAGAGTATCAGGATTCGACAGGAGTTGTAGGAACAAATGAGATTGAGTGGCAGAGTAGTGATACAAATATCGCTATTGTAGATGCTGCTGGTAATGTAAAAGGAGTGTCAGAAGGAACCACAATGATCTTGGCTCAAGCGACTGGACAGCAGGTTTTGTCTGACTCTGTCATGTTGGTGGTAAGTAATGAGTTGGAGGACAGTGTAGGCATGGCTTCAAGAGAGGGTCAAATTGTAAGTACCTCCTCTTATGAATTAAAAGGAAGCTTTAAGGTGGAGTCAATAAATGGAGGAATACTTATCTCGATTGATGATACTTATAAAGCAACAGATGCCCTTCCGGGACTCTATTTATACTTGTCAAATAATCCTTCTACAATAGCAGGTGCATTAGAAATAGGTCCTGTTCAGGTATTTGAAGGAGCTCATACTTATACAGTACCAGAGGTGACAATAGGTAGTTATGAATACCTACTTTATTACTGTAAGCCATTTAATGTTAAAGTAGGAGAGGGACAGATCCAATAACCAATTAAAAGATTGAGAAAATGAGAGCCTTAATAAGGTATACCGTCGCTATTTTATTCTTTTTGATAGTATCAGCACCTGTTATGGGTGGAGGACCTTGGCCACAGAAAAAAGGACATGGTTACTACAAACTTTTTCAGTATTGGGTGATTGCAGATAAGCATTATACTGATACAGGAGAAACAGACCCAAATGTAACGACAGGTTATTTTAGTACCAGTTTGTATGCAGAATATGGAATCAGTGGCCGTCTAACAGGTGTTGTTTATTTTCCTTTTTTTGCCCGAACCTATTATAACAATACCATTTCAGCTACGACAGGTGAGGAAATAATCCCTGGAGATGATTTAAATAGTGTAGGAGATATAGACCTAAGCTTGACATATGGGTTGTTGGTAAATAAGCCAATAGCCATGAGTGCTACATTATTATTGGGAATTCCTTCTGGAAAAACAGATGGAGGAGAATTGGAGACACTTCAAACAGGTGACGGAGAGTTTAATCAGATGATTCGCCTAGATGTGGGAAAGGGTTTTACGGTAAATAAGGTAAATATGTATACTTCTGCTTATGCTGGATTTAACAATCGTACCAATGGGTATTCAGATGAGTTTAGATATGGGTTTGAGGCAGGTGCTACATTTTGTAACAGCAAGCTGACAGGTATTGCAAGATTTATAGGAATAGCGTCTTTTCAGAATGGAACAGCGACAGCAGCTTCAGATGGAGCCAGTCTTTTTTCAAACAATGTTGAGTACTTGACTTTCTCTCCAGAGTTGGCATATCATTTTAATGAAAACTGGGGTGTTTCAGTAAATTATAATACGGTCTTTTTTGGCAAACTGATCATGGCTAATCCTGCATATTCGGTAGGGATCTTCTTACAGATATAATGAGTTGCTTAATATTGACAAAGGTACAGTAAGTTCTGCTTAGGTATCTCATTCATAAAAGAGTGCAGGATCATATATCTTTGTTTATTAAAAACCTATAAATACCATTATGCTTCAGTACCACCAGCGAATGATCATCTATTATGGAATTAAAGAAGAGCTATCCGATTCAGCGATTGCAAGAGAAGCTGGTGTCCATAGGTCTACGGTGGGACGTGAAATCAAAAGAAATGGAGGAAGGGAGCATTATCATTATAAACTGTCTGCCGAGTATGCGAAAAAGAACCAACAAGAAGCTATGGCATCCAGAAAGGTAAAAGGTGGTGGGATAGTAACAGGAACAAGTATAGAACCAAAGCATGAGATCTGGCTTTTTCATACTTACAACCATATAAGATGGCAAGATAGAATAGTACAAGTTTCAACGACAATTCCTGAGTTGTTTTTGAGGTTCCGGTTTAGGACAGAAACGAGCTTTATTTTAAGTGATATATCTAGCTACATTGAAGGAAATATTATGATCAATGAGCCAAAGCTCAGTTGTGTTGTTGTTTATAATAAGGCAGAGAAACAGATAGCAGATAATAGTACTAAGGTTAAGTATGTACAGGATTGTCCTGTAACTAAAAAGTTATGGTATAAAAAGTATAATATATTGAGTATCTAAGAGAAATGTATATAACCTACATTTTTTGGGAGGTATATTTTCTGGTTAGGAGGAAATAGGACTCTTTTTTTAAGAGGAAAAACTGGAGATATCTGAAAGAAAAATGACCTGTTGCAATTTAACAGGATGAAACCGTCCGACACTTTTTTGTGTTGGACGGTTTTTTTATTTGACATTATAAAAAGGTTCACCCAAAAAAAGGTCTTCCATCAGAAAGAATGGAAGACCTTTTTTTGTGAGAGAATAATAATAAAGTTAAAAGGTTTTAGTATGTCGCTTTTTTACAATGAAAACTAAGAAAAGGTTGGTTACATTTAAATACACAAAGCAATTGATAAGACACTAGGTAAAGAAACGCCTCTATCAATCAATTCAATTATTCGCTTTCAATTATACATTAGAAATTATCATGGTTTTACCCCTGAGGAGTTTTACATCTCAGGGGTTTTGTAGTTTTTGAGAAAGTATAAAGCACAAAAAAGCTTATCACCTTTTTGAGGTAATAAGCTTTCGCAAAGAAAAGATATAGGTCCTTGTTATGATAACAGGTTAGCATAGTATAAGACTAGTGCTCCTTCATTAGAAGTACGGAAAATAGTAGTCAGGTGGATTTTCGGATTTAGCTTTTGTTAGTAGCTACATAACCGATAGCTTTCATTTCTTCTAGAGTAGGGGATTTACTACCTCCTTTTGGTTCTAGGGTTACAGCAAAAGCATCAGCTTCAGCAGTAGAAGGCATAGCCAATAGTTTGTCTTGTCCATAGTCAATGAGTCCGGCATCTTTAGGAGTCTTGCCTGCTATAGCCCATAATTGATACTGCTTGCCTTCAGGAGGGGGAGGTAATTCCTTAAGAGATACAAATACCTTTGTATTATTGGGGTTCCAATAAACTGTCAATTGCTGTTTATGCTCTTGTTCTCCTGTACCGCCAAGTAAGATTCTTTGGTAGGAAGGATCCAATGCTAAAGAAAGGTCATTGCTAGCCTTTTTTAGTCGTTGCGCCATAACGGCTTTTTCAGCCATAAGGTTGTCTACTTGAAGTTGTACATCCTCATACTTGTCCTTGTAGTAAAAGGTGAAATATGTACTCACAGCTAACAGAAGTAATGAGGCAGCTACACTAGCCTTCCACCATACACTTGTGCCTGTTTTTTTTGATTGAATGAGTGGAATGGTTTTCCCTTCTGTGTTTTTGATTTTGGAAAGAATCTGGTGTTTGATATGCTCAGGGGCTTTAACACTGTTCTTTTGACTTATATGTAGGAAGTCTGCTTCTATGCGTTCAATTTCCTGTGCAATGGCAGGATGCTTTTTACGCATTTCCTCTACTTCTTTCATTTCATTTTCGTTCAGGTCTCCTAATACATACAGTTCGAGTATACCTGACGCTATGTAATCTTCTATTTTCAAAGGTCTCCTAGTTTTTTCCTTAACAAATTAACGGCAGTTCTCAAACGAGTTTTTACAGTACCTAACGGAATGTCAAAGTCTTTAGCTAGTTCACGATGACTGTACCCATTGAAATAAACTTTATTTAATACAAATTGCTGTTCTTCAGGAAGCTGCTGGATTAACTTGTCCAGGCCAATAAAGTCGATTTTAGCCTCATTAGGATTTTCATCTACACTGTTATATACGGAAGTTTCCAGCGAGTCGGATTTTGACTGCTGCTTATTTTCTTTTGATCGAAGCTTGTCAATCGAAAGGTTTCGGGCAATTCTAGCCATCCATGTAAAAAGGCGAGATTTTTCAGGGTGATATGAGTCAATATGTTGCCATACTTTTAGAAAGGTATCTTGCAGTACTTCTTCAGCCATAGGTTGTTGTCCTATGATTCTGGTGATAATACCAAAGATAGCATCTCCATAATGATCATACAGATATTGTAAGGCACCAGAATCATGCTCTTTTAACTTTTTAACTAATTCTGCTTCCTGCATAGGGTCTTTAGGCGACAATGTATTAATTATAAATTAGGGTGAACTTTTGCATAGTCTGCTTTCATACTTTAAGCTACAAATAGTTTATTAATAAATGTGAATACAGAAAGGATAATTATTTATCAAATAGAAGAATGGATACTGACCAGATAAGAGGTTATTTTGGGTAGATAATATTTTCAGTTTGGTAAAATTGATGAAAAATAAAACGCTTATAACATAGATTACTTGATTCGTATTGTAGTTTTAAATTTTTACAGTTGTACACCAAATTGTGCATAATAAATCAAAACAATAAGTTGCTATGTCCAAACCTAGAGTTCTTTTTTTTGATGTCAATGAGACATTGCTTGATTTACAGAAAGTCAAAGAATCTGTGACTAAGACATTGAATGGTAGGGCTGAGCTAGTACCGCTTTGGTTTACTACAATGCTTCAGTATTCGTTAGTAAATACGGTGTCAGACAGGTTTGAGGATTTTGGCAGTATTGGTGTTGCTGCCCTTCAGATGGTTGCAGCAGATCACGGTATCTTACTCTCAAAAAAGGAAGCGAGTGAGTCGGTTGCACCAATTGTTAAGTTAACACCTTATGAGGATAGTGCTGAAGGGCTAAAGTTGCTGAAGGATGCAGGTTTTACACTTTGTGCATTGACTAACTCTTCAACTGAAGGGTTAAAGAAGCAGATGGATTACTCAGGCTTAGGGCAGTATTTTGATCATTTGCTTAGCGTAGAAGAAGTAGGATACTATAAGCCACATAGCCATGTTTACCGCTGGGCAATGAGAAAAGTAAGGGTAGCTCCAGAAGCTTCCATGATGATAGCAGCCCATGGTTGGGATGTAGCAGGTGCAATGTGGGCAGGAATGAGAGCTGCTTTTGTTGCAAGACCTCAACATCAGCTATACCCTTTGTCTCAGCCAACAGAAATAGTTGCAGGGGATATTTTGAAAGTGGCAGAAAAAATTATCAACTTGGAGTAAAGGAGTTGTAAATATCTCAGCTTCTGAACTTAACCAAAACCCAATAATCTTATGAAAAAAGCATCATGGAAAGGAAAAGTCATTGCTGAAAGTGACAAAACTGTTGAAGTGGAAGGAGATTTCTATTTTCCTCCGACTTCTATTCATCAAGAGTACTTTGAAAAGTCAGATGAAACCAGTATGTCCCCATCTAAAGGAAAGGCGTCCTATTATAATATTGTGGTTGATGGAGAGAAAAATGAAGCAGCAGCCTGGTATTATGCCCATCCAAAAAGTGAAGCCAAGGACATCAAAAACTATGTAGCGTTTAAGAAAGGAGTTGAAATAGAGTAATATCTTTTAAAGTATATAAGAGAGAAACCCCCGATACATGTAAAATAGTATCGGGGGTTCTTTAATCAGCTTTTACAACTTCTGGTTTGCTGTTGGGTAAGTCCCGCTTTCTAAGCTTTAGAATATTGGCTACCATATTGTTGACAATACGCTTGGGTAGCAGTAGCGGTAACCACCAAGCAGTAAGCTTATCTTTTACGAGTGGATACCTTAAAGCAGGCCTATTCTTTTCTGCAATTTTCACCAATTTTTGACCTACTTGAGCAACAGGCATTCCTGATCTACCTTTTTTGACAAAAAAACGTTTGAAGCTATTTCCTGATTCATAAAAGTCAGTATCAGTATAAGCTTCAAGGTCTATCTCTTCTGCTTTGTCCCATATTTCTGTAATTACTTCTCCAGGCCCAACAACAACAACGTCAATTCCATAAAGCATTAATTCTTGTCTGAGTGAATTGGAGAACCCTTCTACTGCGTGTTTGCTTGCGCAGTACGGGCCAATAAATGGGTAGGATAACTTGCCAGCAGCGGAGCTGATATTGATAATCTTACCAGGCTTAAAAGCGAAATTTCTGGTAGCTCCCAATAGCGGAGCGAAAACCTGCGTAACATGTAACATTCCAATGAGGTTTACCTCCATTTGGAAGCGAAGCTCTTCAGCGGTGATATGTAGTAGAGGACCTGCTACAGCAATGCCTGCATTGTTGATCAGGCAGTCAAGTCCTGCTTTGTTTCCCAGTACTTGTTCTACTTCATTTTTAGCTTCTTTTATTGCAGGAAGGTCAGTGACATCAAAGACTAGTGGATAAAAGTTTTCACCAAGTTTTGAACGAAGGGTGGCGGCATCAGTATCCTTCCTGACACTTCCGAATACACGATATCCTTTTTCAATAAAAGCCTTGGAGGCAGCGAAACCTATACCTGACGAAGTACCAGTGATTAAGATGTTTTTCATATTTAGTTAGTTTAAAAGGTTACAAACAAAGTAATGTAGTTTGAGGTTACTGTATAGCATATTTAAACATACTATAAGTAGGTGAGATTGTGTGAGCCAAAAGGAAAAATAAGCAAATTCTTATTTTACCCTTTGCTGATAATGATATATTTGTTTTAGAAGTTTAAGCCTAGCAACTAGGCAATATATTCCTTAATTATTCATGCTTTAAAACCTAATAACTATGTCGTTACAACTTGGAGACATTGCACCAGACTTTACTGCTCAGACAACAGAAGGTGAGATCAAATTTCATGATTGGTTGGGAGGTGCGTGGTGTGTGTTCTTTTCGCACCCAGCAGACTATACCCCTGTATGTACTACAGAGTTGGGAAGAACAGCCAAACTTAAATCGGAGTTTGATAAGCGTAATGTAAAGGTAGTAGCATTGAGCGTTGATGGACTTGAAGACCACAAGGGCTGGATCAATGATATCAATGAAACGCAGAGTACAACTGTAAACTTTCCGATCATAGCAGATGAGGATAAGAAAGTAGCTAACCTTTATGGTATGCTTCACCCAAATGCCTCTGAGACATTTACAGTACGTTCGGTATTTATCATCGACCCTAATAAGAAAATTAGACTGATGATTACTTATCCTGCCTCGACAGGACGAAACTTTGATGAAATTTTGCGTGTCATAGATTCAATGCAACTGACCGACAATTACAGTGTAGCAACTCCAGTGGATTGGAAAGAAGGTGAAGATGTGGTTGTATCACCATCTATTCCAACTCCTGAAGCCAAAGAGAAATTTTCAAAGGGAGTAAAGGAAATCAAGCCTTACCTGCGAATGACGCCGCAGCCAAACAAGTAATTTTACCAAATTTGCTATATCAGCCCTGTCTAAATATGGATGGGGCTTTTTTATGGCTTCTCAAAAAGTATCAAGACGGGAGTATCGGCTTCATTGGCAATATGTTCAGCAAGACTACCTACTATAAAGTGATAAAACCTTGAATGTGGATGAGAAACCATGATGATCAGGTCGGCATTGATGTTATTAGCAAAGCTGATGATACCATCTTCTTCAGAAAAAGCATTAAAGATGTGAAAATCCCCCTCTTCCAAATCATTTCCTGAAATATATCGGGTAATTGTGGCATTTGTGTCAGGTGTGTTCTCAAATGTAGCAGGGGTAATCACCTTCAGGAGGTTTAATTGTGCCTGATATTGATTACGCCATTTACTAATCATCTCCAATATGTGAGGAGCCGGTTTTTGCTCAAAGTCTGAGGCAAAAACAATTTGTTTTGGGTAGAAATCAGAAAGAGGCGTATTGACCGTCAGTATAGGTACGTGTATATGCCTAATGAGGTGTTGGAGGTGCTTGCCTTCTTGTTCATTGGGATCAGCGGAAGTAATGATGAGGTCAACTTTGTGCTTCTCCACAATTTGTTTGATGGCATTCAAAGGCCTGCCACTGACTGTGTGTGTTATAATATTAGTATCGCTGTACTGCTTTTTGAGTTCCGTAAGATACTCTATAGATGCTTCCTTTAGGGAGGCTGTAAACTTGGCGTATGCCTCTGTATTTTCGAGTTCTTTAAGGGATGTGGTTGAAATAGTACTTCCTTTGAAAAAGCTGAGGTAAGAAGTGTCCAAAATGTGTAGAATATGGATACATGTTGAATCATTGGACGCTAAACTGACAGCTGCTTCTAAAGCTGTATGAGACTCATTATCAAAATCAGTTGCAACGAGTATATTGTTGAAATTCATAACTGTAGCAGGTTGAAAAGTGAATAGAGTTTAAAATAGCAGATTGTCTTTATATAGTAGTTATAGTTTTAAATCTGTTATGCTTTAAAACTCTAATAAAAAATCCCCTACGAAAGTTCGTAAGGGATCCTTATTTTTTGCTGTCTAAGCAGCTATCTTAAAGTAGATTGGTAATACCATTCTTTGTCTGACCGGTCTACCCCTTTGTTTGGCAGGTATCCATTTTGGTGCTTTTTTTAGTACCCTAATCGCTTCTGCATCGCAGTCTTCGTGGATACCTCTTACAACTTGAAGGTCTGTCAGTCGCCCGTCTTTGTCAACGATAAACTGTACATATACTTTTCCTTCAACGCCCATTCTTTTAGGCTGGATAGGGTATTTGATGTGGTCATTTACCCATTTGTAAAAAGCACTTCGTCCACCTTTAGGAACGGCGGCTTCTTCTACTACTTCAAATACTTTGTCTTCTACTATTTCCTCTTGAGGTTCTTCAGCGAGATCGTCAGCTACATATTCTTCTACAATAAAGTCTTCTTCAAACTCAGTAATCTCAAGGTTGATTTCCGCTACAAGTTCTTCGTCTTTTACAGTGACAATTTTAGGCGCCCTGACAGTAGGAGTAGGAGGCTCAATTATCTGTTGTGTAACAGGTGGAAGAGTCAACTCTTCATCTTGTATAGTAATAGTTCCTAGATCAACCAGTGTATTATCATCGTAGGTTTTCCATTCAAAAGCAACTAAGGTGATACCTAAACTGACAGCTAGTCCGACCATTTGAAAGAATGGTCTCCATTGATGAATTGGATTTTGATGAAGCATAACCAAAAGCATTTAATTATAAAAAAGCAGTGAACGTAAATGAGTTTCAGATCTTAAATTTCTGAACTTTTTTATTTCAACATTGAGGCCTTTCAGTTGTATTATTTTATACGCCTTTGGGATTTTTTGGTTGACTTTTAGTGTTAAAAAAACGCTTCAAAAATGAACTTTTTTTAAAAGGTTTTTTAGGTCATAAAAATAAGGTGACTTATGTCGCAGTTCTATCAATTTTTTGAAGAGATTCGATCGTTACCAACGGGTCTGCAAGACCAATTGTTTCGATTCTCTCTTGTCGGTTACGTCTTTCTTTTTCAATTTTTAAAGCAAAAGCAGAAAGGATTGTCAATACAAATACAGCTGCAATCATAGGCATTTTGCGATTGAAGTTATCAATCCAGCGAACTTTGCTTCGTTGTTGCTTATGTCTTGCAATAAGGCTGTCAAAATCCATGTGTTTTTCAATCTCCTTATCTGAAGGCATGGATTGATTTAGTCTGATTTTGTGTCGCTTATTCATTGTATTATTGACTAAAGCGTTATAGGATTTAATTTATAATTTTATTATGAGTCTTCAAAGGTAGCGCTTGGCTAACTTTTTGAGTTTTCCAATTACCCGATGGGTTTTGACTTTTACATTGGCTTCGGAGATATCTAGCATATAGGCTACATCTTTGACTGAACGTTTTTCGAAATAGCGTAGCTCAAGCAGTGATATTTCACTTTCATTCAATTCATTCAGCAGCTGTCCCAACAGCTCCATTTCATCTGTCTCTGGCATCTCGCTATCATCTTCATCAACCAACGTATTAATAATTCCACTTTCTAGAGAAACAACCCTGTCTGTTGTACTTTTTCGGAAATGATCGTTGACCTGATTGGCTGCAATCCTGAAAAGCCATGCTGAAAAGGGAACACCTCTGAATTCATATTTAGGTAGGTTATCCATTGCTTTTAGAAAAACCTGTGACGTTACTTCGGCAGCCATATCTTCAGTACCTACCCGTTTGAAAACGAACAGGAAAATTGCCTTATAGTACTTCTCATACAGGAACCTGAATGCTTCAGGTTGGTGGCGAGCCTTTTCAATGATTGCCATTTCCTGTTTGATGTCTTCTTCGGTTTGGTGCATAGGCTATATCTTTCAGTTGAAAAAATTGCTTTTTCCTTAGTCCATCTCTGTGTTTATTTTCTCTCTTAACGTAGGATAAAGTGTAAGTTACAGGAAACTGGAACAATTTGAACAAAAAAAATCCCTGCTTTTGGCAGGGATGTGCTTGAGATTAGCTACCAATTAGTATTCGACTTTTATCTTTTAGAAGCTTTTTGGTAGTCCAGACCATCATACAACTGGTAATCATTACCATGGAAAATACAACTAAGAAGTAGCTTATACTATAGGTGTTGATATGGAGTATCCTGACTGATATTTTCTGTAGTAGAATTACCAATATAAAGTGGAGGTAGAAAATGCCAAAGCTGTAGTTAGCTAGCAAGTTGGAAAGCCTATAAGGTTGGTTGACAAACTTACTGAATAATGGAACCAAAATAACAGATATCAATGCCATCCGGAAGTGTCCAATATTGAAAACCCATACTCCCTGCTGCCAGATATCTTCCATCCACAAGTAACGATGCCCCGGAATTAAACCTGTAAACTGCCCAATACTTAATATCGCCCATAATGAGAGTAATGTAAAAGTAGTTTGAGTTGGGATTGTTTCCAGCTTTTTTCGAAAATGACTAGCACCCATACCAATAATGTATATAGGCAAGAAGTGGAAAAAGGCTAAAATAGGATCTGTATTCCATGCAGGTCTGAAAGTCATAAATGAAAGACAGATTGGTAGGAGCGCCAGCAGATAGAAGTATTTAGTTTTATCCATCCATAACAATAGTGGACTACATAAGTAAATCAGTACTACCATAGGGATAAACCATAAAGGAACTAGGTGAGTACCTGTTATCAAATAGTATCTTGCTTGCCATACTAAGTTGTGTTCGTAGAAATCAGGAGGAAGGAAAAAACGATCTTCCTGCATCCAAAGCCTGATAGGGATCAGTAGTGCAGAAAGAATAAGATATGGTGTTAGGACAAATTTGAATTTCTTCCATAAATAGTCCGAGAATTTAAAAGGCTTGTTGCTGTTGAGATATTGAAAAAGAAAGCCTGCAATAAATACAAAAACTACTGTTCCATTGTCAAATAAGGTAACAAGGAGTTCTTCAGATATATCACCTTCATTCCAGTTGAGCATATCCCGAACATGTACCCCTACAATCAACAGTATTGCAAGGGCTCGCATATTATGTATGTAGTTTAATTTGCCCATATAGCGTGTGTTTTATGCTTTACGTTTGGCTTTCTCCCATAGTACAGATTGTGATCCTTTGATAAACCTGAAGAAGCCAAGGTATACTGACCAGTTCATGATAAAGAAGTAATAAGGAACGAATAAGCCTTTCACCTCGATAGATTGGTTTTTCAATATTTTACCAATAAGAATAGTGAGATAGAACAGTAGTTGAAGTGTGAGTAAAACTGGGTAAAGGCTATAGTCATTCAATGCTAAAACCAAATTGGAAACCAATACAAATAAAATGGATAGGGGAGCAAGCGTCCACCTTAAAACCCTGTGTGAAAGATACTGGAAGGTTGCCATTCCGTATTTGAACGGGTTCAGTACTTTTGTCAATCTTGTAATTGACTGAATTCCGCCAGCAGATATTCTAACTTTTCGTTTCAGTTCTTCTTCAATATTAGCGGAAGCCGTTTCTATCGCGTATGCATCAGGAACATATTTAACCAATTGTCCTTTCTCAACAATCTTCATGGACATCATAAAGTCATCCAACAAGGTGTCAGCAGGTAAGTCTTCATAATTGGTGGTTCTGATGGAAAAGAGCTCTCCGGCAGCACCTACGACAGTATGTAGCTGAGAATCCCACTTTTTCAGTGTAGACTCATATTTCCAGTAAAATCCTTCTCCAGCAGAACTGGCAGTATCCTCTGATGACTGGAAAATGCGTTTTTCACCAGCAACCGCACCGACATTTGGATTCTGGTAAGGATTTACCAGTAACTTGATGGCATTGTCAGGCAGGGTTGTATTGGCATCAGTAAAAACAGAGATATCCTCTTCAACAATTTTCATTGTTCTCTCAATGGCGGCCATTTTTCCTTTTCTTTCATCCCTATGCAGCAATGTGATTTCAGGGTATTTGGCGATGATTTTTGGCGTATTATCATTTGAGCCATCTGTTACAAAATAGACTTTCAATTTGTCTTTTGGGTAATCCAAAGAAAGGGTATTCTTGATTTTATCCTCGATATAGTCCTCTTCATTGTATGCAGCTACAATGAATGCTACAGATGGATAAAAGTGCTCACTTAAGTTCGGCTTTTTACCAAATGAACGCTTGATTTTGACTAATAAATACAGCACTATCGGGTAGCCAATATAGGTGTAGAACATAATAAATAGCCCTAACCAGAATAGAGTTTCGAGGTAAATCATTTTTAAGGTATTTGTAAGAATAATGATTAGTTAATTGATTGTACGTTGTTATTTTGATGGTAGTAAAAACGTTTCTTTATCACTTTATTTTGGGTCTTTACTTGAAGTAAGTAGCTGCCAGAACTAATTCCAGTAGGGAATGAGACATATCGCTTATCATCACTTCTTTCGGTATCATAATCCATCACTTTTTGTACAAGCCTTCCGATAGGGTCAAGTACTTCTATTGAAAGATATGAGGTGGATTGGGGAGGAGTTAAAGCAAATTTGACAGTTCCATTACCTTGTGTTTTTTCTAAAAAGATTTCGAATTCAGGAATGACTTCTTTTGGCTTTTCAGCAGTTACTACATCAGGCTCTATATTTACTTCACCAATCTGCTTAATAAAAAGGGGAGTACCTCCTAAGACTATTTCAGCAGACTTCAAGGTTGTTACTTTTTCTGTATCCGAAGCATCCCAATACCTGAGTTCAAACATTCCCTTTTTGAAATGTGGTAACCTGTAGTGGTATTCAGGTTCTTCATCGAGGTCAGTAGAAGTCTTAGCCCACAATGCAATGCGGACATTTCCTTCTGAATTACTGAAAGCACCCCCATCAACTTCCTTTGGTAGATTAAGTTCACTTGTGAGCTTCTCATTATAGTTGAAGCCTTTCAGCGAAGAGGTTAATGTTTTAATGGCAATGCCTGAAGGGTTGAGTTTTTGCCTATAAGGTGATGTTCCTCTGAGGGGTTGGAATAGCCCCATTTGTTGGTAAACATCGTCAGCATTGTTTTTATGTCTGGAGTCTGAAAGGTTATAGATATACAGTGCACTTATACCTTCTTTCTGAGCTATAATCATACTTTTGAGCAGGTAGTTGACTTGTGCCATTTCACTACCCAAATTGTCTTTTCCAGACATGACAAATCTTGGTACGTTGGTTTCTGTCACGATCCATGCTTTTTGAGGGTACCTTGACCCAAATCCATAGTTGTTCAGAACTCTTGTAAACTCAGACTTAAAGGATAAAAGGGCTTCAATGGCAGCATCAGAGTGTCTGTTATAAGTAAAACCCAAGAGCTTCCATTTTCGCAGGTAATAATGTGGGTAACAATGAAAGCTGACACAGTCAAAATAAGCACCACCTTCGTATGGAAAGTCCTTAGATTTTTGTCCCTGATTGGGGTTGTCTGTATTTCTTAAAACAGCATCCAAAAAGCTACTATACCCAATTCCTCCCACACATACAAAATCGTCAGGGTAGTATTTTTTGATAACCTCATAACTGATTCTTAAAGCCCTTACATAATGCTGTACAGGTGCACGTAGGTTATGCAGGTCTTTAGGGTTTGGGTCTTTTTCCCACCAGTTGCCAGGTTCCGTAGGTTGTTTTCGAGAGTTGCCAGTGTAATCGAAGTCAGGCTCATTCCATACTTCCCAATACTTGACATATGGACCGTATTTTTGTACAAGCTTGTATACATACAAAGCCATAGGGTTCTGATCGTTTACAGGAGTGCCATTTTCTCCATTATCCCAGATAGGTTCGTACATATTTTTGAACATCTTACTGGACTTCTCATGACCATATGACTTGGGGTCTGTGTGAGAATGACTAGGGTATCCAATGAATGCTGTTATATTGGAAATACCTAACGATTGGTAGCGTTTGAAAGCAGGAACCCGAACATCGTACCCATACTTTTCAAAAAAGTGTTCATACAGGGCTGGTCTAAGAGTATTGAGCCCTAGCCCTTCGATTTTTCTACGTTCGTCACCAGCAATAATTTCAGCCAAGTTCTCATCCTTCCAAGGTGGATAGTACCCCATATTGCTTCCATACCCAAATGATTCGGGTGCAGCAGGAACTTGATCCAATGCTGTCAGCTTTTTTTGTGCAATTGATGGGGCAATAGCAATGAAGTACAAAACTACAATGAGTTTGTAGATCAGTTTAAAACAGTCAGAGCTGTACATTACATTATTAGTTTTGTTAGTTGGGTTTATTTCAGTCTTATCAGAAACATGAACAACGTAAGAGTAGTAGCAAGGACTTTACAGGTTCAAGAAAGAACGGTGTACCTTGTTTAATACTGCACCTAGAATTTTGCTCTTATAAGATTCGTTTAGGCTGTTTAGCCTGTTTGTACTCATTTCAGTCAGGGTCTCATTGGCAGAGAATACCAAAATTACTTTATCACAGAGTGGTACCAACTCTTCAGCATCTGAGTATTTTTCAAGTGCAGCAGTCTCGATTAAAATAATATCGTATTGAGATTTAGCCCAAGACAAAAACTCATTCCATTGGTTGGTGTCAGTGATTTCTAACGGAGACTTCTGACTCTTTTCACACCCGACAATATCGACCAATACATTATCTGTTTTTGTGATAAGATTTTGCAAATAGGAGTTACTGTCTGATGTCTTAATGTCAGCTATAGATGGCTTTGCATTATAGTAGTCAGTAAGCGTATTATTCTTAAGGTTCAGGTCAATTACAAGAACCTTCTTGCCTTTCAGGTTAAAGGAATTGGTCAATGAGTTTACTGTAAAAGTTTTACCAGCTTTATTTTTCAGGCTGCTAACCAATACTGTTTGACTTTCACTTTTGTCGATTTCCAACCTTATTTTTCTGCTGGAGTCAACTAATTGTATATTATTTTTTTCAGACATCTTACTGTTTGCAGTAGGACTGTCAGGAATATGTTTGCTATTTACTTCTACAAAAGAAGTGATATACTTAAAAGGAATGCTGGTACTTAATCTGGTAGGTAGTTTAATAGACATATCCAAAAAGTCATAAGTCACCATACTGAACAATACAATTCCAAGGCTGCCAAATGCTGAGAACAGCAGAAATAGCATTTTTTTAGAAGGCTCCGGTTTGCTTGGAGGGTACGCATAATTGGTCTGCTGAATATTACTTTGCGTTATTAGGTTTTTACTTAGTTCTATATTGTACCTTTTTTCAGTATTCAAGTACTCATCTCTAGCCATATTGACTTCATGCTGTAAAGAGGAGGTCTTTATGTCCTTACTGATATAATTACTGGCTTTATTTCTTAACTCATTGATATTATTCTCAATGGATTCGAGTTTGATTTTGTTGGCTATGCCTTCAAGTTCCAGCTCAGAGATGGCTTCATCTATATTTGTAAGGTTGTCAAGTTGCTCCAATGCTTTATACCTTTCTTTCAGGTACTCTAAAGAGTCTTTAACACTGTCATCACCTCTTACGAGTCTAGCGTTTAGGGTGTTGATTTGCTTTTTAAGGCTTATCAGTGACCTATCCTGGCTTGAAGTTCCTGAAGTGTTATCGTTTATCTTTCTTCTTAGGTTGGACAACTTGATTTCTAAGATCTGATTGTTATTGATCAGTTCATCTCTTTTATGTTTTAAATCACTGATCGTTTTAACAGCATTCTCTTCATTTTCAAGGTCAAGGTTCAGAATGTCTCGACTCTTTTTAATACTCTCAAGCTGCGCACTTTTTTCTTCATATGCTTTTCTCTTTTCTTGCAGTACATTACTGATGATAGTCAGGGACTCCCTTGTTTTTATTGACCTTTGAGATTCGTTGTATTTAATCGCCAAGTCACAAAATTCATTTACTGCAAAAGCAGATAAAGTAGGGCTTTCAGAAGAAAAGTAAACATTGATATAATCAGAATAACTGATTTTTTTAAGGGTCAAGCTTTCACGTAATGAATTGTAGTCATAGCCCATTAGGTTTACAATTTCATTAAATGTAGAGTCTTGTCTGTATGTGTCGTACTGCTTTATTTCAATTTTCTGAAGCTTATCGACAGCATACTTGTATATTTCTTTCAGGCTTTCTTCGCTGATTGGCTTTTCAGATTCTTTGAGGTTTTTTAATCTGAAGGGATCTTCTTCTCCTAAATCATGTGTGATCATTCTATAGGTTAGAAGGTCAAGGATATTGGGAGAGTATAGGGTTTCAATAGCATTGTTGGCCTGTGTGATCACCTCGAAATTTAAAACCCTGTTGTTATCATTTAAGGATACGGTATTATTCTGCACCAATCCCAATGAAAGCTGACCAACAGATTTATATTCCTTTGCAAGATTGAAGGATAAAAAGAAGGCCAATGTAGCTGAAGCAATAGGGGTAGCTATAAGCCACCACTTACGTTTGAGTAAGCTGTGAAATAAAAAGTACAGGTCCATAAAATAGTAAGGTAACTTTTTTGATAGTACGAAAATTGGGTTTTTAGTCTAGCAATAGGACTATATTAATATAATTTTCAATTCACTACAATGAACTTGTATTTTATTTAGAGGTAGTTGTTTTTATTTATCTTCTAAACATCAAATTGTCATATTTTATGTTTATTAAATTATATAGCTAAGGTATAATAGAAAAGGCTACCCTCCATAGGGTAGCCTTTGTGTATATAGGTGTTTATAGATTGTTATTGTTTCAATATTTTGATGTAATCAGTCTTATTGATAGATGAAACTTTCAAAATATATACGCCACTTTCCAATGCTACCAAAGGAATGACCTGTAAGCCATAGTCAACGGCTTCGTAGGTCGTTTTAATTCTTTTTCCATCTAATGAAATCAACTCAAACCCTATAATTTCTTCTTTGGATAGTACAATGAACTGCTCATTGAAAGGGTTCGGGTAAACTTGGAAGAATTTAGATATTTCTTTGTCAGTATTTGGTTGATTCGTGCTTTCAAAGTATGGGTAAATGATTAAGGCATTCAGATAAGCCCTATTATCTTCTGAAGATACTTTAAAGAATATATTACCATACTGGTCTGGTTTAATACCTTCAAAGGTTACAACATCTTTATTCTGATACTGCCCAATACTTTTTGTGGCACCATTAATTTCATACACCACATTTTCTGGGTAATCAAAGGTTGTGGCAGAAAGCAATTGTATATCATAATAGTTACTCGTATCTAAGTCCGCTATATGCATTACTGCTTCCCCTTCGATGTACCTGTAAGTATTGAGTACATTGGCAGGGAATCTGCTATCTTCCTGATAAGAGTTTAGTTGCCAATGCTGTAAAAGATCACCTTGGCTAAGTTTAACATCAATATTGGTCGTATTACCAAGAGAGTCTGTCACATCATAGAGTTCTTGAAGCCAATTTTTATCAAAGTTGTTCCAAGGTGTATTGGCCCGAGTACTGTTTTTGGATGAAGCACTGAAGTTTACAAGTATTGGTGCTTCTTTAGTATTGGTGACCTTTACTGTAATTACATTTGAAGGAGAAGACTTCGTGTCTTCATTGAGAGCCATTACTCTATATTTATACTCTTTGCCTAATTCAACATCACTGTCCATAAATGAATTACTGTTGGCAGTTCCCATTTCAACAAAAGAGGCATTGCTTTCAGCTTTTTCAATTACGTATTCAGTGGCTTGAGCTACAGTATTCCAAGAGAGCTGAAGCTCCAACGGTTCCAGAAATACTTTTCCTGAAAGGTTTTCAGGGCTTTCCAAAGTAAGAGTAGGAGGAGGCGAAGGAGATGATGATGACTTAAGCTCTATCATTAATGGTGAGCCCTGTAAGGTAATTGTATTGCCTTCAAATGTTTTCTCATCTGCCGTAATAGCATGATCCCATTCTTGGACAGTATACTCTGAAACATTCAGATAACTAGGGAAAGTCACATTAGCTGATGATGTTTCACTTTGATCTGTTTTGGTTTTAGCCCATATAACACACTTGTAGTCACCTTCACCATTTGTGAAAACACCTCCGTCAATATTGTCATTATCCATAATGAAACTTGTAGCAGCAGCATCTAGCTTGTAACCATCAAGGAAGGTTAATAGCGTTTTTAAACCTAGTCCTTGGGTCGTCATTTCTGCATCGTAAGGATTGTTACCTTCAATGGGTTTAAAAGAGCCCATCTGTTTGAAAATATCAGTAGACTCTTTTGGTGTTTCCTTATCTGCAAGGTTATAAATGTAGTTAGCAGATATACCCATATTTTGAAAAGCAATCATAGTCTTCATGACAAAGTTTCGCTGTTCTTCAGGAGTTCCTCCAAGTTCTGCACCTGCAGGTGTGAAACGGGGGATATTGGTCTCTGTAACAATCCAGGCCTTTTCAGGAAAGCCCTTACCATAACCATATTTATTCAAAACACTTTCAAAAGTGGCTTTTTCATCTCTTACAATATCAAGAGCGGCGTCTGAGTGTCTAAAGTGATCAAAACCACCTTTTGAGTTATTCCATTTTCTCTGCTTATAGTGTGGGTAAGAGTGGAAGCTGAGACAATCAAAATAAGCACCACCTTTCAGTGGGTATGATTTTGATACTGCACCATTGTTTGGGTTATCAGTATTTCTCAATACGGCATCCAAAAAGCTTACATAACCAATACCTCCTACACACACATAAGAATCAGGATAATAGGTTTTGATGACCTCATAACTGATTCTTAAAGCTCTAATATAATGTTGAATAGGGGCCTGAAGATTTTTCAGGTCACAAGGGTTTGGATCATTGTCCCACCAGTTCCCATCCTGTCCGGACGTTTTGCGGGAGTTAGCAGAGTAACTAAAGTCAGGCTCATTCCACACTTCCCAATATTTGACATATGGTCCATATACTTGGAGCATTTTGTAAAGGTAGAGTGCCATATAGTTGTTTTCGTTGACTGCTGTTCCATTAGCTCCGTTATCCCAAATTGGCTCATACATGTTATCAAACATCTTGGATTGTATGCCGTCGCAGTAAGCGTTCGGATCCATATGCGCATCAGATGGATAACCAATAAATGCAGTCATTCCATTTGCACCTATGTCATGGTAGTGCTGAAAAGTAGAAGCTCTGATTTGGTATCCATATTGTTCCAGAAAATGTTCAGGGAGAGCAGGCCTTAAGCCGTTATAACCAATGCCACTTACCCCTTTTTCAGGGTTTCCTGCAGCTATATCTGCTAGCTGGGCATCGGTCCAAGGTGGATAGTATCCCATATTACTTCCGTAAATAAAGTCTGCGGTTTGGGCAGGCACTTTATCATTAGCAGTATAAGTTACTTGGCTTTTGACGACATGAGTCAAGAGCAAAGCCAGTATCATAACTGGCATTGACAGTATAGAATATCGCATAACTGGTTGTTGATTAGGTATTGAAAGTTATCACTGCAAAATTTTAGCTAACGATTAACGGTTTCTAGCTTAAATAGGGAATGTACCTTACATGTGTGACTTGCATGATATAGGTTAATCTCGATAATGAAGGCGTAATAATGTTCAATTGTATTCTTTTAAAAATTAAAATATATAGTAAAATGTTGGTACATAATTGATAAGGAATTATCTTGATGGCTTCAAAGCAATGATTATACCATAATTTTCTTATTGAAAGACTACTTTTTTAGTACATCCTAATACATAATACAAACCCAAAACTTCTATAGAATATGATTACCAATATTCGCTCAAAAACCATGTTTGAGGTTTTTGAATTTGCATTGATTACAATTATCTGTCTCATTCCTTTGTTGATTACTTTACCTTATCGTATCAATATATTTTTATCGTTTGAAGGAGCATATAGATTGTACTTAGGTCAAATACCATTTAAAGACTTTGGATTGCCTATGGGGCCTGTTTACTGGTTGCTGCCGGCAACATTCTTTAAGTTGTTTGGCCCTAGTTTAAAGACCTTAGTAATTACTCAGGTTTTCATTAATATGCTTTTCCTGTTTGGAGTAAGGTACTTGATGAAGCTTTTTTTATTCGATTCACAACAACGTATAATCAATCTCTTTATCGTGATTATCACTTTTACATTTGTGAATTTCTGGCCTTGGTATAACTACTCTGTATTTGTGTTTCAATTTTTAGGAATGCTGCCTGTTGTTTATCTTCTTCTGACTAATCAGAATACACATGCAGTTTGGGGGAAGTCAATTTGTGTAAGTTTGGCTGTTCTTTTGAATGTTCTGTCATTCTTTACGAAGCAAGATGCTGGAGGGTTAGGCATATGCTTAACATTTTTACTATTTGCGATCTATAGTATCAATCAACGTAGTTATTATTTGTTATTGGGGTATACGGCAGGGGTAGTTGTATTAATTGCGGGTGTGGTATACATATTTATTCCATATGATTTTGGTTACTGGTTTAACTATGGTCAGTTCCCACATAGCTCAAGACTTAGTCCAGTAAAAGCAATGGCAGTACTTTTTGGGGAAAGTACAGCTCACAAAGCGTACCTCTCTATTATTTTAGGATTGAATATCTATTTGTATGTAGATAATAGGAAACGACTGTTCTCTCTACGACATATCATCATTACAATAATAGGAGTATTCTTTGTTATGGAAAGTGTTATTATTGAAGTAACAAGTCCTTTGCCTGAAGAGAACCATATTTACCATCATGGCTTTTTTTGGATTTACATGACTTACTTTTTTCAAGATAAGATCAGGGTTAAAAACTTCTTTGCGCTTTGTGGGGTACTTACTTTGGTGTTTATGGTTATGTCAGCTCCATATTGGGGGTATATCAATAGGTTAGTAGGTTATTCTCAACCAAAAGAGAAAACTGCTCAAATTAAGTATGCTACGTCCCAATGGATATCTTCTCCCAAAACATCTGCATTTTCAGGAGTTACAATGCCTACTAATACATTGGAAGGCATTGAAAAACTGAAAGACCTTCCTATTTGGACAGATTCAGTAAAGGTGTTGAATATGACTGAGCTGACGCCGCTGGCAAAAGAGATGAATTATACACCGATGACAGATCAACCGCTTTGGTATCATGAACGAGTAGGGATTTTTGAGAGAGGGGTTTCTAGGTTAAAAAACAATATTGATGACCAACTTTATGACATAGTTCTCTTTCAGGAAATACAAGGATTAGAGAATTTTTATCCTGAACGATTGCGAGAAGAGTTGAAATCAAAGTATTGTCTCGTGGAGACATTTGAAGCACCAAGGCAGAAGTCTGAAGGAGATTCATTTATTGAGGTATACCTGAGTAGAAAAAACTATCATAATATATATAAAGACGCCTGTTCATCAGAGTACAAGGCCGATGAAAAAATAGTAAGTTTATCTAGATAACTTTAACGAAGTAACAAAGCAAAAAACAAATAGACTTCAAGTAAACCAGCTATCATATTTGTGTGTTTTGAATAATCTAAATCAACATGAAAAGGAGTTTTCTCCAAGGGGTGTTAGTCTGTGCGTTTTTGGCTTTGGCATTAGGAGACGTAAAGTCTCAACAACTGTCAGATACCGATAATTACCTCTATAGTTATTATTTGGTGAATCCTGCGAGCTATCAGGAGAATCATTCATTTACAGGCGTTCTATATGGTAACCTCCAATCTCTGTATAACAACAGTAGCTTGTTTAAGATGGGTGGAGGAGGTGTGTGCTACTTCAATAATTTTGGAGTTGGTCTACAATATTACCATGAAAAAATCTCTCAGGTTAGCCAGACTTATTTAAAGGCGACGTATGCTTATCGGGTTAATTTTAGGCAAAACTCAGGACTAACACTGGGAGTTGCTGCGGGTCTGTATGACCAAAATGTAGGTTTACAAAATGGAGACTATGATCAGATTGTAGACCTTTCAGACCCAGTTCTTTTAGATGATCGGTCTAGCCCGCAAATGAAGTTTATCATGTCTTTTGGCATGACTTTAAGGATCCAAGACCTTGAAATAGGAGCAAGTATACCCAATATAGCGTTTGTAGATAAAAGTATTCTCCATTTGGCCCGTGGTTATATTGATTATAAAGTAAAGGTATCAGAATCCGTTGACCTTTCTCCTGCCGTAATACTCGAATACGACCGTATATCCGATTTAAAATATGCTGGTGTTGCCAAATTCAATTGGAAAAATACACTACAGTTAACAACAGCCTATCAAAGTAATAAAAAAGTGCTTCTGACAACTGGTGTAGGATTGAATGGGTTCACACTAATGTATACATATATCCACCATTTGGAGGACTTCAGCACTATTATTGAAAATGCTCATGAAGTGGCACTTCGTTTTTCAAAAAAGAGTGACAAGAAGCCTTATACCAAATACAGACAAAAAGTAAAACGGAGACATAATAGGTTTAGAAGAAGATATAAACGATAAAAACTGATGAAGAAACTTTATATCCCCTCCTTTATAGTATTGGTAGCTGTATCAATTAGTGTACTTACTTCATTCTTGACTCCGTTAGCAGGTGAAGTGACTATTTATGCAGGAGCTAAATCAGTAAGATTTCTCGGAGATAATGATGTGACATGGAAAGTGTTGGTCTCAGAGTCAGCCCTTTCAATAGATGATATTGTCAGTTTTGATGCAGTGTATGAGTCCACAACAGCTATAAAGGCAGAAGGATATGGCAAGGAAATCACAGTTGAAGGATTGAATGAAAAAACAAGCTATTTTGTGTATATGACTCAGCTGGATGAGTTGTCAAATAGAATATTGATTACTGATGAGTTTGAGACACAAGAAAGGCAATATCGCCTTTCTTATACCAGTAACCCTGATATAGGAGATGGATATATTCATGCTTACACATTGTACTTGCCTGAGGAGTATTACTTAAACCCTAACTCTGAATGGCCATTGCTTATATGCTTACACGGTCAAGGGGAAAAAGGTGAATTGGAGTATGATAAATTGCTAAGGCATGGTCCTTCGAAGTTAGTAGAGCAAGGACGGGATTTTCCCATGATTATAGCTTCACCTCAGACTTACAAATGGGCAGGAGGTTGGGAAGCAAATGTAATAAATGAATTTGTTGACTTGTTGTTTGATAATTATCGGGTAAACCAAAATAGGCTTTATGTGACAGGGTTAAGTATGGGAGGTGCAGGGACATATATATATGCTGCTGCTTACCCAGAAAGGATCGCAGCGATGGTGCCAATTTCTGGTTGGGGTAGTGGAGGATTGTGTAATATCAATATGGGAGTATGGGGGTTCCATAACGAAGGGGATGGTACTGTAGTCGTTAATGGAACAATCAATGCAATTAATCAAATCAATGGCTGTCGAACCGAAGATGAACCTGAAGCGATCATGACCATCTATCCGACAGGAGGGCATGATGCATGGACAAAGACCTATGATGGGAGTGCTGGACATGATATATATACTTGGATGTTGGGTTTTACCAAAGAGGTACAACCTAATACTTCTCCAACTTCAATAACGCTTTCTCCAAATACAGTTTTAGAAAACCTACCTATAGGTACCACGATAGGTGAATTAATAGCAGAAGATGACCAGTCTCAGGGACATATTTTTGCCCTTGAAGGGACTGAGTTAGATAATGAAGTGTTTTCTATTGATCAGAATTACTTGAAGTCTGCTATAAGTTTCAACTTTAGTGAAAAAAGTACCTACCAAGTTTCAATCTCGGTGAATGATCAGCGAGGTGGAGTATTCAAGGATACATTGGAGATTGTAGTATTGGATGATCCTGATTGGCCTATGGATCCAACTGATTATATACAGGCAGACCCTGATGACATCTCCTTGAATGAAGATGAAATGTTAGCATTTAATGTACTACTTAATGATTCTACAGGAAATGGAAGTATAACGATAACTGCACTGACAACTCCTCAAAATGGAACGTTGAGTCAGCTTTCAGATAGTGTGTTGCTGTATACTCCCAAAGCTGATTATTTTGGGTTGGATAGTGCTATTTATACTGTATCAAATGGAGTACGGGAGGATACTGCTTTTATATTTATCGAAGTAATTGGGCAAGATGATTTACCTGTTGCAAGAGTGGATAGTGTATTCTTAAACCAAGATGAGCAAGTCACTTTTGATGTAATGTCTAATGATGAAGCAGTGGATGGTGGTTTGTCATTGGTTTCATTTACTACACCACAGAATGGTACAATAGCCAAACAAGCAGATAATAAACTACGTTATCAGCCATCTGAGAATTATGTGGGAAAGGACAGTATTGTATATGTAATATCAGATATAGATGGAGATCAAGCCAGTGCAATGGTCTACTTTGAAATCTTGGAAGTGACCAAACCATTAGTTGCAGTTGCTGATAGTTTCACAACTCCAGAAGATATAGCAATAGATTATAATGTTCTGAATAATGATTATTCCTTAAATGGAGGGATGGTTATAGATACCTATTCTCAGCCTGAAAACGGTACTTTGACACTATTATCAGATAGTGTTTTGACGTATCAGCCAAACTCGAATTATTTCGGGAAGGATAGTGCTACTTATATAGTAAAGGATAAGGCAGGGTTGCAGGAACAAGCGAAAATAATTATAGAAGTGACAGCTGTAAATGACCCTGTGGTAGCAAATAATGACAGTGTATATACAGATGAGACAAAAAATGAGTATTTGATCTATCCTTTGGAAAACGACCTTTATTATGATGGAGGAGAGGTGATATTGAGTATTTTGAAAGGTCCTGAACATGGAACAGCTGAATATGTTGCTTCGACTTTTACTTTAAAATACAGCTTGTCGGATCAAAACCTTATAGGTAAAGACAGTATCAATTATCAAATAGAGGAACCAGATGGGAGTACCGCTACGGCTTGGATTTATATTTTTGGAGAACCAGAGGTGGTATTTATTGCTTATGATGATACGGTATCCTTAAAAGAGGATGAACAAGCTACAATAGAAGTTTTAAAGAATGACGTTTTATCGAATCTAGCAGTAACACTTTCTATTCTAGAGGAGCCTCTTTATGGCAGAGCTGAAGTTACCAATAATGAGACAATACTGTATATACCAGATAAAGATGATTACGGTTTGGATCAGTTACTTTATACTGTTGTAAGTGAAGAAGGTAATATCGATAGTGCTTTTGTTATGCTTACTATAGAAGGAGTTAATGACCCTGTTCTTCTTGTAAATGATACGATCAATATTTATGATACAGAACCAATTGAGCTGAATTTGTTGGCAAATGACTATATCGCTGATGGTATTAAAGAGGTAAGCTATGAGTCTATGCCTGAATATGGAGGATTAGAGTTAGCAATAGAGACTCAAACGTTTATTTATCAGTATTCAGCAGAGGAATACCATAGTGAAGATAGTTTTATCTATACAGTTGTAGATACGAATGGAGATAGGTCAGCTGCACTTGTAGTACTTTTAATTGATGAACAGCTAGATGATAAGTCTGAAGAAGCTGGTAAAAAAGTGATTCTAACTCCGAATAACGATAATAAAAATGATTTATTAAGGTTTTCAGTGGTTGCTAGTAATCAGCAAGATTATACTTTAGAAGTATTCAACACGAATGGAACCTTAATTTATAAACAAGACCATTATACAAACGATTGGAATGGAGTAGCAAATGGACATCGTATTCCTACGGGTTCATATTTTTATCTGCTCAAAGGAGAAAAGGAGAATTCTACTTACCAGGGAATTTTTTATGTGATGTATTGAGGTAAACAGAATTCGTATTACTCCTTTATTTATTACCATGCTATATTATGCTTGGTACCAATGATAGCTTCTATGGCATAGATACTCTTTTTATATTCATTCAGTTGTTTGATATAGCCAATTTTAGCCTGTTGGTATTTGGTGAGGTTGGTATCATACAACTGAACATCGTCGGATTCATTTTCACTAAGCTCTAGTTGAAGTCTGGCAGCTTCTACTCTTTCTGCACTTAATTTCAATAGCTCTTTGTTCATTAAATAGTCTTCGAATAGAATCGCCATTTCACTTCTTAGCTCCTGCTTTAACATGGTATTTTCTTCATGAACGATCTTTTGGTCAATCTTAGAAGTTTTGTTGGTGTAAATCTGTTTCATGGGAAGAGACAGGTTTACTTTTAAACTCAAGTTATACTTGGGATAAAAAGCATTGCTAGTAAAGTCTTCTGAACCTTGTTTGGCGTGTGCTTCATTATAGTTAAAAGAGACAGCCATATTATCTAGCCAATCCCATTTTGCAGAACTACTTTCAACATCAACCCTTTCCATCTCTAAGTGACTTTTTTTGATTTGAGGTGATTGGGTGATCGCTAATTCAACAAGGTAATTCAAAACTTCCTGATGTTGGTTGATTGAGTCAAAGTGCACAATGACTTTGTTATTTTGACTATACCCTGTGTATTGCAGGAAAATAAGTAAGACAGTAGTTAAAGTAGTAATTGAAGTCTTCATTGTTAGATTAATTGATAAGTTGTTAAAATCTTTAGAAACCATCTATTTATCCAGCTTAGGTATTTTAGCTATTGCAGCAACAGTGAATGCATAGAAAAGCGGTAAAGGTTTACTTCCGCTGATAATTTCTTGGGGATACCCCCCTAAGATTATCATAAAGAACATGACTGAAAATGCGCCAATAATAGTTTTGAGTTGTGGGTTGTTAAGCATTTTGGCATAGTAGAGACCATAAATTAATATAGCCCCATTAATACACATATATAGAAATAAGCCTATAGGGCCGGATTCAATGGCAATGCGTACATATTCACTGTCAGGAGGAAACTTCCCGAGCTTTGTATTGGGAGAGTACATAGCACCAAGATGCCCACACCTGCCAAGACCCGAACCGAATGGTCTGCTCTGTAAAATAGGTTGTATAAAAGCCTGATTGTCTAATCTTACTTGCATAGATGGATCATCATTTGGTGTAAAGGCTGTTCGTACAACGTGCATAGCACCACTGGAATGATTAAACGCTACAGCAACTGTTAACAGTGAGACTAATCCAATACTAAACATGACCAATCTTGGATTGAGTCTTAGGATGAGGTATATAATATACCCGAAAGGAATCAAGATATAAGCTGTACGGGTACCCGTATATACACTAGCCCAAAGCGCAATAAGAGTGTATAAGCTGTATAAAATTATATGTCGTTTCTTTTTGCTTTCTAAAGCAAGAATGACACTAAAAATGCCTGTAAAAGCTAATGTTACTCCAAAGGGCATTGGTCCCGAAAAAATAGAAAACTTTCTCAGGCGTCCCCAAGTGATCATCAGCTTGACTCTTTCTGGATCTGAGTACAGCCAATCACTATCGAATGAAAGCAAACCATATTTTTCTTGAAAAATGCCATATAGACAAGCTATGCTCATCATAATCAGTATTACTTTGACCATGAACCAAAGATCCTTAAGGTTATTAAGGGAATGATATGCAATCAAGTAAGTACAGAATATATATAGTGGAGTTCGCATAGAGTGTATATATGCAGCCTTTGATAACATATGGGGGTTAAAAATTTGCAGACTCAAATAGACAAACCACAGTGCTAATAAAATGGTGATGCCTGACGTAGCAAACTTCCGGTTTTTTTCTACCCATAACCTGTATATAAGTGCAAGTACAAGAAGCCCTGTATAAGCTTCTATAAAGACACCAATTGTAAATTTGATCTTCAACGCTCTGATTAAAAAGTCAAGCATGAAGTAGCTAATAAAGGATATATAGAAGCCGAACTTGATATTCCTAAGTGTACTAACGAATAGAAGTATACCGATAGGGGCACCAACAAGAGCAATACTTTTTAATCCTAAGCTACTACTGAGAAGGTAGTTTATAGCTATAGCAGTAAAGAGTACTGTAATTGAAAGGTAAAAGAATTTATATTTTGAGCTCAGGTAATTGATTTGGGTTAGGTGTTTCATTATTCACCAATTAACGGGTTCAGGGACGTAGTAAAAATCTGTTATTCTAGGTTTAAATGTAAATCACCTTTAGCCAAAGGATCAATTGGACGACAATACACATTCCGCCAAGTATAATTATAATAAGTTTGTCTTGTAGTTTTTTTGGGTTAATAGACATAGCGTATAAGTTACATAAAACACTCTTGTAGCGACATGTACAGTTTTATCTATTTTATTCACCTAAAATGATGATATATTAACTTTTTTGATCAATGATCTCTCTTAATAGTATATCTATGACCTTTATGGATTTAAAGATGATCACATGGATATATACATCACATCGAAAATGAAAATTTGTGTTAGGGTTGTAATACCAAAAAATATTGGAGGTATTAATCAGTACATCAAGTTAAAAGGAAAAAATAAAAAAATATAATTTTTTTAAGTTGAATCTGCTATAAATTTATTCCACTAGCGTTTTAAGTGGATTACGTCATATGTTATTAATACTGTAGCTTGTTATGGTGAAAATAAAAATAGTATAAATCCTATTTTTAGTGTCCTATAACTTATGATTTACGCATCGTTTTAGTATGATTTCAACAAAGTATCAATACTCTGACTCAATACCCAAAATATTAAGACAAATAATTATTGATTTTGTCTTATTACGTAAGGTGTATTAAGTAAAACGTTGTGATTGAATATTAAAATTCAATTTATTCTTTGTATATCAATGTTTTTGAGTGGTTTTTAAAGGAATTATCAACTGTTAAGTGTTGGTGAAGTAACCTATTATAAAACAACACGTTAAGGAATGTGTTTTTAATTACACAAACCTTAGCTATGAATTTTTCATCACTTTATCTGACTGTACTGATATTGTTTATTGGTATCAGTACTAAAGTCTATTCTCAATCCAACTCAGTGGATGTTTATTACGGAACCAAGTCAGTACGTGTAAAGAGTACTGATGGAAGCGTAGTGAGTTGGAAGGTGATCCTCCATAGTAGTGACCTGAATATAAGTTCGGTGTCATCATTTAATACAGCGTTTGAAGGCAGTAGCCAATACTTATCTAAACAATCATATAATGATGGATCATTTACAATTGAAGGGCTAGAGCCCAAGTCACAATACTATATATATGTATTGGTTCGCCAAAATGGAGAAGATAAGTTGGTTTTTCAGCAGTTTCAGACCCATACAAGACAAAGTCAGCTGTATTACAATAGTGACCCATCTAAGGGAGATGGTCATATTCACGCCTACACAGTTTACTTTCCGGAGAAATACTATTTGTATCCTGAGCAAGATTATCCTGTACTGTTGTGTTTGCATGGGCAGGGAGAGAAAGGAGAGCTGGATTATGGTAGTCTCATGAGACATGGACCTCCCAAATTGGTAAACCAAGGAAGGGACTTCCCTATGATTATAGCGGCTGTTCAATCTTATAAATGGGCAGGAGGCTGGGAGCCTAATGTAGTAAATGAGTTTACAGATTTACTAATGGCGCAATATAGGGTTGATAAGACTAGATTGTATGTTACAGGTTTCAGTATGGGAGGTGGAGGAACGTTTAATTTTGCAGCTGCATACCCAGAAAAAGTGGCTGCGATAGTTCCAATATCAGGTTGGTTGACAGGAGAGGCCTGTAACGTAAAAATGCCAACATGGGCATTTCACAATGAAAATGATGGAACTGTTAACTCTAATGGAACAAAGTCAGCAGTAAGTAGAATCAATAGTTGTCTAGATCCAGACCCTGCAAAGGCAACTATCTACAACTCAAGTGGACATGATGCTTGGTCAAAGACATACAGTGGTAGTGCAGGGTATGATATATACAGTTGGTTATTACAATACAGTAATTCTTCAGCCGGAAACAAGGTGCAACTACCTGATATCAGCCTTACAGTAGATAATACATCATTTAATTCAATAGCTGTTTCTTGGACACATGATGCTTCCGAATTGGCATTGCAATATACAATTACACTTAAAGATATAGAGCAGAATACTGTAGTTAAAACAGTTGATATAACGGACAATACTAGTAGTTATCAGTTTGAAGGATTAGCGTGTATAACAACATATGAGGTGAGTATATGTGGGAGTGTAGATGCAGCAGAGACTTGTGATAATGTAGAAGTTACCACAAAAGCAATGGATACACCTGTAATTACGGCTTCTCACACGAGTCTAAATAATGGACCAGTTACATTAAGTTTAGCAGAAGCATATGATAGTTATGAATGGAGCAATGGGGCAACAGGAGCAAGCATAGTAGTAGATAAGGCAGGGGAGTACTTTGTTAAAGTTGGCTTAGGCGAGTGCTCTGCTAATAGCAATACGGTATCTGTTACAGAAACAACATCAATTGAAAAAGGAGAGCTTTTGCCTGTTGAATTTAGTGCATCTTCAGGTGCGAGATATGCAACTTTTGTATATACACCAAAAGATTATGCTTCTAGTTCAGAAAAGTATCCCATCCTTTTCGTATTTCATAGTGATGAGCAAAGAGGTAGTTTGGAGTATGATAAGCTGCTAACAGCTGGGCCAATTAAAGAGGTGAATGAAGGACGAGATTTTCCATTTATCATCGTATCAATCCAGAACGGCAAATGGGCTGGTAGTTGGGATATCGACCTGATGAACGAATTGGTGGAAAGTATGAAGTCCCAATACAGAATTGATGATAACAAACTCTATTTTACGGGTTGGCAGAAAGGTGCTTTAGCGTGTTATAATTATGCGACAGCTTACCCAGGAAAAGTGAATGCTATGGTCACATTCTCATCATGGGGAAGTGGAGAGGTATGTAGTATAGCTCAATCAAGAGTATGGTACATCCAGAATGAGAATGATCCTGTAGTTTCACTTTCAAGTGCTGAAGGTTTTGTTAACCGACTACAAGCATGTGGTAGTGGAGAGGTTAAAATGAATTATTACCCTGATGCTACTGAAAATGACTCATGGGATAAAACATATGAAGCAGATGCTCCTTGGGATATTTATTCTTGGCTATATGATACCTCAGAGACTGGGACTGGGGCAGTGGAACAACAGCAAGCCTCACACTTGCAGCAGTCATTTACATCTAGTCAAACAGGCAAGCAGCATGGGTATTACCTCTATTTGCCTGATGAGTATGGAGATGGTCAAAGAAACCTGCCACTGATGGTAGTATTGCATGGACAGGATGAAAGGGGAGAGTTGGAGTATGATAAATTACTTTTGAATGGTCCGGCTAAGTTAATTGAAGAAGGGAAAAACTTTCCATTTGTGGTCTTAACTCCACAGAACAGTAAATGGGCAGGTAGTTGGAATGTGGAAATGGTCAAAGAACTAATAGCTCATGTAAAAAGTGAATATGGGTTGACAGATATAAAACTGTGGATGACTGGTTGGGAAACCGGAGCTATTGCAGCATATGCATTTACTGAAAAGTATAGCGATGAAGTGGATGCGGTTGTTGGCTTTGGTAGTTGGGGAATTGGAGAAGTCTGCAATATGGCAACAGTCAGGACTTGGATTTTCCATAATGCTGCTGATGAGAACGTTTCTGTAGGAAGTGTAAAAAGTTTTGTGAACAGTTTGACCTCATGTTCAGCAGCGATAGATGACATCAATCTGACAGTTTATGAAGATTTGACAGGAGATGACTGTTGGAATCCAACTTTCGAAGAAACAACTAGTGCCAATTTATACGAGTGGCTATTAGGAGCAAGTGAAGCTAACAGTCGTATGGCTTTTGGCACATTAGGAGAAATCAGTGAAGAAAAACTGTTGTTTAGTAATCCAATGACAAACAGTGTCTTTATCAAAAAAGATCTTGTTACCCCAAGTAGTTCAAAGCTGGAGCTTTATTCAGTCAATGGGGAACGATATAGTATTGATCTAAGTGAAAATGGAAATGGTTATTACCGAGGTGCTATAGGAGGGTTACCGACTGGACTTTATCTGATCAAAATAGTATTTGAGGAAAAGGTAATCACGCATAAGTTATTAAAGTTAAAATAGCGAATAGAAAAGGCTCCATTGAGGAGCCTTTTTCATTTAAAATGGTTTATAAAATGGATAAGAGGCCATTTGAAGCATTTCCTTATCTCCTTTGGAATCACCATAAGCATATATACTCTTGTATTGCCCCAAGTCAAATTTCTGCTTGATCATCTGTACTTTGGTATGTCCATTACAGTTTTCACCAAGAATTTTTCCTTTAAATATTCCATTACTGAAATCTAACTCCGTATGAATACACCTAATGCCAATTTCATGACACCAGTATTTTACCCACTGTCCCGAGGCTGTTACTACCGAGATGGTATGTGAGTTTTCCTGATGCCACCTTAAACGTTCCAGCGCATCCTTTTTGAGCATCTTTGGTATCATATCAGAGCTGAACTTCCTCATGAGGGTTTCCATTTCCTCTTGGGATTTCCCATTGAAGAAAAAATACAAGAAAGTCTCTTTTGCTTTTTTACTGGATAGAAATCCTAGCTTCATGGCAATAAGCATAGGACTTAGAACAAACATTTTAATATAGAAAATGAAGTTTCCAGAAGAGAATTTAGCCAATTCAAGCAGTGAGTCTTTATTTGTGATAGTGCCGTCGAAATCAAAAAAGGCAATACAGTCGGTACTTTTATTAGCAGCCATTGAGTAACTCATTTACATGTTTAACCTCTTGAAAACAGTTTCTGGTATTGCATTGATGATAAGCATAATCATTCTCCACTGTGGCAATGAGTATAAGGTGTTGGCTTTTTTTCTATAGGCATTGAAAATAGAACGGGCGATCTGAGTAGGACTTGCTGTCAATAGTTCAGGTAAATCCATTCCTTGTGTCATTTTGGTATGGACAAAACCTGGTTTGACAGTCAAAACGTGAACACCTGAATGATAAAGACGATTCCTTAAACCTTGCAGATAAACTGACAGCCCTGCTTTAGCACTTCCATATAGATAATTACTTTTCTTTCCTTTGTCACCTGCAACAGAACTTATACCGATAATGGAGCCAGCCTTTCGTTCTTCAAAGTAATTGGCAAACCTGTTAAGAATAGATACTGCTCCTGTAAAGTTTGTATGTAGAATTTGTTGACATTCTTCCCATGAACTTTCGGCTGTAGCTTGCTCTCCTAAATAGCCAAATGCGACAATCACTGTATCTACGTCTTTATATTTAGCGGAAAAGGCATCATGAGAATCTGTATTAAGGGCGTCAAAACTATCAACCTCAACTTTAACTGAAGTGATGTTTTCTATATCTTTAGCCAAAGGAACCAGCATATCTGGCTGGCGACTTGTGAGGATTAAATCAAAAGTATTATTAGCAAACTCATAAGCCAATTGTTGGGCTATGTCGGATGTTGCGCCTAGTATGAGTGCAGTCTTTTTCATTTTATTTGTTAGTTAAACGGTTTAGTAAGTCTGATGATAGCTTATTTTTTGGGTTGACCTGTGTAATTGACTCCATAAAGTCCTGATGCTTAGGATACCCTTGTTCAAAGTGTTTACGAGATAATCTAGCATCTTTAGTGAGATAGACTTTTCCTCCCATTTGATGTACTATCTCATCCAGCTCATCCAGTAATTCAAATACACCGTTCTTGATTGGGAAGTCCAGTGCCAATGTGAAACCTTCATCAGGGAAAGACATTATATTCTCATTCCGTGATCCAAACTTCTTTAATACACATAGAAAAGAAGGGGTCGAGTTGGACGAAATCTTGCCAATAATTTGTTGCAATCCTTCATAAGAGCTGTTAAGCGGAAGTACGAACTGGTATTGTAGAAAACCTGTTTTTCCATACATTTTATTCCAGTTGTTGATCTTGTCAAGAGGATAGAAAAATGCATCATAGTCAACTTTTTTCTTCTTTGGACCAAACTTGTGTACGAAGTAAAATAGGTTGTTAAATGTCCAAATGGAAACCTTGTTTAATATCCATCCAGGAAAACGGAATGGGATATTGATTTTTGGTGATGCATGTTGTTTGAGCTTATCAGAGGAGCTTGAAGAAGGAGCATGTTCGCCAACAATCAGGTGACCTCTCCCTAAACTCTTACCTTTGGCAAAGCAGTCAATCCAAGCTACAGAATATGTGTAATGAGAATATTCATCGAAATACTCCATTAACTTCTTGAGGTTTGGAGCACTATACACCTGCTGGTCAATCTGAGAGGTTTCAATCTTTTTTAAAGAGAATGAAGCTTCCAAAATCACACCTGAAAGCCCTAACCCTCCACATGTTAACCTAAAGAACTCACTATTGATAGTCGGACTACAGATACTGGTTTGTCCATCACTCAATAGAATTTTCATTTCAATGATGTGTTGGCTAAAGCAGCCGTCAATGTGATGATTCTTTCCGTGAACGTCTGAAGCAATGGCTCCGCCAACAGTAATGAATTTGGTACCTGGCGTAACGGGTAGAAACCAACCTTTAGGAACGATGAAGTTTAAGATCTTATCCAAACTTGTACCTGCCTGACATGTGATAATACCATCATTAGCATCGAAATGGAGAATCTTATCCATTTTGTCCATTGAAATGATATGCTCACCTAAACTGGCATCGCCATAACATCTACCAAGACCCCGAACCGTAACAGGTTTATCATTATTGATCAGTTGGTGAATGTCTTTTTCAAAAACAGGCGTATTTATATCGGCCACTCTATGAGGGTAGTTTCCCCAGTTTGCTATTTTTTTCATTGACGGAAGAAGTTAGGTTGTTTTTACACTTAATAACAAAGTATAGTCAGCATCAGAAGACCTGTTATACTTAGTAGTAGATGATACCAAAGAAGCATAATACCCAAAGTGAAATATTAATCAGGGTCAACTTATCCTTCAGTAGAACTTCCGTCGGTGATCCAGTCTTGTTTTCTACAATTGCTAATTGGAGATAACGGACTAATCCCAATATCACAAAGACGACGGATGCATAAATGTATTCGTTGTTAAATCGTTCGATAACACTTGGTGTAAAGGTGTACATCAGGTAGCTGATAATGATAATAGCAGCAAGCATTGTGATAACAGCATCTATAAAGTATGTGCTATACTTTGTTACAGATCGTCTCGTTTGTGTGTTGCTATTCTCCTGTAGGTAAACATCATCTCGCCTTTTTGCAAAACCTAAAAATAAAGCCAATAGAAAAACCATCATCAGTAGCCAGTGAGAAAGCTGAATCTGATTTAAAACACCACCAGAAACCACTCTAATGATAAAACCAAAGGCTATAATGAAGACATCAATTAGAGGGACATGTTTCAAAAAGAAAGAGTAAAGGATATTAGTAACCCAATAAATAAGTCCAAGTACAAAGAATGATTTGTTGAGAAGAAAGGCCAAGGACATTCCAAAAGAGAATGTGGCACACATTAATATAATAGCCTGCCAGTTTTTAATTTTACCTGAGGCTATAGGTCTGTTTTTTTTCTTGGGATGTAATCTGTCAGCGTCCTGGTCCACAAAGTCATTCAAAATATAAACACTGCTGCTTAAAAGGGAAAAGGAAAAGAATCCAATAAAGGCAGTGATTAAGTACGAAGTATGGAATAGACTACCACTAAAGAAGAGAGGAATAAATATGAAAAGGTTTTTAACATATTGGTGCACCCTCATCAGTTCCAAATAGTGTGATATAGACACTAACTCGCTTTGAGTTGTCTTAGTTCTCATTTTTTAGTAGGATTTTTAGCTTTTAGGTACATCAGCAGGAGTACCTTGGGTTGTTAAAAAAGGGTTTTTCCCTGTAAAGGAATTGTAATTTTATTTGATTCAGTGGGATTGTGTGTGCCTATTGGCAATTATAGTGAAATTTCTTATAAAAAAAGTTATTGTTTATATAAAAAATGTTTCTTTAATTTGGATCAGCTAATTACTAATAATACTAGAACCAAATTGATGTAATATCCATCCGCACTTTTATTTGTTACTAAATAATTCTTGTAAGCAATACAAATGGATTCCTAATATGTTTTCTGTCATTTAATGATAGAATAAGCTCTGAAATTGATTGCAATGTTTGCTTTGTTATGTTAGTGATGCAAATTTTATTGCAATCTATCCTCTAAGAGTTGAGGAGAATACATTACTTTAAATTATTTCTGTATCAATCAAATTGAATGTTTAGGTAGTTTCTAACTTGTAATGATTGTGATATATACTTTGTGAAGATCTAGTAATATCCTATACCTTATCATTCTTATCAGTACAAAGTTTCTTGAGATATACTTTAGAATCATTACGATGGTTTGCTGCAATGGCTGTTGGGTGATTTTTATCCACTGCTATTGAATTGAAAGAGACTTAATACTTTATTTCTTTTTCCTTAAAACCCAAAAACTAACTTACAATGAAACAAAAGAGAAAGACCATTTTGGTTATTCAGCGTGAAGTGAGCATTCTTCAAATTATTGAACTTTACTTGTCAGAAAGGTATGACCTCTTTTTGACCCAATCAGAAAATGAAGCCATCTTATGGATGTTAAATGGCGGCGCGCCAGATCTGATTATTTCAGATAGCTTTTCTGTATCAGAAGGGGATAGTTACAGTCTAAAAAGTAACAATGTGTACTTTGACTCTGTACCTGTAATAGCCTTGGGAGCTGACAATGTTCAGGAGGTGAATGCGGAAATTAAAGCTATTATTGACAAACCATTTAACCCTGTCAACTTTACAGAGAAAATTTCGAGTTACTTGATTGCTTAGGGAAAGCAGTGTGCCAAAACTCAAGACTTTAATAATTAAGCCTTATTCGAAATCAATAGCTTGGTCTATTACTAAATGTGCCTTTTTAAGCTTCTCTAAAGCTTAAATAACAATCTGTAAAAGCTAAAAACTCAAATAACTGAACCTTAAAAATGACTCTGAATCAATTACTTATGAAGCGGAGCCAATTGCCTGATTGGACCTGCATCTTTATTGCTCCTCATGAATTTCCACAATTCAAGAATGCACAATCTAAAAATGGGAAACTAAGAGTTGTACAGTATACTTCTGTTGAGGAACTTCAAGCGTCTTCAGCCCCATTTGAGTATTTAAGTCAAAAGGAGTGCTATATCTTTATTCATGATTCCTTTGTTCGTTATGCGCAAGACATAAAAAAGATACTTGCAGATAATGGTATAACAAAGCATAAGCTATACTTGCTTGATAGCGAAGATCATGTAGCGATCAAGAATGTGATCATAGATGTCCCTTCTGACCTTAAATCATTAGAAAGATTAGCCAAAAGACTGTCAAGTACTGAAAGCCTTAATGTGACTCCAGTAAGAAAAAGACATAAGAAGGTCAAACGCCTGATGGATATTGTAGTCAGTGCGACGATGCTGCTGTTGCTTTCTCCTGTAATGTTACTGGTGGCTTTGGCAGTCCGTTTGGAATCAAAAGGTAATGTTTTCTATACCTCAAAGCGTGCTGGACAGTACTATAGGATATTTGACTTCTATAAGTTCCGATCAATGTATGCTGATGCAGATAAGAGAGTAGAAGAACTGAAGAAAAACAATCAGTACGGAGGAGAAGGTGTGCAGTTTTTCAAATTGAAAAATGACCCAAGAATTACAAAAGTGGGGGCATTTATTCGGAAAACATCTTTGGATGAATTGCCACAGCTATTTAACGTACTGAAAGGGGATATGTCATTGGTTGGTAACAGACCTCTACCTCTCTATGAAGCAGAGCAATTGACGACAGATATGGCGGCAAAAAGGTTTTCTGCTGCTGCAGGTATCACTGGATTATGGCAAGTGTCAAAGAGAGGTGATGATGATATGGATGCTATGGAGAGAATCATGCTGGACAATACCTATGCTGACAATCAAGGTTTCCGTTATGACCTGAAGATTATGATGAAGACAATTCCTGCTATGATTCAAAAAGAGATGGTATGATGTTATTTCTGGAAACAATAAATTGGATTATTGTAGGAATAGTGGCGCTATTTCTTGTACTTCCATTGATCTTCAACCTGATTTACCTATTTAAAATGGTTCTTTCTGGTGGAGAAAAAAAGCTTGATTCAGTTGCTGAACAGCCACAATGGGGAAACATTATCACAGCTTACAAAGGCAATATTCATAGCGTTAGGGAGCTATTGGACTCTATACAGGAAGCGCCAAACCATGGAGACGTTTATGTAGTAGCAGATCAATGTGCTGAAGTCGAAACAGGTTGGTTCAAGGATTACCCAAATGTAAAATTCTTAATACCTCCTACAGGTCTGAATGCTAAAGTTAGGTCTTTTGAGTATGCTTTGGATGCAATGGATGATACTATTGAAACTGTAGTGGTATTCGATCCTGACAATAGAGTAACCAAAGGTTTCTATACTGCATTAAGCGAATATTTGGCTAAAGGTTATGCGATTGTTCAAGGAAAGCGCACAGCCAAAAACAATAACTCAACGTATGCTAAGCTTGATTCAGTAGGGGAAATATATAAGAACCATGTGGAAAGAAAAGTACCTTTTCAGTTGGGGTCCTCTTGTACTATTTCAGGTTCAGGTATGGCAATGAGTAAAGGTTTATTCCAATCATTTTTACATCATTACAAGACAAAAACAGAGGGGCGGAAAGTGATTCTAGGAGAGGATAAAATGCTCCAAAACTATGTCTTGGAAAATGGTGGAAGAATAGCATTTGCAGAAGAAGCTGTGATACTTGATGCCAAAGTTGATAATGGAAAACAATTGGAAAAGCAGCGTGCAAGATGGGTAGGTGCCTATTTTGAAAACTTGGGAGATGTAATCAAACTTGTTACATCAGGTCTTGTAAGTAGCTGGAATCAATTGGTAATCGGATTATTGTCTGCGATACCTCCTCTTTTTATCCTTGTAGGAGGAGCCGCAGTTTTGACTATACCTAGCTTTTTTATTAACCCATTAGCAACACTGTTGCTGGTTTTGGCCGTAGTGTTGTTTGGCTTCAATTTTCTATTGAGCCTTAAACTTTCTGATGCTGGTAAGGAAGTGTGGCTATCCTTATTTAGGATACCTGCACTTCTCTACAGGCAAGTGAAATCGCTATTCTTGCTTTCAAAAACAAAGCATGACTTTATGGTAACAACATACCATCAGCAGGAACAAATGAATTACCAAGGAGTGAATCAAGAAGAAACTGTGGCATGAAAGAAAATTACCCATTAGTATCAATTGTATCTGTAAACTACAAACAACAACAGTATACAGAAGCCTTTCTGGAGTCTTTAACACATATCTCTTACCCAAATTATGAGGTGATATTGGTAGACAATGCTTCTGGAAACTTTGATAGGAAAAGGATAGAGGACAATTATCCTGAGACTATCATTATTGAAAGTGAAGAGAACCTTGGTTTTGCAGGAGGAAATAATTTGGGAATGAGGGCTGCAAGCGGAAAGTACTTTATGCTATTGAATAATGATACGGAGGTTGAACCGGACTTTTTGGAACCAATAGTCGAGTTGATGGAGAAAAAGCCAATTATAGGCTTAGTGTCTCCCAAAATAAAATACAGCGAAGGCAACAACCTCATCCAATATGCGGGAACAATTGACATCAACCCTATTACGCTGAGAGGTGGAAAACTTGGTCACTTGAAGGAAGATGATGGAACCTATGACAGAGTCTATGAAGTGCCGTTTGCCAATGGAGCTGCCATGATGATCAGCCGTGCTTTGTTTGAGTTGACAGAAGGAATGTTGGAGGACTACTTCCTTTATTATGAAGAAACAGACTGGAGTCAGCGGATTCGGAACTTGGGTTATAAAATATATTACCAAGGCAAGTCAACAGTTTACCATAAAGAATCAGCTTCTGTAGGAAGTGTCAGTCCCCTAAAGAGTTTCTATATGAGTAGAAACAGGTTACTGTATGGCTACAGAAACATCAAGGGCCTCAATAAGTGGCTGTCTATCATTTACACCGTGTTTGTTGCTTACCCTTTCCATACACTGAAACTTTTCCTGTCTCGTGACTGGGAGTTAATTGTAGCACAATGGAAAGGAGTATTTGCTTTTTTACAAATGAAAAAACATTAATCTGATGAACTCTGCATATCTAATAAAACATAGAATTGAAAGGCTGAAAGAAAATAGTCAAGACTCAAGTGATTTAAGTTTCTATGTAAGTCTTTGTAAGAGAGGTATATCTTTATCATGGCAATGGCTAATGGGAAGGTGGTTTTTAAGAAAAGCTACTAAGGGAAAATTGGTCTTTGTAAAAGGGGCTCCTAAGGTGATGATTAAAGGACAGGTTAAAATGGGTAATGGAATCAGAATTTGGTCAATATTTCAACGAGCTAAAATTTTTGTTGAAAAGGGAGCAAAGCTATCCATTGGTAGTGATGTAAGACTTAACGGAGTGCATCTTTCAGTCAACAATGAGGTAATTATCAAAGATGGAGTAAAAATGGCTCCTTATGTATTGATTTTAGATGATGATTATCATGATGTAAATAATTATTACGGAAAAGGGAAAAGTGCTCCTATCATTTTTGAAGAGAACGTTTGGGTAGGGTCTAGAGCAACGATTCTTAAAGGAGTAACAGTGGGGGAAGGAGCTGTTATTGCTACCGGAAGTGTTGTAGTAAAAGATGTACCTCCATATACAGTAGTGGCAGGAGTTCCTGCTAAAGTAATCAAACAACTAAGATAGGCGTGGGCAGCAGAGATGAATAGCATCAGTTTTTCCTTTTTAGACAGAATTTCGAGAATTGGTTTCGGTTTTCTGAACTTCCTTATTTTGGTAAGGGTACTTGATCCTACAAAATTTGGTGTGTGGGTTCTTTTCTTCAGTGTAATTACGGTAATAGAGTTTGCTAGAGAGGGTATTATCAAACAGCCTTTGGTGTACTACTATGTCGTAGAGCAGCATAACCCTAAGGAGAACCTATTAACATCATCTTTTAGTGTAAACCTGCTTGTTGCATTAGGGGCAAGCATTATCTGTGTTGTCATGGGGTTCATTTCCCCGATTGTCTGGGGAGATGAAATATTGTCTATGCTGTTTTGGTGTTATATACCTGTTTTATGGTTTAACTCATTTTCCCTGCATGTGGAGGGAGTAATGAATGCCGAGCACAACTTTAAGTTGATCTGTATCGCATTTACCTGCCAAAACCTTGTTATGCTGGGGTATTTGTCCTCTTCATTCTTTTTGGGGAAGGACTTGGCTTTGTATGAAGTTTTGTTGGCGTTGGGAATGGGGGCATCTGTTAGAATGGTTTTGTTATTCACCTTAAAAAACAAATTGTTTGTTTTCAAGAAGCCTAATAAGCAGTGGATGGCAGACTTGTTCAATTATGGAAAGTTTACCTTTGGTATCAATGTAAGTTCCCAATTGTTGCAAATGATTGATCAGTTGATGTTGGGAGCCATTATCTCTCCTGCCAATGTTTCCTACTTCAATATTGGCAAAAGGCTCAAAAACTTATCAGACATTCCGATCACAGCAGTAGCCCAAAGTGCATTTCCTAAATTCTCAAAGGCTAATACGGAAGGAAAATCCATACTCAGAAAAGTATATATAGAATCGTTAGGTCTAATCTATTTATTAAATATTCCTGGTTTTATCATTCTGTTTCTCTTCGCAGAGGAAATCATTACCCTGATTGCTGGAGAAGAATATGTATCGGCAACAACCATTTTCCGAATCTTGGTAGTTACCATGCTTATTTCTCCTGTAAACAGGCTTTCCGGTGTAGTGGCAAATGCACTTAAAAAACCAAAAACCAATTTTATAATGGTATTTGTGGCAGCAGGGATCAATATATCCTTGAATGCTATATTCATCTATCTATATCAAGCAGAAGGTGCCGCATTGGCTACCCTGATGACCCAATTAGGAATCTTTTTCTTTTGGGTGATTTGGATTCGCAAGAATCTGAAACTCGACACTGATAAGTCCTTAGTAGATTTTGCAAAAACACACTTGAATAGTCTACATAAGGCAGAGCACTAATAATTAATTCATTGTAATAGCTAAAAACCCAATTAAACAAATGACTAGGATGAGGATACTGACGACCTTATTGGCACTGGTGTGCACAATAAGCTGTCATGTGTTTGCCCAAAACAGGATTGGACAGGGGACAATCAAGGCAGGAAGTAACAATGTGCCATATGGCAGGACTGGAGGAGGTCTCAGTGATGGAGATCAGTTTTCACCAGATGTTTCAGAATGGAGCAGGACATGGATTGACGAATTTGAAGATTACCACATCAAAGGATCAAATTATGACAATGATCCACTATCAGATTATGTAAACTTTCAGTTAAAGAAACCGCAGAACTATGATTCGACACGTACTGAAAAATACCCAATGGTAGTCTTTCTTTGTGGAGCAGGCGAGTCGGCTAGATCTAATTCATGGTACAATTGGACTTCAAGTCAGTTGGGTTATGACAACAATACTACACAATTGCATAATGGTGGTAAGGCACATTTGGATGCAGTGAATAGGTCTACGTCAGATGCTAGGTCTTTTGATGGTTTCTTGTTTTACCCACAGTTCAAGTATGGTACATGGGGACAGGGGGTTGAGGCAGATCCATATACTGATATGCAAACTGTTATTGATGGAATAAAGGAGCTGATTGAAATCTACAATATTGACCCATTCAGGATTTATGTACATGGACTTTCCAATGGAGGAGCAGGAACATGGGAAATCATTTACAGGGCACCTGAATTATTTGCAGCAGCTGCTCCAATGTCGGGTTGGACAAGTTCAACCTATGACCCATACTTTGAGAGTACTAAACATATTCCGCTATTTATTCACCACGGTAATAAGGACACAAAACCAACTTTTGGCCTTATTGAAAGCATCATGGACAAGTATGATGAACATGGAGCACCATTCGATGAAGTGTTTGATGATTCATACAATGACGACCTTTCCGAAACTCAATGGACTCCTTATAAAAACAGGTTTATTAACTATCCTAATTATGGTCATGGGGGATGGGACCGCACATATAAGCGAAAAGATTTCTTCAAGTGGTTTTTGCAGTATAGCAAGTTGAGCATTCGTCCTTTAGGTGGACAGGCAGAGTTTTGTACGCCAACTTTACCAAGTCCTGTTACATTAGGTGTTTCGCCTGGCTTTGAGGCTTATGAATGGATGCAAGACAGTGTGGTGGTAGCCAACTCGGACAGTAATGAATTTGTAGCCAACGCTTACGGTAAGTATGCTGTACGGATTAAACGTAACGGAGAGTGGTCAGGCTGGGCTGATGAAATTGAACTAAAGCAGTTTACGACGGCTTTCGTACCTACCTTAACATTGAAGAATACACATATTCTGCCTTCTCCTAGTATAGAGATTAATAATTATGGCATCACAGTTCTGGCACCGACAGGTTATCAGGAGTATGTTTGGTACAAGGACAGTGTTGAGTATATGACCACTTCCAGTAATGAGTTACAGGTCAGTGATGCAGGAGAATATGCTTGTAAGGTATTGATGACAGGCTCGTGTTACAGTGATGTATCAGCTCCTATTCGAGTTGAGGTAGATCAAAGCAACCCACTGTCTGTACCTGATAGTTTATCTGCTTCAGTAGACGCGGAAGGAAAGATTACTTTGTCGTGGGTCAATACAGCGCCATCGGCTATTGCATTTGAGATTTATAAATCAATAGACGATAAGAGTGGTCCTTATACTTATTTGACTAACCTAACTTCAGATCAGACTAAGGTAGAAGACATCAAGACTGACGGAAGCCAATATTATTATAAAGTGAGAGTTGTTAGTGACTCATTGGCGTCAACATCATCGTTTGTGGCCCTTGATTTTGGTGTAGAGGTTGATACTGTAGCACCTTCTACCCCTACAGGTCTAAGAGCAATAGCATTGAATGCAACTTCCTTAAGGTTGACATGGGATGCGTCAGTTGATGATATTGGAATACAAGCCTATGAGTTGTATCAGGATGATAGCTTGATAGCGACTACTACAGATGCATTTTATCAGGTAGAGGGATTATCAGCTGAAAATTGGTACCGCTTCTCGGTAAAAGCTTTGGATGTCAATAACAAGTACTCCAAAATGAGTGCAACAATATTGGCTACATCCATTTCCTCAAATGACTTCTCTGATGAGAATGGCTTGCTTTACAGGTACTATGAAATCCAAAACCTTTCTAATTTGGATGATGTAGAAAGCTATTCACCTAAGAGAATAGACTTCATCAACAATTTTAGTATTGAGCCTAGAGATCAGTCAGACCATTTTGCTTTTGTTTTTGAAGGCGGTGTTGAGGTTGATTCAGCAGGGACATACACTTTCTATACGACATCTGATGATGGTAGTGAGTTGTACATTAATGGCAATATGGTAGTTGATAATGACGGCTTGCATGGTAGCAGGGAGCGAAGTGGAACAGTAGACCTGACAGCAGGAAAGCATTATATCAAAGTAATGTTCTTTGAAAAAACAGGAGGAAATGTATTGGATGTAAAGTATGAAGGACCTGATATTTCAAAGACCAATATACCGGATTCGGTACTTTATATGCTGTCGGTTCCTGAAGCGCCTGTTTTAGCAGATAGTGTAAAAGGTTTTGCTGCTCAAGGAGTAATAGGAATTCCATCAATTAATATCACTTGGGATAGCCTAGGAGTTGATCAGCAGTTAGAGATCTATCGTGCAGACAGCCTAAATGGTGAGTATGAAATCATTGCTACTGTTTCGGATTCGAGCTTTACAGATACAAACCTTAAAGTATCGGAAGATTACTTCTATATCAGTAAAATCATTGCTTCAAATGGAATTTCTGTACTTTCTGATACAGTCTCAGCAGTAACAGATTCAGTATATCAAGCTCTTCAGGCTCCTCAGAACTTACGACCTCTTAATGTGACAGGAACGTATGTTGAGGTAACATTTGAGCCTTCTGATTCTTTGGCAGAATACTTTGTGCTTGAAAGGTCTTTTGAAGGTGGGGCATTCCTCCCAATTGTTCAGTTGACAGAAGCACCTTTCGTATTTACAGATGCAAATGTCTCATTTAATGCATTTTTCACTTATAGGGTAAAAGCCGTAAATGCTGCTGAAGCGTCAGCATACAGCAATACCTTTACGGTGAATACGCTTAATCAAGATAAAGTATATAAGATCAATGTAGCAGCCAAGTCTAAAAGTACACTGAGGGCAGGTTTCCCTTGGAGCAACTTTACGCCAACTGTTTGGACTGGAAATCTGGATAACTTGCCAGATGTTTACAATACTCCATCGACGATAGATATTGTCAAAAGTGGAGATATGACAGAAACTTGGATTTTGAATACTTTTGACGGGGATGAAAACTACCCTGCTGAAGTGTATAATACTTACCAGTACTTTACAGGGCCAGTTACTTTGGCGTTTGAGGACTTGGATGTGACGAAAGCTTACAGCATTAAGTTGTTAAGTACTACAACGAGTACCAATGGCGGTGATATGGCAATATCAATCGGAAGTGATACGGTTCAGATCAATACATTGAATAACTTGACTGAAGTAGGGTTTGATGATATACTACCTTCAGGACAAGGCATTATTGAAGTATCATTGATTCCATCAAATGGTAATGGATATATAAATGGGGTTGTGATAACTGAAAGTGAAATCCCTGCTGATTTTTCAGTTCCGGAGGCGCCCGCCAATTTAATAGCTGAAGAAGTATTTGACCGGACAGCTATAGGGGTGACTTGGGATGCTGCAAGTGACAATACAGAGGCATATTTGGTCTTCAGAGCAGATAGTACAGGAATATTCACTTTACAGGACACGGTGCCAACAACAAGACTGACTTACTTCGACATCAATATTGATAGGCATGTAGTCTATGATTATTATGTGAGAGCAGTAAATGAAAACGGTATGTCTCCTGCTACCAATACAGATAGTGCTTTGGTTATTATTGGAGGACAAGCCCCTTCTGTACCATCAGGTTTGATGATAGATTACAGTTTGGATGGAATTAAACTGGACTGGTCTTCAAGTGAGCATTTCCCTGACTACTACCTGTTAGAGAGAAAAGAAAATGATAGTGAGTACGAAGTTTTGGCTGAGTTGACCGAGTGGGATACTACATATACCGACCTAACATTTGACCTATTCAACACCTATGATTATAGGGTTAAGGCTGTCAATGTAGAAGGAGAGTCAGCATATTCAGATACGGTAAGTGTATATACCAAAGAGCTACCTAGACCAATCTTCGTAAACTTTTCAGCTAGCAGTAAGAACAACGTTAGAGCAGCAGCCCCTTGGAATAACTTTGATGTTACCAGTTATACACCAGAACTGCTAAACCTGACAGATACATCAGGAGCAGAGACGACGATCGACCTGTTCGTGGAGTCTGGAACACTGGAGCAAAATTGGCAATTACATAGCTTTACAGATGCCAGCAAGTTCCCATTGAATGTGCTGAATACTTACAGGTACCTTACAGCCCCTGTTGTGATGAAGCTGTCAGGATTGGATACGTTGAGAACCTATACGCTGCAATTCTTGTCTGGAACAACATTCAGCTATCCATATACGACAGGCTTTGAGATTTCAGGTATTGAGAAATCAGTAGCGCAATCACAGAATGCCACACAGACTGTAGACTTTGTAAGTGTAGCCCCAGATGCTAATGGTGAGATTTTCTTCACTATCAACCCAGAGACAAGGGCGTACCTAAATGCGATCATGATCACACCTATTGATACAGATGGGGCAGGTAGCAGCAATGCTCGTTTGGCTAGTACCATAAAGCAAGAGCCTCTTGTGAATGAGTTGAAGGTGTATCCGAATCCATTTACAAATACATTGAAAATTACAGGAGCCGATCAGGTAATGTCAGTGATGTTATATGACTTGAGTGGTAAATCATACCCTGTATCAATTGAGAAGTTTAATGGATATTTGAATATTGATGTACCTCATTCATTGGTGAGTGGTTTGTACCTGTTGAAGGTTACAACAGCTAACGCAACAGTGGTAAATAAGCTGATTAAAGAATAATTTAACAAAGTGTAGAGGCTGAGAGAGCTATTTATTAGCTTTCTCAGCCTTTATTTTATATATATGTAAATATAGCCACGGAAATAGTTGTGGTGATCTTTTTAATTAACCCCACTTAAATACCCAATAAGTAATGAGTAGTAAGCAAAACCTATATGTGGTTGGTTTTATTGCTAGCATACTGATCATTTTAGCGAATTTTTTGTATGCCCAATCACTAACAGAAAGTCAATGGGTTTATCCATTGGACGACACATACATCCATATGTCGATTGGTAAAAATATTGCAAATCATGGAGTGTGGGGAGTAACCGCTAATCAGTTTGCACCTGCATCTTCATCAATTCTTTATTCAATTCTAATGGCAGGGGGATTTGTATTCACAGATTCAATTTATTTGCCTATTTATTTAAATGTCATTGCCTTACTGTTACTTTTTGTCTGTTTGTATTTTGTGTCAAAAGGGTTGAAGTGGGAAAGAAGTACAGATTTGATAATGATTGCTGCAATAATCATTCTGGTACCAGTACATACATTAGTGCTTAGTGGTATGGAACATGTTTGGCAGTTAGCAATCAATGTGTTGGCATTTTATGTTTTAAGCAAATCGTTTGTTGAAGACAAGCAGCGAGGAGTCAGTATTTTATTCGTTGGTATATTATTAACTTTTATCCGATTTGAAGGGCTGTTTATTACAGCTGTTGCTGCAAGTATATTCGTATTGCAGGGTAAGCACAAAAGCTGGATGCTACTCTCTTTGGGCGCACTTATCCCAATTGTAACCTATGGGGTGTTTGCCTATTTACAAGGAGGGTTTCCTGTGCCAAACTCAGTGCTTATTAAAGCAGATAAACCTACATTAGACCTTTTGGGAATGTTGAATTATGTACAAGTTTGGTTACGTAAAATGGAAGCGACCCACTACCTGTATGGTTTATTTATGATGCTTTTCTTCTCTGTCAGTTACTTTGTTCATAGAGAGCAAAAGTTAGGTTTTTGGGGATACTATGCAATCTTGTTAGCAGGCACAACCGTATTGCACCTGACATTTGCAAGAACAGGGTGGCTATATAGGTATGATGCCTATATTATTGCTTTGGCTGTCATTACAATAGTTGGAGTAGGGCAATCGTTAGCTGGTGAATTAAAAAAGCAGCACCTTTTCACTAAGCTAGCTTTGGGTTTTGGTGTCTTTTTACTGCTGCATCCGCTTTTAGTAAGAACAGGTCAAGCTTCGTTAGAAACTCCTCAAGCCAGTAAAAATATATATGAACAGCAAATCCAAATGGCAAAGTTTGTTCATGAGTATTTTGATGGAAAAGCGATTGCAGTGAATGATATTGGAGCTGTAGCTTATTTCAATGATATTGAACTCTTGGATTTATATGGATTAGCCAGTATGGATATAGCCAGACTGAGAGCTTCCAAGCAATATAACAAAGCAGGAATTCAACAAGTGCTGTCTCAGCAGTCTCCTTCTTTGATGATTATTTATGATGGATGGTTTGAAGGGATGATCCCTGAAGGATGGCAAAAAGTTGGCGAATGGAAGATTAGTAATAATGTTATCTGTGCTTTTGAAAATGTGTCATTTTATGCGCCATCTGAGGAGCAGACAAGTGAGTTGAAATCTTACTTGAAAGCTTTTGAGGATAAGTTGCCTAGTGAAATTAATGTATCATATGTGTCTGAAACAGATCTATTGACACAGCAGTAATAATTTTTCTATATTTCTAATTGCATTGCTACTTATTAGGTATACTTAAAAAGTGTACCGAAAAAACGATACTGATATCCATTTTTTAATACAAGGTATGGAAGTACAATTAACCCAAGAGAAAGAGAATAAAAGAAAATCAAGTTCAGGTGACGCACTGTCAATTGTTATGATCAGTATGTCGCGTTGGGATGGCCCCTTTTCTTCTGCATCAATATCCTTGGCAAAGGAGTTTGCCAAAACTCATAAAGTATATTATGTAGACCATCCACTTACATTGCTTGATATTTGGAAATCCAGAAAGTTACCGATGCTGAAGCATAGGTTGAAGGCTCTTTTTTTGGGAAAGGATTCTCTTACATCCATATCCAATAACCTTGCGGCTTTTTGTCCTTATTTTGTATTTCCTGTCAATTGGCTACCAAAGGGCTTTTTATATAAATGGGCAAACCAATTGAATAACTATATTTTTTTTAAATCACTAAAAAGACTTTTGAAAGAGGAAAAGGTTGAAGACTTTATATTTTTCAACTCATATAATCCATTTTATGGATATGAACTTCCTGAAGATATTCGCCCTGCAAAGTTTGTGTACCAATCAAGGGATGACATCAGTGAATCGTTATATGTGGCTAAACATGGGGTGACGTTGGAGAAGCAAGTTATCCTGAATGCGGATAAGGTAATGGCGACATCATCATACTTGGCTAGAAAGATTACACCAAAGAACGGTAAGTATGTACATCACTTACCTAATTCAGCAGATTTGTCGCTTTTTGACCATGAAGCATTGAAGTCTTGTCCAAAACCTGATGATATTGCTGCAATCACAAAACCGATTGTATTGTATACAGGAAATATTCAGCTCAGAATCAATTACGATTTGCTTTACAATACGGCATTGAACCATCCGGATAAACAGTTTGTAATGATAGGGCCTAGAAATGATAAAGGGCATCACAAGCTTGATTTTGACAGTTTATCTAATGTCTCTTTCTTGGGAGCAAAGCCAATCGATCAGTTGGGTTATTACATGGCGCATGCAGATTGTGCCATTATCCCTTTCAAATGCAATGAACTGACAAGAAGCATATATCCATTAAAAGTGAATGAGTATTTAGCAATGGGCTTGCCAGTGGTCAGTACCAATTTCTCTGAAGATATCAGCAGGTTTGAAAAGGTGGTTTACTTGGCTGAAGATAGTGTGACATCTTTTTCAGATCTAATCAACCGTGCAATTGCTGAAAATGGAATGGTGAAAGTAGAGCAGCGAAAAGAAGTGGCTAAGCAAAATACATGGAGTAAGAGGGTAGAGCAGTTTTGGGAGTTGCTCGAAGCGTAATATTATATCAAATATAAAGTCAATAAGCCCCTGTTTTGGTCTTTGTTAGCCAAGACAGGGGCTTGTTGTTATGAATTAGACCTATATTCGAATAAAGCGCTCGTAATATGTTGTGAAACTGCATAGCAGCATACTGAGATTTGGAAAGGATGATTAACTTTGCACACCTTTTTTAGTGAAAGGATGTTTTGCTATAAAGTGACCCTTTTTTCATAAATTTGCCGACATGAAGAACATAAGGAATTTCTGTATTATCGCACATATAGACCACGGTAAGAGTACACTTGCCGACAGGTTGCTTCAGGCTACGAATACCGTTACGGAGCGTGAGCTGAAGGAGCAATTGCTGGATGATATGGATCTTGAGCGTGAGCGTGGCATCACAATCAAGAGTCATGCTATCCAAATGGATTACGAACAAGATGGGGAGAAGTATATATTAAACCTGATTGACACTCCAGGTCACGTTGACTTTTCATATGAGGTATCAAGATCAATTGCAGCTTGTGAAGGAGCACTGCTAATTGTAGATGCATCGCAAGGTATCGAGGCTCAGACGATCTCCAACCTGTACCTGGCTCTCGAGCATGACCTGACTATTATTCCGGTACTGAATAAAATTGACTTGCCTCATGCAGACCCAGAAGTGGTGGCTGAGCAAATCATGGACTTGATTGCTTGTGACTATGAGGATATCATCCACGCCAGTGGTAAAACTGGTTTGGGAGTAGAAAATATTCTAAAAGCAATTATTGATCGTATTCCTGCACCAGAAGGAGATCCTGAGGCACCGCTTCAAGCACTTATCTTTGATTCAGTTTATAACCCATTCAGAGGGGTGGAGGTTTACTTCCGTGTTATGAATGGACAGATGACCAAAGGGGATCATGTAAAGTTTGTCAATACCCGTAAGCAGTATCATGCGGATGAAATTGGGTCACTGAAGCTGAAACAGCAACCGAGAGAGATTGTCTCAACCGGAGATGTAGGGTATCTGATATCTGGTATCAAAGAAGCAAAAGAGGTAAAAGTTGGTGATACAATCACACATGTAGATAAGTCATGTGAAAAATCTATCGCAGGTTTTGAAGATGTGAAGCCAATGGTATTTGCAGGTATATACCCTGTGGATACACAAGACTTTGAGGAGCTGCGTTCATCAATGGAAAAACTTCAGCTGAATGATGCATCCCTTGTGTGGGAACCAGAAACTTCAGCGGCTTTGGGCTTTGGTTTCCGTTGTGGTTTCTTGGGAATGCTACACCTTGAGATTGTACAGGAACGTTTGGAGCGTGAGTTTGATATGACTGTTATTACAACGGCTCCTTCCGTACAGTATCATGCCTACTTGACCAAGAATGATGAGAGAGTAGTGGTAAATGCACCATCTGATTTGCCTGATCCAAGTAAGCTTGACAGAATCGAAGAGCCATTTATCAAAGCAAATATTATCACGAAAGCGGACTTTGTAGGACCAGTTATTTCCCTTTGTATGGATAGAAGGGGTACGCTGATGAGTCAGACTTACCTGACAACAGACCGTGTAGAGCTAGTGTTTGAGATTCCGTTGGCGGAGGTTGTATTTGACTTCTTTGACAGACTGAAGACTATTTCCAAAGGTTATGCTTCATTTGACTATGAGTTGATCGGCTTCAGAGCTTCTAAACTTGTCAAGTTGGATATCCTTTTGAATAATGATCCAGTTGATGCTTTCTGTGCGATTGTACATAGAGACAGAGCATATGAAAGAGGAAAACGTGTTTGTGAAAAGCTGAAGGAGGTAATCCCAAGACAGCAGTTTGAGATTCCGATTCAGTCAGCAATTGGTAATAAGGTAATCTCGAGAGAAACAATCCGTGCGCTTCGTAAGAACGTAATTGCCAAGTGTTATGGTGGTGATATCTCCCGTAAGCGTAAGCTTTTAGAGAAACAGAAGAAAGGTAAAAAGAGAATGCGTCAGTTGGGTAACGTTGAGGTTACACAGGAAGCATTCATGGCAGTACTTTCTGTGGACTAATCTCCATAGTATAAAGCATAAAAAAGCACTTCAGAACATGTTCCGAAGTGCTTTTTTTATTTGGTGGCATTTCTAATTTTTCAGTTTATATACACCATTGAGATTAGGGTCTTTGACATACTTTTCAGCCAAAATAGGGGCATGAATAAAAAGCTGTTCTGCAAGTCCATGTTGGTCAATGATTACCTCAGGAATGTCTTTTTCAAATTCTTTGTAAACTGCACTGATAATGGCATAGTTGTTCAGTTTGCTCAAGTGTTTTTGAGATAAATCCCAATTATAGTATTTAGTGGCAAGTGTGTTGTTTTTATAATAAGAGATGTCTTCTCCCAGTACAAGCAGCTTTTTCCCTTTGATAGCTTTCCCGATTTGATCTTCTGTAGCGATGTAATTCTTATAGTCGACAAAGCTATCACTTGGAATAGATCGGTGATAAGAAAGATACATAAGTGCAACAATGGCACCACTGCTGACTAAGAATGTGAGTTCAGCAAAGAGCTTTCTCCTTTGAATAAGTAAGAAGTGAGTCCCGAAGAAACTTAAGGCTGGAACAAATAGGATCAGCTGGTAAGGGGCTAGGTCTACCGAGAAAAAGACTGCGGCAGCAGCTGTTGCTACCCAAATCAGCATGATTTGTTGACAACTTACCTGAAAGTTTACAAAGTTGCGATCCGTGAAAGTTCTGAAAATAGCCAGTGTCAGAAAAATTCCGGGAGCGATACAGAGCCTTATAATTTCAGGTAAGGTGATGTACTTGACTGTAGGAAGGCTGAAGTAAGAGTAAACATACTGGTTGAGGAATTCTTGTAATCCATCATTGAAAAATGGATAACTCATATAGAATACAATCACCAGTACAAATCCATAGATCGCTAAGAAAAGTTTTCTAATGGATGAAATACGGAAAGAGGCCAAGGAAAGGATAGCCATTGCCAGAAAGAAAATACTAGGGATGTAGATCAGTGTAGCTACACCTGTCCATGCTCCTATACTAAATACTTCCTGATCGAGACTTCGGTTGTCTAGCCTGATTACACTTCGTAATACTTGAAGAAGGAAAGATAACGCAATAAGTACTGGAGGTAGGGTCAGAAAGTCAAAGCTCATGCACATGAAGATCACATACAGAACCGCTGGAATGTAGTTCTTTTGGTTATAAATGTTATTTCTGAGCAGTGTACGGTTGAATATGTATGCTTGGTGCATTACCAGCAATATAGATAGCAATTGCATCAGCCACTGAGATTTCCCTCCAATATTGAACAGAATCCAGTATATACCTGCTGCCAGAGGTCCGGTATTGTCCCAGACATCCAAATACATTTTTTTACCATTGGCTAGCGCTTCTCCAAGAGTCATCCAGCCAATTTCAGGAAGGGTAATATCGATGCCACCCAAGATAAGGGGCAATCGAATCGCTAGCAGAATCAGCAAAGCACCGATGATTCTGATAGGGTCATTGATTTTAAAAAACTCCAGCAAGGTTATCTGTCAGGTTTAGTTTCTTATGTAAATATAATGCCGGCTGCAATAGCTCAAATGTATGAGTGCTTGCAACCGGCAAGTATCGTTTGCTTATTTATTGTAAGTGCTGTCGTCATCCTCGTCCTTGTCATCAGCAGGAGGAATATCCAGATCTTCAAAAAGCTTGTCAATTTTGGCTGCTACTTCTTGTGTATCATCATAATAGAAGTTCAGGTCTGGAATAATTCTAGCCTGATGACGAATACGCTGTGCCAGCATTTGTCGAACTTGCTTCTTATGTTGATTAATCTCTTCAATCATAGCCTGCTTGTCGTCTACAAGCATAAAGCTCAAATAGACTTTGGCTAGACTTAGGTCAGGTGTTACAGAAACTTGAGTTACTGTAATGAATGCTCCGCCAAACATGCTATTGGCATTCTGCTGAAAAATCTCGCCAAGATCCTTTTGTATGAGTCTTGAAAACTTTTGTTGTCTTTTACTATCCATAACTGTTCCTTTTTAGCATTGTAGCTGCTGCAAGCAAGAAATGATGTTACTCGTCATGTTCCTGATCCCAGTCAGCCAATAAGTCGGAGATCCCATGTTGATCAAAATCTTCTTCTTCATCAAACTCATCGTCCTCTTGCAAGCCATCGTCCTCTGGGTAGTCTTCCTGTTCAAATTGTACAGGAGGGATATCAAAGGATGTTTGGGCTGGGGTATGTATGTATGATGAAGGCTCATCCTCAGATGAAGATAAATCTAGTCCATCTATATTCAGATCATGAATCAAGGTGAATATATAAAGCATCTCCTTGTAAAATTCCTCTATAAAGCGAGGATTGTAGAGAGGTTTGGTAGTATCTACCTTAAACAGCTCTTTCCGCAAATCTACGGCAACGCTTATTTTATTACCAATCAGAGCGCAATAAACCTTCGCTCCACTTCTCTTTTTTAACAGCAGCATCTTCTCCATAAGTTCTTCTGTCAGGATTTCCTCACCTTCCAGCGCATCATCCGCATATACAACGTAGTGTTGACGGAACTTATGGTTCTTAGGGTGTATGTATTTCCCTCTTAGTAGGTTGTTCTGCTGTACGATTCTTCCGGCATGGCCAAGGTGGCGCTGTAAAGTATCCGGAAAAATAAAGGTACTGCCTTCAAATACTTTCGGGTACTCTCCTTGAAGAAAAATACCATGAAACACAGTTTCCCATCTTTCTTTTTTAGGGAAAAGAAATCTGATGGCTGCATCCCAAGGTGAGTCAGCTGTTTTACTAATGGTTTCTATCCGGTTTTTTACCTCAATTTCAGATAATGAAATCGGGACACCATCAATTGTTCCTTGTATCAGGTCATCACCTCCATAGTATTCAGGTTGTAGCGGGAAAAGGTGGCTTTCCTGCCAGGAGTTGAATGGAACAAACTTGTCTGGGTAATACAGAAGAGATGCGTCCATAAATGAGAGCATTCTCTTAACTACTTTTTCTTTGTATTCTCCCGGAATTTCTGGAGCGTTGAACTCTTTTAAATAAATCCAGTAAGCAACTGGTGGTGTTACAATTCCTATAAAAAGAATGGTATAGGGATGCAGAATATTTAGTGAAACAGCAGCCCAAGTCATAAAAATCAGCAAAAGGGTGATGCCGCCTACTTCCAGCCGTTTGTTGTGCATACTCCTGCGACGCTCTTCAAGGTCTTGCAGGTCTGCTTGTACATGTTCAGTAAAATGGTTTTTGAATTCCTCTAAGGTCCTCATAGTTGCATATTGAATTGGGCCAAGATACAGCTTTCACCGTTATGGCGGAATCTTTTAGCAGCTTAGAGGCTGAATATAGTTATATTGCGCCATCCTGAAAAGTCAATTTAGGGATAGAAAGTGTAATTCAACCGATCAAAATAACTGGACTACAAGCAACCGTCATGATGAAAATCGGATTCGAGGCCAAACGGGTTTTCAATAACTATACTGGACTGGGCAATTACTGCCGAACACTATTAGAGAATATAGCGGAGCTTCACCATGATGAAGTAGAAAGTCACCTTTTTACCCCAAGAATTCAGGACAATGCCAGAACACACCATTTTTTGGATAGTGGAGACTATCATCTGCATTTGCCAAAAGGAGCTTTCAAAACTTATTGGCGTACGGCAGGGGTTGTAAAAGACCTTCAGCAGGAGGGAATCGAGCTATTCCATGGTTTGAGTCATGAATTGCCTGTCGGAATACGGAAATCAGGAGTGAAAAGTGTAGTCACTATCCATGACTTGATATTCAGGCATTATCCTAAGCAGTACAATCGTATGGATAACCTGATCTATGATGTCAAATTCAAGTATGCTTGTGAAAATGCTGACAAGGTGGTTGCCATCAGCGAATGTACCAAAAATGATATCATTGATTTTTATGGTATTGACCCAGCAAAGATTGAAGTGATTTATCAGACTTGCGATGATTCATTTAGAGGAGAAGTAGCCTCGGAGCAGAGGGCTAAAGCCGTTTACAGATATGGATTACCTACAGAGTTTATTCTTTATGTAGGTTCAATCATCCCAAGGAAAAAGCTGAAGGCAATAGTGGAAGCCTTATATACCATGCCTGAAAGTGAACGTGTCCCATTGGTAGCAATCGGTGCGGGAGGTCCATACAAGGATGAGATTCTGTCTTTTGTACAGGAACATAAATTGGAGAAATGGGTCTATTTTCCAGAGAAAGTGGCTTTTTCCGATTTTCCTGCACTTTATCAGCAAGCACAGGCTTTCATTTATCCGTCTATTTATGAAGGCTTTGGCATACCGATTATAGAAGCGTTGTTTAGTCAAACACCTGTCATTACTTCCAACCTCTCTTGTTTGCCTGAAGCAGCAGGACCTGATGCCTGTTATGTAGATCCTTATCAACCGGAAAGTGTTGCAGAAGGCATTCGTAAAGTAGTACAGGAGCAGTCATTGAGAGAAAGTATGATTGAAAAAGGGTTGGCTTATGTTCAGCGTTTTGATAAAGCTATTGTAACAGCACAAATGGTCAATTTGTATAAAGAAGTATTGGACAGTTAATACCAAAAACTTATGAATAATCATGTGAATGTAGCAGTTCAGGTTTTGCCTTCTGCACAAGATAAACATCCGTATGACTTAGTGGATAAGGCTATTGAGGTAATCCAGAAGTCAGGACTGAAATATCAGGTTTGTCCTTTCGAAACTGTAATTGAGGGAGATTACCATAAGGTAATGGAAGTGGTCAAACAAGTACAAGATGCCTGTTATGAGGCAGGAGCCGAATCTTTAATGACCTATATCAAGATACAGAGTAGGAGAGACGACAAGGTGACTATCGAAGATAAAATGGAAAAGTATAGCTAGAAATAAAGCCGTAGTTACAGACTACGGCTTTGTTATTTAGAGCCAAATACTTTCGGGGTATGTAACCTGATTGAGGTAAAGTCCATGTCCTGGTACAAGGAAACGTGCAGCCCGCTTGCGGTCTTTTTTTTCAATGATATCCCGCATTTCTTCAATGCTGAGTTTCCCTAAACCAACCTGAAGCAGGTTACCTGTAATAATCCTTACCATACCTCTCAAAAAGCGGTTAGCTTTGATATGGAAAGTAAGATCATCCCCATTTTGAACCCAATAAGCTTCCATAATGTCACAGTTGTGGGTGTGTACGTCAGAGTGAATCTTACTGAAAGCTTCAAAATCAGTATATTCAGGTAGTACACTGGCTGCCTGATTAAGTAGCTTTAGGTCAGGAGTCCAACGAAGTGTGTAAGCAAGTCCCTGTAAAAATGGATTTTTATGCAGCGTGATTTTATATTCGTATGAACGACTGACAGCATCAAAACGAGCGTGTGCTTCATCTGTGACTCTCCGTATGCTTTTGAGAGAAATATCAGGAGGAAGAAAGGAGTTGGCTTTATGCAACAGGTCTTTTTCCACTATTTCATCATCATAGTCAAAGTGTGCAAATTGCTGACTACAGTGTACGCCAGTATCGGTTCTACCGCTTCCTGTGATTTCTATTTCAGCTCTGAGTAGCTTACTCAAGACAAAGTTGAGTTTTTCTTGTACGGTCTCTGCATTCGGCTGTACTTGCCAGCCATGGTAGAGTGCTCCATGGTAAGCTACTTCTATAAAATATCTCATGTTATGCCTTCTTATTTCAATGTGCTGCAAAAATAGTAAAATCTGTGTGTAGAACGTGATGAACCCGAATTGGAATGACTAAAAGTAATAACAGTGTATAATAGGTGTTTAAGCGTGTGAATTTTGTTTAATGATAGCTAATCATGTGCGGAAATATGTTTTTCTTATAAAGAGGGAAAGTCTATTGTTTTACCACAAGATATATACCTGTCAACTACACAATAAATTGAAGAAACTTTTTGAAACTCAAACTGACAATGAGGTTTAGAAATAACATAAGAGTCCTGTTATCAAGTGTATTCTGCTTAATATTCATTTCTATAGGTACTGCTTTGTCTTATAGGGAGATTGTAGCCTATACGCTTTCCAATATAGGAGGGAAAAAGGTGTTGTTAAGGATTGAGGACTTACAGGAGGTTGCATCGTTCAAAGTAACTGACCAGCAGGAAAATATTGTGTATTGGGAAAAGATTTTCGAGACAGGAATTGTGACTAGAAAATTTGACTTTGGAAAGCTACCACAAGGATATTACCCATATGAATTGGCGATCGGGGACGAAGCAGTGAGAGGAACTTTTGAGGTTACGGAGGATTCATTGAGTATTTTGAAAAGCGACATTGTTGCACTAAGGAAAGAACGGTTTCACTGTGAGGTAATCGATCAAGAATTACAAATTCGGTTGACATCAGCTCGGGGAAACTGGGTTGAACTTAGTATTCGAAGAATGGGAGGGAAGGAGCTGTTTCGGAATTTGTATGAAAAGCCTGGAGAGGAGTTTTCAAGGCAAGTAGACTTAGAGACTTTTGAGGCGGGAAAATACATTGTTCGTGCAAAAGTGGAAGGAAAGTACTTTGTGCAGGATTTTGAAGTGAAAAAATAATGAAATGTAAATAATTGATTCACTGAACATTGAACTTTTATTGCTCTTTAGATGGATTTTTTATGTGTCAAACTGTTTGTGAATTGTAAAAAGAGCCTTAGATTTGCACTCGCAATTTGATACAAGGTCAACTTGTTTTGGGGAGATTCCAGAGCGGTCAAATGGGACGGACTGTAAATCCGTTGCTTCGGCTTCGCAGGTTCGAATCCTGCTCTCCCCACCAAAAAAAGCGGGCGTAGCTCAGTTGGTAGAGCGGCAGCCTTCCAAGCTGCAGGTCGCGGGTTCGAGCCTCGTCGCCCGCTCGTTTTGAAAAAATTGACATACTGTTAATGCTGGGGAGATTCCAGAGCGGTCAAATGGGACGGACTGTAAATCCGTTGCTTCGGCTTCGCAGGTTCGAATCCTGCTCTCCCCACATAGAAATAAGAGACTTCAGCAAGCTCTTGTTTTTATTCAATCATATTGCTGCTGGGGAGATTCCAGAGCGGTCAAATGGGACGGACTGTAAATCCGTTGCTTCGGCTTCGCAGGTTCGAATCCTGCTCTCCCCACCAAAAAAAGCGGGCGTAGCTCAGTTGGTAGAGCGGCAGCCTTCCAAGCTGCAGGTCGCGGGTTCGAGCCTCGTCGCCCGCTCAAAAGCCTATCGGTAAAACGGTAGGCTTTTGTTTTTTGTAAGGTTTTGGATTTTCGTAGAACTGAATAATATTAGCGGATAATGGGAAATATTGAATTTCTGGTTATCCGCTTTTTGTTTTCTGATTGTAATATTCTTTGGTAAACAGTGAGATATACCCCAAATTGTGGGAAAAGATCTTGCACAAAAAAAATAGTGACGATTGGAAGAGCAAAAACTGACAACCCAGACTCAAGCATTGGTTTTGAAGCATATGCAACTCCCAGCAGAAGAGCTTTTGGGAGACAAAACGGCTTTTGAAAATCTAGAAGCACTAAAGGAACAACTCAGTAAGTTGATAAGCAGGTTACTTGATCATGATTTTGGTAGGTTAATGAATGCCATGTACCGAATTGATATCAAGGAGCATGATTTTAAAGAAGCTATGTCTTTACCAACAGGTAAAGACATAGCAGATAGAATTGCAACCCTGATTGTTGAGCGTGAGCTACAAAAAGTGAAATTTCGTATGCAATACAGTTCAGGTGAGTAGACTACTCCAAGTGTATACCCATTTGCTCCATAAGAGCACTTGCACTAAAGGATGAGCAGACACCTTTTTTCAGCTTATAGTCGAAGATCAGTTTGCCATTTTCAATGCGACTGCCAAAGCTGAAATTCGTGATTTTTTCTGGAGCGTCATCAGCTAGTGAAGCCAGTTCCAAGTCATGGGTGGAAATCAGTCCTGAAGCTTTTGTCTGCCCTAGTTGCTTGATGATCGCTTTTACACCTTTGTGCCTGTCTTGAGAATTCGTTCCTCTCAATAGCTCATCCAAAAGGAAAAATACTTGCTCATCTTCTTTAAGTAATTCGAATAATTGTTGGATGCGTTTGAGTTCAGCATAAAAGGAAGATATGTTCTCTTCTAGGGAATCCTCGATTCGCATGCTAGTAAATAGCCTGCAAGGAGAAATCTTCATTTCTTTGGCACATACAGGAGCTCCAGCCATTGCTAGAACAGCATTAACGCCCAATGTACGCTGGAACGTACTCTTGCCTGCCATATTGGATCCAGTGACTAGCATTAGTTGTCCTGACATGTCCATAGAGAAGTCATTGCAAACACGGTTGGATGACCCTATGAGTGGGTGACCAAGTTCTTTCGCTTCAAAGCGAAAGTAAGTTGGTGTCACATCAGGCATACAAAAATCAGGATGAGCGTACTTGTAAGCAGCTAAACTTGAAAGTGCTTCAAATTCTCCAATAATGTGCAGCCAGTTTTGGAGTTTGTGGCGGTGTACTTCTTTCCACTTTTCAAGCTTGATCATGTAATTGATGTCAAACAGCAATACAGCATTGACAGTAAATGAAAAAAGGATATTCAACCTTGCTTCCAAACTGTTGAGGATTTTTTCTAGCTGTAATACTTGTTGTGATGCAGGAGGTTCATCCAAGAGCAATTGTCGCATACTGTGTAGTTTCTTGGCTTGGAATGGCTGGTCTTCTACTTGGGAGAGTAGTAGTCTGTAAGATTGAATAGTACTGAGTTGCTTGGTAGTCTCTTCTACAGCATTGGTGATGTAGTTACTATGTTTTCCTAATACCCCAAGGTTGAGTAAGAAAAATCCAAAAGGAACTGCTGACGGAACAATGGATAAAGCCCAAAGCACAATAGCTGATATCAGAATAATAGGAAGTACAATGATTAAAGTTTTATAGAGCGGTTTGCCTAAAAACTGAGAAGGTTGGTCAAACCAGTTGGAAAGCTTTTCTAGTTTATCCCTGTCAGTATCAGCCAACATGGATTTAGCTTGCAACTGTTGTCTCCACTCTACTAGCTCTGATAGCTCTGTAACGGCTTCTTGCCTGTCAACCACTTCTTCTGAGGTTGCATATGTCTGTAACCATTCCGCTAGGGTGTCTTTACCAGAAAGTGTATGGGATCTATTGATAAAAGCAAATAGAGAGCCTTTTCCGAATAGATCAAGGTCATAACTGAAAGGATGTGTCTTTTTTTTATAAGATTCGCCATTATCTGTGACTGAAGAAAGATTTCCTTCCAATAATGCTATTTCTTGAGCGTTGATGATAGACAGGTTTTCCGCAATTTTTTTACGAAATTGTATTTTTCTGTGCTGCTTTACCAATACTAAAAAGATAGGTATAGCAATAACCAAGGTAAGCCAAATATAGGATGACATACGGGCATTAGCCCAATAAATACAGCCGACAAGTGCCAAAATGAACCATACGGCACGTATGGTAGCAGTCGTAAGGTATTGGCGATGGTATTTACCTTGTAATGATTTATACTTATTTTCGAATTGATGAAAAACTTGTCTTTGATCTTCCATACGGATGGTTTTTTGTTGTAAAAATTAAAGAATTTTATCTCAACCCTCTAAGGAGGAGACCAATAAAAAAATGGGATTTGTCTATTGGTATAACTTAAATACCTTGCTTCCCTACTAATGCTGCATATGGACACTGTAACAATGGCAAACAAGACCCTGAAAGACGCTTCTCTATTTCCATTTTTTAGGCAGATCATACTGCTTACCTGTTTGCTGCTGCCTTTGATGACATATGCGCAACAAGATTTGGGGAAAAAGAAAGAGAAAGTGCCTTTCAAAGCATTGAAAGATGCTAGCAAATTTAAGGGAGGAATAGTAACTGACAAGAAAGGTAAGCGGAAAGAAAACGCAAAAAATATCCAAAAACAGGATGGCAAAGTGACTGAGTCTGCTAAAGACAGACGTAAACGGGTCGAAAAGGAAAGGCAGAACTATGATGGACGACAGGTGATGGAATCTCCGATACAACGCCGGAAACGGATGAATAAGGAGATGGATAACTATGATGGACGACAAGTAATGGAATCCCCAATACAACGCCGTAAGCGAATGAATAAGGAAATGGATGGGTTTGATGGCCGTCGAGAAATGGAAGCTCCTAAAGACCGTCGTAAGCGTATGAGCAAGGAAATGGATAACTTCAATGCTGAGACAGTAAAAGTGGAAGCGCCTGTCCATCGCCGAAAGAGAGTGGCTAAAGAGATGGATAACTTTGATGGACGTGTAGTGGTTGAGAATCCTGTCTCTCGTAGAAAAAGGATAGATAGGGCAGTGAAAAGTTTTAAACCTTATGTTATTGTAGAAAGAGGAAGAGCCAGAAGAGTTAGAATTGCCAATATTGTAAAGTCATATAACCCAAATTATGTAGTTGTTCGTTACAAGGTTCAACTCATGAAAGATTCCTACCGTTTTAGGACAGGTGGAAAGAAAGATGAATACAACCCTGTAGCTCGTAAGAAGGTTGGAGTCTTTTACAAAAAGGTAAGACCTCAGTTGACAAGGGGGAAACCTAGACATGAAAAGCAACGCAAACTGGATTATACTTACGACAAGAGAGAATCGGAGATTTGGGATTAGAATAGATAAGTAACATAAAAAAGCTCTTGAAATATCATTTTTCAAGAGCTTTCTTATTGGCTAGTGTTCTTTAAAGAACCTTATCTATTAAAATCAATAAAAATGGTATCACGAAGTAAAATGCCAACAAGTAATAAAACCCAAATATTCGATTCTGTGAGACCAAATTACTCAATGTCGTAGCATACCATTGTGGTAAGCGGGACAAAGGTGTAATAAACAGTAGCAAGCCAAAAATATTGAATAGAAGGTGTGCTATGGCAATTACAATAGCTGCATGCGAATTAGTAGACAATGCAGCAATCAAAGCGGTTACTGTAGTTCCTACATTTGCCCCAATCAAGAAGTTGAAAGCTTTAGGTAGCGTTACCTTATTGGTAGCAACCAAAGGAACAATCAAGGATGATGTAAGTGAACTTGACTGTACTGAAGCGGTCAACAATAGACCTGAGACCAATGATTTGACAGGGGTATTGAAGAAGAATAGCTCCAGATTTTCACGCTCTCTTTTTGACTGTAGCCACTTTTTGGATAAAGATGATATTGCTTTTAACGCCAATAAAAGCAGAACTACAGAGAGTATTCCGATAGGCCAAAGGTAGTTGGCAGGATTTATACCAAAGTACTTGAATATGGAAGAAACGAAGTCAACATGATGGACATTAATTGTAGTGTTGTTTCCCATGTTAGGGAATATGTTGTTGGCTATGGTTTCCGAAAGACCTGATAGGGACTTGGTAAGGTATTCCAAAGGAAACAAAACCAAAGCCGTAAATAGGTTAAAGAAGTCATGCAAAGATGCCGCAGCAATTGCTTTACGGAACATATTCTTGGACCCTATATACCCTAGAGATACCAGTGTACTTGTGATAGTGGTGCCTATGTTGGCTCCCATTATAATGGGAACTGCATCTGTATAGTTGATGGTTCCTGTGCCAGCCATTGCAACCACAACAGCAGTAACGGTTGAGCTACTTTGTACAATAGCAGTAACCAGCATCCCTATAAAGAGTGCGATAAATGGGTTAGACGTTGCCGTAATAAGGTTTCTTGTATAGTCTTTTCCCAAGGCTCCAATAGCCATGGTCATCAACTCAAAAGCTACCAGAAACAATATAAACGCAGCCATGATAGACAATACCCGTGTCAAGGTATTGTACCAAGTTTTATCCCCTCCTTTGTTCTTCAATTGCGTCAATGTCATCGATAGCGTATAAAACGGTTAAACAATTGTCCTGTATCAAATTTAACGAGCTTAGAATTACAATAATGCCAACCTAGTTTAACAAATAGTTAACTTGATGTCACTTTATGATACGTTCAATTCTGAGACAGTCTGTTTTAATGTTTGCTTCCTGCAAGACTAAATCTAAATGATCAGCATAAGAGAAGTGGGGATAGAGAGAAGTATCACATATACAATGTGAATTAAGTTGAATCCAAAAGTTATTATTCAGTCACAAAGGTAATAATCCCTTTGCTAACTGACTTGATGATAGTTTGAATGTTACCAGTATGCCCTATTAAGTACACCTGCATTCTATTATTTATACCTGAATCCCTTTTCTATCTGCTTGTTAGTACCTTCATTTGCAGAAATACTTGCAAAAGAAATAGTTTTCCTTACAAAAAACCAATATTCGTGAAAGTTTATCTTATTCCCTGTCCGTTAGCGGAGAACGCTTATGATACACTGTCTTTTGCTGTGCATGAGGTAGTTAAGAATACAACTCATTACTTAGTCGAAGACGAGAGGTCGGCAAGAAGGTTTATCAGTGGGTTAGGACTTGGTGTGAATGTACGTGAGCTGAACTTTTACTTACTTGACAAGAAAACTAAGTATGAACAGGTTCAGTCTTACTTCAAGTCAATTCCATCGGATGCCAATGTTGGAATCATATCAGAAGCAGGGTGTCCAGGAATTGCAGATCCGGGAGCAAAGGCAGTCGAGTATGCGCATAAAAATGGGATTGAGGTACAGCCATTGATTGGGCCTTCTTCAATCTTGCTGGCTTTAATGGCTTCAGGGTTTAACGGACAAAATTTTGCGTTCTACGGCTACCTTCCAGTAAAGAAGCCAGAGAAGGTGAAAGAGATTAAAAGGCTAGAGAATGACTCTATGAAGTTTAACCGAACTCAGGTTTTTATGGAGACTCCTTATAGAAATAATGCATTGCTTGATGATTTGGTAGCTAACTGTCACCCTGACACGAAGCTATGTGTGGCTTGTAACATTACAGCGGAAGATCAATACATCAAGACATTGAGAATTGCAGAGTGGAAAAAAGAGAAGGTTGACCTGCATAAAAAGCCAACTATCTTTGTGTTGCATGCTAAATAGTCAGCATAAAAAAAGAAACAATATTGGTTAGCACTTCAATGCTATACTACCAATATTGTTTCTTGATTTTAGTGTTGGTTCTTTGTTTAGTGAGCTTCACTAAACAGGGATGCCAGGTGAGAAGTGTCATTTTCCTTTTCAATCTTGTATAGTCCATTAGTGTAGCTTAGTTGGTATAGGCAGAGATTTTGGTGTTTGAAAATATCCATCTCTGACATTGGGACTCTTAGTAATCCACAAAGAAGAATCCGTATTGCACGACCATGCATACAAACCAGAATATTTTCATCTTCTTCGTAAGACATTATATACTCCCATGCTTTTTGCTGACGCTCTGCGACCTCCAAAGGAGATTCTCCTCCAGGTGACTTCTGTGTGTAATCACCATTGTTCCAAGCTTTGATCATATCAAAGTACTGCTGGTCATCTTTAGCAGTAAGCTTTCTTCCTTCTTTGTCACCCCAACTGATCTCATTTAAGCCCCAAAGCTGTACCCAAGGAATACTGTCATCAATAAACGACTGTACAGATTCATGTGTGCGTATCAGTTTAGAAGTAAAAACCCGGTCAAATTTTACATGTCCATAAGTACTGTAAAAGGCATGAGCTTGTGCTTGGCCTAACTCATTGAGTCGTGAGTCTACGCCACTTCCTTGCACCCATTTCTTTTTGTTGAGGGCCGTTTCGCCGTGCCTTATGATATAAATGTTTTTCTGTTTCATTGCCTTAGTAGTTTTGGTTCATAGACTGTTCTTTTGGATGTCTAATAAATTTTTTAACTGTATTGAAATGATGTTGATCAGAGTGAATTAACTGCGTTTCAGTTTATTGTGTTAAAGCCCACTCATGAAAAACTGCAAATATTAACTTTTATTTGGGAATAAAAATACTGTTGATCAAATATTTATGACTTTAAACATGTTAAAGCCATTTAAGAATTGTGTTATTGGGGTAGCGTTTGTACTATTTGCTGCAAGAGATTCTACAGGTGAAAACTTCGATACTCTAATGAGATCATGTTAACATCTGCTCTGAAGAACAGGAAGAATCCAAGTTTACATTGTTAGAAAATAGAGAATAAAGAGTGTTTCCAGCGCAGTAATCCCTCCATTAAAGCTTATTCTTATACTTATTAACGAGTTATTAGGTAGTTCTGTTCGAATATTACACTAGGTCCTTCTTGGGTAACAAAATTGATTTATTGAAGATTCATAGATTGGAGAGAGACCCACAAGCTTAAGTAATAAGGATCATTTGATATTTGAAAACTTTGTTAACATTTAAAGCCTATTTCTGAGATAAGTTCAATTTTTTCCCTAAGATACTTTTATATTATCTTTGCCCTCAATGCAAACAATCAGACTAAACTAAGGATTACTTACTCAGTAAATCATAAAACTGGCAAGACATTGAAGACGCACCTACTACAAGCATACCAGTCAAAGAGCTCAGCCTTAAGCGAACATCAAGTATTTCGTATCGTGCTTTCAGCTGCTGTTCAGCACAACGTGCCGGTAGCATTCTGGCGAAAACCAAACGGTACAGAAAAAGAGGGAATTGTTGGCTTCTGTAATCAATTGCCTTATAAGCAGGTAGATCTTGAAGAAATGGGAAGTGGTTTTGTGCTTGGTGCGTTTGAGTCAAAAGAGAGGCAGGCGTATGTTATACCTGCAGACTTGTATTTCAAGAGTAATAATTTTGAGTTTAGTAATTTTGGAAATGGAAGAAGCACAAGTTCAGATTTGAAGACTGCTTTTGGTCAAACCTTAGACCAAATGTTATCTGATGGAATACCAGAATCCGCATTGCAGTCTGAGTTTCATGTTTCAACTGATACTCCAAGTCACCTAAGTCAGTCACATTTTGAGCAGATCGTTTCACAGGGTATTCAAGGTATTAAGGATGGCTTATTTAAGAAGGTGGTTCTTTCACGTACAAAGGAGGCAACCTTGCCTGCGAATTATGATGTAGTGGAAAACTTTTTTACACTCTGTGAAGCTTATCCTGCAGCTTTTGTTTCGATGGTTTCGGTACCGGGGCTAGGTACTTGGGTTGGTGCATCTCCTGAAACATTGATCAGTGTAGATGAAAATCAAGTTTTCAGGACTGTAGCGTTGGCGGGTACTCAAGCCAAAGGTAACCAAACTACGGCTGAAGCCAGATGGGCACAAAAAGAAATTGAGGAGCAGGCGCTAGTTGGTCGTTATATCATCAACTGCTTTAAGAAGATTCGTCTGAGAGAATATGATGAGCAAGGCCCTAGGACAGTCGCTGCCGCACATTTGCTACACCTTTGTTCCACATTTGCAGTAGATATGCAATCAGCTAATTTTCCTCAGTTGGGAACCGTGATGTTGGAGTTACTGCACCCTACTTCAGCAGTATGTGGAATGCCAAAAGAGGAAACACTAGCATTCATTTTGGCAAATGAGGGGTATGATCGTGCACTTTACAGTGGTTTTATTGGACCAGTAAATATAGAACAGCGTACGGACCTGTTTGTAAATCTGCGTTGTATGCAGGCGCTTAAAGGTAAGGCGGTCTTGTATGCGGGAGCAGGGATTACAGAAGATTCAGAACCTATCAACGAGTGGAAGGAGACAGAGCTTAAGATGGAAACCATGCTTAAGCATATCCAATAATACTCCTCGGTTCAATACTCTTATTGTCTGAAAGCTCTAGCTGTTTCAATAGACAGGTATAGGAATGTAATCTTTGGATTGGCATTCCTTTCAATGTGATAATGCGCCTCATTAAAAAGGTTGACAAGATTGGGAAGATTTCTGTCGTGCAATACCTTTGAAAAGTTTTCCACAAATGTTTTTTGTTCGCCTCCTAGTCTGCTAACCTGTTCACCCGTAAATTTCCACATCATAGACTCCCTGAAAATATTCAGAGCGTAGAGGAATAGTTTTTTTTGGGCTTCTTTACCTAGCTTATTGAAATTCTCTGTCAGGTTAATAATCAGATCAGTCAAATCAAGCTTGAAGCAAGCACGCATCCAAAGTTTAAAGAATTTCTCACTCTCGTCAGCAACCTCATCATAATTGTGTAGTGCTTCTAGCATACTGCCATTGGACAGGTATGCGACTTGTTGTGCACGGACAGGATCTACATCTCTTTCTTCTTGAAGGTACTGAGCAATTTCCTCGTCTCTGAAGTTGCGAACCTTAACAATCTGTGTACGTGACAGAATGGTTGTTAACAGACCATTTGCATCATTTGATACAAGTAAGAAAAGTGTTTTACTTGGTGGCTCTTCCAGTATTTTCAGGATTGCATTGGCGGCAGGTGCTTGCATCAACTCTGGTAACCATATAAGCATTACCTTATATTCAGCCTCAAAGGCTTTCATGGATAAGGCTTTTACGATAGAGCGACTTTCCTCTTTGGGAATCATGGCTTGCTTATTTTCAGCGCCAAAAAAGCTAGTCCAATCATACAATCCGCTATAAGGGTGTTGCTGAAGAAATTCTCGCCACTCAGGTAAGAAGCGGTCACTGATGGCTTCTGAGCGTTTTGTAATGCCTTTAGCACTTGCTGTAGGAAATACAAAATGGAGGTCTGGATGTACCAGTTTGTCAAATTTTCGGCAAGAATCACATTGGCCACAAGCATCATCTGACTTTTTATCAGTACAGTTGATAAAAGTAGCATAGGCCAGCGCAAGTGCAAGGTTAGCACTTCCTTCCTGCCCTAAAAATAGTTGGGCATGTGCTATATGGCCATCATGTACAGATTTGATCAGTACTTTCTTGGTTTCTTCTAAGCCTGGAATTTGTGAAAACTTCAACTGGATTTTACGTTCTGTTTGAAACAAAAATAACCGGCATCCAACATCTGATTGGTTTCACCGGTTTATTGTGATCACCCTATTAAAGACCTAAAACTACAACATTTTCTTTAAATCCGTTAGCAGAGTGCTTTTCAAAAAATGGATTCAGGTCAAAATTTTATTAAATTACATCTAACCTCATAAGACAACCAAAACACAACACCCGACAAAATAATCTTGATAAAGTTTATTTTTTTATAGGTAAAATAATATATTGATCAGCTGTTTTATTGAGAAGTAACAGTATTTTTGCAGGCTCTGATCCTATTTTCAGAGAAAAGGAAGAGACCTACACTTGCACTTACCTGATAAAAAATGTGAACATTTCAGGTAAATTAAAACGGCTGAGACACACATAATGTTCTATTATATATAACAGGGCTTGTGAGGCAGACACTGAATAAATAATTATGAGAAAGTTTTTTAATAACATGATTGACAAGATCCTACCGAAGGACCCTTTTGGCAATTTTGTTTTTATTAGAAGGTTAACAGTTTCCATCGTAGGTTCATTGACTTACGGCAGATATACGATAGCCAACAAGCTGAAGGTTGAAGGTACGGAACACTTGAAGGATTTGAGAAAGAGCAACGTATTGTTTCTATCCAATCACCAAACATACTTTGCTGACGTGATTTCCATGTACCATATTTTTGGTAGCGTAAAGTGGAAGTTTAAAAACTCAATCAATAACCCAATTTATTTGTTGTGGCCAAGAGCTAGGATTTACTATGTAGCTGCGGCAGAAACAATGAATGATGGAGGTATCATTCCAAAGATATTCTCTTTGGCAGGTGCCGTGACAGTTAAAAGATCATGGAGAGCTAAAGGCGAAACTGTTCAGCGAGGAGTAGATACCGATGCAGAAGACAAAATTGGAAAAGCTTTGGATCATGGCTGGGTAATCAGTTTTCCTCAGGGAACAACTAGTCCATATGCACCTATCAGAAAGGGTACAGCACATCTAATTAAGAAGCATAACCCTATTGTAATTCCAGTGGAGATTGATGGATTCAGACGAGCATTTGATAAGAAAGGGCTTTTCTTCAAAAAGCGTGATACTGAATTGACAGTAAAGTTCAAGACACCACTACATTTTGAAGAAAATACGCCAATTGAAGAAATCGTAGCTCGTGTGGAATCAGCAATTGGACAGAAAATGCCAGATGGGGAATGGGCTAAGCCTATACAGGAGAAGATGTTAGCAAAGGAGGCTGAGAAAAAAAGAAAGAAGCTGGAACAGCAGATGCAAAGCATGGGACAGCGTCAAGGTGTAAAACACCAAAGATAAAAGTATATGAAAAAGGGAAGGTTATATTAATAGACCTTCCCTTTTTCATTTTAATCTTCTTCTAACCAATAGGAGACATAACTGCCATCAGGGTCATACTTTTTGGCTTGTCCTGGGACATTGAAATAACGGTCTTCTCTCGGATCATTACCAACTCCAGCTACATAATTCCAATTTCCCCAATTACTGCAAACATCGTAATCAATCAATTGGGACTCAAACCACATAGCGCCCCATCGCCAATCTACCTTTAGGTCTTTACATAAATAGCTGGCAACATTTTGTCTTCCTCGGTTGGACATAAAACCAGTAAGTTTTAATTCCATCATATTGGCATCAACAAAAGAAATTCCTGTCATACCATTTTTCCATTTCTCAAATGCAGCTTTACTATTTTTAAATTCAGGGAAAGAACCTTGTATTCCCCCTAGCTGGAAAATACTGCACCCATAACACATAGCTGCAAAACGAAAATAATCTCTCCAAAGCAGTTCAAAGTACAGCCAATAAGTAGACTCATTTTTTATTTTCTCTTCTTCGTACTTCTGCAGTTCCCAATAAATCATTCTGGGAGAGATTGATCCATTGGCTAGCCATGCTGAGAGTTTTGACGAGTACTCATCTCCAAGTAAACCATTGCGGGTGTTTTTATAATTCTTGATTAGCTGTTTGTTCCATATATAGTATTCCAAACGTTCAAGCGCTGAGTTTTCACCTCCTTCAAATTGTAATACAGACCGTTTGTCTGTGTACTTTACTTCTAAGTCAAAATCACTTAGCGTAGGTAATGTACCCACTTCAATTGAAGCAGGAAAACAAGGAAGCATATTGGGTAATGGATAACATTCCCTTACCTGAGCATACTTTTCGATTCGCTTTCTAAAGTTGGTGTAAATATTAGGGAGCTTTTCAATGTCAAAGGGGACATCATCTGGGTGGTATAGAGTGAGTCCTTCGTGTAACGCTAGAGGGATGGGAAGTTTTTCAGAAAGTTTTTTCTCAACATTTTCTTCTTCATGTGTATGCTCTTGCTGGGCAAAAACAATATCTGCTTCAAACTTTTCGGCGAGTTTTGGTATAACGTCTTCGGGCTTTCCTATGGTGATGAGTAGGTCTGACCCTAGTTTGATAAGGCTTTCTTTAAGGTTGGCTACAGACTCAATTAGAAAAGAAGCTCTAAATGTATCTGTTTTAGGAAAGCCGAGTTTTGTCATTCGAAACCATCTTGGGTCAAAGCAAAAAACAGGTAAAAGTGCGGTTCCAGAGGGGAGTTGAGAAAGAATAGGCTGATCATGTATTCTAAGGTCATTTCTGAACCAATAGATGATTTTCTTGAATTCAGTCATTTTCAAGTGTTGTTTTTAGGTGAAGGTTTCATTCGATCAAAATTTTTGAGGGATTGATCTTCGGTTTGTCTTATAGGTAATTAAAAATATTGGGGTAGTTTTCGTTCCCAATATGTCAATACAGTTATGATTAAAAAGTCAGTGATTTAGATTTTCTGTATTCACAATACTGGTACATAAAGATACTTAAGAGTTAAGTTGTTGCCCATAACAGTGAACTTAGCTTTGGGATTATTATCCATATATTCCATAACCTTGGAATGATAACGTCAACTGAATCGAGCGTGAAAAAGTGAAGGATTCAGAAGTGAACTTACTTGTGTGCTTAAATTGGAGAGGAGTAAGGTAGTACTAGAAATAGGTTGAAATACAGACAAAAAGGATGTCATTTTGAGTTAAACATCACCTGAACTTAACAGTAATTGAAGAAAATACTGTTTGTGAAAGAAGATTCATACATGGTTAAAATAAATTAATAACACTGAGCACAACTCACAAGTAGCATTAACTGTTTAAAAAGCTAGGATATCTATTCGGCGATCTGAAAGCCTAATACTAGGTGATCAAGAGCTTTGAATTAGATATGTTGATTAAGTGAAAGTAGTCGCTAAGGCCAATTGATCTAAAAGTCTCCCGCTTTGCAGGGAGACTTTTTTCATGATTTATATTTACTAATACTTTTCAGGAACAAAGGTTTGTTCTGATATAGGAGGACGCATATAGCCTTCTTTATTGATAGGAGGTAGTTTTATTTTATCATAATTGATCTTTTGATAAGGTATAATCGAAAGTAGGTGATTGATGCAGTTAAGGCGTGCTTTCTTTTTGTCATCAGCATTGACAACATACCAAGGCGATTGTTTTGTATCAGTATAGGCAAACATAATGTCCTTGGCTCGTGAATAATTAACCCATCTTTCTCTGGCTTCTAAGTCCATTGGACTGAACTTCCATCTTTTGAGTGGGTTGGAGACACGCTCTTTAAACCGCTTCTCCTGTTCCTCGTCAGATACCGAGAACCAATACTTAACTAGAATGATCCCAGAGCGGATAAGCATACGTTCAAATTCAGGACAAGAACGTAGAAATTCTTGGTATTGATCTTCAGTACAAAATCCCATAACCCTTTCTACACCAGCCCTGTTATACCAACTGCGATCAAACAGTACAATTTCACCAGCTGCTGGCAGGTGTGGCACATACCGTTGGAAATACCATTGTGTTTTTTCTTTTTCGGTAGGTACACCTAAAGCAACTATTCTACAGACTCTGGGGTTAAGGTGTTGGGTAATACGTTTAATGACACCACCTTTTCCAGCGGCATCTCTCCCTTCAAAAATAACGACAATTTTGAGCCCTTCCTTCTTAACCCACTCTTGCATTCTGACGAGTTCAATCTGGAGATCCAGTAACTCTTTCTCGTAGTATTTTTTGAGTTTCTTTTTTACCTCTTTAGCTTTCTCTTTCTTTTTAGCCATGTCAGTTTTTGGGGTTTTCTGTTTAATATCCAATTCAAAATCTCTCTAGTCAGTCTATATATTACATCGTGGTGAATCGTGTTAAAGCATAGAATAACTATCAATCATCCAATAAAAACTCATTGATGTAACATTGAATACACAGTATTCATCTTCTCACAATAACATACAAACCAAATGCTTGGTAATAAAGAAAAATAGTTTTAATTTTTTGTATTCCTTACGCCCGTAAGGTTTTCTACCAGCTAGCTTCAATAATGACAAATCTTATACTGATACAATTAAACCATTCATTGCGACATGTTACAAAAACTACTACTCACCCTGTGTTTATGTGCAGGATGTGTGCTACTTGCATATGCTCAGGAACAGACGGTCACCGGAACTGTTTCTGATGAGCAAGGGCCTCTACCCGGTGTGACAGTACAAATAAAAGGCACTTCAAAAGGAGTGGTAACCAATATTGAAGGTAAGTATACCATATCTGTCCCTAGTTCAGAGACAGTTTTGATATATAATTTTGTCGGCTATACCGATAAAGAAGTTACCGTTGGCAATCAAAGTGTAATTGATGTATTACTGGCTCAAGATACCCAAGAGCTTGAAGAGGTTGTGGTAACGGCAATTGGTGTAGAGCGGAGCGAGCGGAGTTTGGGATATGCTGTACAAGCCGTTAATAGTGAGGACTTGCTTAAAACCAACGAGACAAGTGCTTTGAACTCACTGCAAGGTAAAGTAGCAGGGGTAAACATTTCCAGTGCTTCTGGTAACCCTGGCGCTTCAACCAAAGTGCGTATTCGAGGGCTTTCCTCTATTTCTGGTGATAACCAACCTCTTTATGTAATCAATGGTGTACCAGTCAGCAACTCAGCAATAGGATCTAGTGACCTGAATGGTAGCTTGGATTTTGGTAACGCCTTGAATGACTTGAACCCTGAAGATATTCAGGAGGTATCTGTACTAAAAGGTGCTGCTGCTACTACACTTTATGGTTCCCGTGGTGCCAATGGAGTAATCTTGATTACAACTAAATCGGGACAAGATGCCGCTACAAGAAGAAAGAAGGCTGAGATTAGTGTCAACTTTGGTGTTTCTTTTCTTACTCCATTAAAATTACCAGAGTTCCAAAACCGATATGGGCAAGGTATTGATGGTGATACTGATTTGGAGGAAAATACTAGCTGGGGTCCCAGGTTTGACGGACAGTTAAGGCCTTGGGGACGTGTAGTGGATAATCAGCAAAAAATTAAGCCATATGAGAATCTGGAAGATAATGTGAGAAACTTCTTTGATGTAGGGGTTACTTACAATACTGGTGTATCATTAGGTGGTGGTAATGAGAAAACCAACTATTATTTATCTTATTCTAATGTAACATCAGATGGATATATTCCTACAAGTGTAGATGAGTATAATCGTAATACAATATCTTTTAGTGGAGGCACAGACCTGTTTAATGGTTTGAAAAGTACGATCAATATCAACTACATCAATACTGAAAGTAGTCAGGTATATGGCGGACAGCAGCAAAACTCCATTTTTAACTCCTTATACCAGATTCCAAGAGATATTCCTATTACAGAATTGGCAGATCTAAATGCCCCTTTCAATACGCCAGAGAATTACTTTACGCCATTCTCGCTATTAAACCCATACTTTGTAATTAATGAGTATGGTAATGAATATAACGCAGATAGGGTTTTTGGTAGTTTGGACCTTTCTTATGAATTAGTTAAGAACCTGAATTTGCGTTGGAGAATCGGTACAGACGTAATCAACCGTGAACTGAATGAGTGGGAGCCTGTACTGGATATTGAAGGCCCTAATGCATCACAAAGTAACCCTGGGCGTTTCCGTGTTACAAGGCAGTATAACAATGTGATAAATAGTGATGTGATTTTGACATACTTGCTGAAGTTTACGGAAGATTTTTCTATGAATGCTCTGGTAGGTTATCAGGTTAACCCACGTAAAAGTAGAACCTTGGTAACAGAAGTAGGAAGTTTGCAAATACCAGGCTTCTATGATATTTCCAACTCAGCAGATAGACCAACTTCTATTCAGAATGACTCAGAGAGACGTTATAATGGTGTTTATGCTCAAGTGGATTTTGACTTCCGTAACTGGTTATTTTTGACCTTAACAGCAAGAAATGACTGGTCTTCTACACTACCAAAAGACGAGCGTTCATTCTTCTACCCAAGTGCCAGTTTGGGAGTTGTATTCTCTGACGTATTGGATACAGGTGATTGGTTAAGCTACGGTAAATTGAGGCTAAGTGCAGCTCAAGCAGGTAATGATGCTCCTCCTTACAGTACTCAAACAGTATTTAAAACCTCAGGCTTCTCTGATGGTTTTACAGAGCTTAGATTCCCTTTGAATAATGCAGCAGCATTCTCGGAAGATAACCTTGCAGGTAACCCTAGCCTAAAGCCAGAGCTTACAACGGAGTATGAAGCTGGTTTAGAGATGCGATTCTACAATGGTCGTTTTGGCTTTGACTTTACTTATTACGACAGAACAATTGAGGATTTGATCTTTACGGTGCCACAATCTCCTTCGTCTGGATTTTCATCACAGACCCGTAACATTGGTAAGATATCCAATAAGGGTATAGAAGTATTGTTAACTGCAACTCCGGTTGAAACCCCAAGTTTTACATGGGACATATCTGTCAACTTTACTCGTAACAGAAATAATGTAGAAGAGTTGGCTGATGGTTTGGAGGAAGTACCATTGGGAGGTTTAAGTACTGTACCTTTTGTGGCAATTGAAGGCAGACCACTAGGTGTAATCAAAGGACAGGTTCCTCGTCGAGATCCAAATGGAAATATCATTGTAAATTCTGATGGTCGTCCGGATTATATCACTGATCAGGAGATTGGAGATACCCAAGTGGACTTTATAACAGGTATGACCAATACATTCAGTTGGAAGTGGTTGTCATTCGACTTTACTGTTGATTGGAGAAAAGGCGGTTTAATGTATTCTCGTACAGCGGACCTACTATACTTCTTGGGTACAACCCCTTATACGACATATAATGACAGAAGACCGTTTGTCATACCAAACTCTGTAGTTGAAGTTTCAGAAGGTGAGTTTAGGGAAAATACGACTCCAATTGCACAAGAAGGATTTAATATGTTGACGTTCTGGGGTGATGGAGGTTTTGAAGGAGATCGAGCTTTTCTTGTAAAAAGAGATTATATCAAACTTCGTGAGGTGAACTTTACTTTAACGGCACCTAAGCAATGGCTTAAAAACACCCCGTTTGGAAGGGCGTCAATCAGCTTTGTAGGAAGGAATATGTTTATCTGGACACCTGATAGCAATATATTTGTTGATCCGGAATCTAGCTCTTTTGTAACGGGTTCAGGAACAAATGATATCGAGGCGGAGTATGGTGAGTTTTCTACTACCCTGCCGACACGTAGCTACGGTTTTGCTATCAAATTCACCTTATAATCCTGAGTTTATCAAAGAAATAGAGCAAGGCTGCGAAGGGAATGAATGGAACTGGTGCGGAGTCAGTCTTGCTTACCTAAAACATCCAGAACTGCTATGAAAAAAATATATCATTACCTGATTGCCTTACTGGTTTGTAGTGTTGGCACATCATGCGGAGACGATTACTTTGACATAAATACAGACCCTAATGCAGCTCAAAGCTCAACTATTGAGTTGACATTGCCTTCAGGAATTGCTGGTACAGCTTATGTGTTGGGAGGAAGATGGCAAATATTGGGAAGTATCTGGGGGCAGCATTGGACTCAGTCTCCAGATGCACAACAGTACCGTGACTGGGATCGCTATTTTATCGATGCAAACGATTTTGATCGTCAATGGTCTACCTTTTACTCTGGAGCAGATAGGGGATCAGCTAACCTTGATGGGGCTGGAATATTAAAAGATTTAGAGTTTGTAAGAAGTGAAGCGGTAGAAGTAGAAGATTGGACGCACTTTCTGATAGCAACTACTATGAGGGCTTACGCTACTCAAATGCTGACAGATATGTATGGAGATATTCCATTTACAGAAGCTTTACAAGGTACAGCGAATCTAGCTCCTACATTTGATGCAAGTCCTGATATTTATGACTCATTGCTTGTTGAATTGGATACTGCACTTTCAAAAGATTTGACTATAGATACAAGTACTCCTACAGGACCTAGAACAGTAGGTAATGAGGATCTTGTATTTAATGGAGAAATGGAGAATTGGGTACGTTTTGCGAATACTGTTAAGTTGAAGCTTTACCTGAGACAGACCAATGTGACTGAAAGACAAGCAGCAGTAGAATCAGGGGTTTCAGAACTTATCAATTCAGGAGCAGAGTTTTTGACTAATACTAGTGCGCTGGTACAGGTTTTTGCAGATGCTGATGACCAAAGAAACCCATTCTACTCTACTGAAGTATTTCGTTTTGGTGATGTAAACTTGGTGGCAAGTAATACCAGCTTGAATTTTCTACTGGAAAATGGTGATCCAAGGATTGAGGCACTCTATACCCCTGCTGCTAATTCGGATACTTTTGTAGGCTTACCTCAAGGAAACTTGAACGATGGGGGACAGGAGAATGATGATTTGTCTCGTGTAGTATCGAGTCCTATAGCGCCAGTCTATTTTATTACACAGGCAGAAACATATTTTTTATTGGCAGAAGTAGCTGTGAGATATGGCTTAGGTCTAGATGCTCAAGCTTTGTATGAAGAAGGAATTAGAGCATCATTCGATAGGTTGGGTGTTACTTTTAATGAGAGCCTAATTGCTGATGGTGGTAACTATGCATTTCCTTCAGCTGCTGAAGGTAGCTTGACCTTAGAGGAAACTCAAATCAAGGCAATTATAACCCAAAAATGGATTGAGCTAAATGGTATTGGAGGGCCTGAGGCTTTTTATGAGTTTAACCGTACTGGATACCCTAGTGAGTTTACAGTGTCTGCAAACTCTACATTGTCTCCGGGGCAATTCCCTCAACGTCTACCTAATGATATTGATGAGGCTAACCGAAACCCGAATTCTCCTCGTTCCAACCGTAATCAGGTTTCTCAAGGAGTATGGTGGTCACAACAAGCAAATTAGTAGAGTATTAGGTTTAATAATGCAAAAACTTAAAACAAGTTCTGTTTGAGATGCAGAATGAAAATACCAGAGCTATGAAATACTTAATAAATAGATTATTTACTGCATTGGTTTTGTTAGGTATATGCCTAATGACATCATGTGATGAAGATGACAGTGTATCTTTCATAACAAACTATGCAACAATTGACTTAGAAGGAGACCAAATTCTGTTCCTTCAAGAAGGAGATACATACAGTGACCCAGGAGCAATAGCAATGGAAGGTGATACAGAAATAGCTTTTGAAGCCTCAGGATCTGTAGACACGGCAACTCCAGGTTTATACCCAGTAACTTACACAGCAATCAATCAAGATGGGTTTGCTTCAAGTGAAATAAGGTATGTCATTGTACAAAGTCCTGACTTTGACCCATCTCAAGATTTATCAGGAACGTACCTACGTAACAATGATACAGCCAACCCAGAAGCAGAAGTAACAAAACTGAGTGACGATGGGCTGTACAATACCACCAATGGCTGGGGTTCAACTTCAGTGATTCCATTTCAGTTTGTGGACTTAGGGAATGGTGAATTAGCAATTATTCCAACATCATCCGGATTTGGGCCTGTATCAGGAACAGGCACACTTACAGATCCTGATTTTGAACTTGTATTCTTTGTCAATTTACCTGCATTTGCGATTACTGGAAGTGAGCGTGCTTTTGTACTTCTGTCAAGTCCTGCAGATGGCGGAGATGGTACAGATGGTGGAGATGGTACAGATGGTGGAGATGGTACAGATGGTGGAGATGGTACAGATGGTGGAGATGGTACAACTTCTGGACAATAAATATCAATCAAAAACATAAAGAGCTATGAAAAAAATACTATATATAAGCATTTGCTGTACGCTGAGTTTACTATTTCAAAGCTGTTATTATGATGGGGATTTAGGAGAGGATGGAGAGGACTTTGATGTAGTATTGTTACCAAACTCCACGATTGCGGGAGAGTATACCGGTAGAGAAAACTGTGATGGTGGAGAGTTTGACTACCATATTGTAATCGCCTCATTTAAGGATAGTGCAGTAGTGATAGATAATATTTTTGACTCAAGTTATCGTGTAGTAGCCAATGTTACAGATGAGAATACTGTTGAGGCAGAAGAGCAGGTAGAACTTGGGCATGATTATGCTGAAGGAGAAGAAATCTTAGTATCTGTTTCTAACTTTACTTTTACTAAAGACGAAGATGGGGTAGATGACCAAATCAGTTTTGATTTTACAATCATTAACCGTGCTGATACAACAGAGACCACCTGTTCTTACACTGGAATTCGATATAATGGGTTCGAAGAGTTTGATGAATTGCAATAGGCTTTAATAGTTTAAAATATAAAAGGGTGTCTTTAATAGACACCCTTTTGTTTTATAATTTAAACCCTATTACCAAAATGTCATCGGTTTGTTTCTCGTTACCGAATTTAATCCATCGTTCAAGCTCTACTTCGAGCAAATGGTGTTGCTGTGCCATAGGCTGTTGATGGAGGTGCTTGATAAATCGTCTGAAGTTTCGAGACAGATATTTCTTTTTATTAGGGCCTCCAAACTGATCCTGATATCCATCTGAATAGATATAGCAGTGAGTAGGTATTGAAATATCGATGATATGTTTTTTGAAAGCAGCTTTTTTATCCTGCTTAAGGTGAAGACCGATGCTAGCAGGAGTACCTTTGATAATATATTGCTGGTTATCTTGGAAGTAAACTAATGGGTTACGAGCTCCCGCAAATTCCATTGTCTTGTTTTGTTGGTCGATTACAACAATAGTAATATCCATCCCATCATTATTGCCTGTAGTAGCTTGTTGTAACGCTGTATGTACACGTTCATCCAGCATTGTCAAAATCTGTTCAGGACAAAGTATTTTGGCGCCAGTAATAATATCAGAAAGTATTTGGGAGCCAATCATACTCATCAATGCTCCTGGAACACCATGTCCTGTACAGTCAGCTGCTATAATGACTGTTTTTCCCTCAACTTGTTCACACATATAGAAGTCACCAGACACGATATCCCTTGGCTTGAACATAATAAAATGATCATTACCTAAAGCTGTATCTAGAACCTGTTGGGAAGGTAGCATGGCATGCTGTATTTTCTTTGCATAGTTGATGCTCGACTTGACTTCCTCATTGTGCTTTTTCAGGTCTTCTTTTTGCTTTTCAATCTGATTGTTTTGAGCATTCAACTCATCATTGGCTTCCTGAAGCTCCAAAGTTCGTTCAGCTACTATACCTTCAAGGTTTTGGTTAGTGATATTAAGCGTATGCGTTAGGCGCTCGTTCTCTTCAAAGGCTGATGAATATCGATAAGAGAGAAGAAATGCCTGAGAAAAGAAGAAGATAAAGAAGCCAACTCCCATCATATTCATGGTATTGATCATATCCTGACTGTATAGGATATCGTTACCCGCCATAATGATGAAAATAATAATACTGACAAGGAATGTTAGTGCTCCTTTGCGCTTTCGCTTATAGGCCATTATTCCTGAATATATACTGTAAATGAATAATGGTAATAGAGTAAACTGTGAAACAATAACTGTATATGAGAATACCGAAAGGTCAAAGAATAAGATAACAGAACAGAATAACAGTACTTTGATGCCTGCTAGCTTTACGACAAGTGACGAATATTCATCAGGAAAGACAGCTCTTACATATGCAGGGATTGTCACCATAGGAATACAATAGGTCAAGTACTCTGTTTTAACAATCCATTCCCAGTCCAAATTAGGGAAGATGGTCCCCATTAGGTATTCACTGGTAGAAATGACTCTAAAAGCCATAACGAAGCAAGTTACACCAAAGTAAAAAGCTCCTCTTTCCACCTTTCTGATCAAGTAAAAGCAGATGTGGTACAATGCCATTACGATCATACTTCCAAAGAGGAAGATATCCATTACGATTGCAATGTCACGGGCTTGTTGAATTTGGGCGGCATTCCCCAATACAAAGCGTTGCCAAGTACCCCCTTTACGGTGATGGTAGTTGGAAATCTGTAATATAAATTCAACTTCGTTACTATCTGTTTCAAATGTGACATCAAGCGGTTTGTAACCTCCTTGTCCTTCCTTCGGGTCTGCTGATACCGTACCGTTACTGCAAAGTAACTTTCCATTGGCATAAAGGCGATATGCTGTAGAGACAGTCAGAATCTTTAGCCCCAGCTTGTGAGGAGTGTTATTGTTTAGGAGTAGTTTGGTTCTGTAGGTTGCATATCCGACACCAGAGAGTGTGTCTCCGTTCACTACTTTACCATTCCATAGCTCAGGGATGTCGATGTAAGTTGGGGTAGGGGTTTCACCTTTGAAATCTTTGCTGTAGAGTAAATGTTTCCAATAGAATTCCCATTCGCCTTCAAGTTCTATGGTACCAGTTTTACTGAAATCAGTATCACGAAGATCCAATACACCTTTTTGAATGGTAGGCGCCATATTACTCCGATTACCGAAGCATATAGCAATACTGAAAAGTAGCAGTATAAGGGTTGTAATAAAATGCCTGAAGTTCATTCGTATAGTAAAAAAAGGATAGTTATTAGTTTAGCTGGGTAAAAATAGTATTAATTGGGTGAAATCCTGTGTTTTATAAGGAAGGAATAATGTTATTTATAAAAAATACCTGATGTTATATGGTTTTGGGGTATTAGGTTAAGCTGTAACCAAAGAAGTAGTCTTGTTTAAAGGGAGTTCTTCTGTACGCTTTCTGAGATAGTCCCTCAGCTTTTTAAGGTCATCATATTGTTGGATTGTATCTGCGGTGATAGGCTCTCCAATATGAAATCGGATACTACCATTTTTCTTTCTGACAAATTCTCCAGGTATCATCATAGTTCTAAAAGCAGGGTGTAGTTTGCCCAATAGGTGAAATAACTGACTGTTTTGCCCTTCAAAAAATACAGGGACAATAGGCACACCTGCTTGTTGGATTAGCTTAATGGAAGAAATGCCCCATTCTTTATCTCTGGCAGGGGTATTGAGACCATCATAAGTGGTCGCTACTTCACCTGCTGGAAACAGTCCTACAGGTAATCCTTTTTCTAGTGCTTGTAGAACTTTTGTACCTGCCCCCATTCGTTTTGGTCCTTTTCTGTCAAAAGGGTTCACTTCAATTATATAAGGCTCAAAGTGCTTGACCAACTTCAGTAAGAAGTTACCCGTGACCATAAATCCAGGTCGTATTTTATTTATCCTATTTAGTAAAATCAATCCATCCCAAAAGCCAAAAGGATGGTTCGAGATCATAATAAAGGGACCGTATTCAGGAACGTTGTTTTCGCCCTTTATGTGTACTTCAAGGTTTTGCATGTTGAGCGCTTCGTCAATGAGACCGACCCCATCTAGCCCTAAGTGCGCCACTTCTTGGTACATTCGGTTGATGCGGTTTACACCCAACAGTTTCATCACTAGTTGGGCTATAAACCTTGGTACACCTAGTTGTTGGCTTATATCTTTAGTCCTTATTATTTCCGTCATCATTTTTTCTCCAGTTCGATTCATACCAATAGCCTAAAACAAAAGGTTATCAGTAATGGTAACAGATTACAAAGGTGGTTAATGGGTGTTAATGCATAGTGAATGCTAAAACAATATCTTATGAAAAAAGCCCCTAACAGGTAACTGATTAGAGGCTTCTTTGTATAAGGTATTTAAATATTAAAAAACTAGTAAACCATTATTTGTCCGGGTAGCGGTTTGGATATATTCCCTGCATCATCCTTGAACCTTACATAAACTTTCTGAAGTCCTTCTCCAGCCATGTTCCAATCCATTTCTCGGAAATAGGGACTCCATTCTTTCCCCTCAAAGTTCTGACTATTGGATAACTGCATATATCGGGCATCTTTAGAAACGTTGGTAAAAACTTTTACGCTTGTCCCATCTACAGCAGTAGCACCTTTGTTTAGGTTTATTTCATAGAGAATAGGATGTTCAGTGTCCAATAATATATTACCTCTAATCACTTCTGATTCGTTTCCTGCTTTATCTCTGAACTTGGCATATACAGATACAGGTCCATCTACAACACCTAGAGTCCAGTTCTTGGCAGTACTGAATGGCTCCCATTTGGAAGGGTGTGCAAATCCTGGAGTATTACTAATGATCATCTCATAAGCATCAGAAGCACTCAGTGTAAGTTGTACTTGTCTTTTATTGGAATAAACATCCCCATTATTAATTACGAGCTCCTGTCCTTGTGGCATACCCCTGTCCAAGGTGATAGTGATTTTTTCAGCATCAGTTTCATTGCCTGCAAAGTCCATAAACTTGTAGTAGACATCTTTAGCCCCATCACCTTCAGGTAAGTAAATGTCAACATCTCTTTGGTAAGGGAAATAATGAGCATCGGAGAAATCTCCTGTAAAACTGAATGCTATAATGTGTGCATCCCAAGCAAAAGGCCTGAAGCTTACTTTTCGGTCCGTTCTTGTACAGAATAACCCATCTTTTGGCTCCATTCTAGTGTTTTGTGGAGGGTTTTCATCCAATACAATTTTATCTTGAACAATACGAGAAGAGTTACCTTGTTCATCTCTGAACTGTACATAAACTATTTTTTCACCATCTCCTTGACTCAATGTGAAAGGAGCTTCGGGACCGAATGGGTGCCATTTTACATCTTTCCAGTATTTGTCTTCACTGATTCGCATTTCTACAGCATCCATGGAGTGAAGCTTGATATTAACCTCACGTTGGTTAGTGCTTTTGAAAGTGGGAGTGATTTTAGGCTCCTTTACCGAAGGTTCGATGTAAATTAGGTTTTCTGATGGAGGCACTGCATCGAAGATAATATTCGTGGAAGTTGGCTCAGAAATATTGCCAGCTACGTCACGGAATCGTGCATAGAGGGTACGTCTTCCTTGCTGACTATTGCGCATGCCATATGTAAAAGGTGTTGGGGTATAGCCTTGCCATGAAGCATCTCTGAAGTCTTCATACTCACTGACCTGTGTCGCAATAGCATCTTCAGCCTTCAGCGTAACATCCATGTCCTTGTGCAAAAAGATACGTAATGTAGGATCAACAGCCTTGGCACTGATGGATGTGTTCTGTGGAGGAGTTGAGTCCAATATGATTTTATCAACAGCTACAGCGCTTTCGGTCATGGTGATACTCCTGTACTTGACATAAATGGTTTTAGGTCCGTCATTGGGAGAAAGTTGCCATGAAGCACTTTCCTGATAGGTTTGCCATTTTCCATTGTTGAAATCAGGTGTGTTTGATATCATCATTTCGGCAGCATTGTCTGCATGTAAGTGGAGTTCTACCATTCTGTCTTTGTGTGTACAGAATTCAGCATCCTCATTAGCGACAACCAATGCAGAGTAAGGTTTAACCATTAGGATAATAGAGTCTGTATAGATGTCACTCAGGTTTCCCGCCTTGTCTTTGAATTGTACCATGACTGTTTTTGTTCCGCCATTAGGAGACAGGGTAACAGGAATTGGCTTGTGTGAGTAACCTATCCAAGGTGCACTCTGAAAGTCTAGTGAGGTACCAATTTTCATCATATAAGCACCTTGGGCACGGGCCTCTACAAAAACTTCATTTTTGAATACACCTTCTTTACCACCTTCAATAGTAATTCCCCCTTCTTGAGGAGGTGTGTTGTCAAATTCTAGAGAAGCGCTGACAACTTCAGATTCATTGCGTGCAAAGTCACGGAAGATCGCATAAAAATGTTTTGTACCTGTGTTTTCTGTATCGCTGAAAGACCATGGCTTTTCAGTTTGATAAGGCTCCCATTCTATTTCAGTTAAATCAGGTGAGTTGGAGACTTTCATCTCATGAGCATAACGAGCAAAAATATTCAACGTGACATTATTCATGTTGGTCAATTGCTCTTCTGGGTCTATGGTGATACGTCCATCCAGTGGAGGTTCTTTATCTACGATATATGGAACAGTAACTGTTTCGGAAATATTACCAGCCTTATCACGGAAGCGCGCATAAACACGTCTGAGTGGTTCTGCATTGAGCAAGGTGTCAGGTTTCCACTGGTCTATATATTCATAATAGATTTGCCACTTTTGGTCACGAAAGCTTGGGCGGTTACTGACCATCATAAACTTGGCATCACTGGCAAGCAAGTGCAAATCAAGTGTGTGATGTTTGGCATTCAGATAATAAGTATTGGTAATGCTGTCCAAAACAAGGTCTTCATTGAGAATTTCAATAAACTTTGCAGTAGGAGCTTTTGTATCAAGTACCATTCTTGTTTTTACAGCTTCTGACACATTACCTGCTTGGTCCCTGAATTTGACATAAACATATTTGGTTCCGTCTCCCATAGGTAACTGCCAGTTTTTAAACTGTGTTTTGTATGGTATCCACTCCACAGTTGTAAATAACTCGGAATTACTCAAAGTCATCTGGTAGGCATCTTCTGACTTGATTTCAAGGTCTACATAGATCGAGTTAACATATATACCATGTGGATTTCGAATACTACCGCTAGAAGGAGGTGTTCTATCCACATTGACATCAGCTGCGTAAATTTCAGAGAGTGTATTGTTTTTGAGTCTGAATTGGACAAATACCAATTTAGGACCTTCTCCGTCAGACAGCGTCCAAGTAAGTTCCGTAGCAAAAGGCTGCCATTTTGTGTTTTTGAAGTCATGGTCTTCACTTAGGCGCATTTCAGAGGCACCCGAAAAGCGAATTTTGACATCTACCAATGAAAAATTGGTATCTGACTGACCATTGTTTAGCGTAATCACCTCTTGAGTGAAAGCAGTTGGGGCAAGCAGTGTAATTAAAAGAGTTAGCGTAAGCCAAAAGCGTTTCATTCTATCAAATTGGTTTAAGCAAAGAGCCTGTTAATACTCCGTAGCTTTGTTGAGTGTTCTAATTTTTGGATGCATTACACCAAACCAGATTGGAGGTAATAATGCTAATAGCATCATGCCTGGATAGCCAGTAGGCATTTGTGGACTATTTTCATGGTGTCGGAGAATCGGGTATTTACGGCTTGCAATATAATGATGGTCAGAATGTCTGGAAAGTTCAAAAAGCAATAGCCTCCCAATCAAGTGATTTGAGTTCCACGAATGATGAGGCTGTACCCTTTCGTATCTGCCATTGGTCGTAGCCTTTCTATTAAGACCATAATGCTCAATGTAATTGACAGTTTCGAGTAGCAAAAAACCGATAACCGCAGCACCAATAAAGCAACAAACAGCTTTTAATCCCCAAATGATGCCAACAGTTATAACGAAGATCATTTGGATTAATTGAAATAACAGCATCTGATTGGAAAGAGAAAAACTGCTTTTGCCGTTTTGCCTCAGCTTTTTATGTTCCAATTGCCATGCCGAAAGGTAGCCAAATATGACAGACCTGAACCAAAAGACGTACAATGCTTCTCCATATCGGGCGGAGGCAGGGTCTTTTTCTGTAGCTACATGCTTATGATGACCTCGGTTGTGCTCAATATAAAAATGCATATATAGTGAAGTAAGCAGCAGTATTTTAGCCATCAGCTTGTCAAAGGGTTTTGATCTGTGACCTAATTCATGGGCGATGTTGATACCAAATCCACCACACATTAGTCCCATAGAAAGGGTGCATCCGACCAGTTCATACCCTGTTAGATCGGATTGGACAATGGTGAAGAAGTAAAAGAGCAAAATGTACTGGATGGGAACCGAAAGGTAAAGAAGCCAATCATACAACAAATCTTTTTGAACTAATGCCTCCTCTGTTTTGGTCAAGTTTGAGGTTGAAGGGGAAATAAGCAGCTCTACAATTGGGATAACACCAAAAACATATGCCAATGGGAAAAAGGACCAGTAACCTTGCCATATAAAGGCTATGGATACAGATACAGGAAGGCTGAATGCCGACAAGTACTTTAAGGGTCTGAGTCGTCGGTTCATGGCTAGTTTGTTTTTGGGTGTTACAGTTGTTGAAAGCCAAATTAATAATACCAGTGAAAATAGAATAAAAAAAAGCCAACCGATACTTCAGTTGGCTTATAATATTTTTGTTAACTGATGGTTTATGCACCTACCAGCTCCTGATATGCAGCGCTGTCAAGCAGTTCATCAAGTTGTGACGGGTCAGTTACTTTAACTTTGATCATCCAGCCTTTGCCATATGGATCTGAGTTAACCAACTCTGGTGCATCTTCTAACTCTTCGTTCAGTTCAGCGATCTCACCTGTAATTGGCATAAACAGGTCAGAAACAGCTTTTACTGCTTCAACAGAACCGAATACTTCTCCTGTTTCAACCTCGTCCTCTTCTTCAGAAGTGATGTCAACATACACAATATCACCCAATTCTTTTTGAGCAAAGTCAGTGATGCCAATGTAAGCGTACTCACCTTCTACTCTAATCCATTCGTGGTCTTTTGTGTACTTCAATGCTTCAGGGAAATTCATGATCGTATCTTTATGGTTTGAATTTGTAAAGTGTTTCAGCGTTTGTATTCCTTACAGACTGGCAGCATTGTGTTTGTGTTTGAAACAGTTCACTTTGCAGCAGTGGGGAAATAGCGCACCAAAGAAACATATATTCACCATAAGAAACAAGAGGCTATAATGTGTGGTTCAACCCCTCAAGAATGCATCATAATACTTAGTTAAGCAATTACAGAAACCTACTGGAAGACAAGTATGTTAAATTCAGTATTTTGCGGATAAAATAGGACTTATTTTAGAGTGGATAGATTTGAAAAGGAGATGATCAATAATTGCATTCGGAAATTTGAGTCAATATTTTTAATAAAACTTGGAATAAAGCATCTTTACCGCATAGTGTGATTTTGATATAATTGCAAGCTGGCGAAGTTTTTGTAATAACAGCCCGCATTTTGAAATAGAAGAAGGAAAAACATCTTTGCAATTTTTTGAGTGTTGTATGACTAAGAAGAAGATCGCGATCCTAGGCTCTACGGGCTCAATTGGAACGCAAGCATTGGAGGTGGTCAGGGCAAACCCTGACAGGTTTGAAGTAGAAGTACTGACGGCAGGTAACAATGTTTCTTTATTGATTGAGCAGAGCAGGGAGTTTCAGCCTGCTTTTGTCGTTATAGGGAACAGTGCAAAATATACAGAATTAAAGCAGGCATTAAGTGATTTGGAGATCACGGTAATGGCTGGTGAGGAAGCCTTGGTGGAGGCTATGCAAGCGTGCGAGTCTTCCATGGTACTGACGGCTCTTGTGGGTTATGCTGGTCTGAGACCAACCCTGACTGCTATTGAGGCAGGAAAGGATATAGCATTAGCTAATAAGGAAACACTGGTTGTGGCTGGTGAATTAGTGATGGCTTTGGCTGCAAAAAAGGGAGTGCAGATTTATCCTGTAGATTCAGAGCATTCAGCTATATACCAATGCTTGGTAGGAGAGGCTCATAACCCAATAGAGAAAATCATCTTGACAGCTTCTGGAGGACCTTTTAGGGGGAGAACACGTGAGGAGTTGCTGACAGTTACGAAAGAACAGGCACTTAAACACCCAAACTGGGATATGGGAGCCAAGATTACGATTGACTCGGCTTCTTTGATGAATAAAGGGTTGGAAGTAATTGAGGCAAAGTGGTTGTTTGACCTGACCCCTTCCCAAATAGATGTAGTGGTTCACCCTCAGTCTATCATTCACTCATTGGTTCAGTTTGAAGATGGCAGTATCAAGGCACAGTTGGGTTTGCCGGATATGAAGTTGCCAATTCAATACGCATTAGGGTATCCTGAGCGATTGAAGTCAGACTTTGAGCGTTTCAGCTTTATGGACTATCCAAACCTGACATTTGAGCAACCTGATATGAAGACATTCAGAAATCTCCAACTTGCATTTGACGCTTTGGATCGTGGCGGTAATATGCCATGTATCTTGAATGCAGCAAATGAGGTGGCAGTTGCTCGTTTCTTGAAAGATGAAATCACTTTCTTACAACTGGCAGAACTGAATGAAACTTGCATGAATCAAGTTACATATGTCGGAACTCCAACATTGGAAGATTATATTGCAACAGATAAGGAAACAAGAAGACTGGCTAAAGAAGTTTTAAGATAAACAGTCTTGGCTTAACTACTATGTTGAGACAGGCTTAATCAAACACAGAACAAAAACAGAATGGAAGTATTAGTAAAGGTTGCCCAAATGTTGTTGGGGCTTTCAATTTTGGTGGGTATTCACGAGTTGGGACACCTGTTGGCTGCTAAGGCTTTTGGCATGCGTGCAGAGAAGTTCTTTATTGGGTTTCCCCCAAAAGTGTTCAGCTTCAAATGGGGTGAAACGGAGTATGGCTTAGGATCTATTCCGCTTGGAGGTTTTGTTAAAATCTCAGGAATGATTGATGAGTCCATGGATATGAAGCAGATGGAGAGTGAGCCGCAGCCATGGGAATTCCGTTCAAAGCCTGCGTGGCAACGGCTGATCGTGATGCTGGGAGGTATTATTATGAATGTCATCACAGGTATTGTAGTGTTTACCATGCTGGTTTATATCAATGGAGAAAAATACTACTCAGTTGATGAAGTGAACAAATATGGTATCTATGCATCAGAATTTGCAGAGGATTTAGGTTTCCGTGACGGCGATAAGATTATTGCTGTAAATGGTATTACAATTGAAAACTTTGCTGATGTTCTGAACCCTAACTATATCCTTGAGCAGAACAGTTACTATACAGTGCTGAGAGATGGTAAAGAGTTGAAGATCCCATTACCACCAGACTTTATGGAGCAGTTCAGTGAGCAGAAAGACTTTATCTCACTAAGAGCACCTTTTAAAGTGAAAAGGGTAAGACAAGGCTCTAATGCAATGAAAGCAGGGTTGGAAGATGGAGATAAGATCGTAGGAATTAACGGAGTGCCTGTTGAATACTTCCGTGAGTTTCGTGATAGCTTGATCAGTAATACTGGTAAAGGAATCACACTGAAGGTTATCCATGAAGGGACTACTGAACCTGTGACGCTTAATGCTCAGGTAGGAGACGATGGACTTTTGGGCTTTGAGCCAGAATGGTTGCTAAATCCATCAGTAAATACCTTTACGTTGGGGCAATCAATTCCAAAAGGAACACGAGAAGCATTTGATGTAATTCTTATTCAACTGAAAGCTTTCAACAAGATTTTCAAAGGTGAAGTATCGGCTACCAAGTCAATTAGCGGTCCGATTGGAATTGCTAATATCTTCAGTGGTACTTGGGATTGGGTACAGTTCTGGAAGATCACAGGTATGTTGTCTATGGTATTGGCATTTATGAACCTGTTACCAATTCCTGCTTTGGATGGTGGACATGTTGTATTCCTGACTTACGAGATTGTAACAGGTCACAAACCTTCGCAAAGGTTCCTGACAGGAGCTCAACAAGTAGGTATGGTACTGTTACTTGCCTTAATGGTCTTTGCCTTTGGTAATGATATCTACAGGATATTTGCGAATTAGATAGAAGACACTAGACATAAGGTTTTAAATAAAAAAGGCTGTACGGTTTGAAACTGTACAGCCTTTTATTTTTAGAAAAATCTAATATATCTCAAGTATTTTGTTTCATTTCTCTTATTCAAAAAGTGCCTCAATATCTTCTTTCGTCAGCTTTTTCATAAAGCTTTCTTCTGTTGAGATTAAGCTGTTGGCTAGATCCATTTTACTTTTCTGTAGTGCAAGAATCTTCTCTTCCACAGTGTCTTTTGAAATGAATTTGTAGATAAAGACCTTATTCTCCTGTCCAATTCTATGTGCCCTGTCAACTGCCTGCGCTTCAATGGCAGGGTTCCACCAAGGGTCAAGTATAAATACATAGTCAGCCGCTGTAAGGTTGAGCCCCAAGCCACCGGCTTTTAAGGAGATCAGGAAAACCTGTCTTCTAGGGTCATTTTGGAACTGATTGACCTCAGATTGCCTGTCTTTTGTGGAACCATCTAAGTATGAAAATGGAATACGCTTCTTCTCAAGATGTTTCTTGACGATCTGAAGGTGTTTCACAAACTGGCTAAAGATTAGGATTTTGTGATCGTTAGCCAATACATTGTCCAATGTCTGAATGACATCATCCAGTTTTCCTGAAGACCCTTCATATTCCTCGTTGAGCATTTTAGGGTGATTGGCCAATTGTCTAAGCTCTGTCAAACCTTTTAATAGCATCAGTTGAGAGCCGTTCAATCCATTATCTTCAATATGCTCTAGAATTTCGTTTCTGTAAGATGACTTGGTAGCCTCATAGACTTTCTGCTGCTCGTCAGTCATCGTACTGTAATGTACTTTTTCTACTTTTCCAGGAAGCTCTGTGGCAACTTGTGACTTGTGTCTTCGCAGAATAAACGGTTTTATAATGCTATGAAGCTTACGGTACTTGGCCTCATCATTCTTCTTTTCAATAGGTAAAAGAAACTCCCGTTTGAAAAAGCTTTGACTACCTAGTAATCCAGGGTTGACAAAACTCATTTGCGACCAAAGGTCCATCGTAGTATTCTCAATTGGAGTACCAGTCAGGATTAGTCGTTTCTTTGATTTAAGCTTCTTGACAGCTTTGGCAATATTCGAATTGGGGTTCTTGATAGTCTGAGACTCATCAAGAATAATATAATTGAAATAGAATTTTTCTAGTATATCGACGTCTATACGGGCAATCCCGTATGAGGTAATGACAAGGTCATACCAACCAAATATTTCAGGATTTTTATTACGGTTTGTACCGGTATAATTGAGGACTTTTAGGTTAGGCGTAAACTTTTTAGCTTCCATCTCCCAGTTATAGAGCAGGGAAGTCGGCATAATCAGTAAAGAAGTAGTACGTCCTTCACTATTTTCTTTTTCATTCTGAAGCATTGCTAAGGTCTGAACCGTTTTACCCAGACCCATATCGTCTGCCAAACAACCACCAAAGTTATATTCACTCAAGAAGTTCATCCAGTTGTAGCCAGCTTTTTGGTATGGACGTAATTGTCCTTCAAAGCCGTCAGGAATAGCGAAATCATCAATCTTCTCAAAATCCTTTAGTTTTTCGAGTTTTCTATTGAAAGAAACTCTTGCTAGGGCGCCTTCCTGAAGTTCTTGGACAACAGCAAGGTGATGTTTCTTGAGACGGTGCTCTGAGCCATTTTCCATAAAATGGAAAAGGTCATAATACTTTGTGAACCAAGAGTCAGGGATGACCGCAATTTCGCCGTTTGGTAACGTAAATTCGTTTTTGCCTGCTACAATCAGCTTACGGATTTCAAGGAAAGATACTTCGAAAGGTCCAAACATGACTTTAGCGTGGATATCAAACCAGTCATGGTTTTCCCGAATTTCAAGGTTAATAGAAGAGTTACCGACAAAGTACTGTTTTTCGCCCTTGGTACGCTGATGTACTTCAATACCTTCTTCAGCCAATGTATCACGATGCTCTGCTAACCACGAAAACGCCTTTTGTTTGGGCATTGTAGACTTGCCTCTGTAGATATCCATACCAAGCTCTTGAAGCAACTTGATACAATCATGTTCAAAGCCAATGTCTCGTTTGACCTGACAGAAAGTAAAACCATCAGCCGTTTTGGTGAGCTCCACATAAGAAGGCTTTCCTGCTGATGAGGCACCTGCGCTGTATTTACCATAATAGAAGTCTAAAGAGAAGGTCACTTTTTCGTCCAGTACCTCTTCTTTTTTACCAGAGTCAAATAAGGTGTTGGTAGTGGTCGAGACCATTGCGAAGTGCAGTTTGGCTTGTGGAGGAAGGTGATCAATATGCTGAATCTTCAGTCCTTCTCCACGGGCTTCTACTTCAAAGTCTTCTATTAGGTGTTTGACAAATTTATCGTAATAGCTATCCTCAATTTTCTTAGGAATAGCAATGAATTTTTTGCTTAGGAATGGTCTTAACTTATTCCCGTCAATATCTTGTTCAAATGTAAGAAGTTGTCCGTCCATCACAATCCAAGCTGGGTTGGCACAAAGCAGAATAGCATTGCGGTGATGAAGGTTTTCTACCCTTTCTCCACGATAAGAAATATGAGGGAAGTAGTGCGTGTTTTCTGAGTTTCGATGTAGGATAAAGCGGATATTGGCTTTTTCCTGATTTACCCTAATAGTTTTGGCTGTAGGTTCCCCATCATTCCCCATTTCAAACACCATCTTGCCGTAGAGCAATGAGAGAATTTTAGCCCGCTTCTCTTCCAAATATTGATGAATAGCCTCTTGTAAAGTTTTATCCCCTTTTTGGTCATCATAGACAGACAGAAAGAAGCGTTCTGCTGTCATTTTTTTATTTTTGGGGCCAAATTTTTTCAACACTGCATCTTGCTGTATATCATCTATCAGTTGAATAAGTTCATAGTCTGCGTCATCAAGCTTGCGGTCAAACTCATGAGCATTCTGGCTTGAAATATTCTGATGCTGAAGCGTAAGCTTGTTTTTGTGGTCAAGCTGTACAGCAAAGGACTCGAATAAGTAACCAAGGTATTGGTGATCAAATAGCGAGTAGACAATCTGAAAAGGGATGCGGGTTGAAACTTTCATGTTACGGCACGCTCAATCGTTAAGAAACTTACTCCTTCAGTGGAGCAAGGGTGATGCTACAATAATGGAAATTTTCAAATCTAACATATTTTATTCATATTCCGAAACACAAAATCGGCATGAAAATCAGTGGTTTGACATCCATTTATAGCTATGCAAGAAAGCAATATAACACTCGTTCGTTATACGTCACAATTTGAAGAGGAATGGAATCGGTTTGTTAAGAAATGTTCTCAAAGTCATTTCTTATTTGACCGTAGGTATATGGATTACCACAAAGAGAGGTTTGAGGATCATTCATTGCTTTTTTACTATAAAAATAAGTTGCTAACGGTACTTCCAGGTAATATAAGGGGGGATAGGTATGAAAGCCATGGAGGTTTATCCTTTGGAGGATTTCTATATGGCAAAAGCATGACTGCGACCAAGATGCTTGAGGTATTTGAAATACTATTGGAACACCTAAAAAAGCAGGGGGTAAAAGAATTGCTTTATAAACCTGTTCCACATATTTACCATACAAGCCTAGCAGAAGAAGACCTTTATGCACTTTTTAGGTTTGGTGCAAAACTGGTGAGGAGAGATTTATCAACTACCATTCTTTCAGGTGGTAAGGTCAGGTACAGTGAAAATAGAAGAAGAAATATAAAGCAAGCAAAAAAAGCTGGAGTATCTATTTTGACAGACAGTCAAGAATACAACACTTTTTGGGGAATTTTAGAAAAACAGTTAGAGGATCGGTATAAAACGGTACCTACACATTCAGTTGAGGAAATAACACGACTGTCAAGACTTTTTCCTGAAAATATTAAACTTAACTTGGCTTTGATGGATCAAAGCATTTTGGCAGGAGTATTACAGTTTGTAACTGAAAATGTAATCCATACTCAATATATAACAAATAGCGAAGAAGGAAGAAAAGTAGGTGCGTTAGATTTATTATTTGATGAATTAATTCAGCAATGTGACAAGGTATTTGACTTCGGACACTCTTGTGAAAAGCAAGGACAATACTTAAATCATAGCCTGATACATTATAAAGAAGGATATGAAGGTAGAGGGAGTATACAGGATTACTATAGTATTGAATTATGATACGATATTATAAAAATGAAGAGATAGATCGTGAAAAGTGGGATAAGTGTATTTGTGATTCAAGTCAGTTTGTAATTTATGCAATGTCATGGTATTTAGATGCCTGTGAGCATACTTGGGATGCCCTCATTGAGGAAGGTGAAGGAAACTATATATCAGTTATGCCTTTTCACGTTAGGAAAAAATATGGTATTAGGTATATTCATCAGGACCCAATGTGTGACCAGTTAGGCTTTTTTTCTATAAAAGGCAGTGATGTGGAGGTTCATTTTATTGCATGGTTATCAAAACAGAAATATGTGGCTCTATATCAATTTAATGTGGAGAATAGTAATAGTTCACTTCAGTATTTTGACACAATAAGTACTTGCACTCATTATTTAGAATTAAACCAACCGTATAAGGAAATCAGAAAAAGGTATAGTAAAGGGAGAAAAAGTGCCTTAAAAAAAAGCCTAAGACGTTGTCAATGGCTGACTGATTATCCACGGGCAGATATTCTGCTTTCTCTTTTTAATGAAAATGTAGCGCCAAAGATTGAAGGCTTTCTACCTTATCAGATACAATTTATAGAGAAATTAATAAATAATCTCTATCAGAGAGGTGTTGGAGAGTATTATATAGTAATGGGGCCAAATGAAGAGCCATTAGCTACAGCTTTCTTTGTCAAGTTTAAGAATAAAATAGTATACCTATTTGGAGCATCTTCCTCAAAAGGATATGAACATGAAAGCATGACATTTCTTTTAGATAGTGTTATTAAAAAATACTCAGAGACTTCTCTAATATTAGATTTTAAGGGTGGAGATATCCTTTCACAGGGACGCTACTATAGGAGTTTTGGAGCTGAGAGGCATTTATATATGGGAGTGTGTATTGATAACTTTGGGTACTTAGTGAAAAAAGCTAAAAAGATGAAAGGCTTATTGTTGGGTTTACTAAGAAATTAGATTTCGATACTTTATCATGTAAATGTTTTAGTTAGGCATACTTAAATAAGTAATAATATATACGAAATTTAGGTTTCTATAATGTAAAGTATTTTAAGTTAGTTAGTATTCAGAAGGTGTAGAGTGTACTTCAAATATATAAAGATGTGGAATAAATATGTAGTTTATCTACTAGTGATGTTAGCATTTACAATGCTTTATGCTCTACTAGGAAGTAACGGATTGAGTCTAAGCTTTGATTCTTATGAGTATTTGATTGCATCACATAGCTTTTTGGAAAGTGGAGTAATGATGAAGTCCAATGATGAACTTTTTGTCTATTGGCCACCACTATTCCCAATTCTATTAGCTTATATAGCAAGAAATACAATGGAAGGGGTGATGCTACTTAATTATTTTTCTCTTTTAAGTACAGTTTTTTTATTAGTTAAGTGGTTCATAAATACGATTAAAAATAGTCGAAACCCTATCGTATATTTCTATGCTTTAATTGTGACATTTTCTATACCTTATCTACTAGTAGGGAAGTTTATTTGGTCAGAGCCATTTTTTATATTCTTATTAACATCATATCTCTATTCTTTAAATAATTTCTTGAAAAAACCATCATCTAAATACTTGATTCTGATAACAATTTTTGGGTTTTTAATGCCATTGCAGCGATTTGCAGGATTATTTGTTTTTTTAGGAGTTGGAATTGCCTTAAGTATTACGGAACAAAAATTATTGAAAAGGCACTGGAAAATGCTATTGTTGAGTGTCGTAATTTCCTTATCAGGGGTTTTGTGCTGGCTGATTTATACCAGAGTAGGTGGTATGGAGAGTAGAGAGTCTGCAACCTTCAGTTGGACATTTTTATTATACATTCTACGTAATTATGGAGAGGTAATGGCTAGATGGTTTATGCCTGTTGGTATACTTCCTTATCTCGGAAACGGGTTTTATATTATCGCATTTATAACTGTGATGGTATGTGTTCTAGTGGTGGGAATAATACAAAACAAAAAAAATAAATTTATTTCTGTCTTATCATCCGTGATTCTGTGTTATGTAGGACTTTATATTTTAGCAGGTGTATATAAGAAGTGTGCAATTGATATTCAAGAGGTTGAACGCTTTATGTCACCTGTATTTGGGTTGATATTCTTTGTTTTTATGTTTTCAATAAGCGGTCTTTATGAACGTATTGCTAAATTTCAAAGAGTCTCATTGATCATTTTATTGTCCATTTGGATAACTTATCCAGTAATACGTGCGGTAAAAAATGCTAATGCTTACAGAAAGCTACCAAGAGTCACAGGAGTTCCACCTCATCATTTTAAACAGGATTTTTTTGCTCCAGTTACAAATGTTCCTTTCAAGTTCTGATTTTCACGCCAAAAAAATCACCATTTTTTTTAGAAATTGTTATTATTTTTGTCAAGTAGGTGACATTTTGTTTTGATTTTACTAGAATACAAATTTCTTGACCTTGAGTAATAACAATATCTTCTCTACCAAAGTAGAATACCTCAAAGGGGTTGGTCCACAAAAAGCGGCTTTGCTGAATACGGAGTTGAGTATTTTCAATTTCGGAGACTTGATCGCGCATTATCCTTTCAGGCATGAAGACCGCACCAAATTTTACAAGATAGATGAGATAGAGGATGATTTGCCTTATGTACAAATCAAAGGGCGAATTACCCGTAAGGAATTTGTTGGTGAAGGAAAAGGAAAAAGGCTTACAGCGCAGCTAAGAGATGATACAGGGGTGTTAGAGCTTGTTTGGTTTAAAGGAGGTAAGTGGGTTGATAAGCAGATACAGGAAGGGGTAAGCTATATTGTTTTTGGAAAGCCACAGCGATTTGGTTACAAGTTCTCGATCTCGCACCCTGAGATGGAGCTAATTACTGCTGAAACAAAACTGGAAGGGAAACTGACACCTGTCTACCATACCTCAGAGAAGATGAAGGTAAAACGCTTGGACAGTAAAGGTATTAGTACTTTGATGTTGACGCTGCTCAAGAATACATATGAACACATTCAGGAAACGCTGCCTGAATATTTACTCAATGAGTACCATTTTTTGCCTAAGAAATTGGCAGTTGTTTATGCCCACTTTCCAAAAGATCCAGACTTACTGAATCAGGCGCAGGAGAGGCTAAAGTTTGAGGAGCTGTTTTTTATGCAACTTAAACTGATGGCGACTAAGATGGGCAAGAAAACAGAAAAGTTTCGAGGGCAGGTATTTGGCAAGATTCCAACACTTAAAGAGTTTTATGATAATCACCTCCCTTTTGACCTGACTGGTGCCCAAAAACGAGTAGTGCGCGAGATATTTGAAGATATGAAGTCAGGTTTTCAAATGAATCGTTTGCTTCAGGGAGATGTAGGAAGTGGTAAAACCATCGTAGCATTTATTTGTATGCTAATGGCGATTGATAATGGGGCGCAAGCCTGTTTGATGGCTCCAACGGAAATTCTTTCGCAACAGCATTATGTAGGACTAAAAGAACATGCTGATAAAATAGGTGTCTCGATTGCATTGCTTACTGGGTCTACAAAAGCAAAAGAAAGGCGTTTGATCGATGAGCAGCTTAGAAGTGGAGAGTTGAAAATTATCGTCGGTACACATGCCTTGATTGAAGACAAAGTAGATTTTCAGAATTTGGGACTTTGCGTAATTGATGAACAACATCGCTTTGGCGTAGCACAGCGTGCAGCACTTTGGAAGAAAACCAGTTTGGCTCCACCACATATTCTGGTGATGACAGCAACCCCAATCCCAAGAACATTAGCCATGACAGTTTATGGGGACTTAGATGTTTCTGTAATTGACGAGCTGCCAGCTGGGCGTAAACCAATTGTGACTACACATCGTACGGACGCTAACCGTCTTCGGGTTTTTGGTTTTATGAAGGAAGAGATCGAAAAGGGTAGACAGGTTTATGTAGTTTATCCACTGATTGAAGAATCGGAAAAGCTGGACTACAAAAACCTGATGGATGGTTATGAAAGTATTTGCAGAGCATTTCCAGGGATGCCTGTAAGTATTGTACATGGTAGGATGAAACCTGAGGATAAAGACTTTGAGATGCAAAGGTTTGTCAAAGGTGAAACCAAAATTATGGTTGCCACTACTGTAATTGAAGTAGGGGTAAATGTTCCGAATGCCTCTGTGATGGTCATTGAGAATGCAGAAAAATTTGGCTTAGCTCAGCTGCATCAGTTACGTGGTAGAGTAGGACGAGGAGCAGAACAATCTTATTGTATCCTAATGACAGGTAAAAAGCTGAGTAAGGATGGTAAGTTCAGGTTGGAGACAATGTGTCGTACCAATAATGGTTTTGAGATAGCAGATGCAGACTTAAAACTGAGAGGTCCGGGAGATATAGAGGGAACACAACAGAGCGGTATTTTGAACCTAAAGTTTGCCGATATATCGAAAGATGCAACCGTACTACAAGATGCCCGAAAATTGGCTGAGAAAATTTTAGAAGAGGATCCTGATTTGACATTACCTGAACATGCGATCATCAAGGCACAACAGGCAAGATTTGCTAAACGGGAAACCAACTGGAGTAGAATTAGCTAAAGACCACTTTTTAAATCCCATTTGAAAATATTTAATCCTAGTGAAAACCAAATCTAACTTATCTGGAGCCTTTATTTATAATGAAAGGGTATTCGGATTGGATTTTTTGAGAGCATTGGCCATTATTTTAGTAGTACTCAAACATGGAATGGGACTGCTAGGTAATAAGCTGTATCACATTCAGAATGCAATTCTTTTTGAAGGCGTAGCTATTTTTTTTGTGTTGAGTGGCTTTTTAATAGGAGGTCTTTTGATTCGTATGTTTGTTCAGGGTAAGGTAAGTATAGGAGACATATTTCTATTTTGGAGAAGAAGGTGGTTTCGTACATTACCTAATTATTTCTTAATCCTTTTTATATTAATAGGGTTAGAAAAGTGGAAGAATCCAAACTTTTCTGTACTTGTACATAAGCGATATTTTTTGTTTGCTCAGAATCTTTGGCAGGAGCATCCTACTTTCTTTGCAGAAGCGTGGAGTTTATGTGTTGAAGAATGGTTTTACTTTTTGATTCCTTTATCCATGCTTGTAATGCGTTTGATAAAACTACCATTACAGCGTACAATTTTATTAACGATCCTAATTTTTATAGTTGTTCCATTAGTTTTTAGATACGAACGTTACTTGGTAGTAGATGTTAAAAATATAACTGATTGGGACTTGATATTTCGAAAACAGGTATTTACCCGTTTGGATGGAATTACATTTGGAGTATTAGGCGCTTACTTCCAATACTATCACAAAAACCTTTGGGACAGATATAAGAAACAACTACTTCTGGTTTCTATGATACTTTTTACTCTATTAAAAGCAAATGAGTTGACAGTACAGACGTATGGAGTGTTTAAGTGTGTTTTTTATTTCACGATATATGCACTGGCAACGCTTTGCCTACTTCCTTTTTTGAGTAATTGGAAAAGTAATACTAGTATTCTAGGTAAATGGATAACCAACATAAGTTTAATTTCTTATTCGATGTATGTGTTAAATCTTTCTATTGTGATGGGCTACATACTTCCGTTGATAGATTTACCTATACTATTTAGAGGGACTTGGCTAGGACTACTATTGAACTATACTCTTTACTGGGGAATGACAATTGGACTTTCAACTTTGTTGTACAGATACTTTGAAAGCCCAATAACAAATTTGAGAGATGTTGAAAGGTCAGGGAGTTGGCTGAGAAAATTTTAGGAGAGGATCCTGATTTGACATTACCTGAACATGCGATCATCAAGGCACAACAGGCAAGGTTTGCTAAACAGGAAACCAACTGAGTAGAATTAGCTAAATAAAAAAATCATCCGGTGTTTTTACCGGATGATTCATAGCTGGTGATTAATTTTAGAATGATAGTGTTGTGTAATCTTGAATTGGTTAGATGGAAGTAATTGAATTGTGTGTAAAGTAGAATTGAATTGGTTGAAAGTAAATCTAGTAGTGTTTGTGGTTAGGCTTTATACATATAAGAGACCTAATTTGTGTGATCTTAGTTTTGTATAATGATTTTCTTGTTAATTCAACCTTAATTTTGGAATAATACAGTCACCTTGTTAGAGAAGTACAAATCATATAGAAGGGACATTTCTGGAGCTTTTCTCATATTGGGAAGAGAGTTCGGAAATAAGAATGCTTAAATAATATTTAAATACAGTCTAAAGAAGAAAGCTTTTTAAAGGCCTAAAAGGAGGATAATTACTGTTTTTAGGTATTGATTGCGTCAAATAGTCATTCCTAATTCCAAATTGGGAAAATCCATAAGTGACTTTACTCATTTCTCGCCCACATTGGCAATGCCTATATTTAGCCTTCCTAAAAATTCGGAACCAACATAATTCGATAAAAAATCAAACTACAGACATGAGAAAGAAAATAGTAGCTGGTAACTGGAAGATGAATACCCTGAAGGATGATGCACTGAAACTTGCTTCAGAGGTAGTGAACATGGCTAAAGACGAGACTCCATCTGACGTTACAGTGATTATGGGTGTGCCTTTCATCCACTTAAGCGGTGTGAAATCATTGGTAGGAAATGCATCCAATGTATTTGTTGCTGCTCAAAACTGCTACTTTGAGCCAAAAGGAGCTTTCACTGGTGAGATTTCAGCACCTATGCTGAAGTCATTTGGTGTAGACTATGTGATTTTGGGCCACAGTGAAAGAAGAGAGTACTTCAAGGAAACACATGAGGAACTTGCAAAGAAAGTAGATGCTGTATTGGCTAATGGAATGGCTCCAATTTTCTGTGTAGGAGAAGTATTGAGCGAAAGAGAAGCTGGAAAACAGAAAGAAGTAGTATCTAAGCAACTGGAAGAAAGTCTTTACCACTTGTCTGCTGAGGACTTTAAGAAAGTGGTGATTGCTTATGAGCCAGTTTGGGCAATTGGTACAGGTAAAACGGCATCAAGTGATCAAGCTCAGGAAATGCACAAAGATATCCGTGACATGTTGGCTTCTAAATACGGTCAGGAAGTAGCGGATGAGATTTCTATCCTTTATGGAGGAAGTGCAAAACCAACGAATGCACCAGAGCTGTTTGCTAACGCTGATGTAGATGGTGGATTGATCGGTGGTGCTTCATTGGCATCTAGAGATTTTATTGATATCACGAAGTCTTACTAAGACTGATAAGGCATAATTAAAATGAATAGAGCAGCGGACAGGAAATGTTCGCTGCTTTTTTCGTTTCTAAAAATAAGAAGCACCGAAAAACACGGTTGAATTGATATAAGGTTTCAGGTTAACATTTCGCTGATGTCGCTTTTTGTATATTTGTCAAGTTTAATAAAATGGGATTGACAAAGCGTTTACAAACAAATTGATTATATGGAATATATCGCATTAGATGTAAAGTGTAGCGAGGAACTCAAAGAGGTGTTGCAAGCTGTATTGGGAGGTATTGGTTTTGACTCTTTTTTAGAAAATGACGAAGGGTTTGAGGCTTCTATAGAGCAGCATCTTTTTGATGAAAATGAGTTCAAAGACACTATTTCCTTCTTTGAAGACCAGATATCTTATTCATTTAAGGAAGTTGAAAAGCAAAATTGGAACAAGCTTTGGGAGAGTAATTATGAACCTGTGGTGATTTCCGATGATTTGCTGATCAGAGCATCGTTTCATCAACCTGACAAGGAGTACAAACACGAGATTGTGATCACTCCTAAAATGTCATTTGGTACAGGGCATCATTCTACAACGACGCTGATGCTGCTTAACCAACTTGAAATTGATCATCAGGATAAAGTGGTTGCGGATCTGGGTTGTGGTACGGGTATTTTGGCTGTAATGGCTAAAAAACTTGGAGCGACTTCTGTAGATGCTTGTGATATTGAAGACTGGTCAGTAGAGAATGCATTGGAAAATGCAGCAATCAATGGGATAGACATCAATGTTACAGTAGGAACAGTGACGGACATGCCCAAAAAAGATAGTTATGATATCGTATTGGCTAATATCAACCGTAACGTTCTGTTAAATGAGATGGGGATTTATGCAGGTATGTTAAAGCCACAGGCGACACTATTACTAAGTGGATTTTATACAGAGGATTTGCCTGTTATAAAAGAGAAGGCAGCGGAGTACGGGCTAGTTTATGAATCTCATAAGGAGAGGCTAAATTGGGTAAGTGCCGTATTCCATAAGAAATAAGGTATTGCTAATGGAGGCAGGTTCTAATTGATGTTTAGTTAGAACTTGCCTTATTATAAATTAACATTGGGAAATCCTTTTGCTGCTGCAACTTAACTTTCGGTGTCATTAATAGCTAAGACAATAAACCAACAGTGGAAACCATACGGTTTTCTGCTGAAGAACTAGCCCAAATTTTAGGAGCTAAATATAGTGTTACTTATTTTTCATGTATTATAAAACTGACTCAATCAGCCCAATGAACATTCGGTATCTGAACTACATTAGCCTGTTATTGCTGTTGATTCTTCCCTTTAGTGTCTTTGCACAGGACTTGGAGGAAGAGCCTGAACAGGTAAAGCAAGTACGGACATTTGCCATTCTTCCTTTTACAGAAAAAGACAGTCTTACATCTGACATAGAAAACCTGTTGACTAGATCGACAAGCCATACGGCTGATTCCGTGTTGATGGACATGCTATCTTTATCTGAAGGGCAGTTGTCTGAAGATCAGAAGGACTTACTCTTTACTACTTCCAAGAGAATGTACCTGAAGCGATTTCCTGCGAATAAAGACATAGAAAACTATTATGCCTGTGTAGCAGCAGGTGGAGCAAAAGGTAAGTTTTCCTCTGAGCAGCTGACACGTTTTATGCAAATAGCAGATTCTGTGGTGGCTCTTTATCCGGCAAATATTGCTAAAAACTTTCTTCACAGGTCTCGACTTTTCCTTGAGGAACAGAAACTCTACCATTCACGATTCCATACTATTATCGTAGAAGGAGGTACTGTTGAGTTTGGACATATTCCTGATGGTTCATTGATCAAAGGGGATGCAGAAATCAAACCTGAAGTAGCAGCTAAAGCTGACTCTGTAGAGCAAAAAGAAGAATGGTTTGGTCATTTGGAGGAAGAGGAACAGCAAACGAATACAGAGGGAACAAGTGAAGAAGCTTGGCCTGATGATAATCCTTCAGATGAATCTTCAGAAGAAGAGACTGAGAGTTGGGATGATGCATGGGATGGTTCTTGGGAAGACAGCAGTACAGGAAGTGACACAGGTGAGTGGAGCGGAAGCTGGGATGGAGAAGATGTTGATAATGTAGAGGAGTATGAAGAGCCTGCTCCAAATGAAGCTGTTTTTGCATTTGAAAAAGAGAACACTGCTACTTATGACCCTTCAATGGAAGCGCCATTACCAGACGTTTTAGGACCATTTATGGAAATCAAAGATGCTAACTTTAGGGTAGAGTCCATCATTGATACGGTTCTGATTGAAAAGGTTAGTGGTTCTTTGTTACTCAAAAACGATACACTTGTAGGAAGCGCTGGTAGAATGTTTTGGAGTAACCTTTCCATACCTCAGGAAGAAGCATACTGTGATTTGCCACATTATGCATTTGATATTTCTTCAGGTAGGATGGAAGCAGGAAAAGCAGAACTCCACTTTTTGCAATATACGGACTCAATGGTAAGAGGTCGTTTTGAATATCAGTTGCAACGTGATAATACGAACGAAGAAAAAGCCAAGTACCCATTTTTTCAGTCTTATGGATTGGATGTAGTATTGAAAGGAAAAGATGGAGTAAAGCTAGTCGGTGGACTTACGATTCGAGGGAAAAAGATGAATACAGGTTCCCTATCAATGGGAAGGTCTTCTTTAGAAGTCTTTCAGGCTGATACAACACTTTTCGTAGCTAAGTCAAAAAAAGGGTTTGTCTATAATGATTCTCTGATTTATTCACCAGCGGCGAGTATGGTGATCTATTATCAGGAGAATGACTCATTACAGCATGATGAAGTGGCTGTTCGCTATGACATGAAAGAGCAGAATGTCACATTCAGACGAAGTAAAGGAGTAAGGAAATACACACCGTTCAATCTTTCATTCCACAAACTCAACATTGACTCAGAGTTTTTTGAGTGGGATTTGAAAGCTGACAGTATCAATATTAAAACGCTGAATGCAGCTAACAAAGTCCCTACATTTGTAGAGTCTGATCGCTTTTTCCATCCATCAAAATTCAAACGTCTTCAAGGACTTCGTTCTTTCCACCCACTGGTTATGATATATGGTTATGCATGGGAAAACAGAACCAAAGTAGTAGAAGCAGGAAAAGTAGCAGAATCACGACATGTAAACCCTGATGCATTCAGAAAAAGCTTATGGCCACTGACTTTAGAAGGGTTAATAGAGTACAATACAAGTACAGATCAAATTCTGTTGAAGGATGAAGGTATTTTTTACCATCAGGCTTACCAACGCTTTAATCGGGAAAGAAAAAACCGAGGAGCAGCGATAGACTCAGCTAAACTGGAAAGGGTTACAGACTTTGATAACTTGGCTTTGGCGTCTCGAATCGAATCTAAATCGAATGCAACACTTAACCTGAGAGACAGTACGCTGAAAGTAAGAGGTGTAAGCAGGTTTGCTGTCAGTGATTCGCTTAATGTAAAGATCATACCGTCAGAGAACGAGGTGATTTTTAAGCAGAATAGGGATATGCAATTTGGAGGTACGCTTACAGCCGGTAACCTTGTATTCCGTGGATCGCAGTTTGACTTTGAGTATGACTCATTCAAAGTGGTGCTGACAGATATTGATTCCGTTTCATTTCTTATAAGGGATCAGAATGGTGCTACCAAGCAAGCGCCCAACTCAATTGTAAATACAGGAGGCATTTTATATGTATCTCACCCTAACAATAAAAGTGGATTGGTTGATATTCCACCGAGATTCCATTCAGAAAATGGTGGACGGATGAACTTTGACCATCAGGTAAACTCAGAGTTGACACAAGTAGCCGCTGATTCGATGCCAGAGGAGAAAAAAGTTTATTTTGATATTCCTGAAATTAATGTAGCCAATACCAATGAAGAGTTGGAAGCAAGTTTTAAAGGAACGTTCCATTCGGGAGGAATCTTTGAGGAAATTGAAGATACACTACGTCTGAATACAGAAGATAATGCCTTTGGTTTCTCAAGACCTCGAATGACTTATCCTGTATATGGAGGAAAAGCAAGCTTTGATGGGAACCTGAACTTGAATGCTAAAGGACTTCGAGGTAAGGGAGAACTGCAATATTTAGGTAGTGCCTTTAAGTCGGATGACTTTGAGTTTTATACAGACTCTGTCTCGACCTTTGGTAACTCAGCAAGAATTGAGTCTGAGCAACACCCAAGGGTGGATATGGATGGTTATCATATGCGTTGGTATGTAGAGCGGGATAGTATGGTGTTCCATACTGAAGATTCAGCTCCATTCAGACTTTATACAGATACACACTCAGGAGATGATGAAATTCTTTTCCAAGGAACGCTAGCCTTGATGCCTGAAAAGGTAGCAGGAGATGGTGTGGTAGAAATGGCATCATCCACCAATAAGTCAGCAGATTTCCGTTTCAACAAAACTACCTATGATAGTTATGGATCAGACTTCCGGATCAAAAGCTTGAACGAAGGGGATAAGGAAGCTGTATACGGAAAGAACATGCACGTACATGGTGACCTTACTACCAATCAGGTGACAATTAGGAAAGAGCAAGAGGATTCAGAAATCCGTTTCCCAAACAATATGTTCAAGACAGATATCAGTCAGGCTGAATGGTTGATTGATGAAGGTATTGTAAGAATGAGTAGTGGAGATGGTGAAAAAGGTGAATTTATTTCCGTTCACCCTGAACAGGATGAGTTGATGTTTAACGGTTCCCATGCAGAATATAATCTCAAGGATTACTCTTTGAGAGCTACAGGGGTTGAGAAAATTAGGGTAGCCAACGCTGATATTCACCCAGTGGATAGTACAGTGGTAGTAAGAACCAATGCAGAAGTAGAGACACTAAAGAATGCAACTGTGGTCTTCAATGCATTTACAAGATACCATACCATCAGGGAAGCTGATATTCAGATAAAGTCCCGAAAAGAGTTTGAAGGAAATGGGTACTATCAGTATGTGAATGAGATAGGTCAGGAGAGTAAACTCTTTTTCAATAAATTCATTCAGCAGGAACTGAAAAATGATGATGGAATTATTGAGATGAAAACAGAAGCAAGAGGTGAAATTATGGAGGATGATGCCTTCTTGTTTAAGCCAGGACTTTTGTTTGCCGGAAAAGTACGATTGGTAGATGACCGTGAAAAAATGGGCTTTAAAGGTAAAATCAGACTTGATCTGGAAGACCATCAGGACAATTGGTTCGTCTACAATTCCAAAAATGATGATTATGAAGCTCCTGATTCAATTGCAGCAGTTGTGGTGAATGATGACCTGAAGATAGATGGCTTGAATAAACGTCCTAAAGCAGGTTTATACCTTGGTATGGGAGCTCAAACACTGTTAGGTGCATTTATGCAGCTGGATGGTAATTTGGGTAGTGCAAGGTCTGTAATGGAAGCAGATGGATTGCTGTCATATGATACAACAAAGCAAGTGTATAGTATCTTACCTGACAGCTATGGAGAATACGAGTTGCTAAAAGGAAACCAGTTAAGGTATGATGTCAAGAAAAAGGAAATAGACTTTTTGGGTAAGATGGACTTAGTGAAGTCTAAGGAAAAAGTAAAGTATGCTTTGGAAGCTGCCGGAATGGGTAAGATGAACATTGAAGATGTTGAGATGGACTCAGCAAGTTCATTCAAAGCTGAAGTATCCCTTAGTTTGTTAATTCCAATGGATCAAAGGGCTGTAAAAGAAATTAGTAAAGACCTTGGTCCTAAGGATGAGCACGAAAAGACTTCAATTGAAAAGCGAAACCTGAAAAATTTCCTGAAAAGGGCTGTGCAGTTGATTCCAGAAAACAATATTCCTGAAGAAATCTCGCAAGAGGCTATTTTTGATGTGATGCAAGGCTTGAAAAGTGAGATCTTACTCTCAAAAGTAGACCTGATGTGGTCTCCAACAGAAGCGGCATTTTATAGTACTGGTGAGATAGGAATGGCAGGAATGTTTGGTGAAGAAGCAAACCACTGGCTGCAAGGAATTATAGAGTTTCCTAAAGTCGGTCGTGGTGCCAATGATTATACTTGTCGAATGCTGTTGAAAAATAAGCATTTTGACACTTGGTACTACCTGTCTTTTGAAAGAGATGGAGTGGAAGTGATGTCATCCAATGCGGCGTTTAATGAGGCTTTTACAAAAGGTAAAGACAATGTAAACTTGGCAGACACCAAGAAGGTACTTCAGTTCTTTGATATGTACTCAGGCAAATACTTGCAAAATGAGTATCCTTTTGAACTGAACCTGAATGTGAGTGATTGGGGAGGAGCTCCTCCATCAAATACGGATACACAAAGAGATGATATCCTGAATGATACCCCAACACCAACCAATACAGATGACGACGATGATGGGTTCTAATTAGAATCAGAATAGAAGAAAGAAAGCTTCATCAGATAGATTACTTCTGATGAAGCTTTCTTTTTATTATTTTTGGGAGAATTCCCTGAAAAAGAGATTAAACTTCTTTAGGAGGAAATGAGTTCAATTAGATCTATATTCAATATTTAGGTAAAAGATAGTGTATTGTACGACGATATGGTCACTGTTGGAATTGAACTTGTTGGAAGATAACTGCTACAATAAAAGACCTAAAATAAGAAAGACGGAACAGTCTTGAGGTATAATACTTTACTGTAACTAGAGACCTTAAGCAACAAAACCTATCTATCATGAAAAGATTTTTCATTTCAATATTGCTGCTTTGCTATTTTACTGCTTTTGCTCAAGCTCAGGAACTTAGTGTGTCCGAAGATCAGGCTAAGCCAGATAGTACTGTTGTGGTGAAACTTAGTGAGTTGGATGAAGATGACCCAACTATCGAACTGAACCCAGGGAAAAACGAGGAAAAGGAATTAGTAAAGCGAAGGGTAAAAAAGAAAAAGAAGAACGTCTTTTGGAATATTAAGACCAAAAAACGTTTTACGAAGAAAGTTCGAGGAAACAATGTGGAGTTTGAGTTGTTTTTTGTTCTGAGAGAGTGGGAAGACCCAGATAGGTATGTAGCCTCTAAGTTTTACTACAATCATGATAAAAGAAAAATAGAAAAGACTAATGAGATCCACAGAAAATACGGGATGCCTTTGCATGGCACTTATGTGAAAATTGTGAACGGAGATACATTAGTAACAGGGCAATTTTATAAAGGTGTACGTACAGGGCGTTGGATATCTTATCAAAGAGACAGTTACAATGACGATCTCATGATACAGGATAAGGTTTACTATTATCGTGGGTATCCTAAAAATGCAGAAATCACTTATTACGATTCAAAACGGAAAAAGGTAAAGGAAGTCATTCCATATCAGTATGGAGTAAAGGATGGAACTTACCTGAAATACTATCCAAGTGGCAGGTTAATGGAAACGGGCACTTATCGGGATGGTCATAAGGTAAACAGATGGTTTGAGTATTATGATAAGTATGGTAGAGGGAGTAAGAAGAGGGAGACTCAGTACCGTAAAAAAACTTATGATGATAATTTTGAGCCTTACATCATTAGGGAGTGGGATGATACCGGAAACTCTACATATGACCGTACAAGGGAAAGTAGACGGAACAATTAAGATGTCAATTTGCATTTTTTAAGCAAGAAGACATTCCCGATGACCGCTTTGTTTGTGAAAGAGATTAGTGGCATCAGAAAAAAAAGATTAATTTTGCGGTCTGATAATCAGAACAAGTATGATCGACAAGTTAGAAGAAATAAAGAAACGCTTTGAAGAGGTAAGCGAGATGATTGTTCAGCCTGAAGCAATGGCAGACATGAAAGCTTATGCAAAGCTCAATAAAGAATACAAGGAACTCAACAAAATCGTAGTAGCCTACGAAGAGTACAAGAAGCTTTTGGCTGACATTAAAGGAGCCAAGGATATTCTATCCAATGAAAAAGACCCTGACTTTAGGGAAATGGCTAAGATGGAATTGGATGAGCTTCAGGAAAGACAGAAGCCTTTGGAAGAAGAGCTGAAGCAATTGTTGATACCAAAAGACCCTAATGACAGCAAAGACGTAATCGTAGAGATACGTGCAGGTGCAGGTGGTGATGAGGCCGCCTTGTTTGCAGGCGACCTTTACCGTATGTACCAAAGGTTTGCTGAAACGGAAGGTTGGCAGGTTTCTTTGATGGATTACACTGAAGGAACTTCAGGTGGTTACAAAGAAATTATTCTTTCTGTATCAGGAGAGGATGTATATGGTAAACTGAAGTTCGAGTCAGGAGTACACCGTGTACAGCGAGTACCTGCTACAGAGACACAAGGACGTATCCATACATCAGCAGCTTCAGTGGCGGTACTGCCAGAAGCCGAAGATGTAGAGGTAGACCTTAAGATGAGTGACATCAAGAAAGAAACGTACTGTTCTTCAGGGCCGGGTGGTCAGTCAGTGAACACGACATATTCAGCTGTTCGTCTGACACACATTCCAACAGGTATCGTAGCACAGTGTCAGGATCAGAAGTCACAAATCAAGAACCTTGACAAAGCGATGAGCGTATTGCGTGCTCGTATCTATGAGAAAGAGCTTGAAAAGCACAACGAAGAGATTGGTGCACAAAGAAAATCAATGGTAGGTAGTGGTGACCGTTCGGATAAAATCCGTACCTATAATTATCCACAAAGCCGTGTGACAGATCACCGTATCAACCACACTGTTTATAACTTACCAAGCGTGATGGATGGCAGTATTGAAGACTTTATTGAAAAGTTGAGAATTGCTGACAACGCAGAGCGTATGAAAGAAGGAAGCAGTGCCTCTTAATAAGGCATATTTCTCGAAATAAAATAAAACAACTAAAGGGAAAGTGCTATTATATGTGCTTTCCCTTTATATTTATGGATTGCTACACAATCTGCTCTTTTCAAGATGCTTCCGCCAACTTTTCTACCCATTGATGGGTTTCTTAAATATTGGTAATACAGGAAGAAATTAATTAATCATTTTGTTTTCAAGAAGGTGCTTTAGCAGATAGCGCTATTTACTTGGAGTTATAATACTCAATTTTATGACAGTAGGAGACCTCAAAAACCAAATCAAGGAAATCAGTAATAGCATATTGGAAGAAGTTGTCTACAATAGAAGACATCTGCATGCAAACCCCGAGTTGTCCTTTCAGGAGCATGAAACTGTAAAGTTTGTATCAGAAAAGCTTCGTTCTTATGGTATCGTTACGCAGGAAATAAAAGCAGAAACAGGGTTGGTTGCGTTGATTGAAGGAGTAAATCCTGATAAGAAAGTAATCGCTTTGCGTGCTGATATGGATGCACTTCCGATTGAAGAGGCAAATGAGGTACCTTATAAATCAAGAGTGCCGGGTGTGATGCATGCTTGTGGACACGATGTCCACACTTCGTCTTTGCTTGGTGTAGCGCAAGTCTTACATAAGTTGCGTGACCAGTTTGAAGGAACTGTAAAATTAATTTTCCAACCAGGAGAAGAAAAGGTACCTGGAGGGGCATCCTTGATGATTAAGGATGGTGCATTAAATAACCCAAGTCCGAGCAAGATTCTTGGTCAGCACGTAATGCCGTTGATTCCAGTCGGTAAAGTAGGTTTCCGAAAGGGCATGTACATGGCTAGTGCAGATGAAATTTACCTGACTGTTAAAGGAAAAGGAGGACATGGTGCAATACCTGAAATGTCTGTAGATCCTGTCGTAATCACCTCTCATATCATCGTAGCTTTACAACAGCTAGTGAGTCGTATTGGCAGTCCCAAAGTGCCGTCAGTACTGACTTTCGGAAAGGTGATTGCAGAAGGAGCCACCAATATCATTCCTGGAGAAGTAAAGGTAGAAGGAACATTCCGTACCATGAATGAGGAGTGGAGAGCAGAAGCGCACCAAAAAATCCGTAGAATGATAGAGGGTATTGCGGAAAGCATGGGAGCAACAGCTGATCTTGAAATTAGAAAAGGCTATCCTTACTTAGTTAATGAACCGGAGCTGACAGGCAGGGCAATTGATGCTGCTAAAGAATTCTTGGGAGAAGAGAATGTGGTAGAATTGGACCTTTGGATGGGAGCAGAAGATTTTGCTTTCTATACTCAACAATTGGATGCCTGTTTCTACAGACTCGGAACCCGAAATGAAGAGAAAGGAATTGTTTCAGGTGTACATACACCGACATTTGATATAGATGAACATGCACTTGAAGTAGGAGTAGGCTTAATGAGTTGGTTGGCAATTAAGGAGCTGCAAGAAGCTAAATAGCCAACTGAAGTTATGTCAATACTGTCAATCTGACAAAAGACCGAAAGCAAGTTGTAGGCGATATAGGTAGAGCTGTCAGCGTTTTGCTGTCATAATGGCGCATTTATTAAGGCTGTAAGTCATTGGCAATAAAATTGTTGACAGCAGAATGATAGTTTTCAAAAGAAAAATACAAAATGGAAAGAGAAGACATCAAAAATAAAAAGAACGAAGAGGAGCAACTGCAAAATCAGGAAGGTGCTGAGCAAGAGGCAGATGTAAAGAACGAAAAAGAGGCGGAAGAAGTGAAAGCACAAGAAGAGGTAGCTCCAGAAGAGCAGAAAGAAGATAAATCAGCTACTTTAGCAAAAGATTTGGCTGAGATGAAAGATAAATACCTGAGACTGTATTCTGATTTTGAGAACTTCAGAAGAAGAACAGCCAAAGAGAAACTGGATTTCATGAAAACGGCAAATGAGGACTTGATCGTCTCTTTATTGGCAGTTGTAGATGATTTTGAGAGAGCTCAAAAACACGCTTCAGGTGATGAAGAAAATGAAGCATTGAACTCATTCAAACAGGGTGTTGACTTGATTCAGAACAAACTTGTAAGCCTGTTGGAAAACAAGGGACTGAAGTCAATGGAAAACCCAACAGGAAAAGAGTTTGATATGGATAAGCATGAGGCAATCACGCAAATTCCTGCGCCTTCTGAAGACCTGAAGGGGAAAGTAGTAGATACAGTAGAAAAAGGTTACCTGTTGAACGATAAAGTGATCAGGTATGCAAAGGTGGTAGTAGGAAGTTAATTTAAGGCAAAAAATATGGGGGCTTAACCAAAGGAAAGTCACATTAAAGTGATGGATTGTCTTTTGGTTAGGCATTGCCCCAAACATTAATATTGGCATGGCTAAACAGGATTACTACGAAGTATTAGGAATTAGTAGGGATGCATCTCCTGAACAGATCAAGAAAGCATACCGTAAGGTAGCTATCAAATATCACCCTGATAAGAACCCAGGTGATAAGGATGCTGAAGAGAAGTTCAAGGAAGCAGCAGAAGCTTACGAAATTCTGAGCGACCCTGATAAGAGGGCTAACTACGATAGATATGGACATGCAGCCTTTGAAGGCGGTGGCTTCGGTGGAGGCGGCGGCATGAACATGGAAGATATATTCTCTCAGTTCAGTGATATATTTGGCGGTGGTGGCTTTGGAGACTTCTTCGGCGGTGGCGGCGGCGGACGTCGTGGTCAGCGTGTAAAGAAAGGCTCCAACTTACGTATCAAGCTGAAGCTGACATTGGAAGAGATTGCTAATGGCGTTGAAAAGAAAATCAAGGTTAAACGCTATGTAGCTTGTGATACTTGTGGTGGTAATGGTGCTAAGAATGGTACAGAGCTGAAAACTTGTCATACTTGTAATGGTACAGGTCAGGTAAGTAAAGTAGTGAATACTATGCTTGGACAGATGGTATCTTCTTCAACATGTCCTACTTGTGGAGGAGAAGGGAAAACCATTACCCAAAAATGTGATACTTGTCACGGTGAAGGTAGACTTTACAATGAGGAAGTCCTGAACATCAAGATTCCTGCTGGAGTTTCTGATGGTATGCAGCTTTCAATGAGTGGCAAAGGTAATGTGCCTAAGCAAGGAGGTATCCCAGGTGATTTGCTGATTGTAATCGAGGAAATCGAGCACAAGGAGTTCCACAGAGAAGGCAACAATATTCACTTTGACCTTTATGTTAACTTTGTAGATGCTGTACTGGGGACTACAGTTGAAGTGCCTACTTTAAGTGGTAAAGTAAAGGTTCCAATTGATGCAGGAACACAAAGTGGTAAGGTATTACGCCTGAGAAATAAGGGTATCAAAGATATTAACGGATATCATACTGGAGATCAGTTGATCCACGTAAATGTCTTTACTCCAACAAAGGTTTCTGCCGAAGAGAAAAAGATTTTGCAGAAGCTGAAGGAGTCTCCAAACTTCCAGCCTGAAAGTGATAAAAAAGAGAAAAAAGGATTTATGCATAGAATGCGTGACCTTTTTGAATAGCATATTTGAGGCATTTATGCCAAAACTTAAAAACCCCTTCCGAAAACTATTTTTCAGAAGGGGTTTTTAGTTGACCTTTATTAAAAACTTAGATGCTAGCGGCTAGAATTAGCTCTAAGTTGCGGCATGGTAAGTCATATTTTTCTGCAATAAACTTATTGGTAATACCACCCTTATAAGCATAGACACCTTTGGTGAACCAAGGATGCATTCGCATCATTTGGTCTGTACCACCTTCTTCTATCAGCTTGGTAAGAATAGGGGTGAAAATGTTGCTGACAGCAGTAGATGCGGTTCTGGAAACTCTTGATGCAATGTTGGGAACACAGTAATGGATAACACCATGTTTTTTGTAGACCGGGTTGTGAAGTGTCGTAGGATAGGAAGTCTCAAAACAACCTCCTTGGTCAATGCTGACATCTATGATAATAGAATTGGCTTTCATTTCGGCAATCATCTCTTCAGTCACAATAGAAAGTGGACGGCCTGTATTGCTATGGACTGCCCCAATTACGACATCTGCTGTAGAAAGTGCTTCCCTTAGTTGTCCATTGTCAAAGACAGATGTGTAGAGTTGATGAGTGCCTAACACATCTTTTAATCTTCGTAGGCGATAGATGTGATTGTCAAAGACCTTTACGTCAGCCCCCATTCCAATAGCTGTTCGAGCAGCATATTCGGCAACAGTTCCTGCACCTAATATAACAATCTTAGAAGGTGGTACCCCTGTAATTCCTCCTAGAATAATTCCTCTTCCATTGTTAAAGCTGCTGAGGTATTCAGCCGCAATTAGCATAACAGTACTGCCAGCAATTTCACTCATAGCCCTGACTACAGGTAAACCTCCAACTTTGTCTTCTAAAAGCTCAAAAGCTAGGCAGACCAGTTTTTTACTGACAATCTCTTGTAAGTATTCCTTCGTCAGGTTGTTAATATTGAGGGCGGTAATAACGGTTTTGGATTTCTTAATATGGGATAGTTCCTCAATAGAAGGAGGTGAAACCCTCAAGATAATGTCGGTACCCCAAGCTTCTTTGGCTGTGTAGACTATCTTGGCACCTGCATCACTGTACTCTTGGTCAGGTAGGTTGGCATCTACTCCTGCACCAGACTCTAACAGTATCTCATAACCGTTGTTGACAAGTATGTTGACAGCTTCAGGACGTAGCATGATGCGTTTCTCATCTCGGCAAGTTTCCTTAGGCATGCCAATCGTAATTGGGTTTTTATGCCTTTGGGGTGTCTTTAGCATCATTTCCTGAGGGTGATATTGGTAAAATTCCTCAGTAGCTCGTTTGAAGCCTTCCTTTTCTTTGCCCATAGTTTTCAAGAGTTAATGTAACACCTCACCAATAGTAGCCTAACGCGAGATGTATTACAGCCTGACTTTACTTACTTTAATTTGCCGTTGGTCGTCAGTGCCGTGATTAATTTCAATAAGGATATGATCTTCTGGAATTAGGTTAGGTATACGTGATGGCCATTCCATTAAACAAAGCTTACCCGAATCAACGTATTCTTCATACCCAATATCTAGTGCCTCTTCCTCATCATCTAACCTGTAAAAATCGAAATGGTAGATTGTATTTCCATTAGAGGTACTATACTCATTAACAATGGAAAATGTAGGACTGTTAACCAAATCTTCAACACCGTATTGATCACAGATCGCTTTTATGAGTGTAGTTTTCCCTGCGCCTAATGTGCCTTCAAACAGCCATATATTATCGTGCCCTGCAAATTCAATAATTTTATTGGCAACTTCCCCTAAGTCAGACAGCTGTCTGCTTTCTAATTCAATATGTTCCATTAATAACAAATTTATAATAAAATAGTGAAGTATAGGGTATTTGAAGTTGTATTTCTTTCGGAAGAAAATGAGACTGGAATCTCATTTTGTTTAAAAAAAATTGACATACAAAATTACCAAATAAATGACTTGTAGGTTATCTTGTTGTAGTTAAGTCACACATTATCAAATTAAATGCTAGATAGTTTGAATAATGGTATTTAAATATTTTTTTTGATATAGAGTTGAATAAGCATTCATTTTACATATAAATTACCTAGGACCTATGGCAAAGCAGCAAAACCCAACTACAAATCAGGAGAACCAACAAGCGTCTCCAAAACAAGGTGCAGACAATTCTTCTAGTGCGAGCGAAAAAAAAACTACACCTGCTGTAGGAGCATCCGGTACAGCAAAGACCTCTACTCGTAAAACAACAGCAAAAACATCCACGTCTTCTACGCAGAGAAAGTCTACGACTTCTACAAGCCGTACGACTGCAGCCAAGAAAACAACGGGTGCTGGCGCTAAAACAAACGTGAATCAAAGTCAACAAGAAAAAAGTAAAGTCATGAGCACGCAAACAAAATCCCAAACAAAAACTAAAAAAGAGGCTGAAAAGGCTCAGTCTGGAAAGGTGCTTATCCAAGCTGAAGAATTGATGCATTCGGCTCTTCAGAAAACAGAGGAGGCTTCTAACAAAGCGTTAGAAAATGCTAAACAAACAACGGGAGGTCTGATTACCAAGACTGAGACGTTGACAGAGGATGTGATTTCAAAAGCTGAGAAAACAGCTAATGATGTACTGGGCAAGTCAAAGGAACTGACAGAAACCACCTTGACTAAGGCAGGAACAATGATTGACAAAAACCTTGTTCAGACGAAAGAGTTTGCAGGTGGTACTTTCAAACGTACAGAGTCACTGGTAAGTGATGTAGCCAAGTTTGGAAGGGAGACTTCTACCAAGATGATTCAAGGTAGCCGAGACCTTAGTGAAATGGTTTTTCAGCGTTCTGGAGAAATGGTAGGCGCAACGCTAAGCATGACAAAAGAAGTGTCTTCAAAAGCCGTTCAGCTAGTTAAAATGCCAGTTGAAATCTCAGGTAAGTTATTGAATGACACTTATTCTACCAGTAAAGAGACTGCCGATAGGGTTGTGGCTACAATTTCGAGTAACCTCCCACTGAAATCATTTGGCAAAGTAGAAGGAAAAGGCAAGGTGAAGGATTTTACTTTGGCTGAGTTTGCAATGAATGGTGTGTATGCTGCTGCAAACCGTGTAGTCAGTATAGTAAAATAACCATCTAATTGAGTATACATATAAAAGGCTGTGACAGTATCTAAAATCCTTGTCACAGCCTTTTTGCTTATTTAGAACTAGAATTGCTTACCTCTTAGAAAGTCTTCAATCTTCATCCGTTTCTTGCCTTCCATCTGCCACTCTTTAATGTTGATATAACCGTCGGCTGTATTCAGATAGAAATACGTTTTATTGTCCGTTACATACTCTTTGTCGCCTTCGAAGGTAACATCACTTTCCTGACCTTTTTTCGCGTCGTAGATTTTGTAAACTTTGCCCTCGATTTTGGTCCATGCACATGGATAAGGAGCTAATCCACGAATAAAGTCATATACCTGCTTAGTAGGTTTGTTGAGGTCAATCTCACATGTTTCCTTAAAGATCTTTGGAGCTTCAACTGTTTCACCAGGTTGCGAACTTAAAGTGTAGTTGTCATTTTCAATAGCTTGAACCGTCTTCAGTACAAGTTTGCTTCCCCTTGCCATTAGGCGTGTATAGAGTGACCCAACATTATCATCTTCATGGATAGGCTCTCTATCTTGCATAATAATGTCTCCTGTATCAATTTCATGTTTAAGGAAAAAAGTAGAAACACCTGTTTCTGTTTCTCCATTGATAATCGCCCAATTGATAGGAGCTGCACCTCTGTATTTAGGAAGCAACGATGCGTGTAAGTTGAATGTGCCGATTTCAGGCATGTCCCAGACAGCTTCAGGTAACATACGGAAAGCTACAACAATTTGAAGGTTGGCGTTGAGACTTTTCAGCTCTTCTTGAAATGCAGGGTCCTTCAGGTTTTTTGGCTGCAAGACGTTTAAGTTATTGGCTACTGCAAACGCTTTAACAGGAGAGGAGTTCAACTTATGGCCTCTGCCTGCCGGTTTGTCAGGAGCAGTAATAACACCTACTACATTGTAACCGTTGTTTATCAATATTTCGAGGGAAGGCACCGCAAACTCTGGAGTTCCCATAAATACAATCCGAAGTTCTTTTTTCATAATAGTCTTGGGAGAAGAAGTATTTGGTTTGTTGACTGTTTCAAAAGTTGAATACAATCAAAATATTTTATTCGTATTTAGACCTCTGTTTCTTGTAGAAATCTTTTACATGCGTTTCTACCTTATTAATGACTTTCAAAATCCAACGGATTTCTTGCCTTTTGTATTCTTCAGGTGAAAGCTGCCATTTGATGTCTTGGCTGTTGTGCAACTTAGTCATCAGGTGGTTTAAGCTAACTGCTGCGGATACTGAAATGTTGAAGCTTTCACTGAACCCATACATTGGAATACGAATTTTGTAGTCGGCTTCTGAGAGTGCATAGTCTGTCAGACCGGTGGATTCGGTACCAAACATCAACGCTACTTTGTCGTCCAAAGGAAGCTCGTCTAGAGTCATATCCGTATGTGGAGTGGTAGCAACAATCTTGTATCCATTGTTTTTTAGTTGCTTGATCGCATCTTCATTGGAAGAGTAATGGTGTCTGTCAACCCATTTGGAAGCTCCTTTTACCACCTTTTTGTTCAGCTCATAGGTATGTTCTACCTCAATGATATGCAAGTCCTGTATGCCAAAACAATCGCATGAACGAATCACGGCACTGGCATTTTGCGGTTGGTATATATCTTCCAACACCACTGTTACGTGGCGCGTGCGATGAGCCAACACTTTTTCAAATAGCTGTTGCTTGTTTGGCGTGACAAATGACCTTAGGTATTGGTAGGCTGATTCGTCTTCTGCTATGCGATTAATTAAGTCTTTATTATCTGCAATTCCCGTCATGATCTTAAAACAGATATGGAAACCAAGACAAAAGACTTGAGAATAGGTAAGAAAAATCTCCCATAATTCTCAAGTCTCCTGTTTGGCTTCTAATATCTTGTGTCTAGTATCTCACAAATCTACTCTTTATCCTTACTGGCATTTTCGCCTTCTTGTTGCTTGTTGATTAGCACCAGCTTCCCTTGTTGAAACTTAATCAATGGTACATACTGGTTGTCATTGGCATTGGTGTAATCATGTCCTGGATAAATAAAACCATTTTGGAAACCCGTTTCATGCAACTTGTTCTGGAAGTATTTACCATGTAAGTGCATAACCTTTCCAAAGAAATAAATAGTTTCAAACCCTTTATAAGTAAAGTCCGAGGCAATGTTGTTAAAACGTTGCTGATATTCTTTGTCAATCATTCGGACATTATTTGTATCAGGGTTAACATATTCAGGTGCAATGATTGTTACATGCCCTCCTTCCAACTGACTAAACCCTAGTTGTTCAAATGTCAACCAATCATCAGGTACATATACGGGTGCCAACGCTTTTAATGACTGTAAGGCACTCAGTACATTCATGGAAGGAATTTCTTTTGTAGTACTGATAATTACATGTGCAGATGTACTGTCAAGTGCAACACCCAATGTGTCCATAGCCAAAGGAGTGAAGCTTTCTTGTGCAACCGTAAAGCCATCAGCATAATCATACTCTTGGAATACTTGAACGACACCACCCAACGACTCAAATTCATCTTTGTAAGCTTCAGCTAAAGCTTTTTCCTTTGTTGAAGCCCCATAAATGATATAGGCTTTTGCAGTGTCCTGCTGGCTATGTAAATACCTTGCAAGTTGTTTGCCTTGCGTATTGTAAGAAGCGGCAGTAAGGTATGATTGCTCTGAATCTTCCAGCACACGAGGGTGCATAGAAATAGGGTTAACCATTGGAGTACCCGTACTGTCAGCGTATCTTTTTACGATTGGAAGCATATCCCCATAAAGCGGTCCAATAATCAGGTCAATGTTTGCCATCACTGGAGAAGCCAATAATTGCTCTACGACAGCAGAATCTCTTTTTGTATCGTAGGCAAACAGCTCAATTTTGATACCTTCCTTAGTCAACTGTTCTTGACCGAGTTTGATACCTTGGTAGATGTTATAGACAAACTCGTTCTTTATTGATAAGGAAGTAGGATCAACTTTGTCTTCATAAAAAGGCATCATAACCCCAATATTGTAGACGTCCTTGATTCCAGCATTCATGACCTTTGTATAAGCTTCTTTTTGGTCGCCACCATATTGAGCAATCAGCTTTGTAGTTTGGGCTTCATCCCTTTTGTCCTTTGGTGTATGCAATGCTTTAGCCAAGAGACCTTTTCCTATTCTTTCTTGTTTTGGGAATTGGCTATACAGTTTTTGCATATCCTCATAGCTCAACTTTGCCCAAATACTTTTTTCAGAGGTTTTCGTAGCGTCATCCAGTTTCTTTGATGGAACGGAAGCCATAATCGTTGCGGCTGTCAGGAAGTCACCTTTATCAGCCAACATACCAGCTAGAGATACTTTGACCTCATTGATATTTTCCCAGTCTCCGTGTTCTGATACCAAATGCTCCAATGTATTGATCGCTTCATCCTCGTGGTTTGAGTTGAAACAAGCTGTCGCATAAAGGTAATGGCAGTATTCAACCAACAGGTTCTTTGGGTTGTCCTGATTGATGCTTTCTAGTACGATTCGTGCTTGTGCATACTTCTTCTGGTCAACCAGCTGCTTACCGTATTCATATTTCTTGCGAATGTCGGCTGCTGATTGTGCATTCAGGTTTCCCAGAATACCGAGAAGCGCCAGCCAAACCAAAAAGTATTTACTCATCATTATTTTATATTAGTCAGTTCTAGTAATAATCTAATTTATAGGCGGTAAAAATATCAAATAAAAACCACAGTAACCAATTAGAGCGGGTGTCGATGGTAGCCAATGTTATCTGATAACAAGAAAAAATATCATCGCATTTCTCGTGCCACTCAAATGATGTTGGGAGGAAAGGGAAAAATAATTTTTTTAGTCCATTATGGGATAGTTGAATTGTTAATACCTAAATACTCTTTTGCTACCTACTGAAAGTAATGAGAATAGCAATTAAGCGATGCGTTAGCTTATTATTTTAGATGTTTGAACTTTATCTCTATAACCGTTTTTAGGTGCACTTTTTTATGGTTTTAGATCAATGTTATTGATGAGGTATTGATTTTGTAAATTATCAAGAAAGTAGAGTGTTAGTAAAGGTAGTGCTTTTTTATAAGTGATAGTATGGTTGGGTTTTATTGCTTGTGTTGATAATGATGAGGTCTTGTAGTATTTGTTAAATTTGATTATGAGTGTTTTGTGTGTGGTTTTTTAGTCAAGTATGCCTGTCAGGTATGTTGATTTATTTGAAGGTTTGAGAATGTAGAGGTTAGTTTTGATTTTTTAAATGGAATTTTTTTGACTAATAGGAGTATTTTGAGATTTTAGTATTTGTAAATTCTAATTCATTATTAAATCAAATGTAACTTTTTAATTAAAGAACACATGTCAAATTACTTTTTTAGAATAATTAGTATTGCTACTCTACTAATGACTTCTCAACTGATTTTTGCCCAAAAACTAGTAGAAAAGGTTGAGTCAGGAGAAAATGACTGGACAATTCCTTACCAAAAATATGTTTTGGATAATGGCTTGACAGTAATTCTTCATCAAGATTTATCAGACCCATTAGTTCATGTTGATGTGACCTACCACGTAGGCTCTGCCAGAGAAGAATTAAACAAATCTGGATTTGCGCACTTCTTTGAACATATGATGTTTCAAGGTTCGGAGAATGTAGCGGATGAAGAGCACTTCAAAGTTGTAACTGCCTCTGGAGGTACACTGAACGGTACAACAAATAGAGACAGAACAAACTATTTTGAGACAGTTCCTAGTAACCAGCTGGAGACCATGCTGTGGCTGGAAGCAGACAGGATGGGTTATTTTCTGGATGCTGTGACACAGGAGAAATTTGAAGTTCAAAGGGCTACTGTAAAAAATGAAAAGCAGCAGAATTATGACAACCGTCCTTACGGTATGTTCAGAGAGAAAAATGCAGAAGCACTTTATCCATACGGACACCCCTATTCTTGGTTGACAATTGGACTTTTGGAAGACTTGGATAGAGTAGATGTGGCTGACTTGAAGAAGTTTTTCCTGAGATGGTACGGTCCCAACAATGCTACCTTGACTATTGGAGGTAATATAGATGTTAAGCAAACTTTAGCATGGGTTAATAAGTACTTTGGAAAAATTCCTGTCGGACCTGAGGTTGAAGACATGAAGTTGGAAGCGCCTGTTTTGGATAAAGACCGTTATGTGTCTTATGTAGATAACAATATCCGTTTTCCAGCCCTTCTATTTACTTACCCTACAGTTCCTGAGTTCCATAAGGATGAAGCCGCTCTTGAGTGTTTGGCTGATATTATTGGTCAAGGTCAGGATTCTTATTTCTACAAGAAATTTGTTTTGACTCAAAAGGCGATTCAGGCTTCTATTTTTAACCCTACTTCTGAGTTGGCGGGTGAGTTTACAATGTTTGTCCTTCCTTACCCAGGAACTTCATTAAGTGACTTTGAAGGAATGATGAGAGAGGCATTAGTAGAGTTTGAGCAGGAAGGCGTTTCAGATGAGGACCTGCAAAAGTTCAAAGCCAAAAAAGAAGCTGGAGCATTAAGAACATTAGAATCAGTTAGAGGTAAAGTATCTAGCCTTGCGCACTTTGAAACATTCTTGGATAACCCTAACTATTTCCCAGAGTCATTGAAGAGTTATCAGGAATTGACCAAGGAAGATGTGATCAGGGTATACAACAAGTATATCAAAGGTCAGTATGCAGTTATTCAGAGTGTGTTGCCTAAAGGAATGGAAAATATGGCAGCTAAACCTGACAACTATCAAGTGGACAAGACTGTTAAAAACACATTTCCGACTACAGACTATGCTAAGGTGGCAGAAAGAAAGTCGCCTAAAGATGACTTTGACAGAAGTGTAAAACCAAGTCCAGGAGCAAACCCAACAATAGAAGTACCTCAATTGTGGAAAGAGACATTTGCGAACGGCATCAAGATCATTGGAACTGAAAATAAGGAGACTCCATCCGTTACATTGAGATTGTACATTGAAGGTGGACATCTTTTAGAAAAAGACAATCTGGATAAGGCCGGTATTGCATCTCTGACAGCTTCATTGATGGGTGAAGGGACAGAAAACTACTCTGCAGCTGAGTTTGAAAATGAGTTGGAAAAACTGGGAAGCTCGATTTCAGTTGGAAGTGGTCAGTCAGGCACTTATATCAGTGTAAACACATTGACGAAGCATATAGACAGAACACTGGAGTTATTAGAAGAAAGGCTCTTCAGACCTAAGTTTACAGAGGAAGACTTAGCTAGAGTAAAGAAACAGACTCTGGAAAGTATCAAGGCGAGTAAAAAACAGCCAGTGCCGATTGCAAACAGTGTATTTAACACAGTATTGTATGGTAAAGGTAATGTACTGGCAATATCATCTGAGGGTACAGAAGCATCTGTCGAGGCACTTACCTTGGAGGATGTCAATCAGTTCTATAAAGAAAGTTATGTTCCTCAACTATCACAGTTGGTTGTGGTGGGAGATATAACTAAGGAAAGTCTGTTGGCTAAAATAGATTTCTTGTCAACATGGAAAGCAAATGACCTTCAGGCTCCTACAATTGAGGTAACTCCAAAAAATGAAGGTACAGTACTGTACTTGGTAGATAAGCCAAATGCTCCTCAGTCTGAAATCAGGATAGGTTACGTGACCAACTTGAAATATGATGTAGAGGGTGAATACTTTAAGTCTACGCTGATGAACTACCCATTGGGTGGAGCATTCAACAGCAGAATTAACCTGAACCTGAGAGAGGATAAAGGATGGACATACGGAGCCAGATCAAGTTTTTATGGAGATAAGTTGACTGGAGAGTTTGTAGCATCAGCAGGAGTTAAGGCAGTGGCAACTGACAGTGCCGTGTATGAGATGATGTCTGAGATTCAAGAGTACTATAAGGAAGGCATTACACCGGAAGAGCTTGATTTTATGAAAAGTTCTGTTGGCCAAAAAGATGCGTTGAAGTATGAGACGCCAGGTCAGAAGGCTGCATTCCTAAATAGAATCATTCAATATGATTTGTCAGAAGGTTATGTGAAGAAGCAGAATAAAATCATTTCCAAGATCAAGGCTGAAAACGTTAATGAGCTTGCCCGTAAATACCTTGACCCATCAAAGATGGTGATCATTGTAGTAGGAGATAAAGCATCATTGAAAGATAAATTGGCTCGATTGGGTTATGAAATTGTGGAACTGGATGCAGATGGAAATGAAGTGGCTGTAAAGTAATTGCAGTTTGATTAGAATTTACAAATGAATTGGAGGTATTTGACAAAAGTCAGTGCCTCCAATTTTTTTGTTTTTGCTATTTATGAATGAGGAGGCGATTAGTGATTGAAATTCATTTTCAGTAACAATGTGTAGTAAATAGTAAATTACACATTGATTGATTTTTTATTTTTGTAGGCTGAAGAGGTTAATGTGTGTTAGTTTTTTGGTTACAAAATGCTCTTAAAAGTGAGGTTAAGCGGTTAAGAAGTGATTTTGTAAGTAGAACTTTGTGTTGAGCATTATTTTGGTTTTTATTTTATGTAAATTAGGGCATTCCTTTAAATAGCTAATTGTTTTAGACCTAATCTGCCTTTTGGATTAGGTCTTTTTTATATTTCGTTAATGTTATAGTGAAACTGTGTATTTAAAATATAATTCATTGTGTGTATAATGAAACAACAAACTTGTTAGGTGGTTTGAAATTCAAAATGCATTTCTTTAATCAATTATGAACTATCAAGTGTTTGAGTTAATATTTTTTAATATTTCTATTTGATTAGGGTAAAAATGAATACACAGTGAAGTCATTTCTTTGGGGACTCCAAATAACTAAACGAAATGACTTTATGAAAAAGCTACCTATTTTGATGACGGCCCTGTTAGTAGCAGGGGCTATTACTTTTAGTTGTGAAGGTCCTGAAGGACCACAGGGACCTGAAGGTTCAGCAGGTGCAGATGGATCGGATGGTTCTGATGGCTCAAATGGCAGAGACTTGACAGAAGAGACGCTAATGCCACTTGAAGTATCAAAAACACCTACTAGTCTTTTGAAATTATCAGGAGAGTTCTCTAATGCGACACTTGAAGTGGTTCTTTCTTCAGAGGATGTTATTCCTGGCTCTCCAGAATTTGTATATGGAAGTATGGCAGATGGCGCTGGTTTGTTGCAGGATACAGACACTTCCTTTATGCTGATCAATAATATTGAAGCAGACTACTCAATTGCTAGAATCTTACTTAATAAAGATCTGAAGCCTTTTCATGGTGAGTATATTGTCAATGCGAACGCAACGGCATTTACAGCACAGTGTTCTGGTAGTATGATTACTCCTAAAGAGCATGGTTTTGGTCCTCTTTACCTTTCAGGTGGTGAGTGGGGTGGAGCTTCCAATGGGGTTTTCGTAACCAGTCCTTACAAAAGTGCTTCTGATGCTAGCTTTGCCAACATGCTTCCTGCGATGGGACAGTGGTCAACTGAAAATGCAGTGGCAATCGGTAAAGATGCATTTCCTGGGAAAACGGTAGTGTTTATTGGTGATGACCACAGTGACAATTCGGTTCCATCTGGTCAGCTAGGTATGTATGTAGGCCCATTTGGTAACCTGAATGCTGGTAAACTTTACGGTTTGAAAGTAACTACAACAGGAGTTACGTATGAAATGGATATGGACGAGGGGGTTGAGTATGATGTTGAGTTTGTTGAGTTGCAAGAAACAGATATGGACTTACTTGATGCTGAGGCAAAGGCAAAAGGGGTAATGGGCTTCTCACGTCTTGAAGACATCGATTGGAGAAGAGGAGACGCTTCGGCACAAAGAGAGATTTACTTCTGTGTGACTGGTAGAAACAAGGAATCTCTAAATGGATTGGGTTCTTTGACTGGTCGTGTATACAAAGTAACCTTGAATGAGAATGATCCAACTGGCGCAGGAAAAATTACATGTGTATTGGATGGTGACAAGGTAGGTGGTAAAGCAGAGATGTTCCATAGCCCTGACAATATCGTGGTAACTGAGAACTACGCTTACATTCAAGAAGACCCGAACGGTGTAGTAAATTCTTACCCTAACAAGGTGGCTGCTGATCACTTTGCAAGACTTTATCAGTATAACCTGAATACAGGCGAGCTGAAAACAGTTTTGGAGTGTAACCAGACTGAAGCAGAAGCACTAGGATACGGAACAACAAACTCTATTTGGGAGATCACAGGTATGATCGATGTGACGGATGTGATTGGGAGCACAGAAAGTACTTTCCTTTTCATGACACAAAATCACGGATGGGTGCCGGCTGAAGGTGCTTTCACTGACCCTACTGCATTCCCTGACGTTGCTAATTCTCCGAAAGAAGGAAGTGTACTTTTCGCTATTAAAGGTTTGGAAAGATAATTTTGACAATATCATGAGTACATTTTTTAAATGTATCAAAGAGGAGGCTTGGATCATAACAAGCCTCTTTTTTGTGTTTTTGATTGGATGTAATACAGTAGAAGAGAAAGCGGAAACACCGGAAGAGATTTTTGCTGTCTTGGACAAAGTGTATAAGGCAGATTTGGATAGCTGTATTTCTTTTGCAGAAGCATTGCAACATAGCTCAACGCAGAAAGACATTGAGCAACAATTCTTAAATGCTCGCACATATTTCAAGAAAATTGAGCCAATTCTCTCATTTGTGGATGTGGAGAATTATGAAACACTCAACCAGCCTAACCTTTTGCAAGTTGAGGAAGAGGATGCGACCAATATTAAGATTTCAGAACCCCAGGGTTTTCAGGTACTGGAAGAAATAATCTTTGCAGATACTTTGGATATAGTGCAGCTTCAGGCCAAAGCTGAATTTGTGGCAAGTCGTCTGAAGTTGATCAGAACCAATACAAAATTGACAGGGTATAAGCCTTACCATTTCTTATGGATGGTCAGAAATGCGATTGTCAGGGTGGCTTTTACAGGTATAACAGGGTTTGATTCCCCTGTTCTTGCTAACTCATTGGATGAGGCTAAGCAAGTTTACGGTAGTCTTCAAAAGTACCTGATACATTTTGAACCCATATTTGCTGACTCAGAAATATATAAGGCTTGGCAGGAAGAGATCAATGCCACAGTGGAAGCATTGTCAGGAGACTTTGACACCTTTGACCGATTCCATTTTATCAAAGACCATACGCATAAACAGGTTGAACTTTGGAACCAAACGGTTAAAGACTGGCAAGTTGAATTTCCTTTGGAGTTGGCATTAAAGAATGATGCAGCAAACCTATTTTCTGCTGAAGCCTACAATATGAAGTTCTTCTCTAGCAGGTTTGCTCCTGAGATAGATGAACAGACAGTAGCTTTGGGAGAACAACTTTTTTATGATACAAACCTTTCATTGGGTAAAGGGCTAAATTGTGGCAGTTGTCACCAGCCAGCACTTGCTTTTACGGATGGAAAAGCAAAATCAATTGGGCGTAATGGGATGGAGCTGGAAAGAAACTCGCCAACGCTGACCTATGCAGCTTTTCAGAAAGGCTTCTTCTTTGACAAACGTGCAGGTAATTTAGAAGGGCAGATCGTTAATGTAGTCAAAAGTGAGATGGAGTTTCATACAGATATGGATTACATCACGCAAGCGGTCAAGAATAATAAGAATTATCAAAAATCATTTCAGCAGGTATTTAAGGATAGTATTTCAGAACGAAATATTAGGAGCGCATTGGCTACGTATGTGAGAAGCTTGGCTCCATTTAACTCAAAGTTTGACAGAAATATAAAAGGAGAGGAAGCTACTTTTACGGAAGAAGAGGTCCTTGGTGCAAACTTATTTTTGGGTAAGGCAGCTTGTGCTACCTGTCATTTTCCTCCATTCTTTAATGGAACAGTTCCTCCACGATTCAAGGAAACAGAATTGGAGTCATTGGGGGTACCCGCTACTGCTGCGAATGACCGAATTGATACTGATCCAGGGAGATGGAATGTCTTTGGGACAGAAGAAAAACGACACTTTTTTAAAACTTCAACGGTTCGCAATATCGCTTTGACAGCTCCTTATATGCACAACGGAGTATATAAGACATTGGAAGAAGTGATGGATTTCTATAATGTAGGAGGAGGTCAAGGTTTGGGTTTGGATGTGCCGTTGCAAACACTTCCTCCTGATTCGTTGAACCTAACTGAAGCAGAGGTACAGGCGATTATAGCATTTATGAAGACGCTAACAGATCAACAAATAGGAGCGTTGACAGCAAAGGTTGAGTAAGTGTTGTCTAAAATATGAAAGACCTGCCCATCTTATTGAGCAGGTCTTTCTCATTATTTATCTTGATGAGTGAGTGTCTATCTTCTTTTTCCTCCACCGATAGTAAAGCCCAAGTTGAAGGTTGCAAAATCAGCGATGCCTTCCCCAGTCATATGATAAGCTACTGATAAATCAACAGGACCCATTTGTAGTCCCAGCTTTGGAGCCAAACCATAATTGTTAATTGGCTCTGATTCAAAACTGTCAATACTTGAGAAGTTATCGTCGAATTTGTAAGTAACGGCAGACATCTTATACATACCTACTCCTAGCCCGATAAATGGTCTTACGACACGGTCTGAAAAGTAAAACTCTCCAGTCAGTAATACAGGAATGATAGTAGGGTCAGATGGTTCAATAGCTCCCTCTGGAAGGTCTTCCACTTGAAGTTCTTCTGCTGAAGATAGTATTACTCCTGCTTGAAGACCAACTGAAAATTGCTCATTTACATTGTATTGTGGGTGAACGTAGAAGCCAACGCCATCTCCACCTAATCCTTTGTCAGTTGACAATGCATACAGACCAGCCAATCCTACTTTGAATTTGTTGTCTGATTTATGCCTTCTTCTGTATTGTGCTTGCGTATCGTTAACCGCAAGTAGGGTTATTATTAGAATTAATAGGGTAAAGAGTGATTTTTTCATTTTTCAAATGGTTGTAGAAAAAGTGGTTTCTGATTTTAGAATTAAATGCATGAAATATGATAACGGTTTTGACAGCAAAAAATTGACCATAATCGTTGTCTGTGTGTATGAAAGATAATTGCGGTTAAAACAGGTTGTTAGAAGCGTTTTTAAGAGTTCAGTTGGGGACGTTAGCTTTTACCAGCTTTTCAAATTGCCGCTTAATTCCGGCAGAAAGCGGGTCTGTATAGTGACTTTGTGTCATAAATTCGATTTCATTTTTCAGCTCAGGGTATTTCTGTGCTATTGTCGCAATAAACTTGAAAGCAGTTATACGAACAGAAGCACTTTTTCCTACTTTTTCCCAAATAGCAATACAGATATCCAACAGTTTGGTTTCTTGTTCTTCATTCAAATCAATTTTTTGAAGCAACTTCAGTAACTCTCTCTGGTGGCCATCAGGTCTAAAAGGGATCGTATCAATAATTTTATCTTTAAACGGTTCAACCCTACTGTCATTAGTGTTCATACAATGTCCTATAAGCCATGTGGCACGCCATGCTAAAGGTTGTTCGTCAGTAACAGCAACTTTTATAGCATCAACAAACTGATCCTGATACAGCTTTAGGAATGAGATCATTTCCTCTTTGGTATGACGTTGAGCAAGTAGCTGAGTAAGTGATGTTTCCATTTTGTGTTGGTTATAAGGTTGAGTATGTATTCAAGCTTTGCTAATACAAAAAAAGCACTTTGAATAACATGTATCCAAAGTGCTTGTAAAATCTATTGTAGTAACTGGAACCCAGTCTCTATAATTATTCCCACTCAATAGTTGCTGGTGGTTTTGAGCTAATGTCATACACTACTCTGTTAACACCTTTCACTCTATTGATGATGTTGTTACTTACTTCTGCCAAGAACTCATATGGAAGGTGTACCCAGTCAGCTGTCATACCATCAAGGCTGGCAACTGCTCTAAGTGCTACTACATTTTCATATGTTCTTTCATCACCCATTACACCAACTGACTGAACAGGTAACAGCATTGCACCTGCTTGCCATACGTCATTGTAAAGGCCTGATGACTTCAGTGAAGAAATGAAGATGTGATCCACTTCCTGTAGTACGCGTACTTTTTCAGCAGTGACATCACCCAAGATACGGATACCAAGGCCTGGACCTGGGAATGGGTGACGTTGCAAGATCGCATCGTCAATTTCCAAAGTGTGACCTACTGCTCTTACTTCATCTTTGAAAAGCGTGTTCAGAGGCTCAACCACTTTTAGTTTCATATAATCAGGTAGACCACCTACGTTGTGGTGTGACTTGATAGTTGCTGAAGGACCTTTTACTGATACTGACTCAATTACGTCAGGGTAAATAGTACCTTGTCCTAACCATTTAGCGTCATCTACCAGTTTTGACTCTTTTTCGAAAACGTCAACGAAAACTTTACCGATCGCCTTACGTTTAGCCTCAGGGTCTTTTACGCCTTCCAGTGCTGCGTAGAATTCATCTTTCGCATTTACACCTTTTACGTTCAAGCCCATGTGCTTGTAAGAATCCAGTACGTCTTCGAACTCATTCTTTCTAAGCAGACCATTGTCTACGAAGATACAGTGCAGGTTAGCGCCAATTGCTTTGTGTAATAACACTGCAGCAACAGATGAATCGACACCACCTGAAAGACCTAGGATCACTTTGTCATTACCTAGTTGTTCTTTCAGTTCAGCAACTGTAGTATCTACAAATGACTCAGGAGTCCAGTCTTGTGAACAACCACAAACACCTACCACAAAGTCTTGCAACATCATTTTACCGTCAGTGGAGTGTGTTACTTCAGGGTGGAATTGCAGACCGAATGTGTCTTCACCTTCGATGCGGTAAGCGGCAACTTTTACATTACTAGTACTAGCAATGATCTTGAAGTTTTCAGGAAGTTCAAGAATGGTGTCACCGTGTGACATCCATACCTGCGAGTTTTCAGGAATACCTTTCAGCAAAGGGCTGTTGTGGTATATGAAATCAAGGTTGGCACGTCCGTACTCTCTTACTTCAGAGCGGGCAATTTTACCACCATTCTGGTGAGCCAACATTTGAGCACCATAACAAACACCCAGCAAAGGCATCTTACCTCTGATATTAGAAACATCAAAGTTGGGAGCGTCTTCTTCCAATACAGAGTGAGGGCTACCTGACAGGATAACACCTTTATACTCTGAGTGGTCGATTGCCGGAGTATGGTTGTATGGATAAATTTCGCAGTAAACGTTTAGTTCCCTGATTCTGCGGGCAATCAGCTGTGTATACTGAGAGCCAAAATCGTAGATTAGAATTTTGTCTGCCATGAGCTTGGAAAGGAGTGATCTTATTCTAAAATCCCTATTTTACTTTATGGGGTGCAAAATTACACCATTTATATTAAAAACCTTGTGAATGAGAATGAAAGTAAAAATTCTTGCTAGCTAAAATAGTAAAAGTAGGCTAATTAGATCATTGCGGTACCATACCGCATAGGGTTATCAATGTTGTGGGTTTGATTAAATTGATTGTGAGGGATTTTTGAATTTGGAATTACTGTTTTTCAAACGCATTTTTATACAGATTTTTTACCTCTGTTAATTAGAGGTAATAGTACTTTTTAAGTAGTCGCAGATTATTTTTTAAATCTTTTTTATCTAAATCCTATTTCAAAATGAAAACATTAAAAATTTTAATGGGGATGCTGTTTGCTGCCAATATGGTATCAGCACAAGCAGTTATCCAACCTGATTGGACTGTACTTTCTTCTAAATTTGTTTATGACAAACAAGAATTGAAAGAAGAGGAGTTTAAAGACTTTGAGAACATCTCAGACATTTCTTTTGCAAAAAATGGAGATATTTATTTTGCAGCGGACAAACATTCACCATCAGTTTTTAGAAATGGTGAACTAAGTGTCGTGGATGTACCTGATTATAAAGAAGGGCTTGGAAGTAGAATTGGAGAAGATGGACATGGTAACCTATGGGTGTCAAATTTTCATCAGCTCTTATATCGTACGCCTGATGATGAGTGGCATAATGTAGAATTGACAAAAGAGAAGGATGTAATTTCAGCAGGCGATATTCCGATGATGAATATCACAGATATGGTTGCGTCAGATAAAGGAGTATATGTCACAGGGTTGCAACAGTATAAGCATACAAATAAGCTGGGTATAATACAGTGGCTACAAAAATATGATGGTGTAGCTTTCTTTGATGGTACCGATTGGAAAATGCATACTCTTCCAGATAGCATGAGTAATATGGCTTTGTATAACCTTGAAATAAGCCAATCAGGTAGTCTTACAGCTATTGGGTTGGAGTATTGGGCTGTATCTGATACTTATTCATATTTTCTTGTTGAGTTGAAAGATGGAGAATGGACATCTGAGGAAGTTACAAAAGGCCTTTCTACGAAGGAACAGGAAGCTTTGGAAAAGTCTAAATTTTTAAAGGCAGTAACAACTTTAGCAGGAGGAGAAAAGGGAGAGAGTCTTGATATTGAAGATTATACTTATACACAAGATGGTACTCCTTGGGTTAACTCGGCTAATCATTTGGTGACAAAAGTAGATGGAGAGTGGAAAACTATTTTAGAAGTTGGAGATGCTGATTATATCTATTGTGTTTTAGCTGATGGAAATGGTGTTTGGGTAGCGACATATTCAGACTTGAAATATTATGAAGGACATGAGTTGAAGCAAACATACAAATATGGCGAAACTCTTTTTGTAAAGGATGCTACTAAGAGAGTACATGATATAGTAAAGAACCCTGCAGATGGTAAGTTATGGTTTTTGGAGGGGACAAGAGGCCTGATAAAAAAAGCTCGCTATACATATGTGAAAGAAGGGACTCAAGTATCGGCTTATAAGCCAATTGATTTTAATGCAGTGGCAAACTGGGAAATTGTTAACCCAATGACACACTCAAAGGATCAGGTGGAAGCTTTATATAAGGGATGGTCTTTTCAGAAAAAAGATGGAACAATTATTAGCTTCAAGACAAATGCTTGGGGTAAGCCAGATACATTGGTTGTAGAAAAAGGTAGTGATGTGAAGAAAATTAAATTACCTGAAATGGCATATCTTACTGAGATGGCTGAAGCAGCTGATGGTTCTGTATGGATATTGACGACAAAGGAAATTTTTAAGTTGACAGGGGAAAAAGTGGTACCTGCAGATATAAATTTTGATAGTAAGCTAGCTAAAAAGTTTGATGAAATTGCTGTTGACCATAAAGGAGGTTTTTGGGTAGGAATAAACAAAGGTTATGCTTATGTGACAGCTGACAAACAAGTGACTTACTACCATAAGAAAAACAGTGAATTACCTAACTATAATGCTAGAGGTTTCTTAGTAGATAAAGTAGGGAAAGTTTGGATAAGTCATGGAAAAGGAGTGTCTGTATTGGATAATGGAACATGGATACATTATGACAAAACTAATGGGTTAGGATATAATGAAGCTTATAGTTTGTATGAAGATGCTGAAGGCAATGTGTATACATTTAATAGCCTAGGTATGTATAAATTTACAGATGGGAAATTTGAAAAGATAAATGACTGCTCAGGAGGGAACTTGTTGTTAGCACAAGATGGGACTCTTTGGGTTAAGAGAACAGATAGTATCTCTCACTTTGATGGCCAGAACCTTGAAGTTTTCAATACAGAAAATGCAGGGATTATATCAGGAGGTGAAATTATGGATATTTATATTAAAGGAGGAAAGCTGTACGTTTCGTGCTTAGATAAATCAAAAGATGCTTCACCATTCACTAGTAACATGATGCAACAACAGCAGGCACAAGTGATGCCATTGGGTGAAAAGTTGAAGCAGAGAGGAAATAGCATACTTGATATAGATAAATCAGTTTCAGTATATACATTTCCTGCTGTACAGTAATTATTAGAGTTCTACAGCAAAACGGGTAACTGCTTTAGTTACCCGTTTTTTGTTGAAAGATATTTTTAAAAATTACTATTGCCTACGAAGTATATTACTGCACTGTTGACTGTATTGCTGTTTGAGAATCAGTAAAAAGGCTTCTTCATCCTTAGTGGCGTTCCCTAAACTTTTGACTGCTTTCTCATTTTCCATCATGAAAACCTCATTGTTCCGAAGTAGGTATTTCCCTTTTGCAGTCTTGATTACTTTATCCCCATCATTTCCACTTAAGGTGTAATTATCCATTTGTGTCTCATAGTGGTCTCCAGCCGGAATGATAGCTTTTACAATGTATTCATCTTGTGGACCACCATATACCTCGCAAAGGCAAGTGCCTTTTTCCTTATTCTGTTCAAGCTCTGAAATATTCATTTGAACGATTTTCCAATCATCATTGACCTTTTTTAGTACAGCGGTAATGACCTGCGTGTTTTCTGCTATTTTCTCTTCTCCCTTGAAGATCTCAAATTCACGAGTATATTCACAAATACTGGCATCAGCAGCAGTGTGTGTGTTCACACTTTTAATTGATGTCTTAAAGGATAAATTATTAATGCGATTATATTCTGCCCTTTTCACAAGGTCGTCATATGTATAGGTCTGGGTGCCGATATTCCCATTTAACCTGACGAGCACATAGTTGATTTTGCAGTTAGGATCTATATAATCAAGGCGTTTAGAGACATCTGAGGATTCGATTTCTTCTAGAAAGGATTTGATGTCTTGATCGGGGGCTTCTTGTTGTGCAAATAGAGGAGCGGAAATGAGTGTGCCAAGGATGAATATCCAAAGTGTTTTCATATGAGGGTCGGTTAGTTGATACAGATTATCATTAAATAAAAAGATACTCAATTATGGGCAGTTGGGAAGGGACTGAAGTAAAGAAAGTTATCAATAAATATTAATGTACTATAAGTCTGGGAAAGTGAAGTTCTTGATGACAACTAGGTTGAAAGTAGGCTCAAAAACAACATTCGCAGCAAATTGCTCTCCTGCAGGAAAACCACTTCCTTCAAGGTTGATGACAATATCCTCTTGGCTGGAGCCATCAATGTAAGCTCTGACTTTATCCAAGACCTTTTGTAAACCAGCTTTATTGATGCACCTGTCATCAGCTTTGTATTGATATACATAACCTATCTGACTTACATCATAGGTGCAGGAAAAAAAGGTAGCGCCCTCAATGGTTGCAGAGAGGTTAAGAGAGCTTGTTTTGTTGTTAGAGTTAGGAATGATAGTCAGGACAAATCCCTCTAAACTAACCCGCTCTTGATCAATTTCATTTAGTGATATGTCATATTGAGCTACGGTTTCTTCAAACTGGCTATACGGGACTACAATTGGTAGTGTAAGATTTTGGTTGGAAGCAGATAGGTTTCCAAAGTCTTGAGGAACAGGTACAGTGACGACGAATTCAATGGGCTGTTTTTTACAAGAAGTCAGTAAAAAGAGTACTAAAAAAGATAGCTGAATTAGTTTTTTCATAGGTGAATAGATAGTTATTGTTCGCCAAGCCCAACTCCGAAGCCAAGCGTCAGTACATTTTGTAATGGACTAATGCTATAGTCAGCATTGACTTTAAGAAAGCCAATATTAAAGCTGGTTCCTGCCGTAAGTCTGAATGTCCGTTTTTCTTTTAGTAGGATACTGACCTGATCTGTATTGCCAGACACTTGGTAAGTGATGTCCATATTGGATGATTCAAGTCCCAATCCACCATAAAAAGTAAGTATCCTGAAGTCATAACTAGCTTGTAGTGATGTGATATAGTTGTTACTCTTTACCATATCATTGGTCTTGAAGCGTTGCCAATAGAAGCCAGCAGCTAAGTCTAATGGAAAGTTTTTAGGTAGATATTGGGAAATACTGTGTCTGACACCCACACCTATTAGCTTGAGCTTACCTATACTGCCTGTAAAGTCAGAAGCAAAGAAACGAAAAGATGCTTCTGTCCCCAGAATACTACCAATACTAAACTGTGGAACTGCAAATGGTAACGTACTAATATCTGCACCTCCTGGGTAATAGGCTTGGGTTCCCCCTTGTCCATCAACTACAACAGCCTTGCTACTTCCAAAGATGGTAGGTGCATCAACATGCTGTTGGCCGTTTATAGGTACAAAAACATCATCAAAGTCGGCCTGAAAGCTTTTTTTATCTTGAGAGATGACAGCCAATGTTGTTACAATACCAAAATAGAACTGGACACCCCCTTTTTCTATATAGGCAGATCGAAACCAACCACTATTGATGCTGGTACCAAATACATCCGACATTGGTTGCATGTAAGCTTCTCCATTTTCACCTGTATAGCGACTGACAAGTTCATCAATGGTTTGGGTGTAAGCAATGGCTGGTAGTAGCCAAATAGTAAACAGTATAGTATATTTCATCATAGACAGCAGGATTCATAAGTAGGGAAATATACGACACACAATCAAATAGACAAAAATGGCGGAATAGGTTGTTGCTGTTATGTTTTACGGGTGTATATGTCCTTTAGAGAGGAATTTTTGTTCAATAATCTTAGAGACTAAATACATATTGATTCCACATAAAGCCCCTACAGTCATTCCTGCTACAATATCACCAGGGTAGTGTACTCCGACCGCAATCCTACTGTAGGCCACGAGAATTGCCCAGGGAAATATGACCCATATCCAAGAAAATGTTTTGCGCCAGAAAAGATATAATGCAGAAGCAAGTGCCATCGTATTCGACGCATGGGAAGACATAAAACCAAATTGCCCTCCTTTGTAATTATTGACAAGGTGTACGAGTCCCTCCAAGTCGAGGGCATGAGATGGTCTTGGGCGTTGAATCCATGGCTTAAAAATGCCTGATGTGATAAAGTCAGCAAGTCCTACTGCTGCACCTATTGCAGCGAGCATAAGTAATCCACGTTTCCAACCAAACTTCCAGAACATTACAAGAGCAATGATCAAATAAAGAGGGACCCATGTTTTAGATTGTGTAATGAAATAAAAAAATTGGTCAGAAAAATCGTTGTGAAGTCCATTGAACCAAAGAAACAACTGTTTGTCTAGTTCATTGATATATTCAGTCATGTTTGTCTTTATTAGTTTTCAGGCAAATATAACTGAAAATAGAAAAGGCTACCGAGTGGTAGCCTTCATTTTATGATTTTAAGGTGTACTTGCCGAGTAGCACTTTTTTATACTCAATGTTATACCAATCGTGATAGACAAATTCAATTTCTTTTACCCTGAATTTCCCCATGTTAAGGGCTTCCATTGACTTGACAGAGTTGATGAACTCACCATGTCTTCTCATGCGGTCTTTGAACCTGACAATTGTTGCGTGAGCCGTAAAGGACTCATACCGTTCTTCCAACAAGAGTTTACGCTCTTTCGCCTTTTGCCGAATACTGTTACGTAACTGATAAAGCGGTTGATCATAATAACCTTTGGCGATTACAGCACCATTACTGACTGCTACACCTTTGAAATAAACATTAAATGATGGAGTCTGTGAGAGTACCTCATCAAAGATGTTCATATAAGACTGGATAAGTTTCCTATCAAGACGTAAGTCTTCCTTAGCCCCAATCAAGTCCATAACAGTTAAGTGAATATCCGATGTAGGATAATAATACTGATATGGTTCAATCGGTTGCAGTTTCTGATGAACGGCACAGAAATGATTTAGTACTTCACCTTCTAAAGTTACTAGAAGTGTAAGCCCCATACGCCTGTCACTATCAGGAAGCTGAAGGTGGGCATCAATATACTCCTTACCGGAAGTAAGGGCAGAAATACCGGAGTGGGCAATTTCCCTGTACTTGTGATCCAAAAGGTGTTCTATTGTCATGCTGCTAATCAGTTGATAGGTTATGATTGGTATTTATTGGATTAATTACAGATATCACTCTTTCAGGATGTTCATTGTAATATCCGCAAGTAAAAATATGGCATAGGGTTAATAAATGAAATTAAGTGTGACTTTTGATATTGTTAATATTTCGAATAGGAGGTAAATATGGGCGTGATGTTTTAATAAATTATTAATGTGCAATTAATTGTTGTGTAAATACAATAATGAGTTTGATAATATTTGGATATAAAAAAAGGGTTTCCTATTTGGAAACCCTAGTTCTAGTGACCTCGTCAGGATTCAAACCTGAAACCTTCAGAGCCGTAATCTGATGCTCTATTCAGTTGAGCTACGAGGCCTTTTGCTTTAAAGCGTTGCAAATATAAGGGCTTCTCTTTGTATTATGCAATACATTCACTCTAAAAATATCTGTTTAGAGAGTAACCGCCTTATTTACAGTGAGAAAAATATAAATATAAGACGAAATTGTATAAAAAAAGGGTTTCCTATTTGGAAACCCTAGTTTTAGTGACCTCGTCAGGATTCAAACCTGAAACCTTCAGAGCCGTAATCTGATGCTCTATTCAGTTGAGCTACGAGGCCTTTTGTCTTAAAGCGTTGCAAAGGTAGTAATGTTTGTTTGTTATGCAAATATTAACCCTCAATTAAATTCTAAACGGATTTTAATACTCTTGATGTGCTAAAGGCAACCCACTGACTAGTAGTAAGGTTAAACGTACCTGAAAGAAGAAATAAAATCTTGGAAACTTTATAAATGAAATCCCTCAGTGTATGATTTTTCTTCTTTAAATAACCTGAACAGAAATAAAAACGTTTTTATTACACTTTTTTAGACTATACACCTTGTAATTTGTGTAATATTTAGAATATTGAGCAGCTATTATTCAAAGGTGAGGCACGTATGGGTATATAAAGATATTGATAATGAGTAGACCCAACTCCTTACATATTAACACAAGTATTATAACCAAGTCGTGATTTAAATATCACTAACCAACAAACAACACAGACACATATGCAAACTTTGATGGACGACCAAACGGTAGTTGAACAGCCGTTCGCCTCTCATGACGAACTGAAGGCACTTATCAAAAAATTTGAGGACAAAGCTCCTGAAGTAGTATTTGAATGGAATGACCGTGAAACAGAGGCCAAAGGCTGGGTAGTAATCAACTCTCTACGTGGAGGTGCTGCTGGTGGAGGTACACGTATGCGCCCAGGGCTAGACAAAAGGGAAGTAGAGTCTCTAGCAAAAACAATGGAGGTGAAATTCACAGTGTCTGGTCCTGCAATTGGTGGTGCCAAATCAGGAATTGACTTTGACCCGAAAGACCCTCGTAAAGAAGCGGTTTTGAAGAGGTGGTATAAGGCCGTTATTCCATTATTGAAAAACTATTATGGAACAGGGGGCGATATGAATGTGGATGAGATAGAAGAAGTAATTCCTATTACAGAAGAGTATGGGTTATGGCATCCGCAAGAGGGTATTGTCAATGGTCATTTCAATCCAAATGAGCGTAACAAGATCAATAAGATTGGTCAACTGAGGACAGGTGTTTCTAAAGTGGTAGAAGATCCTGAGTTTACTCCGGATGGTCAAAAACAATATACCATAGCAGACCTGATAACAGGTTATGGTGTGGCTGAAGCAGTGAAGCATTACTATAACCTTTGGGGTGGGGAACTGAAAGGAAAAAGGGTAATAGTACAAGGTTGGGGCAATGTAGCATCAGCAGCAGCGCTTTACTTGGCAAAGGATGGAGTGAAGTTGGTAGGTGTGATCGACCGTGAAGGTGGCTTACTTAGTGAAGAAGGTTTAGGTTTACAGGAAGTGAAGACACTTTTTGCAAATAAGAATGGAAACCAACTGAATACAGAAAATATGCTGTCATTCGATGAGGTGAATGAACGTATCTGGGATATGCCGGCTGATATTTTTATTCCGGCAGCTGGTTCAAGGTTGGTTACACCAGAACAGGTTCAACGAATGAGTAAAGCAGGAGTGGAGGTGATCTCTTGTGGAGCCAATGTTCCTTTCAAGGACCAGGCGATTTTCTATGGACCAACATATGAGTTGGCAGATAGTACAATGGCTGTTATCCCAGACTTTATTGCCAATGCTGGTATGGCCAGAGTATTTGCTTACCTAATGGGACAAGATGTAGCCTTGACTGATGAAGCGGTATTTACAGATGTTTCCAAGACAATCCTTGAAGGACTTGAGCAAACACGAAAGCATTGTAAGGATAATAAGAACTTGGCAAGTGTTTCTCTAAAGCAAGCAATCGGTAAATTGCTATAACATTAGGGAATGTAATTGGCTGTTTTGATAGTTCGCATAGTACTTAGTGCTATGCGAACTATTTTTTTATGGCAGTCGAAATTTTTTTGAAATTTATAATGTGGGATATTGGATGCTTTATTGGATATGTGCACAATGCCAATGTTAAGAAATTATTACAACAAGAATTAGATTCCGGAATCATAAAGAAAAGATCACTATAATTGCAAAGCAGAAAATATGACGTTTTTACTATCATTTATGACGATATAAATATTAATAAATGATAATAAGATTGTAAAAATTGATATGAGTCATATAATGTAAGCTCAACGATTGATACATTTACAACTTGGCTTTATTGTGCGGAAATGATCGTTGTTGAATTTATGTGTGGATGAATTGAATGTTACGGTATGTTCAAGGTCAAGGGCTTGAAGTACTGTTAGCAGAAACGAATTAACCAAATATGAAACAAAAGATTATCTATTTGTTCCTGTCGCTTAGTGCCCTATTGCTTTTTTCGCAAGAAGGGTTCGCTGCGGTGACGGAAACTATGGGGGTGACAGCTATTGAAGGAACAACTGAGGGTGGACATGGGCATGTGCCGGTGTGGGCTGTTATTCCATTTGCGACTTTATTGATCATGATTGCGACAGGTCCACTTTTCTACGAGAAGTTTTGGCACCATAATTACCCTAAAGTGGCAGTCATCCTAGCAGCAGTAGTAGTTCTTTACTATATCTTCGGTCTTCACAATACACATGGACCGATTCATGCCTTCTTTGAATATTTCCAGTTTATAGCACTTCTCTCATCACTTTATATAGCGTCAGGCGGTATTATGATCAATATCGACAAGAAAAGTACGCCTATGCTGAATGTGGTAATCTTGGTGATTGGGGCTGTTATAGCTAATATCATTGGTACAACAGGTGCTTCTATGCTTCTGATTCGCCCATTTATGCGTGTGAACCGTGAGCGTATCCATGCCTACCATATTGTGTTCTTTATCTTTATGGTAAGTAACTTGGGAGGAGCCTTGACGCCAATTGGTGACCCGCCATTGTTCTTGGGTTTCTTGAAAGGTGTGCCATTTGAATGGACCATCGTTCATGGTTTACCAATGTGGTTCTTTGCCATTGCAGTACTGGCGATTATATTTTATTTCTTTGACAAGAAAAGCCTTAATAAGAAGAATCCTTTCTTTGCGTCTGATACAGTAAAGCCAATTTCGGGCAAAATAGAAATCACAGGTAGCAAAAACTTTATTTGGCTGGTAGTAGTCATTATAGCGGTATTCATAGATCCGTCTAAACTGAGTTTTGTTCCAGGTATCATTGAACATCATGGCCATTTCTCTATTGGCTTTTTGAGTACAATGCCGGAAGATGCTACGATTTTCTCATTTGTTCGTGAACTGATCATGTTCGCAGTAGCATACCTGTCTTATAAATTGGCAGATCAGAAAGCGATTAAAGGCAATGATTTCAACTTTGAGCCAATCCGTGAGGTAGCTTACATCTTTATCGGGATCTTTGGTACAATGATGCCAGCATTGGAATTGGTGGCAGGCTTTGCTGCATCTCCAGAAGGAGCAAAGCTAATTAGCCATAATACCTTGTATTGGGGGACAGGTGTACTTTCAGGTATTCTGGATAATGCACCAACTTATTTGAATTTCTTGACGGCGGCATTAGCATCCAAGGGTGCTGATATTAATAATGTCAGTGATGTGGTTGCCTTTACAAAAGGAGGCTTTGCTGACTCCATCTTGGAGCTGCAAGCCATTTCAATAGCGGCTGTATTCTTTGGCGCTATGACTTACATTGGCAATGGACCTAACTTTATGGTAAAGTCAATTGCAGAGCAAACAGGAATTGAAATGCCATCGTTCTTTGGTTATATCCTAAGATACTCACTGCCAATTTTGCTGATTGTGTTGGTGATGGTGTGGTTCCTATTCTTCTTTAATGAGTCTGTGACATTAGGCTGGAATGCATTATTTGCATAAAAAAAATAGATTGCATTGGTTGGTTTTTTGAATAAAAACAGACCATATCTATATCTTTGAAAGATGCCATCAAGCTCTGTATAAAAGTACTGAGTGCAGATGGCATCTTTTTTATCAATAATGGTATAATTTTGTAGCCACATTACGGAACATAAATTTTTCAACCTAATTAATAACAAGAGAGCTACTATGCGAAAACTTTATTTTTTGTACTTGTTGCTGGGAGTGATGCTCGCAGGAACTTCCTGTGATACAGGACAAGAAAGTGACCATGAGGTACCTGACATATCAGATATCAAAGTGGATGTGAAAGTGCGCAGACTGGAGAAAGAGTTTTTTGCACTTAAGAGCAGAGAAGAAGTAACTAAGTTCCTGATGGCTAATCCTGCAATTGAACAACGCTATATCAGAAACTATACACCCTTTGATCCTGCAAAATTACCTGATCTATTGTTGGGAAGCATTGAGTATACAGCCAATGATACATTGAATCAGGATGTGGAAAAGATTTTTGCAGATTTCACCCCATATGAAAAGCAATTTGAGGAAGCTTTCCGTTATGTGAAGTATTACTTTCCTGAGTTTAAAGTGCCAGAGATATACACTATGGTGTCAGGTTTTGGACATTTCGGTTATGGTGGAGATGTTGTAGACTGTGGTGATTTTATCGTGATAGGTCTTGATTATTTTGCAGGAATGGAAGCCACTTACAGACCACCTGAAACACCTGCTTATCAAATGTCACGTTATGAGCCTGAATATATCGTACCAACTGTCATGATGTTGCTTTCAGGGAGGTTCAACCATGTTGATATGCAGGACAAAACAATGCTAGGTGAAATGATTGCCTATGGCAAGTCCTATGAGTTTGTCAACAGAACTTTGCCTTATATTGCGGATAGCCTTGTATGGGGGTGGACAGGAGAACAAACTGCTGGAGCTTTCCATAATGAAGGGAAGATTTGGAAACATTTTGTGGAAAATGACCTTTTCTATACAAAAGATCGCTTTATCAAGAACAAGTATATAGGTGAACGACCTGCTGTCAATGAAATTGACTCCCAGTGTCCAGGAAGAATCGGACGTTGGCTTGGTTGGCGAGTGGTACAGCAGTATATGCAGAAGTACCCAAACTTGACTTTGAAAGAAGTGATGGCGACAGAAGATGCCAAGAAGATATTTCAGGGGTCTCGCTATAGGCCTCCAGTGGACTAGAAACACATATTGAAGAGACAAAAGACCAACTTTTGCCTTGATACTTATAAAAACTAAATTTGCCGTATGCGACAGGAACAGAAACTCAGAATATATAACTCCCTAACGAGGGATAAGGAAGTGTTTGAGCCGATCAAGGCTCCTTTTGTGGGTATGTATGTCTGTGGTCCGACAGTGTACGGTGATGCGCACTTAGGGCACTCAAGACCTGCGGTTACCTTTGACGTGGTATTTCGTTATTTGGAGCACCTTGGATACAAGGTTCGTTACGTTCGTAATATTACGGATGTAGGACACCTTGTAAATGATGCAGACGAAGGCGAAGACAAAATTGCTAAAAAGGCCAGACTTGAGCAGGTGGAGCCGATGGAAGTGGTTCAGTACTATACTGACCGCTACCATAATGACATGAAAAAACTGAATGTAAGACCTCCAAGCATTGAGCCGAGGGCGACTGGTCATATAGTGGAACAAATCGAGATGATTAAGAAGATCCTAGATGAAGGGTTGGCGTATGAGTCTAATGGTTCGGTTTACTTTGATGTTGTTAAGTACAATGAGACTAAACCTTACGGAATCCTGTCAGGTCGTAAGATCGAGGAAATGATGGAAGGTACTCGTTCATTGGATGGGCAGTCAGACAAGAAAAATGCAGTAGACTTTGCACTTTGGAAAAAGGCAGAGCCACAACATATTATGCGTTGGCCGTCTCCTTGGTCCGATGGGTTTCCAGGCTGGCACTTGGAGTGTTCTGCCATGAGTGCAAAATATTTGGGCGAGCAGTTTGATATTCATGGAGGCGGTATGGACCTTAAGTTCCCACACCATGAGGCTGAGATTGCTCAATCAGAAGCTTGTAACCATGCAGCACCAGCTCGCTATTGGATGCATAACAATATGATTACCATCAACGGGCAGAAGATGGGTAAGTCACTTGGTAACTTCATTACTTTAGGAGAGCTTTTCTCAGGTGACCACGAACTGTTGGAAGAGGTGTACAGTCCGATGACAATCCGATTCTTTATCCTTCAGGCGCAATATAGAGGTACTTTGGATTTCTCTAATGAAGCACTTCAGGCTGCAAGAAAAGGATATCGTAAGATGATCAACGGATTGCGTATTGCTAAGCAGTTGGAATATGTGGAAGATGCTTCTGTCGAGGTCAATGAAAAGCAGGCCAAGCAAATTGACAGCATCATCCAATCTGTTTATAGAGGAATGAATGATGACTTCAATACAGCAATTGCTATTGCGGGCTTATTTAACCTGTTGAAGAAAATCAACTCTGTATATACAGGTGCTTTGGCACCGGCTACAATAGGGAAGGAACTGTTTGAGAAAATGACTTCACTTTACATCACATTTGTAGAAGATGTATTGGGACTGTTGGAAGAAAAACCGGATGGTTTTGAAGCAACCTTGTCTTATATCATTGATGAGTACCGTGAAGCCAAAGAGGTACGTAACTACGAAAAAGTAGATACCATCCGTGAAAGGCTGAAGGGTATTGGTGTGGTGCTAAAAGATATGAAAGACCGCATTGAATGGGCTTACGATGAAATGTAAGTCTAGAGGTTTTATATTTTTTTAAAAAAGTTCTGTCCTTAGGGGCAGAACTTTTTTGCATATTAGGGGCAAATTGTCATTGAGGGAAGGTAAGTAGCCTTTTGTCATGGCTTACAATAATCATTTCAAAATCATTTTTTACGCTCTTATACAATGCTATTTACTTTAAAGAAAGCAGCAGTAATTGGTAGTGCATTGCTAATGACACTAACCACTGCTTGCAGTGAAAATAAATCCAACGATACCAAGAATGAGGAAGTAGTACTGACCAAAGCGCCTGTGTTTAATGCGGATTCGGCATATAAATTTGTTGAAGAACAGGTAGCATTTGGACCAAGGGTTCCTAACAGTATAGCACACCGTGCTTGTGGAGATTATCTGATTGATAAGTTGGAGTCTTATGGCGCAGAGGTGACGGTACAGGAGTTTCAGGCTACAGCTTATAACGGTGCAGTTTTGCAGTCTCGTAATATTGTAGGGGCAATCAACCCTCAAGCAAAAAAACGCATTCTGTTAGCAGCACACTGGGATACTCGTCATGTTGCGGATCAGGACGATGAAAATAAGCGTGAACCAATTGACGGTGCTAATGATGGAGGAAGTGGCGTAGGTGTACTGTTGGAAGTAGCACGTGCTATGCAGGCAGATTCCATTAAGACTGATATTGGGGTAGACATTATGTTTTTTGACGCTGAAGACTATGGAAGACCAGAGTTTGAAGAAGGAAACAATAACCCTAATGAGACGACTTACTGCTTAGGTTCACAGTACTGGTCAAAAAATAAGCACAAATTGGGATACCATGCATACTTTGGGGTACTCTTGGATATGGTGGGTGCCAAAGGCGCAACTTTCCCTCGTGAAGGTTTTTCAATGGAAGTGGCTCCAAAGGTAGTCGATAAAATTTGGAGAACGGCACATGCTTTAGGTCATGGGAATCATTTCCTTTATGAGAAAGCTGCTGAAATTACAGATGACCATGTCTTTGTAAACCTCAATGCTCACATTCCAATGATTGACATTATAGACTTGGATATAACAGGAGAGAGAACTTTCTTCAAGCATTGGCATACACATGAAGACAATATGCAAACGATTGACTCTGAAACGCTGAAAGCTGTGGGGCAAACACTTTTGCAGGTGGTATATAATGAAGGTAAGCCTAACAACTAAATATAAGGGAAACCTGATAGGCAAACTGATAAAGGCCACTTCCGCGGAAGTGGCTTTTCTTTTTGTAGTGAGATTAGTCTATAAAAAAGAAGTGAAATTTTTTGCAACTACTTGATGGGGTAAACAGTTAATAAACTGCAGGATTTTTTGTCCCATTAATTCTTGTGCTCCTCAAGAGCACATTCTTTCAACCAATTTTATGTATTTTATTACATCACTTTTAAACTAACTTGACACTGTATGAGATATACATTTGCCACCATTTTTTTGATTTTTTTATTCGGCTGTACCAATACGGTGCAGGAGCGGAATTTAAGGGAGGTCAATACATTGACCTTTAATATTCGATACCATGATACCATTCCTGGTCTGAACCATTGGGAAAGCAGACGAGAGGAAGTTGCTGAGATTCTGAAGCAATCTAAAGCAGATTTTATTGGTTTGCAGGAAGCTGAACCAACACAGATAGCCTATCTGGATATGCAGCTGCATATGAGTTATGACTGTGTTTTTAGAACACGAGAAGCAAAGCCTACCGAAGGCGAAGCGACACCAATCTTTTATGATAAGCGTAAATGGAAGCTAATTAACAGTGGAACCAGATGGCTGTCAGATACGCCTGATTCAGCAGGCTCCAAAACCTATGGTAACTTTTATCCTAGAATTTACACTTGGGGAGCATTTCAGATGATCGGTTCAACCAAGATGGTATATGTTTACAATACACATTTTGATCATCAGTCAAAGAAAGCAAGAGATCAGAGCGCAAGGCAGATTGTAAGGGCCATTATGGAAAAAGGTCATAGACCTGTAATCTTGATGGGAGACTTTAATGCGGAGAGTGGCGATGAGTCTATCAATTATTTGACTCATAATGGTTATATAAGCTTTATGGACGCTTATGGAAAAGACAGCACAAGTGTTACTTATCATGGTTGGGAGCCAAAAGATGAGTTTCCCGGAAAGCGCATTGATTACATTATGATGAGTACAGGCTCTGAGGTGATTGATAAAAAAGTAATTACAGCTGAACAGGGTAACCATCCTCCTTCAGATCATTACCCTGTTTGGGTGAAGATGAGAATCTAACCTTTTACAGCCATAATTCCCTCTTTAAGAGAGCCTGTAGAGATTTTAATAGTTTCGACGGTAGTGCTGCTCAATACATATTGGAGTGCACATGACGCCGGTACAATCATATCCACCCGTTTGTCAATCAGTCCCGGAATAAGCAATCTTTGTTCCCGTGGTTGATTGATGAATAATCGGTGGATTTTTTCATATTCAGGGAGACTAATTTGATAGTATCCTTTAGGAGTATGAGAAAACTGTAACTCGTTAATCATCTTAAGGGAGTCAAAAGTGCCCGCTGAGCCAACCAATACTTTTGGTTGGTATAAGGAAACAGCTTCAGCAAGTGGTTGTAGTACCTCGGAAAGATAATCATTAAGCTTACTGATGCTCTTTTCTGAAATGGGGTCTTCAGTGACAAAGAGGTCATACAGTCGTTGAGCGCCAATTTCAAAGCTTCTTTTCCAGCAGATTGCCTGATCATTGCAAAGCAGAAATTCAATGCTTCCACCTCCAATATCCATGATCAGGACATTCTCATCGCCAATTTCGATGTCGGTTTTGACTCCCTCATAAATGAGTGAAGCTTCTTCTTCTCCTGAGATGATTTGTGGGGTAATACCTGTAGCATTTGTTATTCTAGAAACAACTTCATCCTTGTTGGCAGCACTTCTAAGCGCACTTGTAGCAATGGCATAAGTTTTCTGAGCATTAAACTCTTCGATTTTATCTCTAAAATGAGACAATGCATCAATAGCTCTTTGGATCGCATCCTCTGTGATTTGACCATGACTGATGCCTCCCTTGCCAAGCCTGACAAAGATATCTTCTTGGTATAAAGGGGAGATCTTACCGTTAGTTACCTTCCCGATCAACAGCTGAAAAGTATTGGTACCGAGGTCAATCGCTGCTTTTATCATGCTTTTGCTGTTCTTATGCTTATTTTTATCTTAAAACTTATTCTATATTTAAGGATTACCCAAAATGGGGAATGCCAAAATCAATGGTGAAAGATGCAATTCACCTTACAAAACTGTGCAAAACTAATGATCCAATTTGAAAGTTTTACCTTGGACAACGGACTAAAAGTGGTTGTTCATGAAGACCATACATTTCCTTCTGCAGTTCTGAATATTATGTATAATGTCGGGTCACGTGATGAGGAGGAGCATAAAACGGGCTTTGCCCACCTTTTTGAGCACTTGATGTTTGGAGGATCTGTCAATGTGCCATCTTATGATGAGCCATTACAGCGTGTAGGAGGCTCCAATAATGCTTATACTTCCCCTGATGTTACCAACTATTATGTGACATTACCTGCCCAAAACATTGAAACCGCTTTTTGGCTAGAGTCTGACAGAATGTTGAGCCTATCTTTTGATCCAAATGTATTGGAGGTACAAAGAAAGGTCGTAATTGAGGAGTTCAAGCAGCGTTATCTGAATCAGCCTTATGGTGTCGCTTGGCATAAGTTAAGAGAGATGTCCTATAAGGAACATTCATATAAGTGGCCTACAATAGGAAAAGAAGTAAGTCATATTGAAGATGCGACTATGGAAGATGTAAAGGACTTCTTTTTTACGCATTATCGTCCAAACAACGCAGTTTTGGTTGTGGCTGGTAACGTAACTTTGGATCAGGTCAAGGAACTTACTGAAAAGTGGTTTGGGCCTATCCCTGCTGGAAAAGTGCCTGAGAGAGATATCCCAAAGGAATCACCACAGACAGAGGCAAGGTTTACTGAAGTGACAGAAAATGTACCGGTAGATGCACTGTATAAAGTGTGGCACATGGGAGCACGTGGTGAAGGCGATTACTATGCAACGGACTTATTGAGTGATGTAATGGGTAGAGGAAAATCATCACCATTGTATCAGAAACTGGTAAGAGAAAAGCGTCTTTTTAGTTCACTGAATGCTTATATCACAGGATCTTTGGATCCAGGCTTGTTTTGCATTGCGGGTAGACTACAGCAGGGAGTAACTTTGGATGAGGCAAACCTCGCTATTGAGGAACTGATTGAAGAGGTAAAGGTAAAAAGAGTCACAGAAAGTGAATTGGAAAAGGTGAAAAACCAAGTGGAGTTTGGTATTGCTGCAGGAAAAAGTGAGTTGTTACCACGCGCTGTAGCATTAGCTTATGGAGCCATCATGGGAAACCCCAACCTTGTTAATGAAGAAGAAGTATTGGTCCGAAAAGTAACGGCCGAGGATGTGAACAAGGCAATGGATAAATACTTGGTAAAGGAGAATTGCTCTACATTGTATTATAAGTCAGAAGCAAATAATAACTGATCACATTAATCAACTTATACAAATACGATTTCATACCTGAAAATGCTGAACGGTATGAAAAGAGACTTAACTGATATGTTGGGAATGCGCTTTGGTGTACTTACAATACTGATCTGTTTGTTAGGTAACCTTAAGGGTTATGCTCAGATAGGAGGTGTAGGTACCTTCGATTTTTTGAACTTACCATCAACGAGCCGCCAGTTGGCATTGGGAGGTGTGAATGTGACCTCTGCAGGGGTGGATATGGATATGTTTTGGGCAAACCCCGCCTTACAAAATGAAGACATGGATAGGCAGGTGGCGCTCAACTATTACAGTTACTATGCTGACATCGGTCAGACATCCCTTTCATATGGACAGCAAGCAGGGAAATCGGGCTTTTGGCGAGCAGGTATGCAGTATATTGGTTATGGAAGTATGGATGCTTATGATGAAACAGGAGCTTCTTTGGGAACCTTTCAAGTGAAGGATTTTGCTTTTATAGTATCCAATGCACATAAAGTAGGACCATTCTCGTTGGGGACGAACTTAAAGTTTGCTTATTCCGGCATTGGAGACTACCAGTCAACAGGACTATTTATGGATATGGGAGGTGCTTTTATTCACCCCGATAAAGATTTGGTTATTGGGATGGTGTTTAAGAATATAGGATTCCCTTTTAGTGAGTTTTCTTCTACACAACAATTCCGGATGCCTTTTGACTCACAAATTGGTATTTCGTTTAAACCTGAGCAGATGCCTGTGCGCCTTTCTGTCACTTATCACCACTTGCACGAGTTTGATATTGCTTATGATGACCCATCTCAGGACGGTCAGATCGACGCATTTGGTAATGAAATTAATGAAGATGTGAGTTTTGCTGACAAATTGTCACGCCATTTTGTACTTGGAGGAGAGTTTGTATTGGGTAAGGTCGTGAACCTCCGTTTTGGATACAATTTTCTGCGGAGAAGGGAGATGGTATTGGAGGGTCAAGGAGGACTTGCCGGAGCTTCGATGGGAGCAATGCTGAATGTCAGGAAATTCAGATTTTCCTATACAAGAGCATGGCACCACGTAGCAGGAGGTGTGAATAGTTTTTCTTTGATTGCTGATACTCGTTCCCTGTTTACTAGAAAAAAGAAAGTGATTGATTAAATTATAGGGAGGCAATGTCTTTTGAGGTTTTAATAGAGCCTGATAAAAAGCACAACTGCACTAAAACAGAAGAGGTCCCCAAACACAATCAAAATATTTAAGCCAATGCTAGAAAACGCGAATTATCTGACCCCAAGAGAAATTGTAAAAGAACTTGATAAATATATAGTTGGTCAGGACGATGCCAAGAAAAATGTAGCCATCGCTTTGAGAAACCGTTGGAGAAGGATGAATGTAAAGTCGGAAATGAAAAAGGAAATCATGCCGAATAACATCCTGATGATCGGTTCTACTGGTGTTGGTAAAACAGAGATCGCAAGAAGGTTGGCCAAAATTGCCAATGCCCCTTTTGTAAAAGTAGAGGCATCCAAGTTTACAGAAGTCGGTTATGTTGGCCGTGATGTGGAAAGCATGATCCGTGACTTGGTTGAGCAGGCTGTTGGCATGGTAAAAGAGCAAAAGCAGAAGCAGGTAGAGGAACGTGCTGAGCAGATTGTGGAAGACATCATTTTAGATGCCTTGATTCCACCATTGAAAGGTGCTAATACCGTAAAAGAAGGCGAGTTTCTATCCCCAGACCATGAGTTGAATGAGAAAACGCGTGAACGTTTCCGTGAAAAACTGAGAAATGGTGAGTTAGAAGACCGTAAGATAGATATTACAGTAGAGAACAATAATTCAGGTATTGGCGTAATAGGTGGTGCCATGGATGAGGTCTCTATGATGAATATTCAAGAGATGATCAGTGGAATGCTTCCAAAGAAAACCAAGAAGCGTAAGGTGAGCATCGGTGAGGCACGTAAAATCTTGTTGGAAGAGGAAAGTGCCAAGTTGATTGACATGGATGAAGTGAAGGAAGAAGCTTTGTTCAAGGCAGAAAATACGGGTATTGTCTTTATTGATGAGATTGATAAAGTAGCAGGTTCAAGTGCCAAGCAAGGTCCTGATGTGAGCCGTGAAGGAGTGCAACGTGACTTACTTCCAATTGTAGAAGGAAGTGCTGTCAATACTAAATATGGTATCGTTCATACAGATCATATTCTGTTTGTTGCAGCAGGTGCATTTCATATTTCTAAGCCATCAGATCTTATTCCTGAGCTTCAAGGTCGTTTCCCGATTAGAGTAGAGCTAAGTAGCCTGACGAAAGAAGATTTTAATAGAATTCTGAAAGCACCTAAAAATGCATTGACTAAACAATACGAAGAGCTGCTTAAGTCAGAAGATGTGGAATTGACATTCAATGATGATGCTTTGGAGGAATTGGCTTCTATTGCTTTCCAAATCAATACGGAAATCGAAAACATTGGGGCCAGACGTCTGCATACTGTGATGAGTCACTTGCTGAATGAGCTGTTGTTTGATGTGCCAGATGTGATTGGACCAAATGCACATATCATTGTAACTAAAGAAATGGTCCATGAAAGACTGTCAGGATTGGTGAAAAATAGAGATTTGAGCCATTATATCCTGTAATTTAGAAGACATTCAGACATAATTATAAATAGCCGAAGTTTACCGCTTCGGCTTTTTTTATGATTTTCTATTTGGGAATAAGGGGGAATTGGTTTGGGGGATTCTTAGTTATAGTATAACTATTTATTAACGTCAATAACCTCTTTATGAAACGAGTATCATTTCTAGTGTCAGTATTATTTGCCCTATTTCTAATTTCCTGTGATAACAGTGGTATTGTTGGTGAGGGAGAAATAAAAATACGCTCAGTGGAACTTCCGGACAAAATAGAAGGTATTAAGTTCTATAATTCGGCTGATGTGTATTTGGTACAATCAGCTGTACAGGATGTCATTTTGGAAGGGCAGGATAACATTTTAGATAACTTGAAGCTGAATGTCAAAGACAATGTCTTGGAAGTTGATGAGGAACGAAATGTCAGGCAGCATGACGTACTTAGAATTTATATAAGTATGGAAACTCTCAAGCAAATCTCTTTGTTTGGCTCAGGAACAATAAGAACGGAAAATACCTTTGAAGGTCTGGAGCGTATAGTAATACGACTTTCTGGCTCGGGGAATATTGAGGCGGAAATGGAATCAGAAAAAACAGAAGTGCGGTTAAGTGGTTCGGGGAAGGTAGCCTTGGAAGGAAGAACTACTGAGGCAACATTAGAACTTTCTGGTTCAGGTAATATAGATGCTGAAAGTTACCTTTGTGAAAAGGTACAGGCTGATATCAGTGGGTCTGGAAATATCAAAGTAGCTGTAGAAAGGTACTTGGATGTTGATATTACAGGAAGTGGAAGTGTTTATTATAGAGGAACTCCTGAAACAGTGAGTACCCATATTGAAGGCTCAGGAAACGTGAAGAAGTTTTGAGCATAAAAAAAGGAGAAGTCTAGACTTCTCCTTTTTCTGTTCTGGTTTCAACTTCAGGTACTGAAGGACTTCCTGCTTTTTGACGATTATCATTTTCATTATTCAGGCAGACACTTTTTTCAAATGCTTTTACCATACCAATAAGCTTTTCGGGGTCTTTCCAGAATTCCCTACTGTAGAACCTTTGTGCTTGCCATCCTTTTTGAGTCAATACAAAATGTAGGTAGGCGTGCGATTCCTTAACCGAAATGCTTTGGAAGTAAAGGTCGTCGTCAGTCAGTACCAAACCTTCATGTTTATCAGTTTTGATAGAAAGGTCAGCAAAAGGTAAATCCCGTTGTAATGAACCTAAGTATCCATCCGCTTTCTCAATTTTATCTCTTAGGTAAAGTCCAAAAGGTGTTTGACTTACGGCAGCAATGGTTGGTTTGTATTCTCCTGCTGATACATCAAATGCGTATTCCAAATAACGTTTCAGTAACCTTGGACCATCATTTTTAGCTTCATCAACTTTGAGTTGTTGTGGCATTAGGCTACTGACAACATATACTTTTTTCCTTGCACGGGTAATCGCTACATTCAACCTGTTTTCTCCACCAATAGCATTCAGTGAACCAAAATTAGCCCTTAGTCTTCCTGCTGTATCTGGAGCATAGGTGATAGAAAAAATAATGATATCTCTTTCATCACCCTGCACGTTTTCAATATTCTTTACAAATAGGTTGTCAGGGATACGGACTTGTTGTGCTTCAAGTAACTCTTGTATAAGCTCTTGTTGCTTATAGTTGAAGGTGATTATACCAATATTTCGTAATCCTTCCTGTAATAGCTTAATGGTAATTCTTACTACTTCCTCTGCTTCAGGTAGATTAGTGCTGTTTTGCCATGTGCCATTACTGACATGTACAAACGAGATCCCTTTATCTCCTTGTACAAACTTGTCATATTCTGGAAGGAAGTAAAGCCTGTTTTTATAGAAATACTGATTAGAGAAATCAATCAGGTCCAAAGACTGACTTCTATAATGACCTTTAAGCATAGTTTGTGGTAAAAACCGTTCACCCAAATCCAATAAAGAAACCATCTCAAGGGCAGGGTTGTACTCATCATCATCTTCCGTTTCTTCCCATCGGTTCTGATATAAGTCGTAAGGAGAAAGCTGTTTGGCATCGCCCAAAATGGCTACTTGCTTGCCACGGTACATGGCAGGAATACCTTTTTCAGCGAAACACTGAGAGGCTTCATCAAATATGACCAAATCAAATACCTTTTCAAGTGGGAAAAGGGTGGATACGGATTCCGGAGAGGCAATCCAGCAAGGCAACAAGTCCAATAGCTCATTGACATGGTGCTTGATCAGTTTTCGCATTGGCCAGACAAGGCGCTTCTTACTTACCTGATGCTTAAGGTCTCGGTAAGTGACCATGTTCCCAAGTCTGTTATACTCAATAAACTTGTAGGTACGTTCTCTGGCGTGCAGTAGTACAATTTCCTTACACATTTCAGCCTTGGCTGTCAGTGCTTTTTGAAGCTGCTTTTCCAGTTTTTCTATTTCTCCACTTGATACCATGGTCAGAACAGGGTAACGGTTTTCCTGACTTTCCAGCCATGCTAGGTGGATACTATTGTGGAACAGTTTTTCAGATTCTTCTGGAGTTGCCTTTGGATTGTACTCCAGTACTTTTTCAATCATGCCACTTTCATGAGCATACAGTGCGTCTTTCATATTATCAAAAGCACACAATGCTTCAAAGTCATCGTGCAGTGTTTGTTTCAGGTGATCTGCATTGATGTCTTTTCTGAGTAGTTTATTTAGCATTCTCGGATCAAGGTAGTTGATCCACCTTGTCCTGTTATTCTTGATAACCTGCCCTTTCTCAATGATAAACAGTAATATCTTATGCAGTTGAGGAAATGTGATATGCGTGATATCGATAAACTGTAGTCCAATGTGAAGCTTTTCGAAAATATCTTTAGCTGCTAACGCATTCAGGTGACGCTCAATCCAAGCTTCAATGCTGCCTTTTTCAAAGTCTTTAGGGAGGGGCAGTACCCAAGGAAGGTTTCCAAGTTCTGAAGCATAGTGCTCATAGTTCATTCTGTTGTCCAATCTGGCAACCAATATATCGTAAACGTGTTCCTGTCCTTCCATCAGGCCGTTTTTGAGTAATAACTCCTGAAGGTCTTCTCGATGCTCTGCAAACATCTTCCAACGACTGCGTTTGAACCAATTAAGTTGTACTTCCGCAGCCTCTGTAGCTTGCTGGTGCCAATAAGGGAGTTCATGTCTGTCAACAGACTTTTCTAATCCATATTCACCAAAAGTGTTTAATAGCTTGTTCCCGTACTGTTTTAACCTGCTTTCTGAGGTAGGGTAATCCAAGCTTTGCTGGAAAGCTTTAAATGTTGCATCGTCTTGGAGTAAGTCAATAAAACGGAGGATCTCCCGCTCTTTATCAAGTAGTCTTTCACATTCATTAAACCCAACTTCAAGGTTAAGAACATCTTTAATTCCTTGAAGCATTTCATCACGGAACTTCGGCACCTCATCTAGTACCTCTTTCAGTATTTTCAATTCACCTATACCATATCCGGCAAATGATTTTCGTTCAGACCAAATATAGGAGCTGCGATCAAATCGGTAATAGGCAACATAGTCTTTGAGTGTATTGACAAACTGGTCATATTCGTCAAAATGGAATTGCTTGAAATACTCAACGAGGCTTACCGATGGAGCTTGGGCTGAACATGACAGGTAAAGCTCTTTGGCAGACTTACCACACTCTTCAAAAGAGAAAAGCCCGTTGCGGAATTGCTCAAGTTGCTCTGTCAGCATTTCAATCTCCCTGCACTTTTGTGTAAAGGAGCGTTCCATGAATATGGCATCCAAACTGTTGTTTTTTAGCTGGTGTTGCTCAATCGCCTCAACCTGATTCAGGATTTTGTCATAGACTTTTGCTCTGTCATGTTTATGGTCATGTACCAAGGCTGAAAACTTAGCCAACCCTTTTTCTTCAAGCCTATCGAAAACTACATTGAGGGCAGCTTTCTTTTGGCTAACGACCAAAACATTCTTGCCTCTACTAATGTAGTCGGCAACCAGGTTACAAATCAGTTGGGACTTTCCACTACCTGGAGGGCCTTGTACTACAATTGACTGTCCATTCTTTAGTCTTTTGACAACATCTTCCTGAGAGGCATCTATCGGATATGGTGTGAATAGCTTTTCTTCTGCTTGTGTTTGAGGCTCTAAGTCAATTCCCACCAAGTCTTCAAACTCTTGCAGGTGCTCTTTTTCCAATAATTGATCATAGTCAGGAATCAAGTATGAGTCTGCCTGAGGGAAAATGCCAAGAACAGCTTGGGGGAAAAGCTTGAGTTGGCCTGTCCCTAACTTCTCTTCAAACTCAGCTTTTTTGTAATCCCAAAACGGAACCAGTTTACTTTCGAAATTTTCTTGATTGAAGTGAATTTCAAGTGCCGATTCTTCAACTTCCTTGTAAAGTTCTGTCAGAAATGGAATTAAATCGGATGGATATTGTGAGAAGTCAGTATCGATAAAGTTCTCGTCAAGCGGAATGTTATTGAAATAGGAATAGGCAAGCAGAAAAGTTTTGTTGAAAGTGATCGCTACGTCTTGTCTGCGCTGTAGCAACCATTTGTTGCCTTGACTTTCTAATGTCACAGGGATAAAGAGCAGCGGACAGCGTATGGGCATATCATTGAAGAGTTTACCTTCAAGCATCGGATAACCTATAAAAAGGTCCTTGCTGCCACTTTCTTCATAGATGAATTTTTCTGTACGATGAATGTCCTTGAGCTGATGACTTACTTGGTTGGCGTGCTGGTCCCGGCTATCTGCTACAGCACAGACAGGTACAGACTTGGTAGTACGCAACACTTGTGCGATTAACTCATAAGAAGACGTGTTTTCCAAGAAGTCAAGTTCGAGCAGGTCAATGTGCTGTTTCTTGAGCAACTTGAGTAAGAGCAGTGATCGGTTTTTGCTGCTAAGGTTTGTTAGCCTTTTCTGGAATGTTCTAAGTGTCTTCTGCACGGCAAAAAATAGGATTAGTAGTCTCAGTCAATGGCAGGGCATAGCATGGCCCAATCTTTAATAATTTTAGTGAAATTTTTTCAATATAACTATCAGATAGCAGCATTCTGTCTTGAACGAAAGAAAAGCTGTTATCTTTACGTCCGTAAAGCGGAAGGCTTTGGGTATACTGCTTTACAAATCATGTGAATAGCTTCTAACAAACAGATTTAATACACAAAATCAGATGGACAATAGAACTAAGAATATTGTATACTCAGTAGTGCTTTTTGCCCTAATGGGGGCTGTTTGGTTATACAGACAGAATAGTGAGCCTGAAAAAACGACCCACTTTCTGATCGAAGGACAAACGATGGGAACAATTTATCATATCAAGTATATTGATCTCGAAGGAAGAATGTTGAAGGACGAAGTTGATAGCTTGCTTGTTGTATTTAACCAGTCACTGTCAACTTATATCAAGGACTCTGAGATCTCTCGATTCAATGATAATGATAGCTTAGTTTATGAATCGCAGTTCTTTTATCCAATTCTCAAGTCCAGTTATGAGATATACGAAAATACAAATGGAGCATTCGAACCAACTGTTTTGCCTTTAGTAAAAGCTTGGGGGTTTGGTCCAGGAAAACGTCAGGAACTGAATGAGGAAAAGGTGGACTCTCTGATGAGTTATATAGGAATGGATAAAGTTCAATTTGACGACCACCAGGTCAAAAAGACTGAAAAAGGAGTGCAGTTAGACTTCAGTGCTTTGGCAAAGGGGTATGGTGTTGATGTCGTGGCTCAACTACTGGACAAAAAGGGTATTAAGGATTATATGGTTGAGATTGGAGGAGAAGTCGTTTGCCGTGGAGTGAATGAAAAAGGTGATGTATGGGCAATAGGAATAGATAACCCTAAATATCAGGAAGAAGGAGGTAAGGCAGCTTCAGCTATCGTAAAACTGAAAGACAAAGCTTTGGCCACTTCTGGAAATTACCGCAACTTCTATATTAAGGATGGTAAGAAGTATGCACATACACTTGATCCAAGAACAGGGTATCCTGTACAGCACTCACTATTGAGTGCATCTGTTTTTGCTCCTGATTGTATGACAGCAGATGCTTATGCTACTGCTTTTATGGTATTGGGTAAGGATAGTGCCATGCAGATACTTTCTAGTCATAGTGAGTTGGAAGGTTTGTTGATTTACGATGAAGATGGAGAGTTGAAAGTATTTTCAACAGATGGTGTCGATGCTGTGAAGTTGTAATGACATTATGAAGTATAAATGGAAAAGGGATTCTCATATGACAGAGAATCCCTTTTTGTTTTACATCAGTTCAAAGTCTGTTGTAGCTTTTTCTATACCATTAATGATAATTGACAGTCGGTGTAAACCCTTGTAGTGCTTGCGGGTTGTCATATTGGCAAAGGATTGTTTGCGACTGTACTTTAATGTCTGTTTTGCACCAATAGTTATTTCAGAAAGTTTAAAAACCTTTCGGTTATGTTTTCCATTGGCTTTCAAATAGTCAATGGCGTATTCGATCCGTAATAGCATCACGTTTGAAGCATTGTTTTGGATTGTAAAAGCGAATATCCCATCATTTCCAATTGTAATTGGAGATGAGATGTTTGTAAGTTCAACAGAGATATCATCAGGAGAGACTAGCCCAAATAGAGGTAAGATGTCTTTATGACCTTGCTTGAGTAGTGTACGGCTTGCATGTTTGAGTATCCAGTCTGTATGTTGGTGCTGATGTTGCCATTTCTTAACTGTTTTTACCAGC